>CAJTPO010000053.1 GCA_910578115.1 uncultured Lachnospiraceae bacterium | reverse complement strand
GGCGGCTGCCTGTAAATGTTCTTCGGCTATACGCTGTTGTTCCTCCTGATAAAATTCTTTGTTCTGCGCCGACACAAAACTTCCTCTGCCAACCGTAGTTTCGATAAATCCGTCCCTCTGTAAATCCTCATAGGCTTTTTGGACTGTAATAACGCTTACATGAATTGATTTTGCCAAAGCCCGCATGGAAGGGATTGCGTCGCCTGCCTGTAATTCTCCGCTCATTATCATTGCCTTGATTTGTGATGTGATCTGTTCATAAATCGGTTTATTGGCATTGTTGCTGATAATGATTTCCACTGCTCATCACCTCTGCTTCCTGAATGTACTTAATGTATAAGTGCATTATATCACCTTTGCTGTTATAGTCAATCCACAAAATAAAAATAACAATAACGTAATCTGGTTGTTGTTAAGTGAAACTGTCTTTTTGCAAAATAAAACCCGGAACAGGTTCGAACTGCTCCGGGTTAAACTGTTACAGGATATCACAGGCTTTCACGGCGGCGCCGGAAGACCCTGATCTTGCTGAAAAAGCAATAGTACACGATAAAGAGCACGCTGGTGATCGTCCAGGTGAGCGGATAGCTGAAGGTCATGGTATAGATGTCCGGTCTTTGGGGCACCGCCAGCATGATCCAAAGAACACGGATCAGGCAGATGCCGCTTAAGCAGATCACCGTTGGAATCCAGCAGTCTCCCACGCCGCGCAGGGCGCCGGAAAGCACTTCCACGCATACATAGGTGAAGAAGGTAGGCACGAGGAAGTGAACGATCTGCATGCCGATCCGCAGCACTTCCGGATCGGAGGTAAAGAGGCTGTACAGGAAGCAGCCGCCGATGTTCAACAGGATGCTGATCACGATGGTGGATGCAAAGCACATGGCCAGACAGGTGCTGATACCCTTACGCACCCGTTCCATCTTGCCCGCGCCGTAGTTTTGTCCTGCAAAGGTGGTGATGGCGATACCAAAGGAACTGATGGTCATCCAGAAGAGGGCGTCCATCTTGCCGTATACGGTCCAGGCTGCCACGGTGTCCGTTCCCAGGCCGTTGATGGCAGCCTGGATGATGATATTGGAAAGGCTGTACATGACGGATTGCAGGCCGGCGGGAAAGCCGATCTGGACAATGCGGTGCAGCATTATACGGTCAATGCGGATTTTGTGCAGATCGAGTCTGTGCATATCCTTTACTCTGACTAACACCAGGATCACCAGTACTGCACTCAGCGCCTGAGAGCAGATGGTGGCGATGGCAGCGCCTGCCACACCCAGGTCGAAGCATACGATCAGCAGCAGATCCAGAAGGATGTTGGCAAAGCAGCTCGCGATCAGGAAATAGAGCGGGCGTCTGGAATCGCCCACGGCCCGCAGGATACCGGCGCCTACATTATAGATCAGGTTGCCGATGGTTCCTACGTAATAGATACGGATATAGAGAATGGACGGATCCAGCACGTCCGCGGGAGTATCCATGGCAGTGAGGATGGCCGGCGCGGTCAGAATGCCGCCTACCATCAGCACGAAGCCGCCGAGGATGCAGAAGGCTATGGCCGTATGTACCGCATATTCTACTAATTCCGCCTTCCTGGCGCCATAATATTGGGAAATCACCACGCTGGCGCCGCCGGATAAGCCGACGAAAAAGCCCACCAGCAGGTTGATGACCGTACCGGTGCCGCCGCCCACGGCCGAGAGCGCTTCTTTGCCCACGAAACGGCCCACGATCACGGCATCCGCCGCATTGTAGAGCTGCTGGAAAAGTGTCCCGAATAAGATCGGGAAGAAAAACAGGAGCAGCTGTTTCCAGATGACTCCTTCTGTAATCTTGTTTTCTGCTGTCTGCGCAGCGGTCTGTGTGATTTTCCTGTCTTTTGTATTCATGGGGGTGGCCTTTCTTTGCAATTTCCACGATTGTATCACTGTCCAGAAAGACTTTCAAGAGTAATCTTAACAAGATGACTTGGACGGCTGAAATGACTGCTTTCTTCATAATATCTTAAGATATTTTAGAGTCTTCTTAGAGACTGTTCTGATAAAATCCATTTCAGAAATCGAACAGAGTATGGAAAAGCTGTCGGTTTCAGTAAATGGAAGCATGGGGATTCTGCTGTCATGCGGGATCCCATGCGCCGGAATGGAGGACAAGATGAAGAACGGACTAAGAAAAATGACACTGGTAACCGGCATACTGTGCGCCATGAGCGTTACATTGTGTGCCTGCAGCGGGGATGAACCGGCGGTAAATCAGGAAGAGCGGCAGACGGACGCTGACGATTTGAATGCGGCGGCGGATGATCTTTCGCCGGAATTGCCTGCGGGTGACAATACTGACGGGGCGGGCGGCGATGTGCCGAAGGAACAGGAGGACGTGCAGGGTGCGTCCGGCACCTGGGAAGACAGTGCTCCAGCGTTGGAAGGGGACATCAAGGAACTGCAGGACGGCTGCCTGACAGTGGTAGAGGCTGAGATAAGTACGGATGATGACGGAGGGGCTGCTGTAATAGCTGCGCCTGCGCCCGGGGCGGACGATTCCGAATTTGATAAGGTCACGGTGACTTACGATGAGAAGACGTTATTTGCCATTAAGACCATTTACAACGGCGGCGCCGAATTCGAGATGGAGGAAGCAACGGCACAGGATCTGGAAAAGGGCAGATCAGTGGAAGTCTGGGGAGACAGATCGACCGGCGAACTGAAAGCGACGCAGATCTGTATCTTAAAAGTGGTGTAAACAGAGGGATCAGAAGGCATTTTGAAAGCGGCGGCCAGAAGACTTGGGTCCTGTATTTTGGCGTGATCGGTGCAGCAAAGGTAAAGTCCTGGTTACCATAGGGAAACTATAGTGAATCTTTAAAAAAATATTGTCAAAAATTTATCAACGTGGTATGATGACACCGTATTGTATCTCGAATGGCGGCTGTCCTGCTGGATGGCCGCCGCCAATGAGAATAATAACAGGAGGAATTGTACCATGAAAAATGAAAAGACCTATGAACTGGTGCTGACGGCACTGTTCACCGCCATAATCGTGATTATGGCATTCACCCCGCTGGGATATATCCCGCTTGTAGTGATCAACGCGACGATTATTCATATCCCGGTCATCCTGGGAGCGCTGTTTCTTGGACCGAAGAAAGGTGCATTTTTGGGATTCGTATTTGGTTTGACCAGCTTTATCAACAACACGTTCAAAGCGGCTACGGCGTCGGCATTTGTGTTTTCGCCGGTACTGGCCTACAATGCAGTCGGTGTTTCGGGTATCTTTAAGAGCCTGTATATCTGTTTTGTGCCGAGGATTCTGGTAGGCATCGTGCCGTATTTTGTTTACATCCTGATCCGCAGAGCCTTAAAGGGCGAGGGGCAGACAGGAAGGATTCTGGTGAACGGGCTGGCGTCTTTGATCTTATGTATTTCTCTGAGGGCATTTTTGATCCGGCTGCTGCCGGACGTTATGAGCGTTGTGGTGTGCACCGTTGCAGGTATCGCAGCAGGATGCGCACTTATGGCAGTGCTGACGATCAGCGGCAGAAAAAAGGGTTCGGCGAATATCGCGCTGGCCTATGCGGGGCTTTCCGGAGCCTACACGAATACGCTTTTTGTGATGAGCGGCATTTTCGTCTTATATAAAGATGCCTATGCGCAGGCGGTGGGCGTGGCCGGAGAAGCCGTGCTGGATGTGATCATGGGCGTTGTGACTTTTAACGGCGTCGTGGAAGCTGTGGTGGCGGCCATCATCGTAGCGGGCGTGGGCATTGCGCTGACCAGGGTAAAACCGGTCTATGAGAAAGCGCCATTGGCGGCCGGAAGCCCGGTAAAGGGAACGGTGTCATAGAGAAGCGAAAGTGATTTGCAAAAAACTGATTTATTAAAAATTGATTCATTAATAAACTGATTTATGTATGATAGAAAGCAGGGCAGAATATGATCTTGGCAATCGACATTGGAAATACCAATATAGTGATTGGATGTATCGACGGAGAACGGGTCTGTTTCGTGGAGCGCGTCTCCACGAACCTTTCCAACACGGAACTGGAGTATGTGGTGGAATTCAGGACGTTGTTCGACCTGTATGATATCGGGCTGGAGGATATCAGCGGTAGTATCATTTCTTCGGTGGTGCCGCCGATTAACAATATCGTGAAGTCCGCACTGGAAAAATTGTTTCATAAGACGCCTCTGCTGGTGGGACCCGGCCTGAAAACGGGCCTGAATATCCTGATGGATAACCCGGGGCAGCTGGGTTCCGATCTGGTGGTCAACGCGGTGGCGGGGCTGCAGTATTATGGCGCGCCCATTATCATGATCGATATGGGGACGGCTACCACCATCAGTGTAGTCGATCAGAAGAAGAATTATATCGGCGGCATGATCCTGCCGGGCGTCAAGGTTTCACTGGATTCGCTGGTCAACAGGACTTCCCAGCTGCCGCGCATCAGTCTGGAAGCTCCAAAGAAGGTAGTAGGCAGGAATACCATTGACTGTATGAAGAGCGGTATCGTGATGGGACAGGCGGCCTGTCTGGACGGCATGATCGAGCGCATCTATGATGAGCTGGGCTATGAAGCGCCGGTGGTGGCGACGGGCGGCCTGGCCGGAAGCATTGTGCCGCACTGTAAGCGGAAGATCGTGTATGACAATGAATTGACGTTAAGAGGACTGGGCATTATATATAGAAAGAATGTCGAGAATTAGTGAATTTAAAAAGTAGTTTGTTTTATATAGTAGTTCGTTTTAAAAGTAGTTTGTTTAAAAAGTATTTCATTTAAAAGTATTTCATTTAAAAAAGTTCGAGATAAATACCAGATGTCCCGCCGTTATTGGCGGGACATAGAATTATGTAAACCAAAGTAGATGAGTGTGAAAGAAGGAGTGCTTTATGTTAGCAGGAAAACATATTGTTTTGGGCGTGACCGGCAGCATCGCCGCCTACAAGATCGCATCGCTGGCCAGTATGCTGATGAAGCAGCATGCGGATGTGACGGTGATCATGACGAAGAATGCCACGAATTTTATCAATCCGATCACTTTTGAGTCGCTGACGGGCAATAAATGTCTGGTGGATACTTTTGACCGGAACTTCGAGTTTCAGGTGGAGCATGTGTCGCTGGCCAGACAGACGGATGTCTTCCTGACAGCGCCGGCGTCGGCTAATGTGATCGCCAAGGCGGCCCACGGGATCGCGGACGATATGCTGACCACCACGCTGTTGGCCTGTACCTGTCCGAAGATCGTGGCCCCGGCCATGAATACCAGAATGTACCAGAACCCTGTTGTGCAGGACAATCTTGAGATTCTGAAACGGTACGGCATGGAGGTGATCGACCCCGCCAACGGATATCTGGCCTGCGGCGATACGGGAGCGGGCAAGATGCCGGATCCGGAAGTGCTCTATGAATATATCATAAAAGCCCTGACGCCCAAGGATATGGCGGGCCGGAAGGTGCTTGTGACGGCGGGACCCACACAGGAGAAGCTCGATCCGGTGCGCTATATCAGTAACCACTCCACCGGCAAGATGGGGTATGCCATAGCCAGACAGGCAATGCTGCGCGGGGCAGAGGTGACACTTGTGTCAGGGAAAGTGAATTTACAGCCCCCGATGGGCGTCAGGATGGTTCCAGTGGTGTCTGCGGCGGATATGGCGCAGGCGGTGAAGGCGGATGCACGGGAGCAGGACATCATCATCAAGGCAGCGGCGGTGGCCGACTATCGCCCGGCCGTGACAGCGGATGAGAAGTTGAAGAAGAAGGACGACGAGATGAGCCTTGTGCTGGTGCGCACGGAGGATATTCTGGCCTGGCTGGGCGCGCATCGCAGACCGGGACAGTTTCTGTGCGGCTTTTCCATGGAGACAGAACATATGCTGGAGAATTCCAGGGCGAAGCTGGAGAAGAAGAAGATCGATATGATCGTGGCCAATAACTTAAAGCAGACAGGAGCCGGCTTTGGCACGGACACCAATGTGGTGACGCTGCTGACGAAGGAGGATACGCTTACGCTGCCGATCATGAGCAAGGAAGAGGTGGCGGACAGACTGCTTACTTTTATAATGAAGAAAAGTTTTTATGCGGGAGAAAGGGAGGCATAGGGATCGTATGAGAATCGGGATGGGGTATGACGTTCATAAACTGGTGCCGGAGAGGAAGCTGATCATGGGCGGGGTAGAGATACCGTATGAGAAGGGGCTGCTTGGTCACTCGGATGCGGATGTGCTTTTGCATGCCATTATGGATGCACTGCTGGGAGCGGCGGCTCTTGGCGATATCGGCAAACATTTTCCGGATACTGACCCTGCCTATCAGGGAATCTCTTCCGTTAAGCTGTTACGACATGTAGGGGAATTGCTGGAGGAGAACCGCTTCCTGATTGAAAACATCGACGCTACGATCATTGCCCAGGCGCCGAAGATGCGCCCCCACATCGACCGGATGCGGGCCAATATTGCGGAGGCGCTGGGGATTGAAACGGAGCAGGTGAATGTGAAGGCCACCACCGAAGAAGGACTTGGCTTCACCGGCTCCGGCGAAGGGATCTCGGCGCAGGCGATCTGCCTGCTGACAAGCCCGAGGGAAGCATACAGCCGGAACGTATGTGAGGAAGATGAGGACCGGCCGGAATGCGGCGGGTGCAGCGGCTGCCCGAAGCAGAAGAAAGTTTGTTCCGAAGCGTCCCAAATTCTTTGATCGCAGCGCAGAAATGGAGTGAACTATGAAATCACTTAAAACTGAAAGACTTTCCATCCGTCGCATCGTAGAGGATGATTGGAAAAGCATAAAAGAAATATGGATAGACTTTAATACTTCTGCTTTTTCACAGTATGATCAACCGCACAATACCGACGATGAGGATGTTCAGCAAAGAATTGCAAAGTGGGCGGCGAACAGCGGTATCGAGCATATGTTTTTCGCTGTTTGTCTTGGAGACACCGTTATTGGATATAGTGTTTTTAATATCCGAGAGGATGGACATGAGATCGGCTACTGCTTCCATTCTGCATATCACGGCAAGGGCTACGCCAAAGAAAGCCACGTGGAGCTCTTTGATTATATGCGTAAGCTTGGCATCAAAAGGCTGACCGCAGGTACGGCAATCAATAACACGCCCTCTGTTGCTTTGCTCAAAGCACTGGGTTTTGAGCTGATTGAAACGGAAAAGGTGTCGTTCTACAAGGATGCAGACGGCAGAGATATTATGTTTGACGGCGGTGTGTTTGAGTTGGTGCTGTGAGTGAGGAATACACGCCTGCACCGCAAGAGGCATGCTCGACCGGCATATGCCAGATATGTCAGATTACTGCCAGATTAATCCGGCAGCAGGCAAAAACAGAGTTGACACCGCCCGCACAGGCGTGTATAATTTAGAAAAATCAAATTTCAGGAGGATATTGCATGTTAATTGTTATTGTAACGGAGAAAAGTGCAAAGTAAATATTGCAGGTTGGACTTTCAGCGTAAGGTTTAGCTGTATTGTACTGTCGGAACATCAGGTGCCGGCAGCTGTTGTGATACAGGGAAGACTTTATGGAAGGCCCGTCATTTTCGCCTTACAATTGCTTTATATTGCGGTATCTGTTTTTATAGTTTCGTAGATGGAATGAGCATGGCTGTATGGTCATGCTTTTTTTGTCTCACGGGAGACCATGGCAGTTGATATTTTTGGCAGCCATGGCCTTTTTTTGTTTCGTGGGAGCGGTAATACATATGCTTTCTGTAAGGCGGCAGACTACCCTGAGGGTATATATTTTTGAGAAAGGAAAAAACACAATGGATACAGAAAAACAGATTGAATTTCACAAAATAAAAGAAATATGGTCACAGCTTGCGGTAACGCAGAGGGCAAAAGAGCGGATCGCGGAGACGACTTTTATATTGTCGGAGGGAGAGTTGAAAAAGCAGCTGCGGGACACGACAGACAGCAGGGAGATGATCGAAAAGCTGGGAACGCCGCCGCTGCAGAATGTGGATGAGATTAAGGAGATTATGATGGCCGCAGAGAAGGGAGACTGCCTTACGCCGTATCAGCTGGAGCGGGTAGAGCGTGTTTTGGTTGCGGTCAGGCGTCTGAAAGATTATCTGGGCCGGGGGAAGATGTACGACAATCCGATTGCCTTTTACGAGGAGAATCTGGATGAGGCGGGGGATGTGCGGGAGGAAATTTGCAGGCAGATCAGAAATGGTGCGGTGGACGACTACGCCTCCAAAGAACTGGCGCAGCTGCGGGGACAGATCGAGCGGTGTGAAGAGCAGATGAAGCAGAAAGCCGAGCAGATCATGCGCGCCGATAAGGCTTATATGGCGGATCAATACTGTACTTTCCGCAACGGGCGGCTCTGTGTTCCGGTGAAAAAGGAATATAAACTCAAGGTGTCAGGCAGCGTGATCGACAAGTCGGCTACGGGGAGTACGCTTTTTATCGAACCGACGGGCGTTGCCCGATATTATGAGGAATTGCAGCAGTTGAAGATTGGCGAGGAAAATGAAGTATACCGGATCTTATATACGCTGACGGCAATGGTCGCATCCGTGTCGCCTGTGATGGGTGAGAATATTTCCATGCTGGAAAGGCTGGATTTCATCTTTTCCAAAGGAAAACTGAGCATTGATCTGGGAGCCACAGAGCCGGCGGTCAACACGGAGCGCAGGATTGTCCTGAAAAATGCCAGACATCCGCTGATGGACAGAGCGGTCAATGTGCCCCTGCAGTTTGCGGTGGGAGAGGGAGACGTGCAGGGGATCGTCATCACGGGCCCCAACACAGGCGGAAAAACGGTGGCTATCAAGACGGTCATGTTAAACTGCATGATGGCGCAGTGCGGGCTGCATGTCACCTGTGAAGCAGCGGATATCTGCATGAGCAATGCGTATCTTTGCGATATCGGGGACGGACAGGACATTGCGGAGAATCTTTCCACCTTTTCCGCGCATATCAAAAATGTGCTGGAAGTGCTGCGCGGGATAGACCGGAACAGCCTTGTGATCATGGATGAGCTGGGCTCCGGTACGGATCCGGCGGAAGGCATGGGGATAGCCATTGCCATTTTAGAGGAGCTTAGAAAGAGTGGGGCGATCTTTCTCGTGACCACCCACTATCCGGAAGTGAAGGAGTATGCGGAGAAGACGAAAGGCATGATCAATGCCCGGATGACTTTTGACAGGGAAACGCTGAGTCCCACTTACCAGATGGTGATCGGGGAAGCGGGGGAGAGCTGCGCCTTCTATATTGCGGACAGACTGGGGATGCCGCATGATATGCTGCGGACGGCCGTGGCGGCTGCCTACGGTGAGGAAGCGGTCGGCACCTGTCATTTTCAGACGGAGGAGCATGCAGACAGCAGGGAACGAAGAGGCGGTACGGCCCGGATCAGGAAGAGCCGTCAGGGAAAAGGCGGTCCGGACCTGAGCATGAAATATAAGCGGGGTGACAGCGTGATGGTCTATCCGGACAAAAAGATCGGTATCGTATGTGCGCCGATCAATGAAAAGGGCGCTCTGAGAGTACAGCTGCCGGATAAAAAGATCTGGATCAATCACAAGCGTGTTAAGCTCCATGTGGCGGCCGCAGAATTGTATCCGGAGGATTACGATTTCTCGATCATCTTCGACAGTGTTGCAAATCGGAAGATACGGCATGATATGGACAGGAAGTATACGGAGGATATGATCCGTTATGAGGAATAGGCACTGTGGATTCATCATCCGGTCAGGACGTAAAAGCGGCCTGGCCGGAGCACATTTTTACGGAGTCGTTTTTGGAACCAAGGTATATAATTCATTGATATTGGCCTGCAGGACGTTGATGGTGGCTTTCAAAGTGCGGATGGTGTCGTCCCGTTGGGCAACGGCGGTTTTCAGCTCGCGAATGACAGCATCCTGTTCGGCGACGGTCTGTTTGTCCCGGTTAAGATCCAGATAGTATTCTTCACGATCGAGGCACATCTTGCGGATCTGTTCTTCGGTGTTGAACTGAAAAATGCTTTTGGAAGCTTCTTTAAGATATTCATTTGTGGCTGCCATCTGTTTGACCTCCTCCCAGGTAGTGGCTTTGAATAATCTGGCCCAGGAATCGATATGATATGTTTTATCTTCGTCTGTTGCCAGATTGATACAAGATAAGTCTACCACATTTAGTACGAAATTGTCACTGTAAATTTGATGATTTTTCATATTTGTCATTTTGTATGTGGCATAGAACTCAGGATGGTCTGGAAAGAGTGTATAATCCAGAAAACCGATATGTATAGCCGGCTGGACGTCCAGATAATCCTGACCGCGGTTGAGACTGTCGTAGGAACGACTCAGATAGAGGAGTGAACGGTTTTGCCAGTTCAGATGATTGACGACCTGCATCTCAAGATTGATTGCAGCTTTGTTGTTCAGCCTGACATGGATGTCCAGACGGATTTCCTTGTCGCTTATGGCTTCTCCCAGAATGATGGGATTTGTGATCTCAACGGAATGAACTTCTGTCTCTTTGAGGTGAAGCAGGGAACAGATCAGCCCGCGCAGGACCTTGTTGTTGGATTGGAGGACGGCGCGGAACATGTAATCGTTGGTCATGTTGTAAGAAACTCTGCCATGTGCGTTTGACAGTCTCCGGAAGAGCAGATCTTCGTCGGGGGCAGTGTTGGTAGAATGGTTGGAAATAATTGACTGGTTTGCTGTCATAGATATGTCTCCTTCTTGATGTGATAGTAGAATCGGCGAATGCCGGTCAGAATCATTGAGAAATGCGTCTGCAAACTGACTCTGTAGTTATATCATGGATCTGAATGAAGAAAATGTCAAGAGCAGATGAATCATTTATCTGGCAAAATCAGGTTGACAAAACCGCTGTTTTTGCATATCCTATTAGCAGAAATAAATGATGTTACGCACAGTGCACGTATATAACAGGAGGACGTGGAAGGAGAAGAGTACCATTGGAAGCGCCGCAGAGAGGAACCGCCGTCGGCTGCAAGCGGTTTCGGCAGGGAAGATGGGAAAGTGCGCTCCGGAGTCCGGCTTATTGCCCGGCCAGCCCCCGTTACAGGGTATGAGTGGAGGAATGCCTCTGGTGTTCTTCAAGTAGAGTGGAACCGCGGATCATTTCGTCTCTATTTCCGGAAGGGAAAGTGACGGAGGCCGCGGATTTTTAGTGCATGGCCGGCCCTGTCCGGGAGCGTGTCTGGCAAGGGGCTGTTTTACGGCACTTGGTTAGAGGGAAATTGAAATGGGAATAGTACAGAATATTAAGGAAGAGATCAGGATCATCCGTGAGCGGGATCCGGCGATCCACTCTAATATGGAAGTCTTCCTGTATCCCAGTTTTAAGGTGATGCTGTATTACCGGCTGGCGCACAGGATGTATCTGCACAGGCATTATTTTCTGGCGCGGTGGATTTCTCAGAAGGGCGTCAGGAAGACGGGGATTGAGATTCATCCGGGGGCCAAGATCGGCAAAGGGTTTTTTATCGATCACGGCAACGGGGTTATCATCGGGGAGACGACGGTGATCGGCGATAACGTGACGCTCTATCAGGGTGTAACGCTGGGCGGAACCGGTAAGGAGCAGGGCAAGCGCCATCCGACCATCGGCAATAACGTGATGATCAGTACCGGAGCGAAGGTGCTTGGTTCTTTCAAGATCGGAGACAACAGCAAGATCGGGGCGGGCAGCGTGGTGTTAAAGGAAGTGCCGCCAGGCTCCACGGTAGTGGGGGTGCCCGGTCAGGTGGTGAAGCGCAACAACCAGTCTTTTCCGCAGGAGGAGCTGGATCAGGTCAATCTGCCCGATCCGGTGCGGGAAGATATCATGAACCTGCAGCAGGCCAATACGGAACTGACGAACCGGCTGCTTGATCTGGAGCGGGAACTTCGGGAACTCCGGAAAGAGGTATGATCCGGGGAGCAGGCAGGGAAGGAAAAGGACGGCGGTCTGCCGGGGATTTGGAGCACGTCTTCGCGGCATGACGAAAAGGCAGACCGCTGAAACAGACAGGAGGTAACAGAGCAAATGAAAATTTTCAACACATTATCCAGACAGAAAGAGGAATTCGTACCCTTGGTGGAGGGGAAGGTCAGCATGTATGTGTGCGGGCCGACGGTGTATAACCTGATTCATATCGGGAATGCGCGGCCGATGATCGTTTTTGACACGGCCAGACGTTACATGGAACATAAGGGATATACGGTCAACTATGTTTCCAATTTTACCGATGTGGATGATAAGATCATCAGGAAGGCGAATGAGGAAGGGGTGGATCCTTCCGTGATCTCCGAGCGCTATATCGAGGAGTGCAGAAAGGACATGCAGGCCCTGAACGTGAAGCCGGCCACCACGCATCCAAAGGCGACGGAGGAGATCGGGGGCATGATCGAGATGATCCAGACGCTGATCGACAAGGATCATGCCTATGTGGGGCAGGACGGCACGGTGTATTTTAAGACCAGGAGTTTTGGGCAGTACGGTAAACTCTCGCACAAGAATCTGGACGATCTGCGCAGCGGCGGCCGTTCCCTGCTGGTGTCCGGCGAAGAGCAGAAGCAGGATCCGCTGGATTTCGTGCTGTGGAAGCCGAAGAAGGAGGGGGAGCCTTTCTGGGAGTCTCCCTGGTGCGAAGGGCGTCCGGGCTGGCATATCGAGTGCTCTGTCATGAGCAAAAGGTATCTGGGAGATGAGATTGATATCCACGCGGGCGGCGAAGACCTGATCTTCCCGCATCATGAGAATGAGATCGCCCAGTCGGAAGCGGCCAACGACAGGGAATTTGCGAAATACTGGATGCATAACGGCTTTTTGAACATTGATAATAAGAAGATGTCCAAGTCAGAGGGGAATTTCTTCACGGTCAGGGACATCAGCGAGAAGTATGATCTGCAGGTGCTGCGGTTTTTCATGTTGTCCGCCCATTACAGGAGTCCGCTGAATTTCAGTGCGGAATTGATGGAGGCGGCGAAGAACGGTCTTGAGCGGATCGTGACCTGCGTGTCCAACCTGAACTTCCTGCTGAAAAATGCAAAAGACGGGGAGATGACGGAAGCGGAGCAGAAGCTGGCGGAGGAAGCCAAAGGATTCATCTCGCAGTTTGATGAAGCGATGGACGATGATTTTAATACGGCGGACGCCATCTCAGCCATTTTTGATCTGGTGAAATTTGCCAACACCCATGTGTCGGAAGAGACCGGAAAGGCTTTTGTACAGGCGATAAAGGAGGAAATCGTGCTGCTGTCCGATATCTGCGGGCTGATCGTCGATAAAAAGGAAGAGATTCTGGACGCTCAGATCGAAGAACTGATTCAGGAGAGACAGGCGGCGAGAAAGGCCAGAGATTTTGCACGGGCGGATGAGATCCGGGATACGCTGGCGGCACAGGGTATCATACTGGAGGATACGCGCGAGGGTGTGAAATGGAAGAGAGCATAACGATCCAGGAGGCCATCAGGCGGGACTTCGACTGTAAGCCGCAGGATATCAGAACGTATTCCCCGTTGACGCTGGCCTATATCGGGGATGCCATTTATGATCTGGTGATCCGCACGATCGTGGTGGAGCGGGGCAACAGCTCCGCCAACAAACTGCACAGGAAGACGGTGTCTTATGTGAATGCCAGAGTGCAGGCGAGAATGATCGATGCGCTGGAGAGCGAATTGACGCAGGAGGAGACGGCAGTCTATCACAGAGGGCGCAACGCCAAATCCTGCACTGCGGCAAAGAATGCTTCCATCATCGAGTACCGCAAGGCTACCGGGATGGAGGCGTTGTGCGGTTACCTGTATCTGCAGGACAGGCAGGAGAGGATGCTGTATCTGATCCGGGAGGCCATTGCCCGGACGGGGATGGAGATTTAACGGGAGAGAGAGGCGATCATAACAGCATGAACAATAGAGATTTTCAGAAAAAAGAAGAGACGGAGCGTTTTACGATAGAGGGGCGCAACGCCGTGATCGAGGCTTTCCGCTCCGGCAGGACGATAGACAAACTGTATGTGCTGGACGGCTGCAAGGACGGTCCGATCCTGACCATCAAGCGGGAGGCGGCCAAACATGGCAGCCTGATCCGGTATGTGGCGAAGGAGCGGCTGGATCAGCTTTCCGAGACGGGGAAGCATCAGGGCGTGATCGCCTGTGCGTCGGCTTACGCCTATGCGGAGGTGGAGGATATTCTGTCTGCGGCGAAGGAGAAGGGAGAGGCGCCTTTCCTTTTTTTGCTGGACGGCATTGAAGACCCGCATAATCTGGGAGCGATTATCCGTACAGCCAATCTGGCGGGGGCGCATGGGGTGATCATCCCCAAAAACCGCGCGGTGGGACTGACGGCGACGGTGGCGAAGGCGTCCGCCGGAGCGCTGAACTATACGCCGGTGGCCCGGGTGACGAATCTGGGACAGACGATCGACACGCTGAAGAAAGAGGGGCTGTGGTTTGTGTGCGCGGATATGGCGGGCACACGGATGTACGATCTGGATCTGAAAGGCCCTATGGGGCTGGTGATCGGCAGTGAGGGAGACGGCGTGGGAAGACTGGTGAAGGAGAAGTGCGATTTCACGGCGTCCATTCCCATGCGGGGCGATATTGATTCCTTAAACGCTTCGGTGGCGGCCGGCGTGCTGGCCTATGAGATCGTGCGGCAGCGGCTGGGATAAAGACGGGGATCTGCGTACAGGGTGTGTTGAAAATGAAAAGTGATGAAGAAAATAAATGAAGAAGTTAAATGAAATTTTATTGGTATTTATCTTTATGCTGACAGCAGTCCTGACGGCGGCTGTGGGCTTAAAAGCTTATGATATATATGATACGAACAGACAGCTGGCCAGGGAACAGGAGGAACTGGAACTGGCCCAGGTGATGGCCCGGAACATGGAGGCCTATAATCGTGTGTCGCAGATGCGGGCGGAGATTCTGGAACGGGCGGAAGATAAGGAGGAACTGGAGCGTTTCATTAACAGAATACAAAGCGATGAGCTGACGGTGTCGGAAAATGGAACGGTATCTTCAAACAGCACTGTCTCGGGCAACGGGTCGGTGTCCATGAACGGAACCGTCACAGGCAACGGAACGGTGTCCATGAATGGAACTGTCACGGGAAACGGAACGGTATCCATGAATGGAACCGTTTCGGGAAATGGTATGGTGTTCCCAAATGGTATTTTGAACGGTAACGGAACGGTATCTGACAATGATCCTGAGTCCGCATATGGTACAGTATCGGGGAATGGTACGGTTTCCGGGAATATAGATGTTTTTGGAAATGTGATTCCGAATATCGGAAGAAATGTTTCCGGAAATGAGGAGATCAATTATTATGACGGCACAATGACGGACAGCAGTATATTTGATGAATGGAGATATATCTATAAACAGGAAGAAATGTCTCTGGATGCCCGCAGGCTGCTGCGCACCTCACTGGAAGAGACTTTGGAGGTCAATCAGGCGGACAGGGAAAGGATTGCCGAGAATAAGACGGATTTTTCCGGAGTTAAGATCGCCTGTCTGGGGGACAGTATTACTGCGGCGGCGAATCTGGAAGGGGAGGAAGGGTATCAGCAGTATGCGTATCCGGCTCGTCTGAAAGAACTGTTGGGAGCCGAAGAAGTCTATAATCTGGGAATTGGCGGTTCTTCTATCGGCAGATATTGGTCCGATGCCTATGTGGACCGCTATCAGGAGATTCCAGAGGATACGGATATCATCATCGTGATGGGCGGAACAAACGACGCGTTCTGTGCGTCTGAAAAGGAGTTTGGCAATCTGGAAGAAAGGGCGTACCGCACTTTTTGTGGGGATTTAAATGAGCTGATGAAGGGAATTAAGGAAACATACCCGAATGCAGCGGTTTTCTTCGCGACGCCGCTGCCGAACGTACTGCAGGATTATCTGATGAAAGAGAGGGATTATCTGCTGCCACAGCAAAAATTTGTGGATGTGATCAAAATATTGGCCAAAGAATATGGTTATAAGGTGATCGATCTGTACAATTCCAATATTCTGGATTCTCATGACGCCAATGTTGTTGCAGATTATATCCCGGATGGCGTGCACGGAAATCAGGAAGGCTATCAGATTATGGCGGAGCATTTTGCCTCGGAACTGGTACAGTATTATGAGGGTAAGGAAACTGCGGGAACGGAGACGGTGTCCGAGAACAGTGTGGACAGCGATGCATGAAGATCACGAAAAGGAATAAAACGATTGTAAGTCTATGGAAAAAGAATATTTCAATTACAGTGATGAAGAACTGATCGGCCGTCTGAGGGATGGAGAGGAAAGCATCACGGAATATCTGATGAATAAATATAAAAATCTGGTCCGCAGCAAAGCCAGATCCATGTATATTCTCGGTGCGGATGGCGATGACCTGATCCAGGAAGGGATGATCGGACTCTTTAAGGCCCTGCGGGATTATGACAGCGGCAGAGATGCCAGTTTTCTCACCTTTGCCGATCTGTGCGTATCAAGACAAATGTATACAGCGGTGCAGGCATCCAGACGGCAGAAACATATGCCGTTGAATACTTATGTATCGCTGTACGGCAGTGTAGTCAGAAATCACGATGGGGAAGAAGAAGAACTGGTCAATATGATCTCGGATGCGGCGGGGCAGAGTCCGGAAGATGTCGTGATAGATAAGGAAAATGTGGTGCAGTTAGAACAGACGATAGAGAGAGAGCTGAGCAGTTTTGAGAAACAGGTGCTGGATCTGTATCTGACAGGGATGGGGTATCAGCAGATCGCCAAAGTGCTGGGAAGAGACGATAAATCTACCGATAATGCATTACAGAGAATTAAGACAAAGTTAAGAAAGACAATAGGAAGAGACGTTTGATGATCGATGTGAGCAGAAGAGAAATAAAATATAAGATCAGTCCGCCTGAGATTTCTGTCTTAAAAAAGAGACTGGCTCCGCTTATGAAATGTGACCGCCATAATGGAACAAAGGGGTATCTGGTAAGATCGCTCTATTTTGATACGCCTTTTGATACGGATTATGAAGATAAGGCGGGCGGCTATAATGAGCGTCAGAAGATACGGCTTCGCCTGTACGATCCGGAAGAAGATACGGCAAAGCTGGAGTTGAAAGAGAAAAAGGGATCGGTTCAGAGAAAGCGTTCCCTTCTTTTAAATAGAAGAGAAGCGCAGCAGATGATTTGCGGCAGGTATGAATTTCTGAAAAGCCGTGATGAGGAATTGGCGCTGTGGCTCTATACTTTTATGGTCAGAAAATGTTACCGCCCCAGGTGCATAGTGGAATATGACAGATTTGCCTACTATCTGGAGCATAACGAAACACGGGTCACGTTTGATACAGGACTGCGTTCTTCAGAGGGGAATCACGATATTTTTGATAAGAATCTGATATTGTATCCTGTCAGAAGCGTGTTGGAAAATACTCTCGAGGTGAAGTTCAGAGGATTTTTGTTTACTTCTGTGAAAAATGAGTTGAACCGTTTTGAAGGAATGCCGGTCTCCAGCAGCAAATACTGTCAGGCGAGAAGGATCAGCAAGGGAATATGAACGGATACCGGTTCCGGAAGCTCATAGATATACTTTCCGCGCAGTGAAATCAGCAAGAGAATATGGAAAGGATACCGGTCGGTGAAACAGAATATGATGCAGGCAGAGGCAACGACACATTGGAATCCGGCAAAACAGAAAAAACAGGAAAAGCATGGTATCAGGAAGAAAAGGATAGAAGAAGCAGACTAAGAAAGGCACGGCACGAAAGATGAAAGAGCTACTTTATGAAAGTTTGGTAAATACGACAGAAGGATTGACTTTAGGCGAGATGGTCATCAATTTCGCGGCGGCTGCGCTCATCGCATGTCTGATCTATATTTCTTACAGGGTGTCTCATTCCGGAGCCGTATACAGTGAGCGATTCAATGTGTCACTGGTGATGTTGACGCTCATTTCGACTCTGGTCATGAATGTGATCGGTCATAATATTGCATTGTCGTTGGGCATGGTCGGAGCGCTGTCAATTGTGAGATTCCGTACGGCGATCAAGGATCCGCGGGATACGGCTTATATTTTCTGGGCCATTGCGGTGGGAATCTGCTGTGGAGTATCCGATTATATGATTGCGGCGGTGGGTTCGGCTGTGATTTTCGGTTTCCTTTTATTGTTTGGATTTGTGAGAAATAACGAGAGGATCATGATCATTATTAACTGCAGTATCGAGGCAGAGGAGGAAATCGAGGCACAGATGTCGGTGCTTTTTGACGGTAAGGCCTTACTGCGTGTACATAATGTTTCCCTGGAAGGAAACAGCAGTGAGTATATCTATGAGATCTCGGATAAAAGTATGAGAAGATCGGAAAACGCCAACGGGTCGCTGCAGAAAAACATATCCAGGATCCAGGGTATCTTCAATATCAGTATTGTGAGACAGGATGACGAAATTAATCAGTAATTGAGTGCATATGATGCTTGACAAAGTCGAAATGTCTGTGCTATACTATGACACGGTGATTGAAGCAGTGTTCACCACCGATATGCTGCTGTAGCACAGTCGGTAGTGCGTCGCATTGGTAGTGCGGAGGTCACGGGTCCGATTCCCGTCAGCAGCTGATAAAAAGCCTGGATTTTCCAGGCTTTTTTCTTTTTTCATGTTTTCCCAAAACGCTGTAGAATTGTCAGGTCAATTACCCGACCGGCGAAGTACCGGACAAAAGACTTTAGAGCAGAAATAAAAGAAACCCTGTGAAGTCAGGGTTTCAGTAAGCGGATAACGGGAATCGAACCCGCCTCTCCAGCTTGGGAAGCTGGCGTTCTACCGATGAACTATATCCGCATGAACCTATTATAACAGCAAATGAGCAAAAAGAAAAGCAAAAGATTGGATGAATTAGAAAAATGTTGTGGATACCGTTGGTTTTATTGTATGGAATATTGAAAGGCGCCAGAGAAATCTTGAAAAAGAAGGCTTTGGAGAAAAACTCTACCATAGAGGTACTGTTTATGTATACACTGCTTTCGTTCCTGATCGTGCTGCCGGGAATGCGAAATGCGGCGGGATTGGAACCGAAATTCTATTTTTATATAGCAATGAAGTCTTTTGTGATTTTTCTTGCATGGATGTTCAGCTTTAAGGCGATCAGGAAGATGCCGATCAGCCTTTATGGTGTGTTGGATCTTTCCAGAGTCATGTTTGCCATGCTGCTCGGTGTGATCGTGATGCATGAAGTGTTGAGCAGGTATCAGGTGGTCGGGCTGCTTTTCGTATCGACAGGACTGCTTATGCTGAAATACAGACCGCATAGAAATCGTGTGGCGCCGGATTTGCATCCGGAAGCAGAGGAGAGAGGACAGAGTGTGGGAATGCTGTATGTGGTGATGGCTTTTGCCTCCTGCATGTTAAATGCACTGTCCGGCTTATTAGATAAGATTCTGATGAAGGATATAAGCAGTACGCAGCTGCAGTTGTGGTATATGCTGTTTTTGGTCCTGTTTTATCTGGTGTATATCCTGGTGTCGCGTACTAAGATCCAACTGCGCAGTGTGATGCGGAACAAGTGGGTGTGGATGCTGAGCTTTTTGTTTGTGATTGCAGACAGGGCGCTTTTTGTTGCCAACGGCATGCCGGGAAGCAGAATCACCGTGATGACGCTGTTGAAGCAGGCCGGCTGTATTGTGACGATCCTGGCCGGCCGTTATCTGTTCAAAGAGAAGAATACGACGCATAAGATAATCTGTGCTGTGATCATTATTGCAGGAATCGTGATCGGCGTACAGTAAGCGTCGCAGTAAATGCATACAATTATTTTAACGGTTATGCCATGCTGTAATTCATATCTGATGTGAGCGTAAAAAATTCCACCTGTGCTAATCCAATTGCCTGTCTGTATTGCCACAAACGGCATATAGACAGAGCATCGGATTGCAACCGCACAGATGGAAAAAACTTGTGGAGAAATTACAGTCTGTGCTATACTGATTCTATGTTTCAAAATCGGTATTCTTTTATGTATTAGGGTTGCATGTATTATAATAAAGTAGAACGGAGGATGGCTAAAGATGGGATTTTTGAAGAATCAGTTTTCCAATCTGGTGGAGTGGAACGAGAGCGATGAGGGTGTTATATTCTATAAATGGCAGAATGAGGAGATCAAGAAGGGATCCAGGCTGATCATTCGTCCGGGACAGGATGCAGTTTTTCTGTATAACGGCAGAGTGGAGGGAATCTTTGAGGAAGACGGTGATTATGATATTGAATCGGATATCATTCCGTTTTTGACGACGCTGAAGAGTTTCCGCTTTGGGTTTAACACACCGCTGCGGGCGGAGGTGCTTTTTATTAATACCAGGGAACTGCTGGTGAAATGGGGGACCAAGAATGCCATCAATCTGCAGGCGCCGGGACTGCCGGGCGGCATGCCGATCAGGGCTTTCGGCACCTTCAACTGCCGGGTGGCAGAGCATGAGGTGATGATTGAGAAACTGGCCGGTATCAGACAGCGGTATACCGTAGAGGATGTGAAGGCACGGATTATTGCCAGCCTGGATCAGCTGCTGATGAGCTGGATCAGCAAAGAAGGCAGGGATATGTTTAATCTGCAGGCGGATGCCAGAAGCATAGCGAAGGGGATCGAATCGGATCTGGATTCGGATATGCACAAACTGGGCATCGGCATTACGGATTTTACCATTGAGAGCTTTTCTTATCCGGAAGAGATCAAGCGTATGCAGGAGAAGGCAGCGGCACAGTCTATGATCGGGGATATGGGTAAATATACGCAGATCGCGGCGGCTGACAGTATGGCGAAGGGCGGCCACGGTTCAGGCATGGCCTCGGATATGGTCGGACTGCAGATGGGGATGGCGATCGGGCAGCAGATGGTGAACCAGATGAATCTGAACGCTAATGCAGGAGCAGGGGCAGCGGCGCCGGTACAGCAGAATGCACAGGCCGGACCCAAATTTTGTCCTGAGTGCGGTACACCCACGACAGGTTCCAGATTCTGTGGCAACTGTGGCAATAAATTATTCTAATGACAATCAGGATCGCGCACCTGCTGCGCCGTCCGTACATGTGATTCTATATAAAGGAACAGGGAACAGATGAGTATATATGATACGTTAAACGAGAGACAGAAGCAGGCGGTGATGCAGACCCAGGGGCCGGTCCTGATCCTGGCCGGAGCTGGTTCCGGCAAGACAAGGGTGCTCACACATAGAGTGGCCTGGCTGATCGAGGAGGAGGGTGTGAATCCGTATCAGATCATGGCGATTACCTTCACCAATAAGGCGGCGGGTGAGATGCGGGAGCGGGTAGATAAGATCGTCGGTTTCGGTGCGGAGCAGATATGGGTCTCCACATTCCATTCTACCTGCGTAAGGATCCTGCGCAGATATATCGACAGGCTGGGTTATGACAATAACTTCACCATCTATGATACGGACGACCAGAAGGGCGTGATGAAGGAGGTCTGTAAGAAGCTGCAGATCGACACGAAGATGTTGAAGGAGCGGACGATCCTTGGCGCTGTCTCTTCGGCCAAGAACGAACTGATCGATCCGCTGCAGTATGAGATGCAGGCGGGATTTGACTATAATGCGAGCAGGATCGCCAAGGCGTATAAGGAGTATCAGGCGGTTCTGCATAAGAATAATGCATTGGATTTTGACGATCTGATCATGAAGACGGTGGAGCTTTTTAAGGCGGATGCGCAGGTGCTGAACAATTATCAGGAGCGGTTCCGTTATATCATGGTGGACGAGTATCAGGACACCAACACGGCGCAGTTTGAGCTGATCAGGCTGCTTGCGGGGAAGTACCGCAATCTGTGTGTGGTGGGGGATGACGATCAATCCATTTACAAGTTCCGCGGGGCAAATATCCGCAATATTCTGGATTTTGAGAAAGTGTATCCGGAAGCCTGTGTGATCAAGCTGGAACAGAATTACCGATCCACGCAGATCGTGCTGGATGCGGCAAATGCGGTGATTAAAAATAACACGGGACGTAAGGACAAGGCACTCTGGACAGATAAGAAGGAAGGAAACCGTATTCATTTCAGGCAGTTTGACACTGCCTATGAGGAGGCGGAGTACATAGCGGGCGACGTGGCGGCGAAGACCAGGAGCGGCGCGGCGGAGTACGGTTCGTGTGCGGTTCTGTACAGGACCAATGCGCAGGCCAGACTGTTGGAAGAGAAATTCATTATGGAAGGCATACCGTATGATGTGATCGGCGGCGTCAATTTCTATGCCAGACGGGAGATCAAGGATATTCTGGCATATTTAAAGACCATAGATAATGGGCGGGATGATGTGGCCGTGAAGCGGATCATCAATATTCCGAAGCGCGGGATCGGTATGACTACCATTGTGCGGGTACAGGAATATGCCGACAGCAGGCAGATCAGCTTCTACGATGCGCTGAAAGAGGCGGATCAGATCATGACAATCGGGAGAAGCGCTTCCAAGCTGAAGCCCTTTGTGACGATGATACAGACGTTCCGCTCTAAGCTGGAGTTTTACAGCCTGGAAGAACTGGTGCGGGATATTTTAGAGTCAACAGGATATGTGAAGGAGCTGGAAATGTCAGACGAGGAGGATGTGGCCGACAGGATCGAGAATATCGACGAGCTGGTCAGCAAAGTGGTGGCTTATGAGGAGACCCATGACGAACCGTCGCTCAGCGAATTTCTGGAGGAAGTGGCACTGGTCGCGGATATCGATAAAGTGGGCGAATCCGATAACCGGGTACTGTTGATGACCCTGCACTCGGCTAAGGGACTGGAATTCCCTCACGTGTATCTGGCCGGGTTGGAGGACGGCATCTTCCCCGGTTATATGACGATCATGTCCGATGATCCCATGGATATCGAGGAAGAGAGAAGGCTTGCTTACGTGGGCATTACCAGGGCGAAGGACGATCTGACGATCTCCTGTGCCAGACAGCGTATGATCAGAGGAGAGACACAGTATAACGCTGTCAGTCGTTTTGTCAGGGAGATTCCGCCCCAGCTTATGGATAATAACCCGCCCCAGGCGAAAAGGCCGGATCACCGGGAGTATGAGGAGAATTCCAGAGAACGGAATTTCTTTCAGGCGAAGCCTTTTGAGACGAGAAACCTGGAAACCAGATCTTTCAGAACAGAAGCGGAAGGAAGAGACGGTCTGGGAAGCCGGCCGGCAGAGCCGTCGGGGCCGTACAGGCGGGTGCCGGACAATGTGTTTGATAAGCCGGTGAGCTTCGGAAGCGGTACGGCGTTGTCAGGGGAAAAGAAACCGGCGGCGGCCATGGGCAGACCCAAGGCGATCGTCAGACCCAAGCGCACAGCTGTGGAGAACCAGCCCTATATTACCAGGGCGACGCAGGGTGTGGGCGCTGTGACCATTGAGCCGGCAGGCAGCAGGTCATTGGAGTACGGCGTGGGCGACAGAGTACGGCATCTGCGCTACGGCGAGGGAACCGTGATGAAGATCGAACCTGGACCGCGGGATTCCCAGGTGACGGTAGTATTTGATGAAGTGGGTCAGAAGATCATGTATGCGGGATTTGCGAAATTAAAAAGGGTCTGAATGGAGAACAGTGACCATGTCTTTGACGCCGGTGAGGAATTTACAGCTGCATAATCAGGTTGAGAGAGTGTTACACGTACCGGGCAATTACCGGGGCGGCATTCTGGAGATGGCCATCGTCGTTGACCGGGAGTTTGACAAGGCGACGGCCCGGGAGCTGTGCGGGGATATCATAACATCCTGTAAGAAGCAGAGTGAAGTGTTTCGAAATGTGCGCTTGAATATGATCCTGTGGGGAACAGAAGAGATTCGAGCAGATGCTGTGGCGTCTGCTTATGTGCAGACGGGGACTTACTTTGATCTTTACGAACCGGAAGGGCCTGAGAATACAGGAAAAGAGCAGACGACAGAGGCGTGGAGCAGTGACGGGCCGGTGATCGAGATCCTGGAATATCTGAAAAAATTTCAAGCCAGAAGCAAGCTGATTTTTCTCCTGACACCTGCCAGAGAAAAGCTGTACCGCGTGTCAGATCAGGAGAGATTAAGGCAGGCTCTCAGCCCGTTTTTAAAGCAAAAGCTGGTGTTGGTGTACCCGGAGGCGATCGAGGCGGGGATCCGGCTTTTTCTGTCATAGCGAAGCTGCCTGCATCGGCGGCAGAAAATCAGCGGAAGGTCCGGACAAATGAACAGGCGGAAACGTTACTAAAATTTTGATAAATTTCTATATTTTTATAGTAAAAAGAAATAAGAAGTGGTATATTATATATTAATGATTCTTATCGGAGACGAATAAAAAAGGAAAGTGAGGATTATGCTATGAGCAGGGCTGAAATTCTGAATAAATTGGATGATATATTGGATAATGCGAGAGTGAATGAGCTTCTGGGACGGAAGAAGGAAGAAGAGAAGAAATGCGATAAGTTATTGTGGATCTTTGCGATTATCGGTGCAGTTGTGGCGGTTGCGGCAATCGCTTATGCAATGTATCGTTATTTCAAACCGGATTATCTGGAAGATTTTGAGGATGATTTCGATGATGACTTCGACGACGATTTCTTCGAGGATGAGGAAGACGACGATGCTGCAGCCTCTGATACGGAGAAATAAGGTGAAAGAGTATTGATCGTGACGATTTGGGAAGATTATCGTATGATTGTGTTGACTGTATCGTGAAGAGCGGTCTTAAAGTAAGCTGAACTGCCGGGAATCCGGAACAGAAAGAGTACCGGAACAGTAAGCTGATCTGAAAATTGTAACAGGTAAATGAATGACAAGCGGGGTGTATAAAGCATCCCGCTTTTTTTGAGAAACAGCGTAAAGGCATCATTGGAGGACAGTCATGAAAAAGGGACAGATCATAGAAGGAATCGTACAATGGGTAGATTTTCCGAACAAAGGAATTGTGGAAACTGAGGAAGGCATCTGTGTGGTGAAAAATGCACTGCCGGGACAACGGGTGCAGTGTGCCGTGAATAAAGTGCGTAAAGGCAGGGCAGAGGGTAGATTGTTGAAAGTACTGGAAACTTCTTCACTGGAATGCGGCAGTCCCTGCCCGCATTTTGGGAGCTGTGGCGGCTGTACTTTTCTGTCACTGCCGTATGAGGAACAGCTGAAGATCAAGGAAGAGCAGGTCAAAAAACTGTTGGACAGTGTACTGGACAGGCAGGGGCCATGGCAGTTTGAGGGGATAAAGGAGAGTCCTGTGTGTTTTGGATACCGGAATAAGATGGAATTTTCCTTTGGGGACGAAATCAAGGACGGACCGCTTGCGTTGGGAATGCATAAGAGAGGCAGCTTTTATGATATTGTGTCCGTTACCGGGTGCAGGATCGTTGATGAGGATTACCGCAGGATTCTGTGTTGTGTGAAAGCGTATTTTACACAGCTGCAGGAGCAGGGTGTGGATATCAGCTTTTATCACAGACTGCGTCATATCGGCTATCTTCGGCACCTTCTTGTGCGTAAGGCCTCAAAGACAGGGGAGATTTTGGTGGCGCTTGTGACGACCACGCAGGGACCGGGGGAAAGAAAAACACAGGGAAGTAGTATGTCTGCAGGACAGCCTGCGGAGGATGAAATTCTGTTTGGCCTCAGGGACAGCCTGCTGGCCCTGGAATTGGATGGAAAAATGACCGGCATTCTGCATATCAGGAATGATGCGGTGGCGGATGTTATACAGAGTGATGAGACAAGGATACTTTACGGACAGGATTATTTCTATGAAGAGCTGTTGGGATTACGGTTCAGAATTTCAGTATTTTCCTTTTTCCAGACAAACAGCTGTGGGGCGGAAGTGTTGTATCAGACGGCCAGGGATTACATTACAGAGTTTATGGACTTTGTAGATCCTGTGATTTCCGTGGATGCAGCGGAATGTCTGGGAGGGGCAGAGAATGAGCAGAATGGGACAGGAGGAGCAGCAGATTCTGTGGATGAAGTGACGCCGCGTGGTAAAATTGTATTTGACCTTTACAGTGGGACCGGTACGATCGCCCAGCTGATGGCACCGGTGGCGAGGAAGGTGATCGGTGTGGAAATTGTGGAGGAGGCAGTGGAAGCGGCCAGGAAAAATGCGGAACTGAATGGTTTACATAATTGCGAGTTTATAGCTGGAGATGTATTAAAGGTGATCGATACAATCGATGAAAAACCTGATTTTATCATTCTGGATCCGCCCCGGGATGGAATTCATCCGAAGGCGCTGGATAAGATCATACGTTATGGGGTAGAGCATATCCTGTATATTTCCTGCAAGCCGACCAGCCTGGTGCGGGATCTGGAGGTGTTTCTGGAGAGAGGATATGAGGTGAAGAAGGCTGTTGCGGTGGATCAGTTTCCATGGACGGCGAATGTGGAGACGGTATGTTTATTGTCCAAACTTCATGCAGACCATCATATCGAGGTGGAGCTTCAGATGGACGAGCTTGATTTAACGGCTGCGGAGAGTAAAGCCACCTATGAGGAAATTAAGGATTATGTGTTAGAGCATAGTGGACTAAAGGTAAGTAATCTTTATATTGCACAGATAAAGCAGAAGTGTGGTATAATTGAGAGGGTGAATTATAATCTGCCGAAATCGGAAAATTCCAGACAGCCGAAATGCCCGCCTGAGAAAGAAGTGGCTATAAGGGAAGCGTTGGAATATTTTCGTATGATTTGATAGGCTCATAGAAATGGTGGGATATTTTCTCTTTTGTTCACCCTTTGTGTGTCATCGTTACTTTCTTGTGTAATGAAACCAAGAGAGGCTGGTGGCATTTGTGAGAGAAAAGAAAATATTTGATGCAATAGCGAATGAGAAAGAGCGGAAGTAAATAGAAACTTGTTTATGCTAAATGGAAAGTTTATAGATAAAATAAGAGAAAGAAAGTCGGTGTATTAAAATGGTAGATTTTTCAAATGCAAAAGTTTTGGATTTAGCTGTACATATAGTTGGTAACAAAAGTAAAGATGAAGAAATTATACTTACTGAAACAAGTTCTGCGATTGTTGATGATGCTACTGAACAATATATAAAAGAGTATTTTTTTTCATCGTTTAATTTTGAATTATCATATCAATTTACTCATGAGACTAGTGTGAAATTAAATGAAATATATATATACTCTTCTACAATATTTCAATCACCTAATTTGTTAGTTGAGCAGTCAATAAATATAGCAAAACATCTTTATGAGGTTTCAACACATCCAAACATAAAGAAAGGAGAACTATATATTGCTTATATAAAAGATTGCATCATTGATGGATATAAGACTAACGCAGTTGGTATATTTAAATCTGAAACAAAGGATTTTTATATTGATATAAATCAATTAAAGCAGTCATTTAGTGTTTCTTGTAAGAAGGGTATTAATACTAAAAAATTGGATAAAGGATGTTTGATTTTCGATTTTGACAAAAAAATTCCCCAAAAAATATATATTGTTGATACAAGCCGAAACGATGCGTTGTATTGGAAGAATGACTTTTTGAGGGTTATAGAAATAGAAGATGCATATACGAACACTTCTAAGGTTCTTAATATGTGTAAAAAATTCATAAGTAAACAATCAGATTTAGAAAAAACAAGTAAGGTTTCTTTTTTGAATAAATCTGTACAATATTTTGAAACTCATGATAATTTTGAAGTTGATGATTTTATAGATAATACTTGTGAGAATGAAGACTATTGTAAAGCATTTAAATCATATGTGCAAGAGAATGATTTAAATTCTAAATTTGAAGGGACATTTGAAATTTCAAAACATGCTGTTACAGCAGCAAAAAAGAAAATTCGAAATTTTATTAGATTGGATTCTGATATTGAGATAAAAATTCCATCAAAAATAAATGCAGTTGAAGAAGTAATAGAGCAAGGATATGATACTGAAAAGCAGATGCGGTATTATAAAATATACTACACCAGTGAAAAGTAGGAGGGGGGAATGAAAATGGCTGGAGGAGAAAAGGCAAAAAGTTCAGGTGAATATGGCGAGAAAATAGTAAAAAATTTATTAGAACTTTTTGGTTGGAAGAACTGTAATAGTGGTGTAACAGTACCATGCGTTTATCAAGAAACCCATAAAAAGAAAGGTTCTGAAAAGTCGGAGAAACATGGAATAGATTATGTGTTTCAGTATAAGTCTCCACTTCGAGATGCAACAAAACATGATGTGCTTATTAGCGTAAAATGTCGTGATGGTTATCCTAAAACGGAGGATGGAATTAAAAGCAAATTTAAAGAATTTTTGGTAGATATTGCTTTTGCAAGTGAGTGCTATCCAGCTTGCGAAATATCGAAGCGAAAGATTGCTGCTACAAATAAGAAAATATATTCTTCATTGATATTTTGGATTGACAGAAATCGAAATGATGGACGAGAAAAAGAATCTGTAATTGATAAAATTGGAGGATTTTATCTTAGAGAAGAATGTCATTATGATACTGTAGCACTTATAGATAATAATCGTGCACAGTTTCTTTATACTTCAATTAAATTTGCAAAATCTAAATATGGGGAAGATAACTGTAAATTTTTTTATATTAATACTGGATTAAATAATGCTAATATAAATCGAAAGTATAGCGGAACAATTTTGCCTTATGAATACTTAAATTCAGATGTCTTGCCTATGGCAATAAATCAGAATAATCAAAATATACTACTTTTACTTGTAAAAGATGAATTTTGTGAAGAGTATCTTAGACGTTTAATTGGATTAGCACAAGAAATTACATCTGACTGGGCGGCAAATATAATAATTGCTTTCCCAAATTATAATGAATTTGAAGATGGAGAAGCAGTAATATCTGCAAAATCAGAATTTGAAGATTCTAGTTTTACTGATAAAATTACAGTTTTAACTTATGATCCAGATTTTAGAGATGAGGTGTGAACGAATGAATGATAACATCAATACAGATACTTTGTTGCCGGTAGGCGAACGCTTAAAGCCATTGTTAAATAAATCTTGTATCAGTGAGTCAGATATGAAGGCTCTTCTTGCCGAGAGAGGAGTGTATATTGGTGACAGCAATAAACGATTATCTATCCCGATTTTAACATTGTCAATATTAAGCCCAAAGGAATTTGAAAAATTGCAGGAACTGCAAAAAACAAAAGAGGACAGTCTTAAGACAAGAATTACAAAGACAAAATCTCAATCAGATAATAATTTAAACAATTTGATTCCACAGGATTTAATAAAAAAAGATGAATTACTTGATGAATATGATTGTTTTGATTTTGATACTGATTTGAGCTTTAACATGGATACTCCAAATAAATTAGTATTGGATTATGCAATTATAAGAGAGGATGTTACTAAAGATTGGGCAAATAATAAGAGTAGATATACTGGAAGAGTGGAGGTTGAAAAAACATCAACTGATAGTATGATTTGTTTCAACAATGAATATACATCTTCGGAAACGGAAACTATCAATAAAAAAATAATCAAATCGGTGTCTAAACATTTATTAACGGAGGGAGAAATATCTAGTAGGGAAGAAACGTTTGAAATAACATCCGATAAATTTAATAATAATCAAAGGTTTGTTTTTATGTTGCAACTTGCAAATGATAGTCCAAATGGATATTTATCCTTTCAAGCAGTAAAGAATATCGAAATTGGTCCAGATAAGACATTCACGATGCCCGATAATGCAAAATGGATGGAGGGGTCTGTTAAAAATATTATAATTAATAGTGAAAAAGGTGAAACTTTAGAGAATGTAGAATATATATCTGATAAACAATATCATGATTTTTTGATTTTAAGGCAAGTGCAATCGCAGTATCAATTTAATATTGGGGCGGCAAAAGGTAAGTGTATAGTAGAATATGGATTTCCACATTATTTTCGTAGCCATGCCAGAAATAATTTTTTTGAAGTGAGTGTGCGAAAAATATATTTTGCAAGAGATTCAAAAAGCGAAAATATAAGAAACGCATCAAGGGCTATATTAAAAGAATTTCAAGCTATGGTTCAGCAAAAATATGAAAGAGTTCTTGAGATTCAATCAGATGATACAGCAACTATATAAGATTTCCACTTACTATTTTTTGATAGTTTAAGCGAGTTGTATGAGAGAAAGGAAAAATCATTTATATGTAGATAGCTCAGAACGGAGCATTTTATTACATAGCTTTGTAGAGCAGAAAAATCAACTAACTCAACAAGGCAGATTTACAGACTGCGTTGACGAGTTGATATTCAAAGTCGTAAATGCACCCGTTAAGAGAATGAAAATTGAATATGTCTAAGGCACATCACAGAGCCGCTTATTCTTATTGATTTTTTAGGAGTAAGCGGCTTTTTTGCGTTCTCTGGTACTCTTACATAGCCACCTTGACAAAGTGGCTAAATCTAAACGAAAGGAGGACGCACCTTATGTCAAATTGCAAAGTAATCGCTCTGACGAACCAAAAAGGCGGTGTCGGAAAGACCACCACGGCGGTCAATCTGGGTGTCAGTCTGGCACAGCAGGGCAAGAAAGTCCTGCTCATTGATGCCGATGCACAGGCAAATCTTACGATGTCGCTTGGCTATGGCAGACCAGATGACTTGTCTGATACGCTCTCAAGCATCATGCAGGACGTGATAGACGATAAGCCTGCCAATGTCCAGAAAGCTATCCTGCACCACAACGAGGGCGTTGACCTGCTCCCATCTAACATTGAATTGTCGGGCTTGGAAGTAAGGCTCATCAATGCCATAAGCCGTGAAAGCGTGCTGAAAACCTGCATCAATGAGGTAAAAAAGAATTATGATACTGTCCTTATTGACTGTATGCCGAGCTTGGGTATGCTGACAATCAACGCACTTGCGGCAGCTGACAGCGTGGTTATCCCGACACAGCCCCACTATCTTTCTGCCAAAGGTTTAGAGCTGCTGCTTCGCTCCGTCTCTAAAGTCAAGCGACAAATCAATCTCCATCTGCGGATTGACGGTATCTTAATGACGATGGTAATGCCACGCACGAACATCTCTAAAGAGATTACCGCAACGGTAAAGAATGCCTACGGGCAGAGGATTAAAGTTTTTGATGCCCAGATACCCCATTCCATCCGTGCAGTAGAAGCCACCGCAGAGGGAAAGAGCATTTTTGCCTACGACAAAGGCGGCAAGGTATCCGCAGCTTATGAGCAGCTCGGAAAGGAGGTAGCAGAGATTGGCGAGAAACAAAAGAACAGAAATCGAGCTGACCGCATACGATGACCTCTTTGAAACAGACGAGAGCCGAGCAGAAGCGAATCTAAGCAAGATAAGGGAGATACCCATTTCCGAAATTGATGAGTTCCCAGACCACCCATTCAAGGTTTTAATGAATGAGGATATGGAGCAGCTTGTGGAAAGTGTCAGTCGGAGCGGCGTAATGACCCCTGCGACAGTTCGGCAGAAAGAGGACGGACGGTACGAGCTTATCAGCGGTCACAGGCGGAAAAAGGCTTGCGAGCTTGCAGGGCTTGAAACGCTGAAATGCGAGGTCAAGGAGCTGACCCATGACGAAGCGATTATTGTCATGGTTGAAA
>CAJTPO010000052.1 GCA_910578115.1 uncultured Lachnospiraceae bacterium | reverse complement strand
CCATACCCCTGACCCCATACAATCTTCCGACACATTTTTTAAAAAGTGTACTTTTGCAAAGAACCTTTCTACAGTTAACTTCTGGAAAATACCGATTTACAAGAAGTGAAACAGAGTGAAAATCATTGAAAAATCACAAAAACAATTGCACAATCATTCTTTTTGTGATAGACTAAGAAACTGTTAACAAGTATATGTATAGTTTGTAAAAGTACACTTTTTCAAATTTTTATTTTATCTAATTACAACTTTCGAATCTTTTTGCTTTCCCATAAAATGTTCCAACAGGCATTTTGCAGGCATCCGCAGCTTGACGAAGTGTTATTTTTTTATTTCTCCAATCCTGATGTATCTCCCGGAAATTATCCGGATACGGCGTCTCCGGCCGGCCAAACCTGACACCTCTTGCTTTTGCCGCCGCAATCCCTTCCGCCTGTCGCTGTCTTATATTTGACCGTTCACTCTCCGCCACAAAGGACAGCACCTGCAGAACGATATCGCTGAGAAACATTCCCATCAGATCTTTTCCCCTGCGGGTATCTAAAAGCGGCATATCCAACACTACAATATCTATTTCCTTCTCCTTGGTGAGAATCTGCCACTGCTCCAGTATCTCTCCATAATTGCGTCCCAACCGGTCGATACTTTTTATATAGAGCAGGTCGTCTTTTTTCATACGCCTTAACATACGCTTATATGCCGGACGTTCAAAATCCTTCCCGGACTGCTTATCCATAAAAATATTTTTCTCTGCCACTGCAAGCTGCCGCAAAGCGATCATCTGTCTCTCTTCGTTCTGATCGCGGCTGCTGACACGCACATAGCCATACACATCTGCCATATTCTCCTCCATTCTGATGCGTTTTTGCTGAAGAACGCGGGCAGAATCTCAAATTCTGCTCTGCGCTCAGGGAGTTTGAGACGCCTCGGCACAAACTCCTGCCGGATTTAAATGATTTCTCCATGCCGGCAATATTATTTTTTTCCATATTCCCTAAATGTAAAACCACATTTACAGAAAATATTATTGCACAAAAAAATACGAGCAAAGCTACTGCTTTGTTCGTATTTTTTATAATTTCATATTCAGCAGGATACCAGACATCTACAGGTATTCCGCCATAAACTCCTCTTCCGAAATGATTCTGACTCCAAGTTCCTTCGCCTTCTTATTCTTAGAAGACTGAGATGCAGTATCATTATTGATCAGACAGACCGTCTTCCCGGTGACACTTCCTGTCACCTTACCCCCCTTTAATTCGATGGCTGTCTTGAGCGCATTTCGATTCTCATAGTGCGTCAGGCTGCCGGTGATAACAAACGACATACCGGCCAGCGTCTGACTCCCCTCCTCCACCGGCACTTCCTCCAGTCGCAGTTCCGCCATCAAACGGTCCAACTGCTCCATACGATCTTCGCGATGGAAATACTCATAGATACCGGCCGCGATCACGCCGCCCACGCCATCCACCTCATTCAGTTCTTCCACTGTTGCCTGCCGCAGCGCCTCCAGCGAATCGTGAAAATGTCTGCACAAAATCTTCGCATTGGCAACACCTATATTTTCGATTCCCAGCCCATAAATCACACGAGCCAGTGTCGTATCTCTCGCCTTCTCGATACTCTCCATAAGATTGTTACAGGATTTCTCACCAAAACCCTCCATCTGCGTGATTTCCGGCTCATACCGGCTCAACTTAAAAAGATCCGCATATTCATGAAGAAAACCACTGGCCAAGAACTTCTCCAATGTGGACTCTGACAGGCCGTCCACATTCAGAGCATCTCTGCTCACAAACAGTGTAAATGCCTTGATCTTTTTGGCATCACAATCCGGATTATTACAATACAGCGACTGTACGTCATTGACCTGCCGTACCTGTGCAGGCTGTCCACACACCGGACACAGCTCCGGAATCTCCAATGTATCACTCTGTGTCAAATTCTCCGCGATCTGTGGTATGATCATATTGGCTTTGTAGACCATGATACGATCACCGAGTCCCAGCTTCAATCCTCTCACGATACTGATATTGTGTACCGAAGCACGACTGACGGTCGTCCCTTCCAGCTCTACCGGTTCGAAAATTGCCACCGGATTGATCAGGCCTGTGCGGCTGGCGCTCCATTCCATCTCTTTCAGCACCGTCTCCCGCAATTCATCTGCCCACTTAAAAGCGATGGAATCCCGTGGGAACTTCGCAGTTCTCCCCAAAGACTGCCCATAGGCAATATCATTGTAGGTCAGCACAAGACCGTCCGACGGCACATCATAGGTCTGGATCCTGTTCTCAAAGTATTCTATTCCTTCCAGAATTGTATCCGGATTCACCACTCTGTATTCCACCACATCAAAACCAAGCCCCTGCAGAAAGACAAGCTGCTCAGCCCTCAGACCGCCGTTCTCCGTCTCTCCTGCCTTCACAAGGCTGAATGCATAGAAATTGACATTGCGTCTGGCCGTAATCTCGTTATTTAACTGCCGTACGGAACCACTGCACAGATTCCTGGGATTCTTATACTTCGCATCCACATCCTCAATCTCACTGTTGATGCGCTCAAACTCACTGTAACTGATCACCGCTTCTCCCCGCAGAACCAGTTCCTCCTGATAAGGAATAGACAACGGGACATTTTTGAATACCCGCGCGTTGTTGGTAATGACCTCTCCCACTTCTCCATTGCCTCTCGTCACGGCTTTGCTCAATTTTCCTCCCATATAAGTCAACACAATCGTCAGACCGTCCAGCTTCCAGGAAAGCACTGCCTCCTTCCCATTCAGCCAGTCGTGCAGCTCCTCCCTGCTCTTTGTCTTGGCAAGCGAGAGCATCGGACGTTCATGCCGCTCCTTGGGCAGTTCCTCCACCGCTTCAAATCCCACATTTACTGTAGGGCTGTCTGCAAGCGTAACGCATGTTCTTTTTTCCAGCTCCGATAATTCATCATACAGACGGTCATACTCAAAATTACTCATGACCTCTGTGTCCTGTGCGTAATATACTTTCGCTGCGTGATTCAACACAGCTGTCAGTTCTTTCATGCGATCAATATCTGTTTCCTTCATTATAAATACCTGCCGTTTTTTATTATTACCGCCTGTTGTCCTATATCGTCATACTGCAATGCTCATACAGGCCCTGCAGCTCATCCCGTGACAGTTCCCTGTATTCTCCGGCCCGCAGCCCGTCAAGCCCAACATTAATAACGCGCGTTCTTTTCAATGACACGACCTCATACCCCTGTGTTTTGCACATACGTCTTATCTGCCTGTTAATTCCCTGCGTCAACACCATGCGGACCGTCCTCGGGCCAATCTGTTCAATCTCACAGGGTCTGGTTCTGACTTGCATCTCTTCCAGCCAGACCCCCTGCCGAAGATGCTCCAGCGCTTCCTCTGTCCACTCACCGGATACCTTGACAATATATTCTTTCTCATGGCCATTGGCTCCGCGCATCATGGCATCGATCAACATGCCATCGTTCGTCATCAACAGCAGTCCTTCCGAATCCTTATCCAGTCTTCCCGCATATGTGACCCGCACGGGATATTTAATTTCATCTGTTACTATTTTCTCAGCATGCACATCCCGTTCTGTACAGACCACTCCTCTGGGTTTATAGTATGCCAGGACGATCTTCCTGTCCCGGCCTGCTATTTTCTTCCCACGAACCACGACTTCCTCCTGCCCGGTCACCTTCATGCCCATCAGCGCAGTTTTGCCGTCAACCGACACCACTCCCTGTTCGATCAGCTTATCCGCATCCCGTCTGGAACATATGCCGCAGTCTGCCAGATATTTATTCAACCGAATTTCACGCTCTATCATGTATGCTCCTTATTCTTTGCCGGTTCCACCGCATGTTCCAGCAAAAACTCCCGCCACGCATCATAATGCTTCGCGTAGAGATGGACCCCGTCAAAAGTCAGTTCTGATTTCAGATATCCCTCTTCATCCGTAAACACCGGATTGACATCCAGATAAAAAACATCTGTTCCGTTTGCCAGGGAAGCCGACGCAGCGTTCTTGTCATTGATATTAATATTATTGAACTCTGTCTCCATATTATTCTTTTCCCTGCTGACATGGAGATTCGCCATAATATAGATAATCGCCTCTGGCTGCCATTCCCTGATCTGTTCCAGCACCTGCCGATACTGCTCCAGATACATTTCCGTATTGCCGTATCCCAGCTCATTCATTCCCAGCATGAGATAGATCTTACCATACTGCCTGTTCTGCAGCACCTCCGTCATCCTGACCTTACTGCCGGTCTTCTGGTATGTAACCTCTTCTTCCAGAATCTTAAAGATCATCATACCACTGTCACAATAGAAATCCGCTGTCTCCAGCCCCGCATAATCCGATATCCCCAATGTCCTGGAATCTCCTAAAAAGGCTGCATCATCAAAATAACTTATGTTCTCTTTCGTGTAGGAATACTCTGTTGTCAATGCAACTTTTCCTGCATCCTTATAGTAACGTGATTCTATCTGTACAGGCTCGTAAGATTCAAAGTTCGTTATCCCTTTCGGTGTTTCCGCCGGTTCTATGCCGTTTCCCGGGTCATCATGTTCCTCCTGCAGTCTGTCATCAATTTGTAAATCGTCTTTTTGATCCCTGCGCTTTCCTGCATTTTCCGTTTTTTCAGCAGAATCTTCATACAAACCCTCCGCTTCCGTTCCATCACTGTTCCCGGAAATCGGAACTGTCTGCCTTCCGCCTGCACTCTCCTCCTGCTGGACTCGATGCGACCCCGTTTCCACCATTCTCTGCTCTCCCGGCATTTTTGCATACGATCTGGAGACAAACATCTGCGCATCTCTCACCACAGAGCTGATCCCAATCTCATTAGAAACAAACATGACTGCCAGCGAAGTCAGCGTGATCAGAATTAAATATGGGCAGTTATATAAATATTCCTTCCAATCCCGTTTCTGTCTCTGCTGTTTTTGCAGTTGCTTTCCCTGTTGTTTTTGCTGCTGTGCAGGCTGCAGTTTCTGGTGCTTTTGCTGTTGTGCAGGCTGCTGTTTCTGGTGCTTCTCCTGCTTCTTTTGCTGTTGCACAGGCTGCTTTACTTGTTCTGCCTCCTGCCTTTGTACTACATGCTCCTTCGGTCCTGTCTGCTGTTTTTGCTGTACCTGCCTGTTCTGCTGCGGCTTCTTTTGTTGCGGCTGACGGCTCTGTTGTTGTACCGCCTGTTTTTTCTGCTGTTTATTCTGTTGTTGCTTTTTCTGCTGCTTCTTCTTTTTCATTCGTTGTCATTCCTTAATCGAATCATCATTCCTGTTTTATAGTATCGATATGAAATCTACCACATCAAATATGCATACCATTTTCATAACAGTACATCCCCGGCTTTACATTTATAGTCATAGTAAACAAAATTTCCAATGTCGTTTACTATAACAACATTACTGCCCACTGTCGTCAAAATCTGAAATACAGAAAAGGATTATTGCTTCCAACCTGAATCTCGTGTACGGAAAACCAAAACACCACTGCCAACAGCGCCACTGCAAACCAACGATCCTTCCACCTGTCATACCATCTGATGGGAAAAGGAGTGGCGAACAAAATACAGGCCGCCAGCAAAAAACCATATTCCTGCAGGTAACGCAGTAACTGTGGAATGCCAACCATAACACCCGTCTGCTGTATACCGAACATATTGCCCAGATAGGCCGCCAGCTGCCCGATATCGGTAACAGCAAACACAACCCATGTTATTGGAATAATCGCCAGCGTATAAAGCCGGCCGAGCACTCTTGTCTGCTCCAGCCGCCTTCCGTAACTGCTCTTCTCGATCGTGAGGATCACAAAAAATAACAGCCCCCACAATACAAAATTCCAGTCGGCCCCATGCCATAACCCGGTCAGCGTCCATACGATAAAAAGATTACACCCCGTTCTAAACCAGCCCTTACGACTGCCGCCCAAGGGAAAATACACATACTCGCGAAACCATCTGCCCAGCGTAATATGCCATCTGCGCCAAAATTCCGAAATGGATCTGGACGCATAGGGATTGTCAAAGTTCTGCGGGATCCTGAAACCGAGCATCTTACCAAGCCCCATCGCCATTACAGAATATCCCCAGAAGTCAAAATAAATCTGGAAAGAATAGGCCGCTGCTCCCAGCCACGCCACAGCCGGATGCAGTGCTCCGGCTCCTGCAGACATGATCGTATTCCAGAGTGTGCCGATCTGATTGGCCAGCAGAACCTTAAATCCAAGCCCCAGCGTAAAAAGCTTGAGACCGTTTTCCAGATTGCGGATGCGCATACGCCTGCTTTTCATCCGCTCCCCCACCTCATCATACCGTACAATCGGCCCCGCGATCAGCTGCGGAAACATACACACGTAGGCGGCAAATGATACAATCCCCACTGATTTTTCTATCGTTCCCCGATAGCAGTCCACCTGATAGGATACCATTTGAAAGGTATAAAAACTTATACCAAGAGGAAGAGACAGCGACAACAGCGGCACCAGCTCACTTCCTGTCAGATGATTCAGGCTGCCTGCCACAAAGTCCCAGTACTTAAAGAGAAACAACATGCTAAAGTCAAAAATCAGCGAAACCACCAGCGCTGCCTTACGCCGCTTCTCTCTCCTTTGTGTGCGGTTCCGTATGGGAGCCACTGGTTCCCATACCATATACCTGCTCAAACCATAATTGACCACAATAGAAAAAATAAGCAGCAGAACAAAATACGGTTCTCCCACTCCATAAAACACGAGACTCCCTGCCAATAATACAATGTTACGATATTTGGCAGGACTGATCAGATACAATATCATAAAGACCGGCAGAAACCGGAACAAAAATTCTACACTGGAAAAAAGCATAATCGGAACTCCCTTACCTGATACATAAGATATGATCCACGATAATTATTCGCGGCTTATACTAGTATATTCCACGCAGAATTTTTTTACAAGGGCGTACCTCTCTCTTTTTCGACATTTTCTGCATCATTTTTGCATCATAATTGCATCATTTTTGTATCCTGCAATTTCCGCATCGATCAGAAAAGAGACTTTCTCAGTCCCTTCGGATAGTGGTTTTTCATCTGACCGCCTGAAGCCTTGCCAAATCCCAACGGATACCCACGATAAGTCAGCAATGTCCAGCCCTTGCGCGAGTCACAGACCAGACTCTCACCACGCAGATAACGCACCGCCTCCTCCTGTGACAGCTCCAGGCTCCTGTCCGTCTCTGCCGTCGTCAGTGCAAGTGCCAATGCATGCGCCGGCTCCAGCCGGTTTTTCTTCTCCGTCGCCAGATGCAGCCCCGGACGGCGTATTTTCATCCCCTGCACCGGTATCATCTCTTCGGGCACAAGATAAAGCTGTTCCCCAAACAGCTCCACTCTTCCCCTCTGCTCCGCCAGCCAGTCCTCCCCAAGCCCCAGCTCTTTTACCAGAAACTCCTGCAGAACCTCTGCCTGCTTCTTCTGCTTCACATCCGTACGGCGGCGATCCCTGCCGCCGGAAATTCTTCCATGAGACCAGACCGAATCGGACACCGCCTCCTCTTTCCTTCCGCTCCGTCTGAGTCTGGCGATATAATGTCCTTCTCCTTTCAGGCGATGCGGCCACAAGCGCATTGTACGTTCCAGCCCTGGTGCCGGCTGCGCAGTCCATTCTTCTCTTCCCGGTGCAAAAGCGGTATCGTGAGGTACTTCTTCTATTACAAAATCATCCCGCTCTTCCACGAATCTGCTGATTACCCCTTCATTTTCATCCGGTGCAAAGGTACAGGTAGAGTAAACCAGCACACCGCCCAATCTGAGCATTTTAGCCGCCTCTCTAAGGATCATCAGCTGTCTGTCGGCACACATCTGCACATGCGCCTCGCTCCACTGCTCCACCGCCGTCTCATCCTTGCGGAACATCCCTTCCCCTGAACAGGGGGCATCCACCACAATTCTGTCAAAAAATCCCGGGAAGCGTTCTGCCATGCGCTCCGGTTCCTCATTGCACACCACACAGTTTTTGATTCCCATCCGCTCCACGTTCTGCGACAGGATTCCTGCCCTGTCAGGAATCACTTCATTGGCAACCAGCAGTCCCTCTCCCCGCATACGTCCGGCAATCTGTGTACTCTTGCCGCCCGGCGCCGCACACAGATCCAGAACGCGTTCTCCCGGCTGCGGGTCCAGAATCTGTGCCACCGCCATCGCAGACGGTTCCTGAATATAGTATAAACCCGCCTCATGCAGCACGTCTTTACCCGGATGATCCTCCGTCCCGTAATAATATCCTTCCTCCGCCCAGCTTACTTTCTCAAGAGCATAAGGCATCTGCTCCATAAATCTCTCCGCGGAGGACTTTAACGGATTCCTGCGCAGCCCATAATAACGATTTTCATCATAACTTGCCAAAAATGCATTCCATTCCGCCCCCAGAAGCCCTTCCATTCTCATACAGAATGCTTCCGGCAGCCTCCTTCTGTCCTCCATCGTTCTGCTCATTCCTTTCGTTGTACCGGTATAACCCACGACAAATATCCACAGCTAATTAATGGCTATATCAATCCTGCTCAGCTTCTCCAGCAGGATCTCCTCCTCTGTCGGAATATCCTCGGACAGTTCGATCTGCTGGCGCACCTGCCACATCTTCTTATCCACTGATGCGATCTGTTCCGCACACTCGCTCAGCTGGCGCACGATCTCCTTCTGGTTCGGAACCTCCTGCTTATACTTAAGCTGATGCTCCAGACTCGCCCAGAAATCCATGGCAATCGTCCGAATCTGCACCTCCACCGCCATATTCTTTGTCCTGTCTGAGAAAAAAACCGGTACACTGACGATCATATGATAACTGCGATAACCATTGGCCTTGGGATGCTTAATGTAATCCTTCTCCTTAAGCACCGTGATATCGTCCTGTTTTGCCAGTGCCTGAGCCAGCATGTAGATATCATCTACATAAGAACAGACCACCCGGATTCCGGCCACATCGAACAGATTCTGCTCCACATTATCCAATGTAAAGCTGAGATCCTTGCTGTCCAGCTTACGCATAATACTCGTACTGCTCTTCAAACGGGAACTGATGGACGTAATCGGGTTGCGCTGATACCGCACATTAAATTCCGAATTCAACACATCAAATTTCGTACGTACTTCTTTGATGGCACAACTGTAACGCATCCGCATTTCCTTATAATCTACCACCGTATCCACCATCTGCCGTCTTCTTTCATAAATCGACTGATCTACCTGCGGGAACACCATCATCTCCGTATGGTCAGACTCCGCACTCATTTCATCTAATGGAAAAAAGGGATTTGCAGTCATCTTTATAACCATACCTCCTTCATTCATCTTCTGTCTTATAATGTATACCAAAAAACAACAGCTTCTGCCTGTTATAATAACATGAGATTCAAAAAAACTGCTGCTTTTATCTCCTCTGTTACTATAACGCAGAAGCTGCCTGAAAACAATAAACGGAATGTAAAAATTGTATTAAGATATCAGCGCATGCTGTACTGACCATTTTTATCGCAGGAATCCAACAGATAAGGATTCTGCCTGAAAATATATGAATCAGTCTATAATCTTCTCAACCAAAAAAGTTAAAATAATTTCCGCTGCTCCCATAATTATTGAACAACTTGCTGTAGCTGCTGCTTGCCTGTGCGTCCATGCTGCGCTCTGCGGTAGTCTCCACGGAATCTGCCCACAAAGCAGCCCGGCCCGCAAAACCGCTCTTGCCGCCCCACACCTTCTCCAGAGTTGCCACATCTGTCGCCGCAAGTTTCTCTTCATCGATCACAAGCGTTCCATCCGTCTTTCTGATCACACCACAGGAAGCCAGCTCAGAGCTGTTCATACCGGTAATACTGTTTAGCTGTGACAGATAATTGTTGTCCGTTCTCGTTCCGGATTCCCGCAGATTACCAAGCATACTGTTATACTGACCTACCAGCCCCTTGATATTTGCTACAATCTCCGCATTGCTTCCACTCTCCTTCGCCTTGGCAAAGAGCGATGTCTTACTCTGGTCAGCAAGCTTATTACCGTACTCGCAGACCTGCTGCGCATGATATTTCATATTATAATATAACTTCTGTTTATCCGCTGCCGTTCCCTGTACCGTATTGGAAAAAATATTATTTTTCCGCTGCAGTCCGCTCAATATCTGCGCACTCCGATTCAATCTTCTGCCCCTGCCGGTCCGGCTCAGAGCACTCTGCAGCAATGAATAACTGCCACCGGTTCTGTTTTTTCCGCTCAACATTGCACTGGCATAATTTCTTGGAATTCTCATGTGTCGTCTCCCTTCTGTCATAACAGTTCAGCCATCAGCTTCCCTGTGGCGTAAATCTGTAATTCCCTTTACAGTAAACCTCCATTATGCTCAACCTGCCGCCTGGCAGGCCGCATGGCCATCCATGCTGTGAAAGTCGAAGACTTTCATAGTAAATATATCGTTCCTTTTCCTGAAAATTGAAGGACATTGTAATCAACCATACTGTTTTCCGTCACAAACAGCCAGCATCCCCCTGCAGCATAATTGTCAATACAAACTTCCCGGATCCCGCCTCATACTGCATTGTTCCATAATATTTCTCCACACAGCTGCGCATATTGCTCATACCCAGTCCATGCCCTTCCGTGTCTGTCTTGGTAGTCCGCAGAACGTCCACTCCTTCCGGCAGCCTTTCGCCGTCGTAAGTATTCTCCACCACGACAAAATACATTCTTCCTTTCGTATACCCCCGAAATCGGATCAGACGATCTCTTCCCTCCGGCACTTTCCGACAGGCTTCTATGGCATTATCCAGCGCGTTGTTAAGCAGGATCCCCAGATCAAAAGCTTCAATGCCAAGTTTGGCCGGAAAAAGCAGTTCTCCCTCCAACATCACACACTCCTGTGCACAGATCTGTCCTTTCCGATTAAGAATAACATCCGTTACCGGATTTCCTGTAGAAAACTGCAGTGAAAGCCTGGCAGCCGCCTTCTGCATATTCTGCAGATACCCGTACGCTTCCTGCCTGACCTGATCCGTCATCTGTCCCTCTCCGGCACTGGCACGAAACAGCTGCTCCATATCCGCCACACAGTTGTTGATGTCATGGCGCATCCCCCTGATCCCATCATACAACTGCTCCAGCTCCTTAACATGGTCCGTCATATCTGCAAGCTGTTGTTTGTAGAACAACAGGTTATTTTTCTGCGCCTCGGCCTGCACCAGTTCACTGTAGATCCTGCGGCTGAAAACAATACAGGCCAGACACAGAAGAGCGATCAACGGCACAATCACATACATGCTGCCATGTCTCTCATACAGGAACTCCACTTCTGTCCCCCGCTGCCTGTAGAAGGAAATCCGCCAGGACATATCGAAAGCCATGGTAACCATGGGTGTCAGCATCAAAAACCAAAGACCCTGTCTGCTGATCCCATCTACCGGCCCCGAAGGCGTCAGATACCTTCGGTAAGCACGCAGTATCCCATACATAAATATCAGATAGCCTATTGAATAAATCCACATACTGTAATCCTGCAAGTACACGGCAATCTTCATAAACTGCTCCAGATCCATCTCCTCCGTCATAATCAATTCATTCAGATGATCAAGCAGTCTCAACATGATAAAAGACCAGCCACTGTGCAGGATGAATTTCGTCATCTCCTGCACCGCATAAAAGACAAGCAGCAAATACAGTTTCGCAAGCCTTCTTCCCTGATAAAAAAGATCCATGGCCAGAAAACTGCAGCCCAGGACAATCACCAGCTTTATAATACTGTAACCGCTGTCCACGATATACCCGCCTGTATTTCCATAGAACAGGCTGTTAACCCATACCGAATTGGAAAGCCAGTACCCTGTCATAAATGCCTGTAAGAAAAAAAGTATCTTCCCCGCGGAACGATACTTCTCTTTCACCATAATACTGTCTCTGCATAAATATAACAAAAGTCCGGCTTTCACCAAATACTCGATCAGACCGAGTAAATCCAAAGTCATGCGGCTTCTCCCTCTATCATGCTGATCACGGCAGTTTTGCTCCCATTCATACAACGAAAACTTCTCTACTCTTTCAAATAGCTGCAATACAGCTTCACAAATTCACCGTATTTCTGTTTTGCCAGATAAATCCGGTCTCCCGATCCGACGGTGATGCTCTCATGGTCATAACCGGTGATGGCAGACAACGCCACCAGATATCCCCTGTGGCAGCGATAGAATCCTTCTCCCAGCACTTCCTGCAGATGGTTCATCCTTTCATAGTATTCCAGGCATTCCGTCTTCATATGCAGGATCACCTTACGCCCACTGTTCTCCACATAAAGAATATCTTCCACCGGTATTCTGCGGTGGCTTCCCTCCGTCTTCACCAGAAGATAACGCGGACCGCACTGCCTTTTCTCCACTTCCTGTGCGGCCCGCCTCAGAACATCCAGCATCTTATCTTCGTCAACTGGTTTCATCAAATAATGGAAAGCACCCACGTCAAAAGCATCAAACACCTGCTCCTTCACTCCCGTCACAAAGATCAGGATCACATCTGTCAGTTCCCTCAGACGCCTTGCCGTCTCCATGCCGTCCATCCCTTCCATCGCGATATCAAGCAGCACGATATCCGGGCGGTAACCCTCTTTTACCTTTTCAATCAATTTCATCCCTGAATCAAATTCACATGTCTGTGCCTGAGAAAGCTCTTTCTCAAGTAAGGTTCGAATCCTTTCTCTCCCTCTTACCTCGTCATCACAAACCGCAATATTCATGTTTCCCCTCGTATATCACCCGTACGGGCCTGCCGTCCAAAACAGCTCCGTTCCCAGCGGCGTATTCTTCGTGCCGCTTATTCTGCCGCACTATTCTGTTAGTATATCGGCACGGGTACGGCTTTTATTCCTTCTTATGTCACGAAACATGCTTTTTTTGTCACAGATCAGGTCTCCTCGTCCACGATGCTTCCCTTCAGGTCTTCTTCCAGCAGCTTCATCTTATGCAGCATATTCTTCACGTCAAACTTCACATCGGAAAGACCGCCCGTACCCATGCCGGCCTCCATGATATCGCCCAGCAGGACCGCATCCTCTCTCGACCGCTCCTCGGCCTCCCTGCGCAGTTCTTCGCGCGCTTCATTCTCCCTGTGCGTTTCTTCGATCCGCTGCTCCAGCTTCGCCGTGTCTTCTTTCCGCTCTTCGATCTTCTCTTCCTGACCGGCCTCTTCTTCCGCTTTCTCCTCGGCCTCCTCCTTCGTCTCTTCCATCTCCTCGTCCACGTGGTCCTTGGCTTCTTCCATAAGCATACCGATTATCTCCTTGCCGGCCGCTTCCATCACCTCTTCGGCTTTCTTCTGCGCCTTCTGCATCTCGTGGAATTTCAGCCGTTCCAGCCTGGTGGCACGGATCGAACCGTTATAAGCGGCGATCTGGTCTTTGATCACGTCATTTCTGGTCTCATAGGTTTTCTGATACTCATCGATCTTCAGACAGCGTTCCTGATACTCCGTTAAAGGCACACCCTCCATCTCTTTCAGCAGCGCTTCCTCTTCCTCCGACCACTCTACTTCAAGCCCGAATTTCTCCGCATCAGCCTTCCGCTGCAGGAGCTCAGCCTCTTCCTTCGTCTCGGGCGGACGACCGCTTATCTCCTTAAGCCGCGCCCGTTCTTCCTCCGTCAGTGTTACCTCATCCGGATGCCGCATGTAATCGGCTTTCTTCTGGAGCAGTTCCAGATCCTTCTGCTCTTGGGAATCCGGCGCCACATTGTACTGCTGACGCAGCTGCTCCTTCTGGGCATCTCCCTCTGCTATATACCCCAGATTCTCCACATACTCATCCTCCAGCTGTCTCAGCTTATCCCGGATATCCTGTATGTTCTGGTCGATCTTCCGGTCAACATCCCAGGCATCGCTCACCATCTTGAGCGCCTTCTGCTGCGCATACTGCTTGCGCTGGGTGATCGGATCCTTCTTAACATTCAGATCTCCCATGAAAATAGTATTTCTCTTCTGCTCTTCCTGTCCATTCCTGCCGGCCCTCTCCTGCGCTCTCGCCCGGGCACTGCTGCTGACCTGAATGACCTGATTCTCGTTCTCGTTCGCTCTGATCTGCATGAATCGTAACCTCCTTGTCCTTCATGACTGCCGTCTGTTCCATACGGGTAAAATCCTTTTCGCCCCGCTATACTATAATGAATGACATTAAAAATTTCATTTACTATACGTATTATATTGATGTTATCGGCTTTTTGTATCATTTTCTTAAGCAAAACCGCACAATTATTGTTACAGTTATCGGCCGGATGCCCTGCAGCAGGGTTCTGGGCATCGTGAACAGCAACCAATTATTCGCTTTAACGTTAACGCCGCAGCAGAACGGACCGGACTGTCCTCCCCAAGAAACGGCATTCCTCCGTGCGGCGGTATGCGACCGCATAAACCGCATTCGGCACCACCAGACAGACCAGTCCCTTGACCAGAAATCCGCCGAAATTTTCCCCCGTCATCCGGCACAACAGCCCGGTCAGTGCACCGGCTCCCACAGTCACCACAAGACGCAGAAAATAACGCGCGAAATACTCTCTGCCAGACTGCCGGAAACCGTACCGGTACAGCCCCCGCGGCTCAATCCAGAAAGGCAGCGCCACAGAACTGATCAGGGTTCCGGCGAGAATGCCCACGATTCCCCACCTCTGTGCCAGAATCACGGAAACGACAAGATTGACTATGGCTTCCAGGATCGACTTGTAGCGTTCGTCCCAGAACAGCCCCATGGCGCTTCTGGTCTTTGCCACCGGAATGCGCATACTGTTCACATAGAAATTAACGACGATCAATATCACCGCCGGCCGGGGCAGCAGATAATCCTCACCCAGCCAGAGCGTGATAAAAGGGTCAAAAAGCCACAGCAGACAGATACTCAGCCAGCCAAACAGCCACGCCCCGAAGAAATCCAGCCGCCTGAATGCCTCTCTTTTCGCCTCTTCCGTCTCCGTGGCGACCAGACTGCCCAGCGCAGGGGTAAGCGCATTAAACAGCGCACCTGTCATCAGATTTAAGAACCCCCGGATCATCACATAATTAGAATACAGTCCGGTGGTGATGATGCCCACAAACTTGGAGATCAGAATGTTGTCCGTGCTGAACACCGCCGCTGCTCCCACACGGTTTAAGATCATGGCGCTCACATTGCGCCGGATATCCTGCAGGATCTCCCCCGGCAGCGGGCGCACCTCCTTTTCCCGCAGATACGGATAAAGCCTGTCCGCCTTCACCGCAACGGCCACATTCTGCAGCACCGTGCCGGCCACCAGAATACAGAGATAGTACAGATAATTGCCGCTCACCACCAGCACCACGATCTGCACCACATTGACAAGCAGCGTCAGCCCGGCACGGATCATGGTGTCGATATACTTCTTCTGATATACAAACAACAGTGTGGATTTATAGGTAAAAAAATAAGCCACGCCGGTATTGAGCACATTCAGCAGATAAATCAGCGGAATATACGGAATATCCTCGGGCATCTCCTTGACGAAAAAATCAAGAAAGGGCGTAAGACCGGCTCCCACCGTCAGGACCGTCACCCCCACAATCTGATAGACACGGCGGTACAGCCGGATCAGCGATTTGATCAGCTCCCGGTCTCCCTCGGCCGCCGGGCGGTAGAGACTGTACGTAATGGAGACGGAAAATCCCAGCTCCGCCAGAGACAGCACCGCCAGAATATCGGTGAACAGGCCGTCCAGCCCCAGATACTCTTTCCCCAGGATCTGTACGAACACGTAACGGGATACAAACTTAAACACTGCCAGCATGAACTCGCTGAGCATGGAAAAGGTTACATTTTTGACTGTATTTTCAGTTCTGTCCATCCACATCACCACTCCGCTTCCACTTCTTTAACTGCCTGTAAACAACGGCCATGCACCAGAATGCCGCCGTATTTCCATACAACAGCAGCTGCGCCGTCACCCCCTTACCATGCGGGCAGAGCCGCAGAGCATTCAGGCTGAAATGTCGTCTGCAGTGCCGGCGAAACCGCCGCAGATAACCGAAAAGATCTTTCTGCGCACTGCCCGCCTCCACAGCCTGCATCCCCAGACGCACGGCCGTATCCAGCGCCAGCTGTGCAAAGCCGTCCGCCGTCTCCGGTAAGTTATGCTGCGCATCCTCACAGATATGATCCAGCACCGCAAGAACCGTACACCGTCTCTCATCAATGCCGTTGTTGATCAGACTGCCCGCCCTGTATACATAGTGATACAGCCTGTCCGGCACGTAACTGATGCAGCTGGTCTCTCCCAGAATCTGATAGAAAAAAAGCAGATCTTCGCAGCACAGAGCGCGGCTGTCAAAGGGATACTTTTTTACAAGCGCCGCCGGATAGAGCTTTCCCCATGCCGTCCACAGAAAAGGGCTTCGTCCGGCCATCGCACAGACCGCCTCCGTCCTTTGATAGACGCGGGCAGGCTCCTGCCCCGTCCCTAACCCGTCGGTGCCGCAGATGCTCACTTCCGCTCCGCTTTCTGCCAGCGCATCATAGAGCTTTTGCAGCAGCCGGGGTTCCACATAGTCATCGGAATCTATGAAGGTGATAAACTCTCCCTGGGCCCTGCGCACGCCTTCATTTCTGGCGGCTGATATCCCGCTGTTCTGTGGCAGATGCACCACCTGAAGCCACTCTGCAGAGGCCGCCCACTCGTCGCAGAGGCGGCCGCCACCGTCCGTAGAGGCGTCGTCTACAAGAATGACTTCTTTATTGGGATAAGTCTGTGCCGCTATGGAAGCCAGGCACTTCTCCAGATATGGCTTCACGTTGTAGACCGGCACGATGATGCTGATCAATGGTGTATGTTGTCTCATAGTTCCCCGGCTCTCCTGCTGGTTTTGGCATTGCTTTCCCTGTTCTGACACTGCTTTCCTTGTTCTGACACTGCTTTCCTTGTTCTGGCACTGCTTTCCCTGTTTTGACACTGCTTTCCCTGTTTTAACAGCTTTTTGCTTCTTTGAAGAAGCTGTCCTTCCTATTTTCTCAACCACCGTTTAACATATTTGTAAAGGGACGCCATCCCCCAGAAGAGCGGCACACTGGCATGCAGCGTGCGCACTGCCACCCTGCTTTTTCTCTCCGGTAAAAGCTGCAGCGCCTTCCGGTCATAATGCCGTCTGATATGGCTCTGGAGTCTTTTCAGCAGGGAGAAGATCTGCCGCTTCTCCGCGTCCGACTCTACCGTCAGCATGGCCCAGCGGGAATCTACATCCAGCGACAGCCGCCGGAAATACAATGCCGCTTCCGGGAAGCGCTCTCCCGCATGGTCGCAGACATGATCATGGACCTTCAGCGCCGTCAGCTTCCTGACGCTCACGCCGCTGTGTACCTGGCTGTCTTCCCGGTCGTTATTATAATGATAGAGAATATCCGGTACATAACTGACACGCCCCACGTGCTGAAACAGTTCATACAGAAACAGAATATCCTCACTGTAATAAATCCGCTCATCGAACAGGCAGGCCTTCACAGGAGCCGCCGCATAGAGCTTCGCCCAGGGCACATAATTAAAGGGAATCTCCCTGGCCATGCACACGATCGCTTCCTCTCCGGAAAAGACGCCCGCCGGACCTCCCGCCAGTCTGATGCCGTCAGCCCCGCAGACACTGACATCCGCCTCCGCCTCCCGCAGACTCGCATAAAGTCTGTCCAGGAGATCCGGCTCCACCCGGTCGTCCGCATCTACAAAACAAAGATACGCACCGGCCGCCCTGCGGATCCCCTCATTCCTGGCCGCGGAGGGCCCTCTGTTTTCCGCAAAGTGTACCACCTGCAGCCTCGCTTCCGACTCTGCACAGGCATCGCAGAGTTGTCCGCTCCCGTCCGTAGACGCATCATCCACCGCAATGATCTCCAGCTCCGGATAGTTCTGCGCCGCTATGGAGTCAAGACACCGCCTTATATAAGGCGCCACATTATAAACCGGCACGATCACACTGATCAACGGACTCTTTTTCTCCATATCGCTCTCTCCTTAGCCATTTCATTGATTCAACAGCAATCACTTGAGAAAATGTCTCAGACATCCCCCACCATCTTATAATACGCTCCCAGCTTCTCATGCATCCGTCGCACTCCGAAAGTCTCTTCCGCTTTCCGCCGGTTCTCTACAGACATCTTCTGCAGCGCGTCCACATTCCCGCTGCACGCAAGCATCGCTTCCGCCAGCCCTTCCACGTCGCCCGGCTCCAGCAGAATCCCGTTCTCTTCGCCAATCACTTCCGGAATCGCACCCACCGTCGTACTGATGATGGCTTTGCCCGCCGCCATGCCCTCCAGCACAGCCATGGGCAATCCTTCATAATAAGAAGGCAGCACCAAAACCGCCGCCTTTTTCAAATATTTAAGCTTCTGCGTCTCTCCGATCCAGCCGGGCACACTGATATACCGCTCCAGCCCTTTTTCTGCCACCAGCGCCCGCACCTTGTCCACTTCGCCGTCGCCTGCGATGCAGACGGTCAGTTCCGGATTCTTCCGGCAGGCGATCTCCACCGCATCGATCAGGTCGTAGACCCCTTTGCGGCTGCCCAGTCTCCCCAGCATCAGGAAAGAATGCCGGCAGGCGGAGACATCCGTCACCGCCGCCCGGAACTTTACCGTATCTACCCCGTTATACAGCGTCCTGCACGTGTCAATGCAAAAGCGCGCCTCCAGTTCTCTTTTCCAACTCTCCGACAGCGCCAGCACCAGATCCGCCCGCTGCAGAAATCTGTCCACCACCCGTCTGCCCAGAGATCCCAGCCCGTCATAAAAGGTCAGATACTCCGCCCCGTGAATATGCACGATCACCTTCCTGCCTGTCCTTTTTGCCCACCACAGATAGAAATGCTTGCGGAAGGTACTGCCCCGCTCCGCGGTGTGGAGATGAAACAGATCATACCTGCGGCTGCACAGCATGAAACGCAGGCAGCCCCAGAATGTGTACACAAGCCGGACAGCCAGCGGGCCGTCTATGTAAGAAGCAAACGTGTCAATCTCAAATTCGTCTTTTAGCAGCTCACTCTCCCGGATCTCCCGGATGACTGCCGACATCCCGCCTCTGGCCCGCGTCTCGCTGGGGCCGATCACCAGTATCTTCATCATGCCATAACCACTTTCCACCGCCCGAAACATCGGCGATATTGCTGCCGGCCATTTCCGCTGCGTTACAGCGACTGCAGAAATTCATCCACAGAGGCCACAAACTGTTCCGTATTAGACTGATAACCGCCGAATTTGCGTGTCTTTGCCATCCGCAGCAGATAGGGCAGATCGTCCACATTCATGCAGGCGCTGATCAGGTTCCGCGCGTGAAACTGTTCCATCAACTGCTGCTGGTGTCCGTCCACATGCTCCCCAAGCTCTGCCCTGCGCGGCACCACGATCACCTTCTTGCCCCGCTTCACCGCATCCACCACGATCCCCACGCCGCCGTGCGTGATCAGGATACTGCATTTCTCCACCATCTCCGCAAATTTATCCCGGTCGTAGAACTGCTGATAGTGGCAGTGCCTCGGTTCAAAGGTACTGTTGCCGGTCTGCATATAGACCTCTTCGGTAAGCATATGCTCCCCTGCCATCTGGTCCACCTTTGTAAGCAGACGGTCAAAAGAGAACTTCTGCGATCCCACCGTCACAAATATCATCTTCACACCCCTGCCTTTCTTTTCCTGCTTTAGTATAATCCACAATAATTATCGTGGATTATACTAGTAAACGCCGCCCCGGTATATAGCCTTTGGATAATATTCCTGCATCTCCGGCCACTGGACATAGAAGCGGTTCGCAAACCGGTACATCAGCCTGCCCGTCTGGCTGGGCGTCCTGACATTGGCAAAGGATTCGATATACACCAGCTTCTTCCCGAATATCCTGCACAGCAGACATAAGGGAATCGTCGCCAGAACGCCGGTGCTGATTACCACATCCGGCCACTCGATCACGAATATTTTCAACGAGCGGAACGCATTGACGATCAGCCGACGCATACACGATTTCTCTCTGCGGTTCACCTGCTGCAGATAATAGCATCTGATCCCCGGCACCGCGATCTCATAGGCAGTCTTCTCCGTGACGATAAAGCTGTCATAGCGTTCCATCAGGGGGCGAAGCATCAAAAGCTCTTCCAAATGACCGCCCGAGGACGAAGCAAAACAGATTTTCTTATTCTCTTTTTTCACTTTTGACCATCTCCCGGATTCCTGATTCATATTTTTAGTTTTCGGTCTTTCCTCCATACCGAAGAGACTTTCAATCTTCCCACCTGGAGCGGTGTTTCACAAGCTCATTTTCCGCCAGTGCATCCAGGTTACACGACATGGGAACCAGCGCACAGGCAATCATGGTATATGGATAGTAGATCGTGTTGTCCGTGGCAAACAGGGTAAAGCAATAGATACCGACGCCGAGAAATACACACCCTGCACTCTTACCGCCCTGTTTAAACCAATAACGCAGCCGTACCATCAGCCAACTCCAGATCCAGATCCAATAACCGACGAAACCGATATTCAGATACATCCGCAGGAAATCATTATGGATCGGCATGAGGGTGCGCTGCGGAATCTTAAAGCGTTCTCCCGAGGCCCAGTCCACATACCGCTCAAAACCGGTGCCTTTCCCCATATAAGTTATGCTGATATCGTAGTAGGGCTCCAGATTCATGAACATCGCCACCCGCCCCTTGGTATCAATCCCGAAGTGGGCTTCCAGATACTGAAAAAGACCGTATCGGATCCCTACAATATACATGAAACTGATAAATAACATCCCCAGACCGATGACAAGTGCCGTCTGTCTGGCAGCCTTCTCCGGCAAAAGCTGTACGATCCACACCACAAGAACACTAAGGATCACAGCCAGAATGGCAGTCCTTTTTAACCCGATCACAAACAGCAGAGACGACGCCAGCATCCAGAGCGGCCAATGAGCAACCTCCTTCCGTTTCAGCAGCAGATAGATCAGAAAAGGCCCGAAAGCAAATGTCAGATCGTTGATCTCCAGCGCCTCCATCAAGGGCCCGGTCTCCACACTGAAAGTCACGATCAACGTGTAAAACTCCGCCATAAAGGCGCCCACACCGCCTTCCCAGACCACCACCAGCACTCTGCCAAAGTTGGCCAGACACATGGAGCCAAGACAGTACCAGAGCCCGCGGCTGCCGAACAGGTACAGCGTAGCCGTCGCCACCAGCACCGACGAGATCTGCGGTATGATCATCCCCGTGCCGTTGGCGATCATAATACTGTCCGCACTGGACATGACCCAGATCAGAGCTGAAAAGAAAAAAGGAATCGCACAGGGCACAAGCTGTACCAACGTGTGGCGCACGAGAATAATCGTGCGCCCCGGTCGTACCGTCACAATAAAGTTTATCAGCGCCAGAAACAGAATGCCCACCACACAGGGATTCTTCAAGCTGAATTCCACGCCGCCTATCAAAAAGTATGTGTCCTGCAAAAAGAACATCGCAGTTGCCAGTATCATATAAATGATCGCGACCAAACCCTATTCCTCCCCACTTTTGTAACCGTACTTCTCTAATTTATGTCTGTAACCGTAAGTCACATAACATCATTTCCACCACGAACCGAATAACGCATCAGACTGTCACAGTCCCGGTCGTTTCCTGTTCTTTTGTACGCGCAGCACTTACCCGCTTCATGGCAATGGAGAGAAGTTCACGGATATAGTAACACTTCTCCTCACCCGCACAGGCAAACCCATTCTGCAATTCTATTTTGTAACCGCATTCCTCACTTTTCTGTGCGAAGACTACACCGATCTGGAACAGAGCGGCATTTACCTGTTCCTGCTCCAGATTCTCTGCAAAGATCAGATACTGTCCTGCTCCGTTATTACCCACAAACATTTTGTCAGAAGGCGCAAAGACAGACGTCAGTATGTTCACGAAATCCTTGATCATCCGGTCTCCGGCCTCTCTGCCCAGACGGGCGTTCTCCGTCTGCAGGTTGGCAAGTTTAAACACAATACAGGCAAAGCTCTCCGGAATCGGCCGACTCTCCCGCACCGTGATAAACTGGTCGCACTTCGCCCGGTTGGGCAGGCCGTCCACCTTGCTTGTAAAAGCATAGTATTCGATGAAATCCTCAATCCGGCCGAAAAGCGCCGCCCCGGCACAGCCCAGCACACCGAAGATCACCACAATCAACACCGCAAATATAAAGATAGGGAACCGCTCTGTCACCCGCACACTGGATAACATCACGATATTGCTTGCCCCCAGATACTCATTGTACTCATCGTTTGTCTCGTAGTAGACCGTCTGCAGTTCATTGATCCGATCTGCCAGCTTTTCGATCTTCTCCTGAATCTCCTGCTGTGCCTGTTCCGAAGAAACCGACGGTGCTCCGGTAAATACACTGATCACATAATTATTGTAGTCTCTGTCGATCAGATTGTGCTCATAGAGCGTACGGTCTTCTATGTACTTCATCAAAAGAATATCATACTCCGCCGTCCGGTCCACTGGATCCCAATTGCCGTCGTCATCCCGGTTCCAGTCGTCGTAGACATCCGGCAGCACATTATTCTGCAGCAGGCTTCCCTGACTCTCTTCCTCCGTTCCATCCTCAGAAACCGTCGTCGTATTGCTGGAAAACTCTCCCATGGCATTCTCATAGGAGGTAATGATCCCACGGATCTTCTCGATCTCGAAAGAAGCAGCGTTGTTGGAAATTTCCAGATTGTTGTTGCGGTTTCGATATTTGTTCAGAAGCAGTTCCCTGTCTTTGGTGATCCGCCCTTCCAGAATCTCAGAGAGCAGTTCCCGTACTTCCACATCTCTGATAAATTCGAATTCATCCAGCAGATCCTGGAAACTGCATCCTGTTCTGCTGGAACGAAAATCGGCATTCCAGCCGTTCTTGTCAGTCAAATGTTCCACGATATTGTCCAGCGTCTCGTCCATGACCTCCGCCATCTCCAGATAATCATAGCCTTTAGACGTAATGTCACTGACCGGATTGGCGGCCAGCGAAGTGTTCACATGGTTTTTTCCATAGTATTCCGCATATTCCTGCAGGATCTGGTTCAAAACCATGCGGGGATACTCTTTGCCGCTCCCTACACCGCAGTTGAAAGAAACCACAAACCGGGTCGGCCATATCTCATAGTCCTCATCTCCGTTATCCAGCTTGGCCTGCTGCACCAAAAGATCCTCCTCCGTAATTACCGGTTCCACCTGGATATTCATGCGGATATCATCCGTAGTAGCCTCCGTGTATTCAATCCCCAGCGCCTTCATAGCCTGGCTCACCAGATTGGTGGCATAGATCTCCGTTGTATCGATATCACTTCCGTCCGGAGAAAGCCCCTCTTCAGCACGGGAACCGGTATACTCAATTACCGTGACAGCCGTGTACTGTTGTATGTAAAGCTGTGCAATCAGAAAAAACGCCACACCCGCCAGGATCGAAACACTTATGATCGCCGTACGGTATTTTTTCAAATAGCGGAAAACATCAAGTTCTTTCATACCTCTTCCCCCTTTCTCCTGTTCTTTTTCTCATCTTTCTTTTCCTGCTTCTCCCGTTTACGATATTCCTGCTTATTCTTCCGGTATTCCTTTCTGGCCAGCTTCTGTGCTCTGCGCTCAACCGCCTGACTGCCGATACACTCCGCATAATAAGGCTGCAGTACCGCCAGCCCGATCCATACCGCCACATAGAGCATCGTGATCAAAAGTGCCTTTATAACATTGCCGGGCACGGAAGGTGTGGAAAAGGAAACCTGGATGTAACCGTCCCGCTTCACTCTCACGTAAGCGTCGCAAAGCTCCCGGCACTGCGCCGCCAGGTTCTTAAGCTCTGCGTTCAGTTCCCCGATCCGCTCGTCTGCCTGCGCGTAGATATCGTCGGATGCTCCCGATCTGCCCACCTGTCCAGACGCGTAAGTATTATGCTCCATCTCCTCCACCAGTTCCGTAGCCGATTCCAGAAACTCTTTGGCCTCATCCGCAAAGTAGTCCACACCCACCTTTGTTCTAGACATATAGAATTCCTGATCCGTGTCATAAGTAGGGATCAGCACAAATCTGGTCATAAAGGCATTGTACATATTGATGGCCTCTATGCGCACATCATGAGCCGCCATATCCTTCTTTTGATCCGTATCCAGCAGACGATTCGCATACTGCATGCGGGACTGATATGTATTTCTATGTCTGGAAAGCCCTTTCTCCAATATAAATGCCTCATAGCGTTCCAGCTCGATCTCAATAAAATTATCAATCTTCTGACTCAGAGAAGGGAAGGTCTCCCCACTGCCCTCCGCCCGGAAACTGCTGCTCTCACTGCTGTAACCGGGCAGATAGTTTTTCAACTTATAGGCCTGCATCTGCAGGTAGTTCTTCACATCCAGATATTCCATGCCCTCCAGTTCCTCGAAGGACAGATCCAGCACCTTGTCATTCTCCGCATAATTGTTTGTAAAATCCTCCCAGTATACATCCGCCAGGAAATTGAGCACTTCCTTCGGCGTTGTTCCATACAGGGATACCCGTTCCGAACAGTGAACCCAGTATTCCGTGGAGATCTTCAATGCCGATTCCTGGGTGACATCCAGTTTCTCCGCATCTAACGGCGTAGAAATCGTCAGAAAATCTGCCAGCTGGTCTGCACCGAGCGAAAGGCCGCCCCGCCTGACCACTTTCTCCAGGATCCGGTCCGAAAGGATGACGGACTCATTGAACCGGGTGGAATTCGGATTCTGGCCTCTGGCCGCCTCCTCATAATTGAACACCATCAGCATACTCGGCGCATACAGCTGTGTCGCCATCTGGCCCGCAAAGCCAAACACAAAGACCAGGATTCCCCACACCGCAAGCTTCCTGCGCTTCCCGTTCAGCCCACCCATGGCTCCCCGGAATCCAAAGACCGGCAGTTTTGATTTGATCATAAAAAACTGTCGGGCCAAAATTATGTACAGAAATACCAGACACAACATCATCACCGGTATTATAAAACTCACAAGAATCATATCGCATTCACTCCTTTATCGTTCCGTTTCCTGTCGGCCGTTGATATCGATAACAGCCAGCTCCGGCCGGTTATTAACCCTGGGAAAACCGCTGTGATCTTCCATCCCTCTGGAAACAAAAATTGTGCTGCGGGGCAGACTGTACATACCGCCGCTGTATTTTGGCAGAAATCCCACATCCCCATGGTAAAGTCCCTCCAGGATCGGAAGCCGCACCAGACCGCCGTGATAATGCCCACAGATGCCAAGATCGATCTCCGTATCCGCGAGCGCATCATAATAGAGGCCGGGATAATGGGCAATCAGCAGCTTAAAATCACTGCTCTTCTCATATTCTTCGATAAACTCGACACCATATTCCTCAAAGCCCTCCGGCGCAGTAGTCAGTCCCCCGATCAGAAACGGTGTCTTGTGGATCGTCACCTCTTCCGCCCGGTTCACCAGCACATGAACTCCTCTCTCCATAAGCAGACTCTCCAGTGGACTGCCCTTTTCGTAGAAAAGATGGTTCTCATGATTGCCCGGCCCGTAGTAAACAGGCGCCACCTTTAACAGCTCGTCACACAGATGCAGGATCACATCCAGATCATCCTCATAGGCGTTGACCATATCCCCCGCCATAATAATCAGATCCGGCTCCAGTGAACTGATCTGCCGTATCAGTGTCGTGTTATCCGTTCCGAACTCCCTGTTATGCAGATCCGACAGCACCACCAGTCTGGTATTATCCGTCCCCAGTATCTTTGGGGAATACAGATGATGGAAAGTCACCTCCAGCTCATCCGACAACAGATAACGTCCCAGTATAAATACCCCCACCACAACAAAAAGCGCCAACAACACCCGCTTTACCACCTTTTTCCAATGCCCTCTCCTGATTCCTTTATACGCAGCAACAATCATTTTCCTGCACCACACCTCAAACCCTTTCTCTTTTGCTTTCCAGCCTGTTACATAGCCTTCCCCCGGTTTCTTTTCCCGCTTCCACATACCTGCCCCCATTTCCATCCGGTACGGAGTACCAGACACAAACGATCCGTTTTCATCCCCATGCAAACGCTGCACAAAAAGAGGGCACGAATACGGGATACACACATGCCGCCAACCCTATACCCTCCATCCAGTGATCCGTTGTTCTTCTTCCAGTATATTCTGATAAGTCTGCTCGATCAAAACCGCCACATTCGCCTGAATCTCTTCACAAGTCTCCCGATACATCTTCCACAGACAGCTCGGCGTCACCTTCTCCTCGTCCACCCTCGCATCACGGCTTACCAAACCAACAAAATAATTCACATTGGATCGCGCCATGGGAACACCTTCCGCCGTACCAAATACCGGCCCGCATTTGATCCCCTCACGATGGGTATAATCCAGCAGCTCTTCCCGCAGTCCTACCGGCAGGCGCAGCACTCTTTTCCGGCCAGTGACGGAAGCCTCCAGTTCCACCTTTCCCTTCGTCACTGCCTCCACCGTGAGCTGCGGCAGCTCCTGAATCCGCATGCCGGCCCCGCCCAGCGTCTTGATCAGCAGATATGTCTTCTCCTTCTCCAGCTGCTTCGCCGCAGACAGAAGTCGCAGATACTCAGTACGGCTCAACCTGGGCTGTACTTTTACCTTTTCTCTCTCAAAATCCTCCATCTGCCACTCCCGCCGCCCTAAATAGCGAAGGAAACTGTTCCATATTGATATACGTGTATTCACCGTCGCCGGCTGCAGCCCCTGCTTTTCCAGACAGACTTTCCATTCTGATCCCGTCTGTTCCCTGATGCACTTATCCTCCGGCAGATAACGATACAGTTCCAGCAATGTTCGACGATAATTCTGCAGGGACGATGCTTTCCTTCCCTTCTCCTTCTGATCCGCCAGAAAAGCCTCGATTGTTTCCGGACTGATCTTTTCTTCTTTCCGTACGGACATATGATGAACTCCTTTCAGAAATCAGAAATTGACAGAATCAATATTCTGTCTATAAAATATATGAATCTTTTATAAATATAGCACATAATATTTGTAGTTTGCAATAAATTTCTATATTTTCAGACGCAAAAAAGAGAAGCGCAAAAGATATGTTGCGTTTCGATTTCTTTATATCCTCTATTTTGATTTATGATTTTAGTTCTGTTTAAATTCTGACGTAAATTCCACGGGTTGTTAGAACAAATTGTAAAAAAAGCAGGTTTTGATAGACAGAATATTGATTCTGTCTACAGAATCAATCCCGTCTGTTCCAGCTGCCGCACATGATCCTGTCCTGCAGTCAGCAGATAGATCCTCGTTGTTTCCACACTGCTGTGTCCCAGTACATCGGCCAGTTTCACGATATCTCTGCAGATTTTATAGAAAGTCGTGGCAAACAGATGTCTGAGATTGTGCGGAAACACTTTCGAACTTTCCACACCGGCCTCCCGGCACAGTTCTTTCATCTCCCGCCAGATCTGCCTTCTGGACAGCCCTCTTCCGTTTTTCGTGACAAAGATCTCCCCTCTGTCTTTTCCCTGCTTCTCCGCAAACTTAAGCAGCTTTCGGCACAATTTATCCGGCAGCAGAATCACCCGGATCTTGCCTTTCAGGGCAATCTCCGCCCGGCCTGCTCTGGCTGCTTCCACCGTAATATAGGGAAGCTCGCTGACCCGGATCCCGGCCGAACAGATGGTCTCCATCAACAGCTCCAGCCTTTCCTTTCCCGCTCTGCGGGCAGCGTCCAGCAGACGCGCATACTCCGCCCGGGTCAGCTCCTTCGACTGCTGCCTGAACATCTGCCTCTGGATGCGCAGAAATTTCACCCGGCATTCCTCCCAGCCAAGAAACCGGAAAAAGCTGTTCAGCGCCGACAGCTTGCCGTTTACCGTGCCGGGAGCATATCCCTCCTTCTGCAGATTCCCCTTCCATTCCAGAACAGTCTCCTTCGTGACCGCTCTTTCCCGCAGCCACAGGAAAAAGGCGTGTACTTCCCGGCTGTACTTCTCGATGGTAGCCGTCTCCCGCTCCTCCGCCCGCAGAAACTGCGAAAACGCTGTTATTGCCTCCTGTGTCACAAAATGTTCCTTCATCTCTTTTCCTCCGTACCTTCGGACGGCCCATTCCTGCTGCCTGTTCCGGTTTTTCTTCGCCGCATCATGCTGCCGCACGATAACGATAATAAGCCACCCGTCCGCAAAAGACGACAGTGGCTTATCCATTTTCTCATATTCCGATGACTCCTGCCAGCATAGAACCTGCTAAGAAACTACGTCTCGTAACAATCCAGCTTCGGCATCCATGTCCTGTATATCCTTCAATAATTCTGGAAATCCTGGAAATCCTGAAAATCCTGATTCGTCTGACCGGCCTGATACTGTTGTGCATTCTGATAAGACCGGCCGCGGCCTCCGAATGTAATCTCCTTAAGCGCCACATAAAGCTCCGCATCTGTCATACAGACATAAGGAAACACATAGAAAATCGCCAGAATACCGCAGGTAAATGCGCTTAATATATTCCATCCAATAAAAGACAAATCCAGCACAAAAGCCTCCCATTTATTACCGTCCATCATCTGCTTACTGACAGCAAACGCTTCCCTGGAATCAATACCCGGATTTTCCGCCAGTATATAAGGGATCATGCGGTATTCGTAACCTTTGATAATACCAGGAATGATAAAGAGCAGTGTCCAGAGAGAAGTAAACAGCCCTCTCATAAACATCGTTTTAACTACATTCATGTAGCCGTTGGAAAAAGCATAACCCAGCTCTCCCAGTTCTGCCTTCTGGTAGTGGCTCACAACAAAAAATCTCTGTGCCCCCACATGCAGTGGATTAAATAAAAACAGCCTCAATGCCAGCCCAAACACCATGGCTGCCAGAAAAACCCCCATAAAGGCTAACAGGAAAGTCGTAAGCTGCGGCATATGAACCGAACCGTCGGATGAATACATCCTTCCTGTCGAATTAGAGTAGGATACACTGCCGCCTGTCCCTCCACCGCCCAATAACAGCACCAGTGAGACCAATACCATCTTCCAGTAGTTATACTTAAAAAATTTCTTTGCGTTCTCTTTCAACTCCGCTCTCGTCCACATACAAATTCTCCTCTCACCCAAATCACTATACTTTACTTTAATATATTATGGATGATATTGCAAGACCCAGCTCAAAACGTGACCGTGACCGTTGTTCCCTCCCCCGGTTCGCTCACAAGCGTCAGCCCGGCGCGGTGCACGGCCACGATATGCTTTACGATGGCCAGTCCCAGCCCCGTGCCGCCGGTAGACTTCGAGCGGCTTTTATCCACTCTGTAGAACCGCTCGAAGATCCGCTCCTGACATTCTTTCGGAATACCGATCCCCGTATCCTGCACCCGCAGTGTCCGCCTGCCATCCACATCCTCTACGCTGACCACGACCAAACCCCCGGCGTTGTTATAGCTGATGGCGTTGTCGCACAGATTATAAAGCAGCTCTTCCAGCATCTGCCTGTCTCCCTGCACCATGGTGCTGCCGCCCTCCAGCCGCAGATCAACCTCCCGCTCTTTTGCCCGCAGCTGCAGCATCTCTACGCAGTCTCCTGCGACCTCATACAGGTCGATCTGTTCAAAAGGAATTTCCCGGTCCTGCACGTCCAGCTCCGACAGACGGATGGTGTCATTGATCAGCATCAAAAGCCGGTTGGCGTTCCTGCGGATCTCCGAGGCAAACCTGACCGCATCCTGCCCCGCGGCCATCCCGTTCTCGATCAGCTCCGCATAACCGGAAATAGCCGTCAGCGGCGTCTTCAGCTCATGGGATACATTGGCGCTGAACTCCTGCCGCATATTTGCATTACGGACGATGGCGTCATGCTGTGTCCTGATGGTCTTTGCAAAAGGCAAAAGCTCCACGTAAATCTCTTTTTCCCCGATATGATCCATATGATCCATATCTTCCACCAGCCTGCCGATCGGCGCCACCAGACTGGCCGTGAGATAACGGGACAGAAAAACACACAGCGCCAGAATCGCACAGACCGCCGCCAGAATTGCCGGCAACGACCGGTAGAGGATACTCCAGATGCTGTGGGATTCTCTGGCCACCCGCAGCACATTGCCGTCCGGCAAAAGGATCGTATAGTAAAAGGTGCTCCGCTGCATGGTGGAAGACTGTCTGACAGACCTGCCCTCTCCCTCCCGCAGCGCTTCCGCCACCTCCGGCCGCCCCGCATGATTGTCCATCCCGCCTATATCCGCATTGCTGTCATAGAGCACTGCGCCTTCCGGTGTGATCACGGTGGCGCGGACATTTTCCTTTCCATGGCTGTAGCGGTCAATGTAAGCGTAATCTTTCACTGCAGCCGCATCCGATCCGGCATCCGGCATATAATCTGCGGCCATATCCGATATGCCATCCGGTATTTCATCTGCAGCCATGTCCGATATGACACCCTGCATTTCATCTGCAGCCATTGTCCCGCCGTCAGCCAGCGCCTGGGCATAGATCCTCAGATCCTCCATCACCTGCGCCTGAAAAAGGCGGTAGAACACCACCGCCATCAGCAACAGCGTAATCACGATCGCCATCGACGACAAAAACATAAGCTGCCTGTTGATCTTTTTCTTCATGAACGCCCCCATAAGTCCGCTTCGACACAAACGCCCGCAAAAAGCCACGTTCCCGCCTTACGGCTTCTGCACCGATCTTCTGCACCAGTCTGCTACACCGATCCGTCATTCTCCAGAAAATAGCCCACGCTGCGCACGGTCCTGATCATGCCGCCCGCCTCTCCCAGCTTCTGCCTGAGCGTCTTGATATGCATGTCCAGCGTTCTGGATTCCCCCTGAAAATCACTTCCCCACACATGGTTCAGGATTTCCTCTCTTGTCGTCACGATCCCTGCCCGCTGCATCAAGAGCCGCAGCAGTTCATATTCCTTATAAGTCAGTTCGCAGAGCACACCGTCCACATACACGGCATGTCGTTCCCCGTCCAGAAGGATCTTCCCGATGGTCAGGGATTTCTCCCCCTTATCCTCCCCGCTCCTGCGCAGCAGGGCCCGCACTCTGGAGATCAGCTCCATCACGCCAAAGGGCTTCGTGATATAATCGTCCGCCCCCATATCGAGCCCCCGCACCTTGTCAAGCTCCGTTGTCTTGGCCGTGACAAGGATGATCGGCACATGCCTGGTCCGCGGATCCTCGCGCAGCCTCTTCGTCACTGCCAGCCCGCTCTCATCGGGCAGCATAATATCCAGCAGCACCAGACACGGCACCCGCTCCCGCACCGCCCGGTAGAAATCCGCCCCGTTCTCATACACCTGCACATCGTAGCCGCTGTTTTTTAGCGCGAAACTCTCAATCTCGCTGATATCCCTGTCGTCCTCCACCACATAGATCAATCCCATGTCCAAACACCCCGATATCTCTGTTCTTTACCCTTTTTTATAGATTACGTATAACTTATATTTCTAATGTTGTTAACTATATGTTATCACATTTTACTATGAAAGTCTCTGACTTTCATAGCATGGATGGCCATGCGGCCCGCCAAACGGCAGGCTGAGCATGATGTAAGTTTACTATGAAAGT
>CAJTPO010000051.1 GCA_910578115.1 uncultured Lachnospiraceae bacterium | reverse complement strand
AAAACGGAGCGGCGGAGCTGATCATGGACTCTGGTTATCAGTACGAAGGGAACCAGGGTGCGTTCAAGGGCTGTAAGGCGTTAAAGCAGGTGACGCTGCCGGATCAGCTGGTAACAATGCCGAAGCATACATTTGAAGGTTGCACAAGTCTTGAACAGGTGCAGTTTGGGGTTAATCTGAAAAGCATCGGGAACTGGGCATTTTCCGGTTGCAGCAGCCTTCAGGCGGCAGATTTTCCGGCGTCGCTGGACAGCATAGGGGAAGGCGGATTTTCCGGCTGCACAAGTCTGACGGAAGTGCACCTGAATGAGGGGCTGGAGACGATCGGAGCCGGGGCCTTTGACGGCGTGGCATTTGGCAGGCAGGATCTTTCGGGGGCCATCAACAGCGAACCGTTGACGATCCCGGGGAGCGTGACGAAGATAGGGGGAGCGGCATTCCGCAACAGCGCGTGTCTCGAAGCGGTGGAGTTTGAAAACGGAGCGGCGGAGCTGATCATGGACTCTGGTTATCAGTACGAAGGGAACCAAGGTGCGTTCAAGGGCTGTAAGGCGTTAAAGCAGGTGACGCTGCCGGATCAGCTGGTAACAATGCCGAAGCATACATTTGACGGCTGCATAAGTCTTGAGGAGGTGCAGTTTGGAGTTAATCTGAAGAGCATCGGAAGCAGTGCTTTTGAAGGCTGCAGCAGTCTGCAGTGGCTGTATCCGCAGGATTCTTTAGAAACTATCGAAGCGAATGCCTTTACGAATTGTAAAGAGTTGACGATTTTATACATTCCGCAGAAAGTGACAAAGATAGGGGATAATATTCTGAAGAATTCTCCTAAAGCAGTTATTTACGGGTTCAGCGGTTCAACAGCGGAAACCTATGCGGAGAAAAACAATATTCCCTTCCGTGAGGCAGGAGGAGAGGGTTGGTCTGTGACGGGAATTTCCCTGAATCGCAGCAGAATTACGGTGGCGGGAGATTCGTTCAGTGATTCTGCGATTTTGCTCAGAGCAACGGTACGGCCGAGTTCGGCGCGGAATAAGAGAGTCAGCTTCACATCCTCTGACGAAGGAGTTGCGAGTGTAAGTGAACAGGGCAAAGTCACCATAAACGGTTACGGTACGGCGGAGATCACGGCAACCACAGAAGACGGCGGCAAGACAGCCAGATGTACTGTAGAAGTACTGAGGAAGTGGACTGAAGCAGAGAAAGAAGCGATCAAGGCCAGATTGCAGGAATTGAATGCATCGAAATTGACTGTTGTGACAAATGTGTGCCAGACAGTTGCGGATATTGAACTTGCTCTTCCGACTGAGTATGAACTGAAATCAGCGGAGTGGCGTCTTAAAGAGTATGCAATTGCAGACGGCGCACGGCCGATTTACGATGTGATCGTGAAGAGAGAAGGCTATCAGGATGCAGTAATAACAGGACTTACGATAACGGGCATTACGGTAGAGGACATCTCTATAGCTGGTGCAGCCAAGCTGCAGAATGGTGCAAATACAGATCTGATGGCAGAGATAGAGACCGCAGGAGGGAACCTTCCTGAGGGCAGCTATGATCCTGTTGAGTGGAGTATCTCCGGTTCTGCTGCACGGCTGGAGAATAAAAGCGGCAATACTGCAACAGTGAGCGGAGTTTCCGGCGGTACAGTGTCAGTAACCGCGAAACTGACCGTGAAACATGGTGATAAGAAAGTTACCATTAGCAGCCCTTCGTTCAGGATCACTGTGACCAACGACAGGCTTGCGGGCAGCATCGATATTACAACAACAGAGAATGGCGTGACGGTACCGATCGATTCTTCAATAGAACTGGAAGATTTGAAGGAAGCGAAGGAATATATATTGTCTGCGTCAGTTCGTGACGGCAAAGATGAAGTGATAGATAATCCTTCCCTCCAGTGGAAATCCAGCAACACCAAGGTGGCGGAGGTTAAGGGCCAGGGCAGTGAGGCGACACTTAAGATAAAGACGGAGACAGGAGCGGCAGTTATTTCTGTCACGGCGAATAAAAACGGCGGTTATACGAAGACTTTCCGTGTTGTAGTCAAGGACAGTACGCCGAGACTGGAAGAGACTGGCATTAACCTGAATCTTAATCAGAATACACCCACGGCAACGGTTCATATAGTACCGTCTTATGGGTATGAAGTGTCAGGCGAAGGCCTTTCGGTAGTATTGGCGGATGGCAGTCGCTCTGGCTTTACGATCGAGAAGATGCCGGATTCTGCTACGGAATATCAGATCGGAGGAGCGAAAGACCTCAAGACAGGAAAATATAAAGTGCACGTGCGAGTGAAGACGGGAACCGGTGAGAGCGCGAAAGAGCATACATTACCGCTTACGATCTCCGTTGTTAAGCAGATTCCGAAGGTTACTCTGACCCAGGATAATATCGTCAATCTGTATGAAGTGGATGCGGAAGAGACGAAGATATTGATCAGTGCGGAGGCAAAGATTGATGAGGTCAGATATACACCGTCAGTAGGGGTGAGTTCAAATAAGCCAAAGCTTGTTCTGGGCAGTGATCAGAAAGCAGAATACATAACACTGAAGACGGCAAATCTGAATAAGAGTAATTACGGGAGCACATCGCTGAAAGGAACCTTTGAGATTACCTTTGAAGGATATGATAAGTCTGTAGTTTACAAGAAGTCATTTACGGTGAAAGCCAATAAGAAGGTTCCGGCAATTCAGGCAGTTCCGGCGGGCACGGTTTTGTATACCGGTTCTGCATATGAGGAAGTGGGACTGAATACAACGACAGTTTCGTTCAATCTCAAGGCAGATGGCAGTGAGATCACAAAGGAAACCGGATGGAGCATGGAGCTGCAATCAGGGATAAGCGGTGTCGAGCAGGTTGAGGCATCCTCCCAGGCGCAGCCGTTAACGGTAAAGCTTCTTGACAGGGCCAGGAAATCTACTACGCTGAAGTTTAAAGTCAGGAATGAAGGATGGTTTGAAGGGGTAACGGCGACGGCTTCCTGTACGGTCAAGAAAGGAAGCGCGCCAGAGATGGGCTTTTCCAATAATAAGGTTATCCTGAACGATGCAGACAGGGCTGATCCGTTGAAGATCGATCTGTTTGTCAAGAATCAACCGGAGCGGAAAATTCGCAGTGTCAGTTCCATCACGGGCAAAAATGAAGCAGCAGATGATGCGCTGAATGATAGACTTAACATTTCGTTTGAGAATGGCAAACTGGAGGTAAGCATTCGTGAACAGGCGTCCTTCAGTAAAAATACGAAATATACTTATGTGATCACCGGCAGGGATCAAAAGGGCGCTCGGGTAAGCGGCCAACTGGATGTTACGGTGAGCACGCAGGCTGTGAAACTGACCCTTAAGCAGAGCGGAAGCATCGATCTGCTGAACAGGGAAGGAACACAGATCACTCTTAAGCCTACCCTTAAGAATTATACGGATACAATAAAGAAGGTTGATCTGTATGGCAGCTATGCGGATAGATTTTCCGCTGTATGTGAGAATGGAAACATAGTCATCAAGGCAGAGAACGACAGTATCCTGAAAGTAAAGACTACTTATAATCTGTCGCTCAGAATAGTTTTGGAAAGCGGTGTGGTTCAGTACGGTAAAGTGAAGATCACGCCGAAGCAAACCAATCCGAAGCTGGCAGTGAATCCGACTAAGACAGTGTTGTTCGAGAGCGCTGCCGGAGACACTTATGGCAAGGAGATTGAAGTTAAGGCGGCGAAGGGAGTGCTGCCGGAAATCAAGAGTATTGAATTGACGAACGGCTCAGACACCTTTGTGTACAAGTATGAGGGAGACGGAAAAGGAACATTGCATGTTTCTCCCAATGCTTCCTCAAAAACAAACAAGACCTACAAACTTAAGTTTGCAGTCAGATTCAAAGACAGCGGGTCTAACGCAGCGCCTGTCTACGTGACAGTATCTGTGAATTACAGAAAGTAAGAAAGAAGTCAGCAGAAGGAATCCAACACCGGAATACCGGCAGAGGATTCCTTTTGTATTATGTGGGATTTTCAATCTAGTCAGGAGGTTGGCTGTATCAGTTTATACGTTCCTTTGCCAAGCTTTTTGACTAATCCGGCAGATTCGTTCTGATTCAGGATTCTTTGCAGGTGCCTTGCGCTGCAATGCAGATGAAAGGCAGCCTGCTCTATACCTCTTAAAGTTTCATCGGCGCATTTATATCTCATATAAGAGAAAAGTCGTTCTGTCAGGGAGGCGGGAGCGGCTTCCATGGTAGTTATGGAGCCGATCTTGGATGCAAGGCTGTGGCAGATCAGCGTCAGGAATCCGGCATTGGCAAGCAGCGTTTCCCTGTGTTTTTCGATAGAAAAGGAAATACAGGTCAGGTTTTCGGCGGCTTCTGCATAAATATTGTTGTTTTTGGGATAGAAGATATCCATGTCGCCGAGAAAGTAGTCTGTAGTTCCGTTTGACAGTGCATAGCGTGTACCATCATCGCGGATGAAGTAAATGTTGATGGAACCCTGTTCCACAATTTGAAACAGGACTTCGTTCTGAAAAGGTGAGCACACCAATTCCCCTTTTTCATAGCTTATCAGGTAGAAATCCACATCCAGAGTATCAAGTACAATATGGTATTTGCTGCCTGCAATGCAGGCGGCAATTTTCTGCTTATCATAGATTCTTTCCATAAAATCCCTCATTTTTGCTCCGGCTGTGAAACCGGATGCAGGAACGGATGTGCGTGTGAAAAGTTGGCACATCAGAGTTTTCACACGACGTTTCATTAACAGGACATATGTCCTGATTTTTTTGTTTATTTTACAGTATGATGGAGAAAAGCGCAAGGGAGGAAAAGAAAGAGATGACATCCGTTTTTGAAGAAAAGAATCTATCCAAAGCGATCATGAGAGTTGGGCTGCCTGCTATGCTGGGGCAGCTGACGACATTGATCTATAATATTGCCGACACTTTTTTTGTTTCGCTGACAAAAGAACCTGCCATGATCGCCGCAGTCACATTGTGTGCGCCGATCCTGCTCATTATTATGTCTATCGCCTGTATTTTCGGCATGGGTGGCAGCAGCGTGATTGCAAGGCTGTTGGGAGAAGGCAGGAAAAAGGAAGCTGGTGCGACCATGAAATTCTGCGTATATGCGATGGCGGTATCAGGCGTTGTCACGCTTGTCCTGGGGCTGATATTATTGCAGCCGCTGGCAAAATTATCCGGTGCAGATGCGGATAATATGATCTATACCTGTGATTATCTGAGATGGATCTTTGCAGGAGCACCTTTTATTATGCTGTCGAATGGGTTTGTGCATTTGTTCCGTTCGGTGGGACTGATCAAGGAAGGCACCATTGGACTGATGCTTGGGAATGGTATCAATATGGTGCTGGATTATGTTTTTATAGCGGTTCTGCAGTGGGGAACGGCAGGGGCCGCACTGGCAACTTCATTAGGATTTGTGAGCGCGACGGTCTACTATCTTGTCTGCATGGTCCGTGAAGGAAAGAAGGGCAATCAGTTGGTGCCGCTTAGCCCTACGGGGTTTGTATGGAATGCGCCGATGATCCGCAATGTCGTAAGCATCGGCATTCCGGGTGCGCTCATTACGGTACTTATGAGTGTTTCCAATATCGTTCTTAACAATTATATCGGCATTTACGGTTCTGATGCAGTGGCTTCTTATGGGATTGCCTATAAGCTTGATATGATTCCGATTCTGCTGTCGGTGGGGTTATCGCAGGGTGTTGCTCCTCTGGTGGGCTATTGCTACGGAGGGAATGCAAAAAAGAGAATGTCGGATATCGTAAAATATACGGTGCTGTACGGAGTTTGTATGGGCGTTGTGTTTATGGCTGTCTTTATGCTCTGCGGAAAGCCGCTGGCCGCAATATTCCTGCAGGACGCCGCTTTGATCGAACAGACGGGGTACTTTCTTAAGATTCTTTGCCTGTCGGCTCCCATGCTGGGGGTTATCAATATGATGACCAGTTATTTTCAGGCATTGGGCAAAGCGGTAAGGTCGCTTACCATTACGGTTCTGAGAAATGCCGCGCTGTTTATCCCGGGAGTGATCATTTTGAATCATATTTGGAAACTGAATGGGGTGATCGCAGCGCAGCCTGTTGTGGAGACGATCTTAACGGTAATCTGTCTGTTTATGTACAGCAGGGACTGCAGCAGAACAGATAGTGACAGGATATAGGGGGATAAATTTTTCGGTGAGCAATTTGTCCCTCACGGGAATTTGTGACGCACAGCCAGGGTGGGAACAGCAGATTATAAGCGCTTTACCGGGATCCAAACAGCGCTTACATAGTCGTCGCTGTTGGTATCTCCATTGGAATACCACTCTATATTTATTGGCATTGACATTTCAAATTCCTGGTTTCCCGGAAGCCATTCACTGAAGATACGGGTATTGACTGTCTGCAGGCTTTGCGGTATGCGGCCGATACAGTTAAACTTGGCCCATTCGCTGGCGGGAATTTCAAAGACAGACATGCCTTCCGGCACGGCGCCGCCCTGGTACGCACCTGCGATATAGTAGTGGAAATGTTCTCCGTCATTAATGTCTTCCACGCAGACGCCGAATTCTCCCACGATGCATTCTGCGATCGTCTGCCGGATGGCCTGTTCTTCCGGCGGGGCCGGTGTATCCTGCGTGCAGTATCTGCTGCAGAATTCACACCAGAATTTGGGGATATCCTGATAAGAGGTATCATAAGAAAAGATCCGTCCTAATCCGATCATATGCATGCTTTGTCTTTTTTCTAATTGAAACTCCATTTTGTTTCCTCCTCGTATTGAGATTTCTACGATCAAAGGCAGAAAAACTTTAATCCTGGTGGGCTGGGACTTAAGCTGCGTAGGCGACATACCGTGAAAGCGGGAAAAGGCTTTGGTAAAACTTTCCGGTGTATCATATCCGTACTTACAGGCCAGATCCAGCACGGTCTTGTCTGCAGGTGATTTCGGGTTCTTCTGCAAAGGGCTGCCGTCTGCCGGGGCGGCATTCAACATATCCAGTCCGGCCAGGTAAAGCCTGCGATTCCGCAGATATTCCCCAATGGAATAACCGGTTACGATCTTAAAACTCTTTTGAAAATAAGAAGGCGATATATGTACCGCGTCTGCCACATCTTTGGCGCTGATATCCGAGAGCATATGCGTTTCTATATAATCGATCGCTTTTTTGAAACTTGTCAGCCAGTCCATTTTACCTCCCTGTCGTCCACATTGATTATGTTGTTGTCAATTTATCCCGCGTGCAATGAGCCAGGCACTGTGCTTGTGGCGGGATTATTGACTGTTTGACTCCTGCCCTGATGAAGTCATTGTAACATATGCGCATGTGGAAGTCCTGACATTTTTGGCTTTGATTTGTCCTTGTTTTTAGAATCTGCGATACCTGTAGAAAAATCATGATTAAGGAAAGGAGTATCCGGCAATAGATTTAACTTGTCAAGGATGATTGTTTTAAATTCCTGTGATAGTAACAGCCGGTTCCTGATGTTTATGATTTTTATTGAGAACAGACTCAAAGTACGGTATAATTTTCTTAACGATGAAAAATGTTTTTATTTTAATCAATACAGAACTAATTTGAAAGTTCACGAAGTCAATAATTTGCCTGATTAAGTTTACAGAAATAAAGATAAGGAGATTCTTGGAGTATTGTTATATTATAGCATGACACGGGAGATTACGGAGAAGAATGTTTTAGGGGGTGTATATTGATGACAGAGAGCCAAAATATTGAATGGAAAGAATCGTGGCGTGACGAATATCTGAAATGGATATGCGGTTTTGCAAATGCTCAGGGTGGTAGAATCTATATCGGAATAGATGATATGGGGAAAATTATTGGTATTCGAAACGGCAAGAAACTTCTGGAGGAAATACCTAATAAGATTCAGACGAACCTGGGATTTCTTGCAGATATAAATCTGCTTTCCAAAGATGGCCTGGAATATATTGAAATTATAGTAAATCCAAGCAGTTACCCGGTCAGTTATAAAGGAGAGTATCATTTTCGCAGTGGTAGTACAAGGCAGGTTCTGAGAGGAACGGCTTTAACAGAATTCATATCTTCAAAAACAGGTATTCGCTGGGAAGATTCTATTATTGAAGGGGTATCAGTAGAAGACTTGGATAAGGAGAGTTTCGATATATTTCGCCGGGAAGCAGTGCGAAGTAAGCGTATGACGAAAGCAGATTTGGATATGAGCAATGCAGAGCTGTTGGATAGTCTTGATTTGCTGAAAAATGGAAAACTTACAAGAGCTGCGGTGCTTCTTTTTCATCGGAATCCACAAAAATGGATGTTTGGTACGTATACAAAAATTGGAAAATTTGGAAAAGGTTCTGATTTGCAGTATCAGGATGAAGTAATAGGATCATTATTTATGCAGGCAGAGCGTGTGATCGAGTTAATTTATTTGAAATACTTAAAGGCTCCGATTACTTACGAGAATATGACCAGAGTAGAAACTTATCCATTTCCAAAGGATGCGATACGTGAAGCACTTTACAATGCACTTGTACATTCACGTTGGAGTGGCGGAATACCTGTACAGATCAGGATTGAGGATGATGCGATGTATATTAGCAACGAATGCGTGTTTCCTTCTGATTGGACAGTGGATTCTTTACTGCAAAGGCATCAGTCAAGGCCATATAATCCGAAGATCGCCAGGGCATTTTTCAGGGCTGGCTATATTGAAAGCTGGGGACGGGGAATACAGAAAATTTTTGAAGTTTGCAATGAATATGGAACTTCAAAACCAGAGTATGTTGTGCATGCGGAAGATATAACGATTAAACTATCGGCAGTTTCGGCATCGAATAGATTTATTTCAAAGCTGGATTCTAAAGCTGAACATATAGATTTGAAAATAAAAATAGTAGAATATTTGAAGGATAAGCCTGAGGCAACTCAAAAGGAACTGCAGGAAGTATTGAATGAGACAAGAACACACATACAAAAAGTGATAAAAGAGTTGGTCAATGAGGGCGCAATAGAACGTAACGGAGGAAAGAGGTTTGGTTTTTGGAAAATAAATAAAACTATCTAAAGCTGTTTCCAAAGCTCATTATCAGCTTTGGAAACAGCTTTGGAAATCTTTACGTAGATCAGACAGACATAAGGACAGTCCTGATCGCAGCGCTTGCTTTATTGCGCCTGACAGATGCTTATCTCTTCTTTCCATATGCTTTATAATAGAGATAACAGCAGTACAGGGACGAGAAGGGAGTAGATTTAAGATGAATACGAATCTGATAGCGGGGCACTTGCAATATCTGCGGAAAAAGCATCATTATACGCAGGAGGATCTGGCAAAAAGACTGCATCTGTCGAGGCAGGCTGTCTCAAAATGGGAGACGGGAGCGACGATCCCCGACCTGGAGATTCTTCTGCAGCTGTCCAGCCTGTATGATGTCTCCATCAACGACATATTAGAACCGGACATACAGCCCCGGACGATAACGGATTTTGAACAGCTGTCCGTAATTCCGGAAAAGGAGCTGGAAGAGAGTCTGCGACTGTTTGACGAGAAGGCGCTTGTAACAGCCCTGATGGGGGCATCGCCGGGGATCAATGATTTGTGTGAAAAACTGTTTCCTGCCATTGCGTTTGAAAAAATAAGAAATGACATTGGCAGAATCAGGATCGAGGAGGTGGAAAAGAGGCAGAAAGAAATCATTTCCATGATCAACCTGCGGGAGCTTGAGAGGAGGGGATAGGAGTTGCTATTTACGGTGCCATGCATCCTGTTGCAGCGCAGGAAATTTCATCGGAATTGCATTTTTCCTCCTTTTATGGCATCATTAAGTAATGGAAAGTAAACAAGGCTATCAAGGGTTACGGAATCATAGAAAGAGGAGGTTAGGCAGGATATGAAATTACTGGTAATTGGCGGGGTGGCGGCCGGAACGAAGGCTGCGGCGAAATTTAAACGGGTGAATCCGGAAGCGGAGGTGACCATCGTCACCAAGGGAAAGGACATTTCCTATGCGGGCTGCGGACTGCCCTATTATGTGGGCGGATCGATCCCGGAGAAGGAGCAGCTGATCGTGAATACGCCGGAGAAGTACAGCGCGTTGACCGGGGCGATGGTCTATCCGCAGCGGGAAGTGGTGGCGCTTGATCCGGCCGGGAAGAAGGCAACGGCGAAGAATCTGCGCACGGGAGCAGAGGAAGTCTACGAGTACGATGCCTGTATCGTGGCGGTGGGTGCATCGCCGGTGGTGCCGCCGCTGCCGGGTCTTAATCTGCCGGGTGTGTTCGTGATGCGCACGCCTGACGATGCGATTGAGACAAGGGAATATATTGCCCGCGACGGTGTGAAGCGCGCTGTAGTAGTTGGCGGCGGTTTCATCGGTCTGGAAGTGGCGGAGAACCTTCTGGAAAAGGGACTGTCCGTGACGCTGATCGATATGGCTCCGCAGATCATGCCGGGCTTCGACACGGAGATGGCGAATTTTGCAGTCCGTCATCTGGAGAAAAAGGGAATCACGGTGCTCACCGGAACGAAGCTTAACGGCGTGACGGGCGAGGAGAGAGCGGAAGGCGTGCAGACGGACAAGGGACTGCTGCCGGCAGACGTGGTGATCCTGTCCATCGGCATCCGGCCGAATACGGGCTTTTTGCAGGATACGGGCATGGAGATGTTTAAAGGCACGATCCTGGTGGATGATAAGATGGCGACCAGCGTGCCGGATGTGTATGCGGCAGGTGACTGTGCGATGGTGAAGAACCGTCTCACGGGTGAGCGGCAGTGGTCGCCCATGGGGTCTTCCGCCAACATGGAGGGCCGGACGCTGGCGCTTTCGCTTGGCGGCAGAGATGTGAGTTATCCGGGCGTTCTGGGAACGGGCGTGGTGAAGCTGCCGGGGCTTTCAGGCGGCCGGACAGGGCTTTCCGAGGAGCAGGCGAAAGCGGCGGGCTATAAGCCGGTCTGTGTGCTGGCGGTGACGGATGACAAGGCGCATTATTATCCGGGCAGCGCATGGTTTGCCATCAAGCTGGTGGCGGATGCGGACAGCCATAAGCTGCTGGGCGTGCAGGTATTGGGTCCCGGCGCGGTGGATAAGGTGACGGACATCGGTGTGATGGCAGTGACCTTTGGCGCCACGCTGGAGCAGATGACATGTCTGGATCTGTCCTATGCGCCGCCTTTTTCCACGGCGATCCATCCTTTCGTGCAGGCGGTACATATGCTTCTGAATAAGCTCGGGGGCGATCTGGACAGCTTCACGCCGGCGGAGTATCTGGCAGGAGCGGCGGAAGGTTATCGTGTGATCGACGTGAATCCGGCGGGGCCGACCATTGCGGGAGCCACCTATGTGGATCTGTTAAAAGTAAAGGGTGAAGTGCCGGGGCTTGGTAAAGACGAGAAACTTCTGCTTGTGTGCGCGAAAGGCAAGAGGGCCTATCTGCTGCAGAACAGGCTGAAACGCTACGGCTATACGAACACGAAGGTACTGGAAGGAGCTTCCTTCTTCAATGTGGTGAAGGAGGCAGAAAAGCCGGGTGTGGTGACGGTGCCTGCGGAGGAGATCACCCGTGTCAAGGCGCTGGGCTGTCTGCACAATAAGGGCACCAATAAGTTCAACGTGCGCGTGATCACCAGAAACGGCAAGATTACCGTGGCGGAGCATAAGAAGATCGCGGAGGCGGCGGAGAGGTTCGGCAGCGGGGATGTGGTGATGACCACCCGTTTGACGCTGGAGATCGTGGGTGTGCCTTTTGACAGGATCGAGGCGCTCCGGGCTTTCCTGGCGGAGGAAGGTCTGGAGACCGGCGGTACCGGATCCAAAGTGCGTCCGGTGGTGGCATGTAAGGGAACGACCTGCCAATACGGCCTTTTGGATTCCTATCGCCTGTCGGAGGAGATTCATGAGCGGTTCTTCCACGGCTATGCGTCCGTGAAGCTGCCTCATAAGTTCAAGATCGCGGTGGGCGGGTGCCCGAACAACTGCGTGAAACCGGATCTGAACGATTTCGGTATCGTAGGACAGAAAGTGCCGGTGATCGATCCAGAGAAATGCCGCGGATGTAAGATCTGTCAGGTCGCTCTGGCGTGCCCGGTGGAGGCATCTCAGGTAGTGGACGGCAAGTTGGTGATCGATCCGGATCAGTGTAACAACTGCGGCCGCTGTGTGGGCAAATGTCCGTTTAAGGCAGCGGAGGAGAGTGCTTACGGTTACCGTGTTTACATCGGCGGCCGCTGGGGCAAGCGGGTAGCTCAGGGGCGGAAGCTGGATAAGATTTTCTTAAGCGAAGAAGAAGTGCTTTCCGTACTGGAAAAGGCGATTCTGTTGTTCCGGGAACAGGGCAGGACGGGCGAACGCTTCGCGGATACCATCAGCAGACTCGGATTCGAGGACGTGCAGGCCCAGCTTATGGCGGATGATCTGCTGGCCCGCAGAGAAGAGATCATCGGGGCGAAGCTGCATCTGAAAGGCGGGGCGACCTGCTAAAGACAGAGTCCACTTAATGACATTGCCGACAGGTCATAAGGCAGAATTTTTTCAGAGGTAAATTTTTTGACTGACAGGGAAAAGAGAAGGTTGTAAAAAGATGGAATGCATCAGCATCAGCCATAAAACGGCGGAATCTGCGGACAGACAGAGATGTTTTATCGTAAAAGAAGAAAGAGAGGACTGCCTGCGGGAGATGCTGGCGGTCTGCGGGATGGAACAGTGTGTATTGGTGTCCACCTGTAACCGCACGGAAGTTTATGTGCCGGGAGAGGCAAACCGTTTCCGGGCATTGGAAGAAGCGCTGGCCGGAGCGACCGGCTGTGACGGCGAGTGGATCAGAGGACTGGCCAGACGCTATCAGGGGCGAAAGGCGCTGCAGCATCTTTTCCGGGTAGTCTGCGGGATGGAGTCCATGGTGATCGGGGAGGATGAGATCCTGGGACAGGTGCGGGATGCTTACATTCATGCCAAAGAGGCCGGCTGTACCGGCTATGAGTTGAATTGTATTTTTCAGGCGGCGCTGGCGTGCGCCAAACGGGTGAAGACGGAGACGATGCTCTCCAAAACTTCCGTTTCCGTGGCTACGCTGGCGGCAAATGAAGTGTTCCGTCTGCCGCTGCCCCATAAAACGGTGCTTTTGATGGGCAGCAGCGGACAGATGGGCGGCATCATCCTCAAGAACCTGCTGAGTCAGGAAAATATCCGCATCATCGCCACGATCCGGTCACACAACGGGCTGCTCCAAAGCGGCAGTCCGCGGGTGGAAAATGTGCCCTATCAGGAGCGGTATGCTTATCTGCAGGAAGCGGATGCGGTGATCTCCGCCACGGCCAGTCCTCATTATACGCTGACAGCCGGCAGGGTCGGGGAAGTGTTGAGAAGGGACAGGGAGACGAAAGAGCGACTTTTTGTTGATATTTCCATGCCGACGGATATGGATGCGGAGATTGGGCGGCTGGCGCATTGCCGTCTTGTGGCGTTGGATGAGATTAAGAGCCTGGCCGAAGAAAATAACAGGTTAAAGCAGCAGGCGCTGGCGGATGCGGAGGAGATTCTGGCGGAAGAGCTGGAGATGCTTGGTAAGACACTTTCATTCCACCGGTTTACGGAGGCTGACCGGAACTGGAAGGAACGCTATGCGCGGTATCCGGCGGAAAAGCTGCTCTATTTGCTGCGGGATGAGCTGGACAGTGCATCGTTTGAAGCCGTTGTGCAGGTGCTGATGAAGCAGACAGTGTATGAGAAATAACGGTGAGCGCGTCAGGACATTAGATCATCAGGATAGCAGAGTATCAGGACATCAGAATATCAGGGCATCAGAGTATCAGGACATCAGATCATAAGTCGTGCACGAATGGTACAAAACGGATATCTGGCGGGAAATGACAAGGTATCCTGAAAGCGCGCAGGGAAGGCGGCAGATAGTATGGGACATTTTCCTTTTTTTATGGAGATAGGCGGAAAAAAGGGTGTGATTGTGGGCGGCGGCCGGGTGGCAGCCAGAAAAGTGGAGAAACTGCTTCCTTTTGGCCCGGTCCTGACAGTGATCGCCCCCAGGATCGAGGATTGTATGAGGACATTGGAGAAGCGGCCGCGGGAGCAGGAGCAGGGGGCGGCTTCTCTTCTTTTTGCGGAGCGGGTTTTTTGTCTGGAGGATCTGGCCGGGGCGGATTTTGTGATCGCGGCTACGGATGAGGAAGTGTTGAACGGGCGTATTGCGGAGTACTGTCAGGCGGCGCGTATTCCGGTCAATGTGGTGGATGACCGGGAGAAGTGCACCTTCTTTTTTCCGGCGCTGGTGAAGGAGGGAGCCTTGACGGTGGGCATTTCCACGGATGGCAAAAGTCCGGTGGCGGCGGCCTGGGTGCGGAGAAAGATCGCCGGTGCACTACCGGATGGGTTGGGTGATGCGATTGACTTACTGGGTCAAATTCGTCCGCTGGTGATGGAGCGGGTGCCGCGGGAGGCTGACAGGAAGCGGATTCTGGAGAAGCTGTTCCTGTACTGTCTGGAGAAAGAAGGCAAGGCATCGTTGGAGGAGCTGGCAGCGCTTTTGGCGGAAGAGATTCTGCGGCAGGACAGTTGTGTGGGAACGGAGAAGAACAGCGGCCGGCAGGGAAATGGAGAGTGTGATGAATAAGATCAGGATCGGAACGCGGGGAAGCAGACTTGCTCTAAAACAGGCAGCCCTGGTACAGGAAGCGCTGCAGGCGGCGGATGACGGGCTGCAGACGGAGATCGTGATTCTGCGGACAAAAGGGGATATCATACAGGATAAGCCGTTGGCGGAGATTGGCGATAAGGGAGTTTTTTCCTCGGAGTTTGAGCAGGCGCTGCAGGAGGGGAGCATCGATCTTGCGGTGCATTCGGCCAAGGACCTGCCTATGACACTGGCCGGCGGCCTGACCATTGCGGCCGTGCTGCCCAGAGCGGACGTGCGGGACGTGCTGGTGGTTCCAAAGAAGGGGCGGATGCCGCTTCTGGCGGAAGGGAGCGAAGAAGCCCTGTGCAGGAACGGATGGAAAACAGATAGACGGTGCCAGGAAACGGGAAACGCCGGGAATGACAGGGAACGGAACGTTTACCAGTGGATGCGGCGGATGATGCTGGAGCAGGACGACGGCGGCACGGCGTTTCGGATCGGCAGCGGCAGCAGGCGGCGGCAGCTTCTGGCCGGAAAGCTGTGGAAGAATGTAGTATGTGAGAATATCCGCGGCAATGTAGATACGCGGCTGCGTAAGCTGCAGGAAGGCGGCTATGACGGGATCATTCTGGCTAAAGCCGGGCTGGACCGTCTGGGGATCGGCTGCAAAGGCAGCGACAGCAGTGGCAGTGGCGATGATGCGTTGGCATTTTTCTTTTGCCCCCTGCCGCCGGAAATATTTCTGCCCGCGGCCTGTCAGGGGATGATCGCGGTGGAGGCCGTGCAGGGTTCGGAGGCGGAAGGCATCTGCCGGCGGATCACGGATGCGGAAACGATGCTTTGTTTTCAGGTGGAACGGGAAGTGCTCCGGCAGCTGTCCGCGGACTGCAGCGAGGCAGCGGCGGCCTGGTGCAGACAGGAGCAGGACAGATTGATTCTGGATGCCATGTATGCCGGGCACCGTGTGAAACATACAGGCAGCGTGAGCCTGCAGGAAGGCAGGCGGCTGGCGTTGCAGGCGGCCGGAGCGTTGAAGGAAAAGAGCCAAAGTTGAAGAAAAAGAGTCAAATTTGTGCCGCTTCGGAATGGAGGAAAAGATATCTTGAATAAGGGCAACGGAAAAGTATATCTGACAGGCGGCGGGTGCGGCGACATAGAGCTTCTGACCATCAAGGCGGCGGAAGTACTGCGCAGGTGTGATGCGGTGGTCTATGACAGTCTGGCGCCGGAAGCGCTGCTGCGGTGGACGAAGCCGGACTGCGAGAAGATCTATGTGGGGAAGCGTTACGGCAGTCACGCCATGAAGCAGTCGAAGATCAACGACCTGCTGGTGGAGAAGGCGCTGGAAGGTAAGACGGTGGTACGCCTAAAGGGCGGCGACCCTTATGTGTTCGGCAGAGGCGGGGAAGAGTTTCTGGCGTTGCAGGCGGCGGGCGTTTCCTGTGAAGAGATTCCGGGTATTTCTTCTGCCATTGCGGTGCCGGCGGCAGCAGGCATTCCGGTCACGCACAGAGGACTTTCGGCGGCGTTCACGGTGGTGACGGGAACGGCGGCCGGGGAAGACGGGCAGTGGCAGGGAGAGGAGCCGGGGCAGGAGAATAAGCCGGTCCGGAAGACGGGTTTGCGTCTGGACTTTGACACGCTGGCGCGGCTTCCCGGCACGCTGGTGATCCTGATGGGGATGCATCATCTGAGAGAGATCACGGCGGGCCTGCTCTCGGCCGGGAAAAGCCCGGACACGCCCTGCGCCGTTGTCATGGAGGGAACGACCGACAGACAAAGATGTCTGCGGACGGTGTTAGGCAGGCTTTATGAGGAAGCAAAGGAGCAGGGCTTTACTTCGCCGGCGGTCATCGTTGTGGGGGCGGTGGCGGAACTGCAGCTGACAGATGGATTTCCTGCCGCGGCGAAAGGTAAGGGGATAGAAGGCCGCCCGCTTGCCGGCGTTACGGTGGGCGTCACGGGAACACCGCATTTTGCGGGTAAGCTGGCGGCTGCGCTGGAACAGGAGGGGGCCGCGGTAAAGGACATGAGCTTTATGGAGGTGCGGCAGACAGGGGAGCCGCTGCCGGAGCCTGCGTCGTTTCGCTGGCTGGTCTTCACAAGTCCTAACGGCGTCAGCATCTTTTTTGATAAAATGAAAAGGGAGCGGCGGGATGTGCGCAGTCTTTACGGCAAAAAGATTGCGGTGATCGGGCCAGGAACAGCGGCGGCGCTGGAAGAAAACGGATTATATGCGGATTACATGCCGGATTTCTATGATGTGGAACATCTGGCATGGGGTCTGACAGAGAGAATCCTGCAGGAAGATGCGGCCGGTGAGGGGGAGTGTCCGGCGGCAAAGATGGAGCGGGTGCAGGGGCAGGTGTTGTTTCTGCGGGCGCGGCAGGGGAGTGAGAGCCTGCCTCTTGTTTTTCAGGAAAAAGGTATTTCCTACGTGGATTATCCGCTCTATGAACTGGGAGTCTGTGAGGAGAAGCGTATCGGGGCGGTGGCAGAGTGGCCGGATTATGTCGTGTTTGGTTCGGCGCTGGGCGTGCGGGCTTATTTTGAAGGACTGGAACGGGACCAAACGGCAGAAAATGATGCGGCAGGCAGCAGCGCCGGAGAGCCGCTTTCCTGCAGGGATGCTTGTACCGGACGCGGTGTGAGGCAGAAGTATGTGTGTATCGGTGAAAAGTGTGGGGAAGAATTGCGAAAGCATACGACGGCCCTCTGTCTGACGGCGGAAGAAGCCAGTGTAGAAGGGATCGTGGCACGCATCAGGCGGGACAGAGCGCAATGAGATTGGGATGGGCGCATGAGGAACAGCTCCTGTGGCAGGACAGGAACAGCAGCGGCCTGATTCCTGGAAAGCAAAGCAGATATCAAGAGATGCACAGGACATGGCTTTGTCAGAAAAGAAAGCAATAGAGGAGAAAAGCGATGTATCGATTCAGAAGGTTAAGGCGGGATGAACGGATTCGTTCTATGATGCAGGAGACGAGACTGCACCCGAAGAATTTTATTTATCCTGTGTTTGTGATAGAGGGAGAGAAGATCAAGAATCCGGTGGCGTCCATGCCGGGTGTTTTCCAGTATTCGGTTGACCAGCTGGATGAGATCATGGTGCAGGTAAAAGAGGCGGCCATCGGCGGCATTATGCTGTTTGGCATTCCGCAGCATAAGGATCCGCAGGGGAGTCAGGCATATGCGGTGGACGGTGTCACCCAGAGGGCGGTCTGTTTTATCAAAGAGCATTATCCGGAGATTTATATCGTGGTGGATGTGTGCCTGTGCGAGTATACGTCTCACGGACATTGCGGCATGGTGTGTGGGAACGAGATCCTGAATGACGAGACCCTGCCGTATCTGGTGAAAATGGCGGTAAGCCTGGTGGAGGCCGGGGCGGATATGGTGGCGCCTTCCGATATGATGGACGGCCGGATCGCAGCGATCAGGAAAGGGCTGGACGAAGCCGGCTTCACGCAGGTTCCGATAATGGCCTACAGCGCCAAGTTTGCCTCCGCTTATTACGGTCCTTTCCGGGAGGCGGCGCATTCCGCGCCGGAATTCGGCGACCGCAGAAGTTATCAAATGGACTGCGCCAACGGGCAGGAGGCGCTGCGGGAGATCGGGGCGGATATCGAAGAGGGAGCGGATATCGTGATGGTAAAGCCGGCGCTGGCTTATCTGGATGTGCTGCGGGAAGCGGCGCTTACTTTTGACATGCCGCTTGCAGTGTATAATGTCAGCGGCGAATACGCCATGGTGAAAGCGGCCGCCGCCAATGGGTGGATTGATGAGCGGCGGGTCGTTATGGAGAACCTTACGGCCATGAAGCGGGCCGGGGCGAGGGTCATTATCACCTATCATGCATTGGATGCGGTGCGGTGGATAGAATATATATAGTAAACTACATAACAAATTTCTGTTTCCGACTCTTGCAGGAGCCGTATACGGTAGCTCCTGCAAGGCCGAAAACGAAATTTCTAATGCAGTTAACTATAGTAAACGAAATTTCTAATGTCGTTAACGATAAGAATGTTTCGGCAGGGAGGACAATATGGAGCAACGCAGATCAAAACAACTTTTTGACAGGGCGCAGCAGTTGATACCGGGCGGAGTAAATTCACCGGTGCGGGCTTTTCGGGCCGTGGGAAGGCAGCCCTTTTTCGTGGAGCGGGCACAGGGGCCATGGCTTTTCGATGCGGACGGGAACCGGTATCTGGATTATGTCTGTTCCTGGGGGCCGGGCATTCTGGGACATGCACATCCGAGGGTGGTGGAGGCGGTACAAAGAGCCTGCGGCGGCGGGCTGAGTTTCGGAGCGCCGACAGCCGGAGAAGTGGAGCTGGCGGAACGGATCAGCGCCTGTGTGCCGGATGTGGAGATGGTGCGTCTGGTCAGTTCCGGAACCGAGGCGGTGATGAGTGCTGTGCGCGTGGCCAGAGGATTTACCGGCCGGGAAAAGATCATCAAATTCTCCGGCAATTACCACGGCCATTCGGATGGTCTGCTGGTGAAGGCCGGTTCCGGGCTGATGACACAGTCGGTGCCTGACAGCGCGGGTGTGCCGGCAGGATACGCAGCCTGTACTCTGACGGCGGTCTACAATGATACGGAGTCCGTGCGCAGGCTGATGGAGGAAAATGCCGGTCAGGTGGCGGCCGTGGTGGTGGAACCGGTGGCGGCCAATATGGGCGTGGTGCCGCCAAAGCCGGGATTTCTTGCGTTCCTGCGGCAGATCACACGACAGACGGGTGCGCTTTTGATCTTTGACGAGGTGATCACCGGTTTTCGACTGGCGCTGGGCGGGGCTTCCGAATACACGGGTGTTCACGCAGACCTGTATACTTTCGGAAAGATTGTGGGCGGCGGTATGCCGCTGGCGGCTTACGGCGGCAGACGGGACGTGATGGCCTGTGTTGCGCCTCTGGGGGCCGTCTATCAGGCCGGGACGCTGTCGGGGAATCCGGTGGCGGTGACGGCGGGGATCGAGACATTAAAGACTTTGATGGAAGATACAGGAATCTATGAACGGATCGACAGGCGTGCGGGGAGACTGGCGGAAGCCTTTCGCCGCAGGGGGCTGACGGTAAACCGGGCCGGTTCTCTGCTCTCGGCATTCTTCACACCTGGCTGGGGAGAGCAGGAAGGCAGCGTGACGAATTACGAAGAGGCCTGTCAGTGTGACAGAGAGGCGTTTTCCGCATACTTTAACAGAATGCTGGAGCGGGGAATCTATGTGGCTCCATCCCAGTTTGAGGCCATGTTTGTGTCGGATGCCCATGAAGACGAGCTGATCGAGAGAACCTGTGAGGCGATCGGGGAATCGGTTCTATAGAGAGACATTTTTTTGAAAAAACGGAAAACCGCACACAAATAACTGAAAACCGTATTGACATGGGACGCTCCTTTCCACTATAATCTAATCAACAAAGGGAAGCATCCCTTTTCAAGTGAAATTCTCATACCATTCGGGATGAAAGATCGGATATTTCCGATTCCGGCGTTATCAGCCATATTTCACAAGAATACAGGAATGGCTGGGGCGCGGCAGAATCAGACGGAATCTGTCATGCAGCGGCCGGGAAGGAGTATATGGGCAGGAAAGATATGACAGGCAGAGTGTTCTTTTCCGATAAAGAACGCTTCGCGGAATTACTGAATCTTCATCTCTATCATGGAGCAAAAGTGCTTTCGTCGGAGAATCTGGTTCAGAGAAAGCGGGAATATTCTTCTCTTGCAGATGTCTATGGACAGAAGAACAGAGATATTCTGATGGAAGACACGAAGAACAGGATCTGTTACGGAGTAGAACTGGAGACGGAGGCGGATTACAGTATGCCGGAGCGTATCATGGTGTATGATGCCTGTGAGTATGAGCACCAGATCCGGGCAATCTGCAGGAAACATCAGGAAGAGGGAACATTTGAAGAGTTTCGGGACAGGAAGAGCAGGATGAAGAAGGAAGATTTTCTGCTTCCCACGGTGACGGTGGTACTGTATCTGGGAGAAGGACATTGGGAAGGAAAGCGGAGGCTGACCGATCTGTTTCCTTTGCCGGTGTACGCGGCTGAATCATCGGGGAATGGAATCTGCGATTATACTTTTTCCCTGTTGGAGGCGGATTTTCTGAGTACAGAGGACCACAGGACAGATTTAAAAGAGTTCTTCCAGGCCATGCAGTGCAGGTAGGACAGAGAGAGATTAAAGAAGCTGCTTCGTTCAGACGGATTTCAGAGGCTTGGCCCGGAGACAGAGCTGGCGATCGCAGCACACTTGAACATAAGAAGACTTGTACGAAGAATGAGGAAGGGGGAAGTGCCCATGTGTAAAGCATTTGATGACCTGATGCAGGAAGAGAGAAGGAACGGAAGAAAAGAAGGCATGGAGAGAGGGATCGAGAAAGGGCTTGAGAAAGGAATCAAAAAAGGTAAAAAAGAAGGGAAAAAGGAAGGAAAGAAAGCGGAACGGCTTGGCATCATCGGCAGGATGAAGAAGGAAGGGCTGGAGGAAGCGCAGATCATTAGACTGACCAGATGTACGAAGGAAGAGTACGCGGCGGCTCCGGGGATATGAGAGATTACGTAGGTATCATTCACGTTGTAATGTCATTAAATTTGCTGGGCGCGTAACGGGAAAGCCGCATGATTCGCGGGCACATGCATTGCAAACACTGATTTCCTGTGCTATACTTAGGGACGGTGCAGCAGAAATAATTTCGGAGGAAAACTGATGTTAAAAGATAAAACAATATTGATAACCGGCGGCACGGGTTCTTTCGGTAAGTGCTTTACCAGATACGTGCTGACTCATTACGAGCCGAAGAAAGTCATCATCTATTCCAGAGATGAATTCAAGCAGTGGATGATGGCGGAGGAGTTTAAGGAATTTGCGGAGAAGCTGCGGTTCTTTATCGGAGATGTGCGGGATGGGGAGCGTCTGCGCAGAGCCTGTGAAGGTGTGGACTATATCATTCATGCGGCGGCATTAAAGCAGGTTCCGGCCTGTGAGTATAACCCCAATGAGGCGATCAAGACGAATATCCACGGTGCCATGAATGTGATTGATGCGGCGCTGGACAGCGGTGTGCACAAGGTGGTGGCATTATCGACGGACAAGGCGGTCAATCCCGTCAATCTGTACGGCGGCACGAAGCTGGTATCGGACAAGCTGTTTGTGGCAGCCAATGCCTATGCCGGTGTGAAGGATATCAATTTTTCCATCGTTCGTTATGGAAATGTGGCGGGCAGCAGAGGTTCCGTGATACCGCTTTTCCATAAGCTGATCAAGGAGGGGGCGAAGGAGCTTCCGATCACGGATGTACGGATGACCCGTTTCTGGATCAGTCTGACGCAGGGTGTTGAGCTTGTTATTAAGGCTTTGGCGGAGGCTACCGGCGGAGAGACTTTTATCAGCAAGATACCTTCCTTTAAGATCACGGATCTGGCGGAGGCGATGCTGCCGGGATGCAGTATCAGGGAGACCGGCATCCGTCCGGGAGAGAAGCTGCATGAGATCATGGTCACCACGGAGGATTCCTTTACGACTTACGAGTATGATAAGCATTTCATCGTCTATCCGCAGATGACCTGGAATAACAGGCAGCAGCCGGATTTGAGCGGCAGGAAGGTGGAGGAAGGGTTCTCCTACAGTTCCGGTACGAATACGGAGTGGCTGTCGGTGGAGGATATCCGCGAACTGCTCAAAGGGGTAGAGCTGGAGAAATAAACAGCACAGTTTTGTAATTGTTACGACGGGCGGTGCGGCTGCGGAGGGTAACGAGCGTGCAGGAAGAAAACAGAAGGGCATGCATGAAAAGTGCATGTCCTTTTTAACCTTAGTGGCCGGCAGGCGGACGGAAGAAAGGAAGATAAGGGGAATGAAGAAACCAGCGATCGAGGGCGGCACACCCGTCAGAGAGACGAAAATATATTATGGACATCAGTATATTGACGATGCCGATATTCAGGCTGTAGTGGATGTATTAAAAAGTGATAACCTGACCTGCGGGCCGAAGATCGGGGAGCTGGAAGAGAAGTTATGTCAGCTCACCGGTGCGCGCTACGCGGTGGTGTGCAGCAACGGCACGGCGGCCCTGCATATGGCGGCGATGGCGGCAGGCGTGGGAGTCGGGGACGAGGTGATCACCACCCCCATTACATTTGCCGCATCAGCGAACTGTGCTCTTTACTGCGGCGGCAGACCGGTCTTTGCCGATATTGATCCGGAGACGTATAATATCGATCCGGAGAAGGTGGAGGCAGCGATCACTGAGAGAACGAAGGCGGTCGTGGCGGTGGACTACACCGGGCAGTCGGTGGAGCTGGACCGGTTGTCGAAGATATGCAGGAAACATGGACTCATGCTGATCGAGGACGGCGCCCATGTGATCGGGACCACCTATAAGGGCAGAGCCAACGGTTCCATTTCCGACATGACGACGTTCAGTTTCCATCCGGTGAAGACTGTTACCGGCGGTGAGGGCGGCGCGGTGCTGACCAATGATGAGACTTTATATAAGAAGCTGCTTTTATACCGCGCTCACGGTATCACGAGGGAAGAAGCGCAGATGGAGCATGAAGCGGAAGGCTCCTGGTATTATGAGCAGGTGGAGCTGGGCTATAATTATCGTATGACGGATATACAGGCGGCGCTGCTCATCAGCCAGCTGGACAAGCTGCCTCTTTTCAAACAGAGGAGAAAAGAGATCGTAGTCAGATATAACGAAGCCTTTGACAGGCTGCCGATGCTTTTTGTACAGAGGGAGATTCCGGAATCGGATACCACAAGGCATCTCTATATCCTGCGCATCGTGCCGGAGAGGCTGACCATCGACAGGAAGCAGTTCTTTAAAGCGCTGGCAGCGGAGAATGTATGCTGTAACGTGCACTACATTCCGACCTACTATTTCCCGTACTATGAGAAACTGGGTTATAAAAAGGGTCTGTGTCCGAACGCAGAAAAATTGTACGAAGAGATGCTGTCACTGCCCTTGTACTACGCCATGACGGATGCGGATGTGGAGAGCGTGATCGAGGCGGTGACGAAAATTGCCCTGTATTATGAGCAAAAATAATCTGTCATAGGTTATGCAGATCTGCCTCTCAGGTAGAGTGCATGGCAATAACAGCACACAGCAACAGCGGGGATGGATACAGATGAAACTGTCAATAATCGTGCCGGTCTATAATATGGCGGCTGAAGGAAAATTAGAATACTGCCTGAACTCCCTTGTGGCGCAGACGATAGGGGATTACGAGATCATTGCGGTGGACGACTGCTCTACCGACGATTCCTGGAAGATCCTGCAGGATTACCAGAAGCGTTATCCGGAGAAGTTTTGCGCCATTCACTCTGATGTAAACCAGAAGCAGGGCGGGGCCAAGAATATCGGTATGGCGGCGGCGCAGGGAGAGTGGATCGGATTTATCGACAGCGATGACTGGATCACGCCGGATTTCTATGAACGCCTGATCAGAAAGGGTGAGGAGACCGGGGCCGATATGGTGGGCTGTGATTATCACATGACCGGAGAACACAGCATGAAGGTGGGGCAGGTAGTGCACAATAACAGGCCGGAGCAGACCGGGGTACTGAATGAAGAGAAATATCGTTCCCTGATTTTGGACGGCGGCAGCCTGGTGGTGAAGGTGTACCGCAGGGAGATCGTGATCGACCATCCGAGCCGTTTTCCGACCGGCATTTTTTATGAGGATAACGCGCTGGCCAATTCCTGGATGCTGCGGGCCCGTCATTTTGAATATATCGAAGAACCGTTGTATTACTATTATCAGCATGATACGTCCACAGTGCATACGATCACAACGCGCAGATGTGAGGACCGCATGGAAGCCGGGCGCATCATGCTGCGGGAAGCCGTACAATACGGGTATCTGGAGAAGTACCGGCCGGAACTGGAATTCAGTTTTGCCACGCTTTTCTATGTGAATACGCTTTTCACGTATATGCAGGGTGTGCGGCCGGTGCGGTACGGATTTGTCAAGAAGCTGGGGCAGGAGATGCGGACGGCTTTTCCGGATTTTCAGGAAAACAGGTACTACCGGGAGCGCATCGGAGCGGAGGAGAAGAAGCTGGTGAGAATGCAGATGGCATCTACCATTCGATTTCTCGTATATTATAAGCTCCTGTGGGGATATCGCAGACTGAGAAAAAGGCTGCTGGAAGGAAAGCGGGGTTAACAGGGCCGGTCGCGTATAAGGGAATGAAAGGCGAAATGCTGCCAAACTATAGAATTTCAAGAGGAACATTCATGCAGACGAGAGAATTATCATGGAAGAATAAAATAGTCTACATTGTGACGGTGTGTATTATTACGTTGTTGATCTGGCTGGGGAATGAGGGGCACAGTCCGTTGGTCTATAAGGGGTCCGAGATGCAGCATACGGTGGGTGTGATCGATTCAGAATATGCGTTGATACTCCGGGATGCGGTGGCCAGGCACGGTACGGTGGCCAATACGTTGCAGTACGTGATCAATAAAGGCAGTTATACGGTAAATCTTCGTTATCGAGCAGATTCTGCAGATTCTGCATTGGAATTGTGGGAACAGGGGAAAAAAATAGCGGGGTGGACGATCGACCCGTCTAAAAAGGAATTGACAGCCGACTTTACCCTGTCGAAGGATGCTAAACAGCTGCAGTTTAAGATTAATTACAGCGGCAAAGGAGAACTGGTGATACAGAAGCTGGAACTTGTGCCGCATACTGTGTTTTATTCGGATACCTATTTTTTTATGGTCCTCTTTCTTCTGGGAAGCCTGTTTATATGGTGGTATTTGCAGAAGGAGGGTCGTCGGCTTACCAGAGAGCAGGTCGTAGATTACAGCATTATTTTAGGGGTTGCGCTTCTGGCGACGACACCCATGATGCAGACCCTGCTCTATAATGGTGATGATCTTTGCTATCATCTGGCGCGCCTGGAAGGTTTGAAGGATGGTATTCTGGACGGACAGATTCCGGTGAATATTCTGCCGGACGGGCTGCGGGGGAATGGTTATTTGAATGCCATGTATCCATACCTGTTTCTCTATATCGGGGCATGTTTAAGAATCTTTCGTGTTTCGCTTGCGCTGTCTTATAAAGTACTGATATTTTTGGCTAATTTGTCTTCCGGAGTCTGTGCCTACGTGGCAGTGAAGTCCATGTGCAGATCCAGACGAAGCGTGTTGCTGTCAGTGGTGCTGTATACGCTTATGCCGTACCGTTTTACGAATATCTTTTCCAGAGGAGATCTGGGAGAAACCCTGTCCCTGATCTTCTGGCCGTTTGTGATCGCGGGTTTGTATCATGTGATCTTTGGAGACCGGAAGCGTTGGTATTATCTGGTGCTTGGTATCAGCGGCATGCTGCAGAGTCATATATTAAGTGTGGCGTTTGCAGCCGCATTCTGCGTGATTACTGCACTTGTGTGGTGTACACGCATCATAAAGGAAAAAAGATATATCGAGATCGGCAGGGCAGTGGGAATGACGCTGCTCTTAAATCTCTGGTATCTGGTTCCCTTTCTGCTCTATTATTTCAAGGGTGATCTGAGTACGGAAGTGCTCCGATGGAGCGGTTACTTTGAACAGTCCATCAATCCCTCTAATCTGACACAAAGTATCAGTCTGTATCATAAGCAATATTTCTCGTTGGGGCTTGCGCTGTTTGGATGCGTTGGGATCGGTGTGATACGGCTTTTGTGTGAAAGCCGGGAGAAAAGGTCGGACATGGACAACTATATGTTGTATTTACTGGTGTCGGGATGCGTCTTTACCTATATGATCACCGGATATTTCCCTAACCGTACGCTGCTTGCCAACGATCTGTTCGAGAGTATTGTGACAATGATACAGTTTCCATGGCGCTTCTTGGGACCGGCATCGGCCTGTTTTATGTTCGTGGGCGTGATCGGCCTGGCCAGATCAGAGCTGCTGCGGCCCTACCGGAATCATATTTTTACGCTTCTGGTGGGCCTGAATCTGTTGGTGATCCTGTCTGTGCCTACGGATAACAGTCATATGCCTTATGAAAGCGTGGAAGCGGTGGCCTCCAAAGGGCACGAGAGCAAGATGGCAGCCAATATAGGTTTGTTTTATCCGCATGAATGGCGTCTAAACGGGGTTTCAGACGACAGACTGGTCACGGATGTGATCGTCTCCGATCCCTACGGTGTGACAGTACATAATTATGAGAAAAGAGGGACCAAAGCGGCAGTTGCTTATACTGCGGTAGAAGATAACTGCTATATCGAACTGCCGATCCAGAACTATCTGGGTTATCGGGCATATGATGAGAATAAAAGCCGGCTGGAGATCACCCGCGGAGAGGGCGGCAGGATCAGGATTGCGGCCGAGGGAGACGGTGTACGGCATACGGTATATGTACGTTACGGAAGAGTGCCGCTCTTTATGGCTGCCAACGTGGTTTCTGCGTTGACGGTTATGGCCATCGGATGGTGGCTGTGGAGCCGGCGCAGAAACCGGCAGCAGCATGTGCCGGCAGCCGGAGAATGAAAACAGCGTTGTACTATGGACAAGGGTGCTCGGCCATAAGGGCTTCTGCGATCTGGCGGGCGCCGGTACCGTCCAGGTAATTTCTCATAGCGGCGGAGACAGCAGCGCGGGCCGGGTGATCGTTTGCCATCCTGATAAGAAAAGCAATGATATGACGCAGGGTGGATGGGCAGGCAGAAGCTGCGGATGCATCGGCTGGCTGTCCAGTATGACCGGCAGCAGCCAGGGGACGGATGTCGCCGGCGCAGGGGATCAGGCTTTCCTTTGCGTAAGTTTCTACGGCGACGCGCTGGTTCTCGGCCATAAGATAACTGACAGTGGGGATGCCGACAGCGCATAGCTCGCACAGGGTAGTGCCGCCGGCGGAGACGGCCAGATCGCAGGAGGCCATCAAAGCCGCTACATTACTTACATTGGTATGAATGTGGAGAAAAGGATGGGTCTGCGCAAGGGCAGTCAAAGCCTCATATCGTGTGTTTGCCCTGCTGGTCAGGACATGATAGTGCATGGATTGCAGCACGGACCTGTCCTGCGTGGACAGCTGCTGTGAAGATACATCCGATAAGGACATATCCTGTACAGTGCGGTGATCGGTATTCTGCGGCGGAGCGCAGAGGCCGTCAGTCAGATTGTCGTAGACTATCTGCAGCAGCCCCTCTGCCACGCGATAAGGATCGGTGCCGCCTGTCGACAGCAGCACATGTTCGGCTTTGCGGCGGACTTGACAGGCGGGCGAGAGGAACTGTTCCCGAAGTGGTGTATACTGTATCCCCAGCAGCTTGCGGCCGGCGTTGGCGTAGGCGGCGCAGTCCTCGCTGGTATCATAGTTGACCACCAGGTCAACGGCGCAGTCAAAGCATCGCAGATCGTCTAAATAAGCCGTTTTGAAATAGTGCCGAAGGGCTATAAAATAGGAAGTAGTGGCAGAATAGGAATCTATGAAAAGCCATGGTCTGCTGTGGGAGGCGTGGGAGCCGTCCCCGGCAGGACGGTCGTTCTCTGCGGGCATGTCCGAGGCAAGGCAGGAGAGCAGGGCGGGTATTTCCGAGTTCAGTTCCAGATAGCTGCGTTTCAGACAGAAGGCTGCAAATTCCCTGTGAGTGGCAAAGCGCTCTTCCAGGAGAGTAAGACTTTCTTCGTCGGATACGATAAATTTAACATCTGCGCCCATCTTCACGCAGGCGCGCGCGATGGCGAGACACCTTACAAGGTGTCCGGTTGCGATCTCACTGTTTCCATCTGTTCTAAAGTAAATGTCAGTCATTGTTTCCTCCGTTATGTCAGACTATTTTCAGGATACTTCACTGTTATATTCACGGCAGATTTATCTGACGTTCAGTATAATATTAAAGTATTTGCCTGAAAGCCGCAATCATAAATACAGAAGCCGGACAGGCTGAAATCTAAAATGATGCAATCTGCAATTGACAGCATCGTGACAGCATTATATATTTATAATGACTAATATAAATAGTCAATCAAAAAAAGGAGAAGTGCAAATGAAAAGCATTTTCAGTATTACCAATGCGGAACGAGAAGTGATGGAAAAGCTTTGGGACCAGAAGGAAAGCATCAGACAGTCTCAGTTGTTGACACTTTTTGAGGAAGACGGAAAGGAGTGGAAGCGGCAGACGCTCAATACTTTTCTGGCGAACCTGGAAGAAAAGGGATTGGTCGTAAGGGAAAGAAGGATGGTCAAAGCCGTATATGGCAGGGAGGAGTACAATCTGATGCGGATGAAAGAAGAGATTGGTCACATGTATGGCGGTAAGTTGAGTAATTTCGTGGCTGCTTTTACCGAAAAGAATGGGATCGACGAAGAGGAAGCGCAGGCGTTGCTCAAAATTCTGGAAAACAAGTAAGGAGAGACGATGGGATATCTGATGGGAATGTCTTTGTCCGGGACAGCCATGACAGGCATCTGTGCATTGATAAGAGAATGTCGGAAGCATAAAGTCAGTGCCAGATCAGCATATCTTCTGGCCAAAGCAGCGATTCTATATTACCTTATACCATTGCCTGAACTCGGAGAACGGTACAGCCGAATGCTGATGAGTATAACATGTGCCGTGTCCCGACATGTGTTTGACTTTTCACCCCGTTGGTCTTATTATATGATCCGCGCAAATGGGGATGTGTATATCAATTCTTATATGAAAATACAATATATGGCAGCCGCCATATGGATCCTGGGAGCTGCGTTTGTTTTTCTGGCAGAGCTGATTGCCCATTACAGGAGTGGAAAGAGACTTGTAAATTGCATGGATGAGGCAAAGGTATCTGCAGAAACATGGGGGATCAGGAGAGGCGGCAGATTTTGCCATATACAGCAGAAAGTCACGGTATATCGGGATGTGCCTGATGGACAGGATGTGACATTCGGGTTGTTTCGACCGTTTATTCTATGTACGCTGAAAGAGGGAAAAAAGCAGGAAGAGTATGCACTGCAGCATGAAATGGTCCATGTCAGGAGAGGGGATATTTTCTGGAAGATGCTGCTGCGTCTGGCGACGATCCTGCACTGGTGGAATCCGGCTGTGTGGTATCTTTACCATGCTTTTGAACGGCTGTGCGAATGCTCTTGTGACGAAGTAGTTCTGTGGGGAAAGACAACGGAAGAGAAGAAAGACTATCTGCGCCTTGTGGTCATAGAAGCAGAAAAAGTAAAAAAGAATAAAAGAAAACCAGAGAACCCCCCGCTGGGGATTGGGGTTTGAACTGGGAAAAGAGGCAAGAAGAATAGAGGAAAGGATGGAAAACGCAATGCGGATGAAGAAATGGAATAGCGTGGCAGCCATGCTGCTTGTAATAGTATTGACGATGATCAATTCAGTAACAGTTCTGGCATACCCGAAGGTCCATACGATGACACAGAGAGAAGCGGTATCGGAAGAAATAATCAAAATGGAATTGAATGGGGGATCCATTCAGTTTGTTCCGGACGACGCCAGCGAGGAAGAACTGAAAAAGGATCGTGGGTATATATTAAGGCAGATTCAAGTCAGATATGAAGAGCAGTTTACGGATATAGACGGGAATATTTTTCCGGTAAATGATATTACAAATGAGAATAAGTATAGCAGCTGCAGCCATACTTATGTCTCCGGTATAAGAAGCATGCATACTAAACTTACATCATGCTCAGCCTGCCGCCTGGATGAGGGTTGTACACTTACTGCATTTTACGCAGAAAGATGCAGTAAGTGCAGGGATGTGATAATGGGAAACAGATTGTTTGTGGCAAATTTCGATCTATGCTCACATTGATCAGGATTTGATCTGTTTTCAGGTGAGTGGGGATGAAGCTGTTTAGTAGTCTGCTATTCTGCAATTCATGTTGACAGAAGAAAGGGAGGATGATAAGATGCAGATATGACTATAAAAAATAGTCATATCTGCATCTTATACTATGTTAATCCATGGTATAGCATAAGGCGTAGATTATTTTTATCATTTGGCGTATCAAATATAAATATGAAAATGAACAGTGTGCTGATTTAAAACCGAAAAGGGGGATTTTGCTATGGAAATGGGAATTAATTATCTTGCGGCAGGAACGGGCGGAGCCTATTGGGACAGAGTACAGAAGAAAAATCGTGCCGAGTATAAGTCGCCGGACAATTCTTTCGAAGATGTGAAAAGTGCGGGGGAAGTGAGGGAACAGTTAACGGGAGTTACGCTTACAATGTCACCGGAATCTGAAGAATTCGCAGCAGGGTTGGCTGAGAGAAAGGCAGCGGAGCGTGCGCAACAGTTACGTTTCCAGCAGGAAAATGATCCTTTGCAGATGCAGAATCCGTTCGACAGGATTGGCACGCAGTTCGCAACGATCAGCAAAGCACTGTCAAATATGGGCTATTATGATAATTTAAGTGATGAAGAAGTTTTAGAGACAGAGACACTTCTTGCAAATATTACGTACGGAATGAACAATTTGTGTGGTAACTTAAGAGTGGAAAGTGATGACCAATTGCAGGAACTCTCTTCTTATGCGGCGCGATTTGAGCTGGAATCTTCAACAGCGGCTCTGAGACAGTTTGCGAATAAGTATCTGCCGGAGCATATGCAGGAACGTTTTCAGGGATTGGTTGATAAGTATTATGAGCACAATTCCAGGGCATTGGAAGGGTATCGTTCCAACAAAGAGATTATGAGTGAACTGCAGGCACGTATTTATGACAGAACAGAAAATGCCCATACAGTATAATAAAGACAAATCGGAGAACCCCTGTAAAATCAAGGGATTCCGCGATTTGTCTTTATTCTTTTTCCGCTTATTTTTCATAAAAATCAGGCTCTGTAAAGTGGGCCGGAAAGGACAATGTTACATTAACGACAAAATTACGGCAACAGGAAATGGAGGTATGAATGGAAAGCAGAAACTTGACTGTTTACAGCGGAACCACCGCTGCTTATAACGTGATACCAAAGATCATACTGCAAGGGAACTGGCTGGGAGAACTGGGATTTTCCATAGGAGACAAGGTGACAGTATCCTGCCAGCCGGACAGA
>CAJTPO010000050.1 GCA_910578115.1 uncultured Lachnospiraceae bacterium | reverse complement strand
GTATCCATTGCGGCGGTTTTCAGTACTTTTAGGACCATGGTCATTGGATTCGTACCCCAGGTGGGAATCCATCTCTCCCTGCAGCATCGCTTCAAACATGGGGCCAAAGATATCTTTGATCGCATCCTGCATGTCCTCTACATTTTTACAGTTGTACTGCTCCAGGATCGCCTTTGCTATTGCAACAGTCCTGGGGTCTCTTTTCTGTTTTCCTGCCATAAGTGTTGTGCTCATAATCCTTTCATTCCTTTCGTACCGCACCTTATATAAAAAATAAAGTGCGTAAGTTTTGTTACCGGTAACTTACACACTTTATTTTACACTCTCAGTGACTGACATCCCCATGCTGCTGTTTTCTGAAACATCTTTTCCGCGATTACAGCAAGTAATTATTTTCCCTGTTTGCGATCTGTAAACCGACTAATTTGCAGGTTGCATATCCACCCATGACCAGCGGTTCTGCTTTGCATATTTCTTCTGCTTCTTCGCGGGACTCTGTTTTCAGGATATACATACCTGCCATTCCCGGATAGCCCTTAAAGACGCCACAGATTTCCAGCTTTCCTGCATCATCCAGCTTTCTTATGTTCTCAACGTGTTCCATAACTACCTGTTTTGTCATTTTATTATAGGTCTTGCTTTTCTCGATCATCATCATGTACATCAATTTTTCCATATGATTTTCCCTTTCTCCCACATGGGGTGTGCATGGCTTCGCCTTAATGCCATATTGTATTTGGTACATAGATAGTTTATCATAGAATAGTGACAAAGTCCGTCACTATTTGAAAAGGAGTTAAGGTTGAAAAATCACACTGATGTGCTGATTTTTCAACTGCGGGTTTGTGCCGGAGCCACAAACTCGAAATTGCAGAGCCAAATTTGAAATTTGGCTCGCAGCCTCCGCAAAAAAACTGCTTCGGCATGGAGGTAAAAATGTCAAAGGCAGAACGACTTATTGAAATGATGATAACAATAAATGCAAAGAAAGATTTTACAGCAGGCGAATTAGCAAAGGAGTTTTCCGTATCAAAAAGAACCATTCTGCGCGACTTACAGGAATTGGAGCAGGCAGGTTTTCCTCTTTACTCCGAAGTTGGGGCGGCGGGTGGGTATCATGTTTTAAGAGAACGCATTTTGCCGCCTATTGCCTTTTCTGAAAGCGAGGCAATGGCTGTTTTCTTTGCCTGTCAAGCCCTGCAATACTACCGTGACTTGCCATTTGAACAGGAGACCATATCCGTCTTGAAGAAATTTTTGAATTGTCTGCCATTAGATGTACAAAACAGTATCACTCAGATTCAAAATAAGGTTGTATTTTGGATTCCGGACAGACATTGCGATTCACCATTGCTTAAAGCAATGTTTCTTATCGTTATAAACCGCCATGCCGCAACGATACGATATTCGTCAACCTATTCTGAAAGTACGCGCACGATCATACCTGTTGGCTTATATGCCATGAATGGACTTTGGTACTGCCCGGCCTATTGTACAGCAGCAGAGCAGATCAGAGTGTTCCGGGTTGACCGTATTAAGGAGATCATAGAGGAAAAGCCTTATCCAAAAGGGAAATACCCTATTCCTGCGTCAATTCAGGAATATCTTGAAAAAACAGATGTTAAAAACGATTATCATATGAAGATCCAACTGACGGATATAGGCATTAAACGCTGCGAAAGTGAATGTTTACTTGCAGGCGGATTACAAAGATTTTCAACGGGCGGCGGGATGATCGACATGGACATAAACCATGCTGCTTTAGAATGGGTTGCCGATTATATACTGCCATTTGGGAGTGATGCCACCGTGTTAGAACCTGTGGAGCTGATAAAGCTGATGCAGCAGAAAATATACAGTTTATATCAGCAATATTGCGGAGCGGAATAATGTTTCTTAAATATAGTGATGTGGTTTTGTATTTCACGATTTTTCTTATGTTGAAGAAGTACTGATTGAAATTCTTTGTGAGAGTTCATTGTAATAAACTGCGGCTGTGTGATATAATTTGGTCATACAAAGGAGAAGATATGAAGGCAACTAAGATACAATGGCATCCCGGTTTTGTAGCGGCGATGAACCTGGAGTTTTCAAAGGACAGACAGGGACTGATCTTTGAAAAAGAATATAATCTGAATACGAAGCCGCTGGAGATCGATCTTCTGGTGATCAAGAAGGATACATCCGTCAGGATCGGGAATGAGATAGGTGTCATGTTCAGAGGACATAATATCATGGAGTATAAATCTCCGGAAGATGCGTTGGATATCGATGCCTTTTATAAGGCAGGGGCATATGCCAGTCTGTATAAGTCTTACGGGGAAAGAGTGGATGCGGTCAGTGCAGATGATGTGACAGTATCACTGGTGCGGGAAGCAAGGCCGGATGGCTTGTTTGCATATTTTAGAGAACATGGTTACATCACATCAAATCCATATCGCGGGATATACTATATTGAAGGAAAAGTGTTGTTTCCGACGCAGATCATTGTCACCAAAGAATTGGATGCGGTATCCCATATCTGGCTCGGTTCTCTATCGGAAAGGATGGAGAAGGAGAAAATGATCAGATTGATAGAATGTGCTGAGAAATTGACAGGAAAAGCGGAAAGAGAGTTTGCAGATTCGGTTTTGGAAGTAAGCATTGGAGCAAATAAACAGGTTATAGAAGAATTGCTGGGAGATGAGAGAATGTGTCAGGCATTAATGGAAATCATGGAGCCGCACTTGCAGCTTAGGGAAAAAGCAGGAATGAAAGAGGGTATCAAAGAAGGTATCAAAGAAGGCATAAATGGCGCAGTGGATACCTTGAGAGCATTTGGGCATGGAGATTTAGAAATAAAAAATGCAATTATGCAAAGATATGTTCTTTCCGAAGAAGAGGCAGAAGAATACGTATATGGAAGGAATAAAAAAGCAGAACGTTAAGCCGGGATTTCCTTTTCCCTGTGGGAAGATAAAACAAAATAGGAGATGCCGAATAATGTTAGGAAAGGAAGAATATGTATGAGTTATGATTTAATGGTCTTCGAGAAAACCAAGGCTCCCAGCACCAAAAAGGAATTTATGACATGGTTTGAAAAACAAACTGAATGGAATGAAGGACATGATTATCAGTCGATTGGCGTATCGTCTCCGGCATTGCAGAATTGGTTTATGGAAATGAAAGATACATTTCCGCCGATGAACGGTGAATATGCTCCGGATGTAGAGTCACTTGATGAAGATGAAGATTTGGAAAACCATGTGACAGATTACAGCATAGGGCGGGAAGTAATATATGCGGGATTTTCCTGGTCGGTAGTAGATGAGGCATATGAACTTGTGCAGACATTGGCACAAAAGCATGGGGTTGGGTTCTTTGATGTAAGCAGTGATGACGGTCAGATCATTCTGCCGGATGGAAGTGAAATCATATAGAGAAATTGAAAGATAAATCTGTCTGTTTTGTGGGAGAGGGCTATCGGTAAGTAGAAAAACCCCATAAGGCAGCATTCATGAGCCAGGAATCAGAAAACAGGTTCCTGGTGTTATTTTTGCTCATAAAAACAGAGAACAATTTTACAGCAAGATGTGGTATATTGTTATCAGGAAAGGAAGAAACGAAAGTGCTAACGGGGTATCTGGAAGTTAAAAGACCATGGAATCATTGTGCGGGTTGGATCGACTAAAGCGGGTTACTGGAAATATTGAGCAGGGAGGCAGCGGCATTTTGTTTGACAGGATGAGAACATTATTTCATAAAAATACAGAATCGCAGGAGGGCAGCATGTATATTATCGCAGGCTTGGGGAATCCGGACAGGAAATATCAGAATACGAGGCACAATATCGGATTTGAAGTGATAGATGCGATCGCCGGGAAGAATCAGATCACGGTAGGTGAGCGCAGGCATAAGGCCATCATCGGCAGGGGGTATGTGGGCGGCCGGAAAGCTGTGCTGGTCAAGCCTCAGACTTACATGAATTTGAGTGGTGAAAGCATAAGACAGGTCATAGACTTTTATAAGGTGGATGAGAAGAGTGAGCTGATCGTGATCGCGGACGATGTCAGCCTGGAACCGGGACAGATCCGCATTCGCAGGAAAGGGAGCGCCGGCGGCCATAACGGACTTAAGAATATCATTCAGCACCTGGGGCATGATGAGTTCTGTCGGGTGAAAATGGGTGTGGGCGAGAAACCTGACGGATATGATCTGGCGGACTATGTACTGGGGCATTTTTCGGACAAAGAGCGGGAGATTATGGATGAGAGCATCACGCGGGCGGCGGAGGCCGTGGAAGTGATGATCGCGGAGGGGCCGGATGCGGCCATGAATCAGTTTAATAAGAAGAATCGTTGACGGCAATCAGAAAGAAGGATATTGATTAAGCGGAGGTAAGATGTGAGGGCTTTACTGGCTCCCCTGGAAGAACTGGGAGAATATGAAGAGATCAAGAAAATGCTTGTGAGTAAGCAGGCCTGCGTGGCGCTCAGCGGGTGTGTGGATTCTCAGAAGCTGCATATGGTCTATGGGATTGGCGATGGTTTTCGGAATAAGATCATCGTTACTTTTAATGATTTGCGGGCAAAGGAGCTGTACGAGGACTATAAATTTTATGACAGGAATGTGATGCTGTATCCGGCCAAGGATCTGATCTTTTTTCAGGCGGATATCCACGGCAACCAGCTGACGATGGAGCGGATCCGCTGTCTGCGCAGGCTGATGGAAGGCCGGCCGACGACGGTGATCACCACCTATGATGCGCTGATGGCGCCGCAGATCCCGATGGAATCCTGGCGGCAGCATGTGATCCGCATTGACAGGCAGAGTGTTCTGGCGGGGGAAGAGCTGGCCACACAGCTTGTGGAACTGGGTTATGAGAAAAATTATCAGGTGGAGGCGCCGGGGCAGTTCAGTATCCGGGGCGGTATCGTTGATATCTTCGATCTGACGGAGGAGAACCCTTATCGGATCGAGCTGTGGGGAGAGGATGTGGAGTCCATCCGCAGCTTTGATATCTTAAGCCAGCGTTCTATAGAGAAGCTGGAATCGGTCACCATCTTTCCGGCCACGGAGCTGATCCTGACGGATGAGGAACTGCGAAGCGGCCTGAAAAAGATTGAGACGGAGTGCAGGGCTCATGCTGACCGCCTCAGAAAAGAGATGAAGACGGAGGAGGCCCACCGGATCGAGACGCAGATCAGGGAGCTGGAGGAACAGCTGCTGGAGCTGGGATTGTCCCGGGGCGCGGTGAATCTGGAAAGCTATGTGCACTATTTTTATCCGGCGCTGTCTGATTTTCTGGACTGTATCGACAATTTTTCCGCAGGAACGGCGGGGCGGGGCGGCAGCTGTGTGTTTGTGGAGGAACCGCTGCGGGTAAAGGAACATGCTGCGGCGGTGGAGCTGGAGTTTCGGGAGAGCATGATGCATCGTCTGGAAAAGGGCTATATTCTGCCCGGACAGATGAACATCCTGTACAGCGCGGAGGAGACGGCGGCCAGGATCGCCAGAGGCCGGGTGGTGACGCTTTCCATGATGGACGGAAAAAACCCGTTGTTCAAGGCGGACCGGAAATTTGATATCCAGACAAGAAGTCTGTCTTCTTATAATAACAGTTTTGAGGCATTGGTGAGAGATCTGGCCGGTTATAAGAAAAAGGGTTACCGCATCCTGCTGCTTTCCGGTTCCAGAACCCGGGCAAAGCGGCTGGCAGAGGATCTGCAGGAGCAGGAGATCAGCGCCTTTTATACGGAGGATCCCATGCGGGAGGTGCAGCCGGGGGAAGTGATGACTTACTACGGCCGGGTGCTGAAAGGATTCGAGTATCCGCTGTTGAAGTTTATCGTGATCTCGGAGAGCGATATCTTCGGCGCGGAGAAGAAGAAAAAGAAGAAGAAAAAAGTCTATCAGGGCCAGAAGATCAATGATTTCAATGAGCTGCGGGTAGGGGATTACGTGGTGCATGAGAGCCATGGCCTCGGCGTCTATCAGGGGATAGAGAAGGTGGAGGTCGATAAAATAGTCAAGGATTATATGAAGATATCCTACCGGGACGGCGGCATCCTCTATGTGCTGGCCACGGGGCTTGACGTGATCCAGAAATATGCTTCCGCGGAGGCGGGAACGAAGCCGAAGTTAAATAAGCTGGGCACCCAGGAGTGGAACAAGACCAAGTCCAAGGTGCGCAGCGCGGTGGACGAGATCGCACAGGATCTGGTGGAGCTGTATGCGACAAGGCAGCAGAGCGAGGGCTTCCAGTACGGCAAAGATACGGTCTGGCAGCGGGAATTTGAAGAGATGTTCCCCTTCGAGGAGACGGAGGATCAGATCAGTGCGATCGCGGCCACCAAGGAGGATATGGAGAGCAGCAGGATCATGGACCGTCTGATCTGCGGCGACGTGGGCTATGGCAAGACGGAGATCGCCATCCGGGCGGCCTTCAAGGCGGTACAGGAGAACAAGCAGGTGGTCTATCTGGTGCCTACGACCATTCTGGCGCAGCAGCATTATAATACGTTCGTGCAGAGGATGAAGGATTTTCCGGTGCGGATCGATCTGCTGTCCCGGTTCCGCACGGCGGCGGAGCAGAAGAAGACGATCACGGACTTGAAAAAGGGCATGGTGGATATTATCATCGGCACGCACCGGGTGCTGTCCGCGGATGTGGAGTATAAGGATCTGGGGCTTTTGATCATCGACGAGGAGCAGCGTTTTGGGGTGGCCCACAAGGAAAAGATCAAGAAGCTAAAAGAAAATGTGGACGTGCTGACGTTAACTGCTACGCCGATTCCGCGGACGCTGCATATGAGCCTGATCGGGATCCGGGATATGAGCGTGCTGGAGGAGGCGCCGGGGGACAGACAGCCCATCCAGACTTTTGTCTGCGAATACAATGAAGAACTGGTGCGGGAGGCGATCGTCAGGGAGCTTTCCAGGGAAGGACAGGTTTACTACGTCTACAACCGGATCAACAATATTGCCGATGTAGCGGCTATGATCCAGAAGCTGGTGCCGGAGGCCAACGTGAGCTTTGCGCACGGCAGGATGAAGGAGAACGAACTGGAGCGCATCATGTATGATTTCATTGACGGTGAGATTGATGTGCTTGTGTCCACGACGATCATCGAGACGGGATTGGATATCTCCAACGTGAATACGATGATCATCCACGATTCGGACCAGATGGGGCTTTCCCAGCTGTATCAGCTGCGCGGCCGGGTGGGGCGTTCCAACCGGACAGCGTATGCCTTTTTAATGTATAAGAGAAACAAGATGCTCAAGGAGATCGCGGAGAAAAGACTGGGGGCGATCAAGGAATTTACGGAGCTTGGCAGCGGCTTTAAGATTGCCATGCGCGACCTGGAGATCCGGGGAGCGGGAAATCTGCTTGGCGCAAAGCAGCACGGCCACATGCAGGCGGTAGGGTATGACTTGTACTGCAAGATGCTGAATGAGGCGGTGAAGAATCTCAAGGGGATTTCCACGATCGAAGATTTCAATACGAGTATCGATCTGGAGGCGGATGCCTATATCCCGGCCACGTACATTGTCAATGAGGTACAGAAGCTGGACATCTATAAGCGGATCGCGGGGATCGAGAATGAAAAGGAATGCGACGACATGCGGGAAGAGCTGCTGGACCGCTTCGGGGAGATACCCAAGTCGGCGGAAAATCTGCTGCGCATCGCGCTGATCCGTTCTCACGCCCATAAGCTGTACATGCCGGAGGTGAAGGGCAAGGACGAGACGATCCGCTTTCAGCTACGGCCGGATGCCCGTATTCGGGTGGAGAATATTCCGCGATTGCTGCAGGCTTACGAAGGCAGGCTCACGTTCGAGCCTAAGGGTGTGCCGATGTTTCGGATGCGGTATAAGAAGTGCGGCGTGATCGAGAAGGATGAGGCGCTGCTGCTGGGGCTGACGGAGGCGGTTCTGAAAGATATGGAGGAGCTGCTGTTGTAGCAGGGGGGAAGAAAGGACAGAGGACAGATGATTTATTTGGATAACGCGGCCACCACCAGGACGGCGCCTGAGGTGGTGGAGGCTATGCTGCCTTATTTTACGGAATATTATGGGAATGCGGGCAGCATATACGGCCTTGCGGGTGAGAGCAGGAAGGCGCTCCTGCGGGCCAGAGAGACGATCTCCGGGACGCTGGGGGCCGAGGCGAATGAGATCTATTTTACGGCGGGCGGATCGGAGTCGGATAACTGGGCGCTGAAAGCGGTGTTCGAGGCGTGGCAGGATAAGGGCAGGCATATTATCACCTCACGGATTGAGCATCATGCGGTGCTGCACACGTGTGAATATCTGGAAAAAATGGGAGCCAGGGTCACTTATCTGGATGTGGATTCCGAAGGACTGGTGGATCCCGGACAGCTTGAGCGGGCGATCCGGCCGGATACGATCCTGATCTCCGTGATGGCGGCCAACAACGAGGTGGGGACGATCCAGCCGGTGAAGGAGATCGGGGAGATCGCGGCGGCGCATGGTATTTTGTTCCACACTGATGCGGTGCAGGCGTATGGGCATCTGCCGTTGGCGGTGCAGGAGTGCCATATCGACCTGCTTTCGGCCAGTGCGCACAAATTTAACGGGCCGAAGGGCGCAGGTTTTCTTTATGTGGGGAAAAAGGCGGGAATCCGTTCCTTTATCCACGGCGGACAGCAGGAGAGAGGCCGGCGTGCCGGCACGGAGAATGTGCCCGGGATCGTGGGGATGGCCGCAGCAGCCAGAAGGGCGCATGAGCATATGGAAGAGCGGGCGCAGAAGGAACGGATGCTGCGGGATTATCTGATCGGGCGGATAGAGGCGGAGATCCCGGATGTGGCGCTGAACGGCCATCGGACAAAGCGTCTGCCGAATAACGTGAATTTCAGTTTTGCGGACATGGAGGGAGAGACCATGCTGATCATGCTGGATATGGCGCAGATCTGTGCATCGGCAGGGTCGGCGTGTACCTCAGGCGCCGTGGATCCTTCGCATGTGCTGCTGGCGATGGGATTGTCCGGAGAACGGGCGCGGGGATCGCTGCGGCTCACGCTCAGTGAGGAAAATACGCGGGAAGAACTGGATACCGTAGTGGAGGAGCTGGCGCGGATCGTGGCGCGGGTCAGAGGAATGATGGTAAGATAGATGATTTATGTACCTGGTGCAGTTCGGGGTATTTGAGCAATTATTTGATAATATTGAAATTTTATTTATAGAGTCCGGATTAATGGACTCTATTTTTTGTATCCTTATTTCAGAGAAGAACAGAAGTTCGATTGCCGGAAGGGCAGGAGTGGAAAAGAGATGCCAAATGTCTGCAGGCAGCCACCCGGCCCGTTGCCCGCAGGAATAAAGAGAAAGGGAAGAGGTAAGGATTATGAAGGGTTATACAGTGGAGAGCGGTTATATGGGATATGTTAACGGGGAGTATATGTTGTTTGCCAGCGAGACGGATTATGTGGATTACGTGGAGAATTGAGGACGGTTCTGGCGGGGATGTATGGGACAAACAAGAATTTAGAAAAATGAGAGTACTTTTAATATGATTGAGGAGAGGTTTGTCGGTATAATATATTTTTTGCCCGTATGTTGGTACGTCATGCTGAAGATGACAGGAAGTACCTTTGTGATATGCTGGCAATAAAAAAAGAAACGAGCAGCCCGCTTGTGTAATACTATACGGTGAAAACCCATCTCTTTTTAAAATTATATTGAAAGAAGGAGTGATTGTCAATAAGGACATGAAAGAATATCTTTTTTTAGTATTATGGGACAAAACATGATTGCCAAATAATGGGCGGGGGTATATGATAAATCATAGTGTGTTGGGTAAAATATAATTCAGGCATATGTTGCGGCAGGCCGGCGGAGCGCATAGACTAAATAGAAGTATATGGATCGCGGCGGTCCGGTTCTATTCCCTGCGGTGACAGTCCATAATATACGAGATGTTTGGAGAAAGACTTGGTTAAGAAGATTGATTCGATAGCGGTAAATTATATAGATGAAGGGGAAGGCGATATCATTCTGCTGCTGCACGGGTGGGGGGCCAACATTACCCTGTATGCAGGTATGATCGGTGTTTTGGCACGGCATCACCGGGTGATCGCGCTGGATATGCCGGGGTTTGGGAAGACGCCGGAGCCGCCGGAACCGTGGTGCGTGGATGACTATGTGAATTTTGTGGTGCGGTTTATGGCATCGTTCAGGGCGTCGAAGATCAGTATTGTGGTGCATTCTTTCGGCGGCCGGGTATTTTTTAAGATGAATGCCAGAGAACGGCTGCCCTTTGCGATCGAGAAGGTAGTTCTGATCGACAGTGCAGGCATATTGCCGAAGAAGAGCTTTCGGCAGAAAGTGAGCCTGCGGTGTTACAAGATCGGGCGGGCGGTCATGAGTACGAAGGTGCTGCATTTTCTGTATCCTGATGCGGTGGAAGATATGCGGCGTAAGCGTGGTTCGGCGGATTACAACAATGCCACACCGACCATGCGGGCGACGCTTGTAAAGGTGGTCAATGAGGACCTGGAACCGCTGATGCATCTGGTGAAATGTCCTGCGCTTCTGATCTGGGGCGACCGGGATACGGCGACGCCGCTGTCGGATGCGAAGCGGATGGAAGAACTGATTCCGGATGCCGGGCTGGTGGTGTGTGAAGGTGCGGGGCATTTTTCCTTTGCGGAGCAGGCGCCGAAGGTGCATAGTGCGCTGGAAGCATTTTTCCATGTTACCCAATAATCTGTACTGGAAGTTCTTGTGTAAATGAGCAGTACGGAGTGCTGGCTGTCACGCAGGAACGTGGTCATAATGTTCTGATGAAAGAGGAAGAACGTGCTGTCAGCAGGTTTGCACGTTAATAACGCAATAGCGTAATGCTGGAAATAGAAATAAGATCGGGCAGGAATCGTTATGGATTGGATATGGATGCTTATCTGGTTCGTCACCTATGCGGTGGGGGCCGTTTTATATGAGATTTATATTGTGCATATGTTTCAACAGAATTCATATAAGCCGAGGGAGTATCGGGAGTGGATGCAGGTGCGCAGCAACGTGGGCAGGCTGCTGGGAAAGAGCTTGTATGCGGTGATATCGCTTCCGTTGGTGCTTGTCGGGAATACAGGATGTTTGATCGCTGCCTGTGTGATGAATGCAATGACTATATTGGTTAATAAACCGCGGCAGGCAAAGAAACCGCTTGTATATACGATGCGTGTGCGGCGTATGCTTGTTACGACGGCGTTGCTGTATGTAGTGGGGATACTTTTGTCACTGGCGGCAGGCGCGTATCGGGAGCGGGTGTGCGGCGGGATCCTGCTGGCGCTGTTTCTTGTGCAGCCCTTTCTGATCCTGTTGGTAAACTGGATTAACAGGCCGTTAGAGCAGGCCATCGACAGGCATTATGTGGCGGATGCGGCCCGTATCCTGCGGGAGATGCCGAATCTGACGGTGATCGGCGTGACGGGCAGTTACGGCAAGACCAGTGTGAAATATTTCCTGAATACACTGCTGTCCAGCAGATTTAATGTGCTGCAGACACCGGGCAACTACAATACGACGCTGGGTGTGGTGAGGACGATCAGGGAGCAGATGAAGCCCTTTCATGAGATTTTTATCTGCGAGATGGGAGCCAGGGAAGTGGGGGATATCAAGGAGATCTGCGATCTGGTGCATCCGGACCACGGAATCATCACTTCCATCGGGCCGCAGCATCTGCAGAGCTTTCACACGATAGAGAACATCATCGGCACCAAGTTTGAGCTGGCGGATGCGGTGCCGGCAGAGGGCAGGGTATTCCTGAATTACGACAACGGTTATATTCGCGGACATAAGATTGATAAGAATGTGGTAAGCTATGGGACGACGGGCAGTGATATTGCTTACAGGGCCTATGATATAGCGGTATCGCCCAATGGTTCTACCTTTAAGATGCGGGATGAACAGGGCGGGGAGTATGAATTTCATACGAGACTGGTGGGCAACCACAATGTGCAGAATATCGCGGGAGCCATTGCCGTGGCGCATACGCTGGGCATTCCCATGGAGAAGCTGCGCTATCCGGTGAAGCAGCTGGAGAGTGTGCCGCACAGACTGCAGCTGAGCAGACAGGGGGGACGGATCCTGCTGGATGACAGCTACAATTCCAATAAGAACGGATTTATGGCGGCGCTGGATACGCTGGGAATGTTCAAAGAGCTGCGGATCTTGATGACGCCGGGCATGGTGGAACTGGGAGAGAAGCAGTACAGTGAGAATAAGGAAGTGGGCGTATATGCCGCAGATAGATGTGACTATGCGGTACTGGTGGGCAGGGAACAGACGAAGCCTATTCAGGACGGCCTGCTGGAGGCCGGTTTTGCGAGAAGCAGGATGATCGTGGTGGACAGTCTGCAGGAGGCGTTCCAGATGGTGAATGCGATTCCGGACGAGAGGCAGAAGGTGGTATTGATCGAGAACGATCTGCCGGATAATTATGCGTGAGAAGGCGTACGGGCCCGGCGGGACGATTGTAATTGATTCGGTACAACTGGTTTACAATGGTTTTAAAATAGTAGAAAGGTATGGTTCGATAACATGAAGATTCGAGTAGGCGTATTTTTTGGCGGTAAGAGTGTGGAGCATGAGGTGTCGGTCATCTCCGGCCTGCAGGCGTATAATTCTTTTAGCAGGGATAAGTATGAACCGATTCCAATCTATATCACGAAGGATAATGAACTCTATACGGGCGAGGCGATCGCTGATATTGCGAACTACAGGAACATTCCTGCACTGCTGCAGAAGAGTATCCGGATTTTTATGATGTGTGAGCAGGGACAGGTGCAGCTGATCCGCTATCCGGTGAAGAAGATGGGCAATTCCGTGGTGGGGCAGATCGACGTGGCCTTTCCGGTGGTGCACGGCGCCAATGTGGAGGACGGTTCACTGCAGGGATTCTTACGTCACTACAATATTCCTTTCGTGGGGTGCGATGTGGCGGCTTCCGCGGTGACGATGGACAAATATGTGATGAAGACTGTGCTGAAAGACAATGACGTCCCGGTGCTGGACTGTGTGACGTTGAATGTGAAGGAATATGAGCGGGGAGAAGAGGCATCCTGGCACAGAGTAGAAGAGCGGATCGGATATCCTGTTATTGTGAAACCGGTCAACCTGGGTTCCAGCGTGGGAATTAAGGTGGCGAGGAATCGGGAGGAACTGCAGGACGCACTGGAGTACGCCTTCACCTTCGGCCCGCGGGTGCTGATCGAGCGTGCCATTATGAATCTGCGGGAGATCAACTGTGCGGTATTGGGAGATTACGAGGAAGCGTGGGCATCCGAGTGTGAAGAGCCGATCTCCAGCGATGAGATTTTAAGTTATGAGGATAAATATGTGGCCGGCGGCAAGGGCGGCTCGGAGGGAATGCGGACCGCGAGACGGGAACTGCCGGCGGATCTGACGCCGGAGAAGCGGGAAGAGATCCGGCAGATGGCGGTGAAGACCTTCCAGGTGTTAAACTGTAACGGTGTATCGAGAATTGATTTCATGATCGATCGGGATACGGATCAGGTGTATGTCAACGAGATCAATCCGATTCCGGGATCGCTGGCCTTCTATCTGTGGGAAGCGCTTGATAAGCCTTATGCCGAGCTGTTGGATGATATGGTCGGTCTGGCGCTCAAGAGAGAGCGGGAGGAGAAGAACATGCTCACTTCCTTTGACAGTAATATTCTGCAGAGTGCGAACCTGTCCGGGGCGAAGGGCGTTAAGAAGTAGGACGGCATTTTATGGAGGATATGGCGCAAGTGGGGATGTCAGGCAGTGGGAGCATAAGAGAGGATAGTATCTGGAATGAATTATAGAAAAGACAAGTATGGAAATGAGATTTCCATACTCGGATATGGCTGTATGAGATTTTCCAAAACGGCAGGCAGAATTGATATGGAAAAAACGGAAAGGGAAATCATGACGGCGTTCCGAGGCGGTGTCAACTATTATGATACGGCGTATGTCTATGCGGGAAGCGAAGCAGCGCTGGGTGAGATCCTGGAGCGAAATCACATCCGCGAGCAGGTTTATATCGCTACAAAGTTGCCACATTATCTGATCAAGACGGCGGACAGCATGGATAAATATTTTGCGGAACAGCTCAAACGCCTGCGAACGGATTATGTGGATTATTATCTGATGCACATGCTGACGGATGTGCAGACATGGGAACGTTTAAAAGCGCTTGGCATTCTGGAATGGCTGGAGGAGAAAAAAAAGAGCGGTGCTATTCGTCAGGTGGGATTTTCTTATCACGGTAATTCGGATATGTTTTGCCAGCTGGTGGATGCTTTTGACTGGGATTTTTGTCAGATTCAGTATAATTATATGGATGAGAACTCCCAGGCGGGGCGCAGAGGACTTCAATATGCCAATGGAAAAGGGCTGCCGGTCATCATTATGGAACCTCTGCGCGGCGGAAAACTGGTAAATCATCTGCCCGAGCAGGCAAAAAGGACATTTGCAGATTATCCGGTAAAACATACTCCCGCACAGTGGGCGTTACGCTGGCTCTGGAATCAGCAGGAGGTTACCTGCGTGTTGTCCGGTATGAATTCCGAAGAAATGGTGAAGGATAATATGGAGACTGCGTCCACTGTTTCTGTGGGAGAACTTGGTTCCGGAGAGGAGGCAATGCTGCAAAATGTCGTACAGGCCATTAATGCGAAAATGAAAGTTGGCTGTACCGGCTGTGCCTACTGTATGCCCTGCCCTGAAAACGTGGATATTCCGGGAACTTTTGCCGCGTATAACCGACGGTTTTCCGAGGGCAGAAATGCTGCATTTATGGAGTATTTTATGTGTACTGCAATGCGGAAAACCTCATCGGCGGCTTCCAATTGCATAAAATGCGGAAAATGTGAACAGCATTGTCCCCAACATATTGAGATACGCAGGGAATTAAAGAATGCCCGTAAGCAGCTGGAAGGACCCCTTTACAAAATCGGGCGGAAAGTTGTGGAACTGTTGAAGTTATATTAGCAAAGCATTTAAATTTCCAAACTTGGGTGCATATAATTTCCTTCTTTACAAATAATAGTAAAAACGTCCTCGGCTGTAAAAATGCCAAGAGACGGAAATGGTAAACAGAATACTTGATCTGGATGATATGACCAAATATGTAACGGTTCGGATACCTGTACAGGTATGGCATCCGGCCTGAATGGTTTCGTGTTTGCGCGGATGTTTTCGGCCTTTACGCAGTGGTGTGTGCAGTAAAAGGGAAGAACTGTTACAAAATAACTATAATTTGTAGATGGAGGGATAAATGAATGAAAGCGACAGGTATTGTGAGACGAATAGATGATCTGGGCAGAATTGTGATTCCGAAGGAGATCCGCAGGACACTGAGGATCAGGGAGGCGGATCCGTTAGAGATCTTTACGGACAGGGAAGGCGAGATCATCCTGAAAAAATATTCGCCGATCGGTGAGATGGGAACCTTCGCCAAGCAGTATGCGGAGAGTATGGCGCAGGTATCCGGGCATATAGCGATGATCTCAGACAGAGACCAGTTTATTGCGGTGGCAGGCGGTATGAAGAATATGCTGGGCAAGTCTATCAGCAGGGAACTGGAGGAGAAGATCGACCACAGGGAGAGCGTGGTAGCGGCCAAAGGAGACCGGAATTTCATCGAGGTGGGCAATGATCTGGAAGATGTACATCATGAGGCGATCAGTCCGATCATCTGCGAAGGAGATGTGATCGGCTCGGTAGTTTTGCTGGAAACTGATCATAAGTCCAAGATGGGTGAGGTGGAACAGAAGCTGATTCAATCGGCCGCAGGATTTTTGGGGCGGCAGATGGAGCAGTAGAACGGTCTGAGAGCCGGACTTAATCTCGGAAATTTTATAAAAAATAATCATTCTCAGGGAATTGATTTTCTTTAAAAATTTGATATGGAGAATGCATGAAATAATTTTGGCACGGACAGATAACTGTTCCGTGCCATTTGTATGTAAGAAATTTATGATTTCTCTGTCGGATGTCGGTACATTACCGTGATGATGCGCGAAGAATCAGGGATGTTGTGTATTGTGAGTAAACGCAGGGCGTCTGAGGATTTCGGATGCGTTCCAACAGACAATTGGCGGCCGCTATGCCAAGCTGCTCTTTTGGTGTATCGATGGTGGTCAGCGGCGGCTGTACTTTGGCGGATTCGGGAATGTTGTCAAAACCCGTGATGGACACATCGCGCGGTACCCGATAGCCGAGAAACTGTATTGCGTGCATGAGCTGTATGCCGGTCCAGTCATTGCCGCAGATGAAAACATCCGGAAGCGAAGGCATCCCTTTGATCCGGTCTATAAGATAAGAAAAGTCCAGAAAAAGCGTGTCGGTTTCATATAAAAGAGAGCACTTTTCATCCAGCTTCAGGCCGTTTTCAAGCAACGTTTCGCAAAGGGTATCATATCTTTCCTGAAAGCCGCGGCCTACATTGGAGGAATAGATGTCGCCGGCAAAAGCAAATTTTCTGGCACCTTTATCGATCAGCTGCTTTACAAGCAGCTTCATGTTTATCCGGTTCTCCATCGTGATGAAATCAAATTTTCCCATAAATTGTTCATAGTCCCGCGGCATATCTACGGTAGCCATGGGCAAGCGGTAGGAAAGCAGGGCATTACAGACTTTAACATCGCAGATTTCCACAAGAATGATGCCTTTGACGAGGGGGTCATTCAAAATCTGTGGAAACTGGAGATTTTTTAAATCATTTTCATTCATGATGCCCAGAGTAAGCTGATAGCCGGCCGGACTGAGAACAGATTCGATTCCCTTTAGCACCTTGGTCCAGAATTCAGAGTAATTGGCGCTGGCACGGGTGAGAAAGAGAATGGATCCCTGTGTGCCTGGAGAGGCATTGTTGTATTCGGTGATGGAATGCAGGTAGTTCATTTCCTTTGCTTTTTCCTGTACAAGCCTTCTGGTGCTGTCGGACACGCCGTGGCCCCCGTTCAGAGCCTTGGAAACGGTGTTGCGGGAGAGATTTAGTTCGGCGGCAATGTTTTTGATCGTACATTTCATAGTTTCCTCCATTTCTGCGCTGCTTTTGTCTCAACTATGTTGAGACATCGCATGAAACGAGTTTGTGGCAAGCAACGCGCAGACACAAATCTCGCGATTGAAAAATCAGCATATCAGTGTGATTTTTCAATCGTGAGGTTCTCCTGTATTCTTTATCTTTATAATGATTATAATGCATAACATTTTAAAAAGCAAACATAAATGCACAAATTGCACACACGTATAAAAAGGACTATAATGTTAAAATGAATGCGTTAGAAATGTGCATAGATTTATAAAATGCACACAAAAGGAGAACGATATTATATGTTATGCACTGTAATTAATATATATAATTGGTATAATAGTGGAAAATGCATAATTTTGAGAAAGTGCACTTGAAAAATATGTGCAAAAAATGTATGATCTATTTAAAGCATATGCACTATATAAAATGTGCATATGCAAAAAGAAAAACAGGAGAAAAGGTGTTGGAATGGAAACAAGGGATGATCTGTTTTATAAACCGAAAGATGCGTGGGTGGGAGATCTGATTCCATATTATGAGGATGGCTTATATTATGGCTTTTATCTTCATGATCCCAGGCACAGGGAGGGCGAATATGCGGAGGAGACGACGTGGCATCTGATCACGACGAAGGATTTCGTGAATCTTACCTATTATGGGGAAGCTATTGAAAGAGGAGGGGAAGATGCCCCGAATAAAAATGCCTATACCGGCAGTGTGTTAAAAACAAAGGATGGCAGTTATCAGGTGTATTATACGGCCTTTAATGAAAAGGTGAAGCATAACGGAAGAAGCGTGCAGTCTGTTATGCGGGCTGTCGGGAAAGACCTGTATCATTTGAAGACGGATGAGGATTTCCTGTTTGTGGCGGACGATCTCCTATATGAAGCGTTTGACTGGCGGGACCCTTTTGTATTTTATCATGAGGAGGAACGGAAGTACTGGATGCTTCTGGCGGCCAGGGAGAAGGGCGGAGGCAGTCTGCGGGGCGGTTGCATTGCGTTGTGTAAGTCGGAAGATCTGGAGCACTGGACCTACGAGAAACCCTTCTTTGCGCCGCACATGTATGTGACTATGGAATGCCCGGAAGTGTTTTTTATGAATGGATGGTGGTATCTGGTATTTTCTACATTCAATGACAGGTTCGTCACGCACTATCGTATGGCAAGGGACCTGAATGGACCGTGGAAGATTCCGCAGGATGATCTGTTTGATGCAAGAGCTGATTATGCGATCAAGACGGCTTCAGACGGCAGAAGAAGATACGCGTTCGGATGGATCCCCAGCAAAAGAGGAAATTGTGATCTTGGTCCCTGGGAATGGGGCGGGACGATGGTATTCCATGAAATCCTGCAGAATCCGGACAATGGAGTGTTGGCTGTCAGGGCGCCGGAGAAAGTAGAAGATTATTATGATCAGGCGGTAAAGCAGGCGGAACCGCAGGCAGTCTGGTGTGAGATAAAAGCGGCAGATACAGGCTGGGAGATGGATACACCGATGTATGGTGCAGCGCTGATTCCCGTACCGACGGATTCTTTTTATTATGAAATGGAGTTTACAGTGGAGGAATGCCATGAGTTTGGCATCGCGCTGCATGTAGATGAAGGGTTGGAAAAGGGATATTTTCTCAGGATGGATCCATTCAGCAGGCAGATTGCGTGGGATATGTGGCCCAGAGCCATTCAGGGGAAATACCAGTGGCAGATTAAGGGTGACGCTGCCTGCCAGCTGGAGACGGTAAGACGTCTGCCGGAGGGAAACAGATTCCGTGTACAGATACTGCGGGAGAAGGATATTTGTGTAACGTACATCAATGGGGAGGTAGCGTTATCCATGCGGATGTATGATCATAAGGGTGGTTGTGCAGGGCTGTATCTGGTACAGGGGAAGGCACAGATCAAAGAATTTTCCATCAGGGTCAGGAATGATGAGAACCAGTCTCCCAGCGCATGAAAATGTTTCCTGCGTATAAGGCAGCGGTAACTATTGTGGGTTATACCAGAGGTATTGATGTTTTCAGGTTGATTGCCAGGCCGGAGGATTAAGCACCGGATGCAATAGAGAACAAATCACAGAGAAAATGAAGGAAAAGGAGAGAGGACTATGAAAAAGAAAATCATAAGTTTGTTATTAGCAGCGGCAATGACATGTGGAACCCTTGCGGGATGCGGTGGAGCAGGGGCGTCCGACAGCGGTGCGGATGCATCGTCGGACGAAGCGTCGGCAGCAGATGACAATACGTCGGCACAGGAAGAGGTGACGGAAGAAAGCAGCGGGGAAGAGCAGGCGGCGGAAGATGGAGAGGTTACGGTGGTGAAATGGTTTGCTTCCAGACCGGTGGATGGTGAGATCGATCTTACCATGAGAGAGATTGCACAGAAGTACAGTGAAGAACATGGTGGAACGTGGAAACTGGAGGTTGAAACGACGGCGGACAGACCATCCTATCTGCAGAAGCTGCGGACACTGATTGCGGGAAATAATATGCCGGATATCATTGATATCGATGCGGATCCCTATTGTAAAGAGTTGGTTGATGCGGGGATGCTGGTGGACGTGAAGGCCTTTTTGCAGGAAGAGAATATGTATGATAAATTCTATCCCATCGCACTGAAATATCAGGAATTTACGGACGGCACAATGTATACGCTTCCGCTGGAATATCATGTGGAGATGATATGGTATAACAAGCAGATTTTCGAAGAGAATAATGTGGAAGTGCCCAGGACGATAGATGAATGGCTTGATGTGTGCAAAACGCTTAAGGATAATGGAGTGACACCGATCTCGGTGGACGGAATAGACCGCTGGCCGGTACAAAGATATCTGGCGATGATGCCATTCCGCGACAGCGGCAATCAGTATATCATAGATCTGCGCGACGGCAGGGTATCCATGGGAGATGAGACAGGAAAGAAGGCCGTTGAATTTTTACAGGAGATCGGACAGTACTTTAACGATGGTTTCGCAGCGACGGATTATGCGACTGCCCAGTCACTCTTCCTGGATGGCAAGTCTGCCATGTATTACATTGGTGACTGGGAACAGGCGGCAATGTTGGAGGGATATCAAAACGGCACGATCGATTATTTCTATCTGCCGACAACAGCCGATGGCAAGACCGGAGCGAATGAGTTCTGTGTCAACTCCGGTATCGGCATGGCATTTAATACCCAGACTTTTGACGAGAAGACGAAAGATTTTATCCTGTATGTGATTGAGAATTATGGGGAGATCTATGCAGGGAGACAGCAGATGTCTCCGATCAAAACGCAGTTGCCTGAGGGAATTGAATTTACGGATCTGTATCTGCGGATTCAGGAGGATATGGGGAAGACAGGTGAGAATTTCCTGAAACCATGGGATACGTATCTGGATTCCGACAGCAATACGGTAATGCAGGACAATATGCTGTTGCTGGCATCCGGAGATATGACGGCGGAAGAATTTATCAAGCTGGTAGATGATGCGATAGCGGCAAATACACAGTAGACGGGAGAAAAATATCTTTGGGGCGTGTCTGACGGTAAGAGTGGCAGACATGCCCGAACAGGTCAGATAAAGGATATTTTAGCACGATGGAGGTTTATTATGGGAATTTTACGAGACAGGAAAGCGTTTGGCGTATTTCTCCTGCCGGGATTGCTGTTCTATATTTTAGCGGTATTTTATCCGATCGAGGAGTCGATCAGGCTTGGCTTTATGAAGTGGGGCGGTATCGGGGAGAAAAAGTTTGTCGGGTTTTCCAACTATGTAAACATGTTGAAGGATAAAGTGTTCTATACGGCTTTCTTTAATAATTTGTTCTATCTTCTGATCGTGGTATCAATGCAGCTTCTGATTGGTTTGTTGTTTGCTGTTCTTTTAACCTATATGACAAGATGGGTTACGCTGATAAAGACGCTCTATTATGTGCCGTGTATCATAACGACGGTGGCGGTAACGCAGTTGTTCAGGAGCATGTATGCTACGGAACCGATGGGGCTGATCAATCAGGTTCTTGGATTTCTGGGGCTTGAGAGTCTGGCCTGTTCATGGCTGGCCAATGTTAAGACGGTATTGACCTGTGTGTCTATTCCGGAAGGCTGGCGGTTTACCGGTATGTATATGGTGATCTTCTATGCAGCGCTGGTGTCTCTTGATGCGGAGGTCTACGAGGCGGCTAAAGTGGACGGTGCGACGGAATGGCAGACGTTGGTACGGATCAAGATTCCCATGATCAAGCCGATCATGCTCTTGACACTGACAATGTGTCTGACGGGGGCGTTGCGCGGATTTGACATTCCTTTTCTGTTGACAAACGGCGGCCCGGGAAATGTGAGCGAGCTGATGTCAACTTACATGTACAAGAAGGCATTTTCCAGCAATCAGTACGGCTATGGGAGCGCGATCGCAGTTTTTATCATTGTGGAGAGTATGCTGGTGGTTTCCGTGCTGAGGACGGTTTTTACGACCAAAGAAGATCGACAGCTGCAAAAGGAAGAGAAGAAAAGGATACGGGAGAGAAAAAGGGCGGCGAATGGAGGAAAATGAGATGAAAAAGAAAGTCGGAAAAGTACTTTTCGGAGTGGTGATCGTGGGATTCCTGATCCTGCAGATCTATCCTGTTATCTGGCTGTTTATCGCCAGTATCAAGCCAACCGTAGAGCTGGCTTCAACACCCTTTGCAATGCCCAAAAATCCAACGCTGGAAAATTTTACAAGGGTCATTTCGGACGGGAAGATCGGCATTTATATGTGGAACAGTGTGAAGGTGACTTTTTTGTCGCTTGTACTGATCGTAGCGCTTAGTGCTACGGCCGGGTTTGCGCTGGCTAAATTCCGGTTTGCCGTAACGAATAAGATTTATGCCTTTTTTACCTTTGGCATTATGATCCCCGTGCAGATAACCCTGATACCGCTTTTTATTTTCTACAGCAGGCTGGGGATTTTGAATACGACTTTTTCACTGGTGCTGCCGCAGGTGGGATTTGCACTGCCGTTGTCGGTGATGCTCTTTTACAGTTTCTATTCTTTTATTCCAAACGAGCTTCTGGAGGCTGCGATTATGGACGGATGCAGTACTTATCGGATTTTCGGCACAATCGTATTTCCACTGGCGCGCAATACGGTCATTACTGTGGCGTCCATGTACAGTATCCTGATATGGAATGACTTTATTTTTGCCAATACGTTTATCAGCGATAACAGGGCAAAGACCGTGGCTATGGGATTGAAAGATTACGTGGGTGCGTTCGGGAATGTAGACTGGGGATCTACCTTCGCAGCCATTGCCATATCCATTCTGCCGCCTATGCTGGTGTATTTTGCCTTAAATAAATGGGTGACAGAGGGAATGACCGCAGGAGCGACCAAAGGATAGAAAGGGACAGATCAGCCCGGCAGGGACGTTTCTGTCAGCTTCGTTTCCCTGTTGAACACGATCACCGCCTCGCGCATTTCATAGGGGCCCATCTCATAATAGCCTTCTGTCAGACGGTTCAGGCGCTGCGCACAGACTACCCGGTTGGCGCGCTTGGGCTGATCCGTGATGAAGGCGATACCGTCTTCGAAATATTCCTGATCCAGTTCCGGATCGTCCAGTTCCTCATAATAAGGGTCGAAGAGATAGACATTATCTCCTTCGATCCCGGTCAAAAGCACATAATGGCTGACATCCAGAAAGAGCCGCAGCAGTACGGCCCCGCCCTGCCGCAGGGCTTTGCCGATCCTGCTGTCACAGGATATGCAGACTTCTTCACCGGACAGAAATTCACAGGCAACGGGAAAGTTCTTCACCTGTCCGAACTGGTTGAGCCAGTTGCTTAAAAAAAGCATGGCGGAGGCGGAGGTGCCGCGTTTGCCGATTTCACCGTTTTCATTGTATGAATCGAGACAATAGAGCATAATATATTTAATGATGTCAGGATAGATGACTTCCCGGTCGAACAGATACCGGATCGCGTTGGTCAGGGATACCGGGCCGCAGTCGTATTCACTGGATTGATAATTAAGCAGATTTTTCATCACGATTTCCTTATGTAAAATAATATATTCGTAGAAAATATACAGCGCATTGCTTTTTTTGTCAAGATTATGCTATACTAAGTCGATTGGGAAAAAATAGAAATGCAAAAAAGGACCAATGGAAATCTGTGTGGAAGCGTCACAGATACAAAGCGCTTTGCAACAGAACGCTTCGAAAATGGAGGAGAGACTATGAAAAAAATCAAAGGAAGACTGTTAAGTCTGTTTCTGATCCTTGTCATGGCGGTATCTGCTGTGGCGTGCGGCGGGGCCGGCAGTGACGGAAACGGGGCGGACGCAGACAATTCGGCTGCAAATGACGCTGCTGCAGGGGATGCGGCAGGAGAGAATACGGCAAAGGGCGATGCCGCAGCAGACGGGGAAGGCACCGGAGCGGGGCCGGCCGTGGCGGCAGAGGGTGAGAAGATCATCAATATCGGCGTGACGGACAGTCTGGGCGGGGTGAACCCTTTTGCCAATGACCAGACAGAGCTCAATAAGTATGCGACAGATCTGATGTTCCTGCCCCTGATGGAACTGGATAAGGACTTGAATTTCCAGCCAATGCTGGCGGATTCCATCACCACGGAGGACAACATTCATTTTACGGTGCATATCGACGAGGCGGCGACCTGGTCTGACGGAACGCCGGTGACGGCCCAGGACGTGGAGTATTCGGTGCTGCGTTATGCAAGCCCGGTGGTGGCCAACACCACGCTGTTGCTTTATGCTTTCGAGGGAACCGACGATGCGACGGGCTTCGTGGAGGAAGGGGCCACTTCCATGGCAGGCCTGACGGTGAAGGATGATAAGACGATCGAGTTTACGGCTAAATATCCGATGGCGCTGACTACGTTCCAGAACAGCTACGGAAGATATTTACATGTTCTGCCGAAGCATGTCATCGAGAAATTCAGTGAGGAAGAGCTGACTTCCGCCGACTGGTTCAATGCACCGGATGTAGTCAGCGGGCCTTATATCCTGACGGGTTATGATCCCAACCATTATATTTCCTATACGGCCAACACGGCATACTGGAAAGGGCAGCCGAAGATCGACAAGCTGAATATCAAGATTGTGGACGGCAGCCAGGTTTACGCGGGACTGCAGTCGGGCGAGATCGACATCACACAGCATACGATGACGGCGATTCCGCAGGAGGATTATGACAGCATCGAGGCGCTTGAAAATGTGAAGGTGGTCTACGGATCTCCGGTGACCAATCAGTCTGCTTTTATCCAGACGGCGAATATTCCGGATGCGAAGGTGCGGCAGGCGCTTGTGTATGCCATTGACAGGCAGCAGCTGGTGGATCAGCTGTTGAAAGGTCACGGCGAAGTGATAGACGGATTCCTTTCCTCAGCGAGTCCTTTTTATGACGAAGGGATCACACCGATGGAATACAATCCCGAGAAGGCGAAGGAACTGCTGGAAGAGGCCGGATGGGATGGCTCTCAGACGCTGCGTTTCTATGTGAATTCGGGCGACAATACTTTTGTCAACGGAGCGCAGGTCATTGTGGCACAGTGGGCTGCAGTGGGAGTCAAAGCGGAGATCACCACGGTAGACCTGTCCACACTGATGACGGTGGCGGGCAGCACGGATTATGATATCATGGCGGTGCAGTATACTTATGCGCCGGTGGATCCTTACCCGGATGTGTCCTGGCTGTTAGGCGGCGAGGGAAGCTGGACGGGATATTATGACGATGAGGTGGCGGCGGCTCTTGACGGGACGCAGCAGACCAGCGACGTGTCCGAGATCACCGGTTTCTATTCCACGGTGGATACGAAGATGCAGGCGGAGGTGCCGATGTTCTCCGTCTATGTCATCAGTGCGCAGGGGGCGGTCAATAACCGGGTGACCGGGGCGGAACCCAGCGTGTACGGGTTCTTCAACAATGTGCATAACTGGGATGTGACGCAGTAGCATAATGTCTGGAGAACGGCAGGAATTGATTTTACAGCAGTCGTATGTCAGCCGGGTGCAGCAGCTGTGTTGTGCCGTGTGCTGCATACGACGGAGCCGAAGGAGGTAACCTTATGCCGCATTTACTGGAAGTGCAGGATTTAACGACGGTCTTTGCCGGCGATTACGGATCAAATATCAGCGTGGATCACGTCAGTTTCCACGTGGACCGCGGGGAAGTGGTCTGCCTGGTGGGAGAATCGGGCTGCGGAAAAAGTGTTACTTCATTGTCGATCATGGGATTACTGGGAAGGGGCGGAGCTGTCAAAGACGGCTCTGTCCTCTTTGAAAATAAGAACCTTCTTACGATGACGGAAAAGGAGCTGGATACGGTCAGAGGGGATGCGCTGACGATGATCTTCCAGGATCCGCTGACTTCCTTAAATCCGGTATTTACGGTGGGCAGTCAGATCACGGAGAGCATCCGCATCCACATGAAACTGTCGAAGGAAGAGGCCAGAAAGCGGGCGGTTGGCCTGCTCATGCAGGTGGGGATGCCGGAAGCCGAGGCGGTGATGCGGAAGTTTCCCCACACGTTGTCCGGGGGTATGCGTCAGCGGGTGATGATCGCCATGGCACTTTCCTGCAACCCGAAACTTTTGATCGCCGACGAGCCGACAACGGCGCTGGATGTGACCATTCAGGCACAGATTATGAAGCTGCTTGGGGAGCTGCGCCGGGAAAAGGACATGGCCATGATCCTGATCACCCACGATATCGGCCTGGTGGCCAATATGGCGGATCGGGTGATCGTGATGTATGCGGGCCAGATCGTGGAGGAAGCACCGGTGCAGGAGCTTTTCGAAAAGCCGAAGCACCCTTATACACAGGCGCTTCTCGAGACGGTGCCCACCATACGGGACGACAGGGAGAGGCAGCTGATGGCGATACCGGGCATGGTGCCGGAGAATTATGACGATATTGCCGGATGCCGGTTTGCAGACCGCTGTCCCTACAGGCGGGAGGCATGTGACAACCCGCAGGAACTATACCGCTTCGGGGAAGGACATGCCGCCAGATGTATTGTGGCCTTTGAGGAAGAACAGGGGAGCGCAGTCTGAGACGGATACAGGTAACAGCTGGGCAATGGGACTCAGCCGGAGGATGATTATAGTGGAAAAAGAGAACATACCGTTGATCCGGGTGGAAAATCTGAAGAAATATTATCCTGTCAAGGGCGGGATCATCACGCACACGACCGGCTATGTAAAGGCGGTGGACGGGGTCAGCTTTTCTGTGATGCGCGGGCAGACGCTGGGACTGGTGGGAGAATCGGGCTGCGGCAAATCCACCATCGGCAGGCAGCTGGTAGGTTTGGAGACGCCCACGGAGGGGAAGATTTATTATGACGGCGTTGACCTGGCTGCCCTGCAGAAGGACAGAAAGCAGATGCGGGAGGTCAGGACCAGACTGCAGATGATCTTTCAGGATCCTTATTCTTCGTTAAATCCCCGCAAACATATTTATGAGATACTGGCACAGCCCATGTTGTATCACCAGATTGCGCGCAGGGACACGGTCGAAAAGGAAATCCTGCGGCTGCTGGATATGGTCGGGCTGCCGAGAACGGTGCTGGGCAGATATCCCCACGAGTTTTCCGGCGGACAGCGGCAGCGGATCGGGATTGCGAAAGCATTGTCCTTAAATCCTGAGTTTATCGTCTGCGATGAGCCGGTGAGCGCGCTGGACGTGTCCATTCAGGCCCAGATCTTAAATCTGCTGAAAGAACTGCAGAAGGAGCTTGGGCTGACGCTTCTGTTTGTGGGGCACGGACTGGGGGCGGTCAATTACGTGAGTGACCAGATTGCGGTTATGTATCTTGGCAAGATCGTGGAGTATGGCGACGCGAAGGATATCTTTCATCATCCGGTGCATCCATACACGCAGGCATTGCTGGAGGCGGTGCCAATCCCCGATCCGACGGAAAAAGGCAGGGAGCGCAGTCTCCTGCAGGGGGAGATCGGCAGCAGTACATGTCCGCCGGAAGGGTGTCGGTTCCATCCCAGATGTCCTCATGCCACTGCGCAGTGCAGGCAGGAGATACCAGAGATGCAGGAGGTAAACGGGACCGTCGGGAAAGCGTTGGAGGCAGATGCGGAAAGCAGGAGAGCGCAAGGCAGAAATGCGGGCAGTGTGAAAGCATGGGAAGCAGATACGGAAAGCGTGAAGCCTTGGGAGGCAGATACGGAAAGCATGAAGACCAGGGAAGCAGATACAGGAAGTGGAAAAGCCTGGGAGGCAGATACAGGAAGCGGAAGAATGCGGGCGGCGGAGATTGGTGACAGGATGACCGGAGACCAGGAGCAGGCGGAGAATCCGGGCGTGCATATGACGGCCTGTCCGGTGGTGCTTAACGGTCAGGCGGAAGCGAGGAAGTTATGGGGAAATATATTTTAAAACGTATTTTGATCGCCATTCCGGTTTTGATCGGCATTACGGTCATTGATTATACGATCATGTGTCTGGCGGGCAGTCCGCTGGAGATGCTGCAGGGGCCGCGCGTGTCGGAGGCGGCCGTGGAGGCGAAACGGATCGCGCTTGGGCTGGATCAGCCGGTGCTGGTGCAGTATTTCGTCTGGCTGGGAGAGCTTCTGCAGGGAAATATGGGCTATTCGATGAAGTCGTTTCAGCCGGTCAGCGGCATGATCGGCAGCCATATCGGTCCTACGCTGCTCCTGATGGGCGTGTCCCTTCTGGTGAGTCTGCTGCTGGCGGTTCCGGCGGGAATCTACAGTGCGATCCGGCAGTATTCCAAAGGAGATTATGCAGTGGTGACGGCTTCCTTTCTTGGCAGCAGCGTGCCGGGGTTCTTCCTGTCGCTTCTGCTGATCTACCTTTTTACGGTGAAGCTGGGCTGGCTGCCCTCCAGCGGAATGACGACGCTGGGGACGCAGGGCGGTGCGGCGGATGTGGCAAAACATATGGTGATGCCGGTGACTGTGCTGGCTTTTTCCATGGCGGGCAGTAATATCCGCTATATCAGGAGCGCGATGCTGGAGATTCTGCAGCAGGATTATCTGCGGACGGCGAGAGCGAAGGGAATCGGACGGTTTCTTGTCATCAACAAACACGCCCTGCGCAATGCGCTGGTGCCGATCATTACGGTCATCGGCATGGAGATTCCGATGCTGTTTGGCGGAGCGGTCATTATCGAGCAGGTGTTCTCCTGGCCGGGGCTTGGCCTGATGACGATGAGCGCCATCAGCAACCGGGATTTTCCGGTGATCATGGGAGTCTGCCTGTTATCGGCTATCGTGGTGCTTATGGCAAATCTGGTGACGGATATTCTGTATGCGCTGGTGGATCCGACGATTCAGCTGGATTAACGTGAAAAAGGGCTGATTCCGGTATTGACAGAATTCCGGTGAAGAGAAAGAGAACTGACAGAGCAGCAGAAGTAAAGTTAAAGTAATAGAAAAGCAACAGTGACAGAAAAACAACAGTAATAGAAAAGCAAAAGTAATAGAAGAGCAAAGGTAACAGAAGAGCAAAAGTAATAGAAAAATAACGGTAACAGAACAGTAAAGTAACATTGCGGGAGTTGGTGCGAATGATGCTGCGGGAGATAGACAGGAAATTTTATGGAGAGGGTACGGCGGCGATTTTGGCCGAGGCGGGGATCAGAAAGAAATTCGGGAAAAAGGCCGTGTCTTCGGTCACGGCGATTTCCGGATCTGACGGGAAAAATGACGGCGGCAGAGGCCCCAAATCGGATATCAGCAGTGAAAGTTATCTGCAGACGGTGATCAGGCGGTTTAAGCGGCATCATCTGGCGGCGGTCAGTCTGATCGTGCTGGCGGTGATCGTGGGGGCGGCGATTCTGGCCCCGGTCATTGCTCCTTATGATCCGAATGATATTGCCGGCCCTTTTGCGGAGGGACCTTCTAAAGAATTCTGGCTGGGGACAGATCAGATCGGCAGGGATGTGCTCAGCCGGCTTCTGTATGCCACCAGGATTTCCCTGCTGGTGGGTGTGATGGCGACGCTCATCTCTACGGGGATCGGTGTGCTGTTTGGACTGGTTGCCGGCTATTTTGGCGGTGTGGCGGATATGATCATTATGCGTTTTACCGATATGGTCATGTCTTTTCCTTATATATTGCTGGTGTTGGTGGCGGCAGCTGTCTTTAAACCCGGTATGTGGAATATCATTCTGATCCTTGGTTTCGTAGACTGGCCGGGGATTGCACGACTGGTGCGGGGCAACGTCTTAAGCCTGCGGGAGACGAATTTCGTGAAGGGTAATATCGTGGCGGGGATGCCGCTTCGGCACATACTGTTCTCGGAGATTCTGCCCAATACGGTGGCTCCGATTCTGGTCTATGCCACGTCTGTGCTGGCGCTGTCGATTCTGGACGAGGCGGCACTGAGCTTTCTGGGACAGGGGGTGCAGCCGCCTACATCGAGTCTGGGCAATATGTTAAACGGAGCCCAGTCGCTGACGGTGTTGACGACACAGCCCTGGCTGTGGATTCCACCGGGCCTGCTGATCGTAGTGGTAGTGATGGCGATCAACTTTATCGGAGATGCGCTGCGGGATGCACTTGACCCGAACAGTGGGAGATAGAAGGTACAGCGCGGGTGAACAGGTGTCGTCAGGGTGTCGGAAGCGGCAGCAGTAGACATTGCTGATGTTGGACGGCGTACATGGATTGTGCGCAGGGATATCTGTTTGATGCGAATCTGAACAGCGCATAGACTGAGGCGGCAGAGCGAAAACAGGACAGGTGCATGATAGGATGGACGAAAGGATTCACAGCAGAGGAAGGAAGGGTGAACAAGATGGCATTAGAGGATAAAAGACAGTTGGAACAGTATCTGATAGAGCAGTTTGAGTGGTTTCACAGGCATCCGGAGTTGTCTTATGAGGAAGTGGAAACGACGGCAAAGATACGGGAGCTGCTTACGGAGGCGGGAATAGAGATCCTGCCGTATCCGCTGGCTACGGGACTGGTGGCGGTGGTGCGGGGAACCGGGAAGGCGCCTGACGGAAGCAGGAAAACCCTTGCCCTTCGGTGCGATATCGACGCGCTCCCCATTGTGGAGGAGGCGGAGATTCCTTATGATTCCGAAAGCAGGGGGAAAATGCACGCCTGTGGACATGATCTGCATATCACGGCCGGGATCGGGGCGGCGCTTTTGTTAAAGGAGCGCAGTGAGGAGCTGTGCGGCACGATTAAATTCATCTTCCAGCCCGGAGAGGAGGATGCCCGCGGAGCCATGAAGATACTGGAAACGGATGTGATGGATGATGTGGAGCGCATCTGGGGATTTCACGCGGATCCGACGAACGAGGTCGGCGTGATCGGCATCCGGGAAGGATATGTGACTGCGGCGGTGGACCGGTTCGGGATCCGTGTGAAAGGGATCGGCTGTCATGGCGCCCACCCCGATGACGGAATCGATCCGATTCCGGTTGCGGCAGCCATCATACAGGGGCTGCATACGATCGTGGGACGTAATGTGAACGCTTTTCATCCGGCCCTGCTCAGCGTGACGAAAGTGCAGGCGGGGACAACCTGGAATGTGATTCCCGGGGAGGCGGAGCTGGAAGGCACGGTGCGCACGATGGACAGGGAAGACCGGGTTTTATATGAGCGGAGAGTGCGGGAGACTGTGGAGGGAATTGCCGCGGCTTACGGTGCGAAAGCAGAGATCGTCTGGATCGATAGTGCACCGGCCACTTATAATGACGGTAAGATGGCGCAGCTTTGTGAGAAGGTTGCGCAGAGCCAGGGAATGCGGACAGTGCCGGAGGAGATGTCTCTGGGCGGGGATGATTTCTCTTATTATATGGAGGAAGAAACGATGGGCAGGCAGATACCAGGCTGTTATCTGAAGGTCGGTACGGGTGTAGGCCATCCGATCCATCATCCGGCATTCTGCGTACAGAAGCGCGTGATCCTGCCGGCGGCAGAGTTATTGGCTAAAGTGCTGGAAGAGGATCTGAAACAGTGAAGACTTATATATAGTATAGAACTGTAATGGCAAAAGTGTTTATATAGTTAACGACATTAGACATTTCATTTATCGGCCTTGCAGGAGCTGCCGTATATGGCTCCTGCAAGCGCCGGAAACAGAAATTTGTTATGGAGTTACTATAATTTAAACTTACCTACTTCACTGTTTAATCTGTCCACAATTTCCAGATTGAAATCGGATTCTTTTCCGATGTCCCTTACGTGGTCTGCCAGTCTTACGGCGGTTTCCGCTACATTTGTTACCGCTGTCGCACTTTCGCTTACAGCTGTTTTCACATCCCCCAGAGCCGTTTTGATTTCGTTCATATTCAACTTCAGCTGCTCGTTCTCCGCAGCAAAGCGCTGCATCATTTCATTCATGTTTCCGACATTGTTTTGATAGCTTTCGCTGGTTTCCAGCAGCTTTTCATAGCCGCCGAGTGCTGTCTCATTCATAAATGTAATCATTTCCTGCGCTTCGGCTGCCAGTTCGTCTACCGTCTGAATCACCTCAGCGGTTACTTTCTGAATCTCTGTTGCAGACGCGGCGGAATTGGAAGCCAGCTTTCCGATCTGGTCTGCGACTACCACAAATCCTCTTCCTGATTCTCCTGCCCGCGCAGCTTCGATACTTGCGTTTAATGCCAGCAGGTTCGTTTCTTCGGTGATGGTGATAATGTTCTTTGTAAGTTCCCTGATTTTCTCTACATCTTTGGATTTCTCGATTTTCTGGTGAACCGTTGCTGCCATATTGGCAGCCTGATGCATTGCGTCCTGTTTCTCTGTCACTGCCCGCTTATATACTTCCGAAGCACTTTTCATGATTCTGTCAGAAGAAGTGCTTCCGCTTACGGCCTGTTCATAAATACTCTCTATCGACTCAAATATCTGCCTGATAGATTCATTTACCTGAGACAGCGAAGCGCTGGATTCCTCCATTGCGGCGCTCATCTCTTCCATCGAAGCGGAAACGTCGGCAATCTCTGAATTGCCATATTCCAGCTTGCTTGACACCTTATGGGAGGAATCTTTTAAATATTCTGAATTTTGGGAGATGTTCAGCATAATTTCACGTATATGTTGAAGCAGCCCGTTGACATTCTCCGCGATCACTTCCATTTCGTCCCCGGTATGGACATCGAGAGTCTGCGTCAAGTCGCCTTCATTATGTACCAGATCATAGATTTTACCGTCAACTTTATGCAGTGTCCTGATCACTTGTCCTACTGTAATATTGAGGATTAACAGGGCGATGGCCAGGCAGATCAGTGAAATCTGTATTACGCGTCCAAAAGCCTTAGACAAACGTTCCACGACTCCGGCCGCATTGTAATCACAGCCCACAATGCTGACAACTTCTCCACTGCTGTTAATAAGGGGCATATATGCCGAAATCAGATCGCCGTCTGCGGTGGAATCAATATAGTCCTGCACATACATTTCCCCGTCGAAAACGGATTTCAATTCCTGATACGACGTCTCGAAAACGGTGCCGTATTGATTGCCGTCTCCCGTACTGTCCGCGTCAATCCCGTAGTATACTTTATTGCCATCCGTATATAATGTATACAGGTATTCAATGCCGCAATCCTGCATAACGCCAAGCATGCTTTCCAGCAGAGCGTTATATTCTTCGCTTCCTTGTGACTCTGCTGATACCCCGGCTACCTGATCCGCGTCAATCACTTTTGTGGAAATAGTTGCCGCCATCTGTGCTTCCTCAACACCCATGGCAATCAGTCCTTCTTCAATACGTTGATAAGAGGTTATACCCATTACCAGAGACAGTAAAATAATTACCATGCTTGCAGGGAACAGAATTTTAGCCCGAATACCAATGCCTCTTGTTTTTCCTTTTTTCATTTCAGCGTCCTCACATCTGTATTTTTAATTTCCAATTTACTATTATAGCAGAAAATGCTGTGAGCTTCCATCCTCTACAAACAAATTTCCTGGCAGTAGGATGGAGCCGGTCAGGCCGTGAACTGTTAAGAATATAGTAACAGTTCAGCCTTGCATTGTGGCTACATGGTAACCACGCGTGACAGTGAAGCCGAAGGCTGAACTGTTACGAATATAAGCATGCAGGTGCCTAAATAGATTGACACAGGTAATTTTGGCATCGTATAATAAAAATATGGTTTACAGATAGTTTTGCCTGTGTGGATGTCATACGGAATCATTGATTTGGTGTACATTTTTACCGGATACCTGTGTCTGTCTATAGCAGTCTGAGAGATATGACATGGGTATTTGTCTGTTAAGACTATCTGATGACAAACGCTGATATGAAGGAGGAGAGAAGGATGAAGCGTTGGATGCGAAGCGTGAAAAGAAGTCTTTCGTTTCTGTTGGCTGCGGCTATGATATTCACTATGATGCCGCAGACTATGCTGCAAGTGTCTGCATCGGAATACCAGACAGAAGCAGAGAATGCGGCCGGCGCCCATGTCACGGCTGAAATGCCGGAAACGACACGGGGGGGGTAATATCCGCAACTGAAATCAAGGGAGAGACGACTTTAGACAAGGAAAGTGGAGTTGATGCGGGTTCTGGATCAGGTGAGGATAGCAGAACCGGCGGAGAGACAGGATCAGGTGAAGAAACCGGAACCGGCGGAGAGACGGGATCGGATGAAGGTACCGGAGATGACGGCGAGACAGGATCAGATGAAGGTACCGGAGATGACGGCGAGACAGGATCAGATGAAGGTACCGGAGATGACGGCGAGACAGGATCGGATGAAGGTACCGGGAATGACGGCGAGACAGGATCGGATGAAGGTACCGGGAATGACGGCGAGACAGGATCAGATGAAGGTACCGGGGATGACGATGGAAAGAATCCGGGTGAAGGCACCGGGGATGGTGAAGATACGGATCCTGGTGAGAATGATGGTACCGGCGAAGATGTGAATCCGGATGAAGGAGACGTGTCCGATGGTGAGTCAGATCCGGACGGAGAAGACGGAGCAGATGAAGATGATATTGAGTCAGAAGAGACTGACGAGGAAGAAGAGGGGGAGCTGGAAGAAGAGAAACTGGCTTCACTCGAAGCTGCAGCGTTAAGTGCGTCTGACTTTACGATAGATGAAAGTGGTAAGCTGACTAAGTATAACGGAACTGGCGGGGCTGTCGAGATCCCGGCAGAAGTGAAGACTATAGGCAGTAATGTTTTCAAAAATAATACCAGTATTACGAGTGTTACAATTCCAGGTACTGTGGTAAGCATTGAAAACGGGGCATTTTCAGGCTGTACCAAGCTGGTGAAAGTGACCCTGAATGAGGGATTGCAGACGATTGGAGCCGGGGCATTTGACGGCGTGGCATTTGGTGAGAAAACTTTGACGGGCGACATTAAGGACGGAACCGGAATACTGACGATCCCTGGGAGCGTGACGACGATAGGGGGAGCGGCATTCCGGAACAGCGCGTGCCTTAAGACCGTGGAGTTTGCAAACAGAGCGGCGGAGCTTTCCATGAGTTCTGATTATCAGTACGAAGGGAATCAGGGCGCGTTCAGGGGCTGTAAGGCGTTAAAGCAGGTGACGCTGCCGGACCAGCTGGTAACAATGCCGAAGCATACATTTTACGGCTGCAGCGGTCTTGAGACGGTAACGTTTGGAACGGGTCTGACGAGCATCGGGGACTGGGCATTTGAAGCTTGCAGCAGCCTGCAGGCGGCGGATTTTCCGGCGTCGCTGGACAGCATCGGGACGGGGGCATTTTCCGGCTGCACAAGTCTG
>CAJTPO010000049.1 GCA_910578115.1 uncultured Lachnospiraceae bacterium | reverse complement strand
CCGGGCAGATTGGGGACTTTCACCCGTTAGAACGTGTGCCCACCGGGCACACATACAAGAAGTCAGGCGTAATACGCCTGACTCCCTAAACTCCATATCCCGTATCATCATACGACTATAAATAAAAGTGATGTTTAGAAACAATACTGCCGCGTCTTTCTCGGTTCTCAGGCTTCCTGCTTAATCTTCATGGTCAGCCCGATCCGCTTCTTAGCCACATCCACCGTAAGCACCTGTACATCCACCACGTCGCCCACACTCACTGCCTCCAGCGGATGCTTGATATAGCGATTGGTGATCTGCGAAATGTGCACGAGTCCGTCCTGATGCACGCCGATATCCACGAACACACCGAAATCTATCACGTTCCGCACCGTGCCTTTTAAGATCATGCCCGGTTTTAAGTCCTTCATATCCAGCACATCGCTGCGCAGGATCGGTGCCGGCATATCGTCACGGGGATCTCTGGCCGGCTTCTCCAGCTCTTTGAGAATATCGGTCAGCGTGATCTCACCGATGCCAAGTTCCTCCGCCAGCTTCTTTTTATCCTTGATCTTCTTCTCCAGGCTGCTGACCGTCATATCCGGCTTATCGCCGCCTTTGGCTGCCTTTCCGCCGGCATTGCCGTTACTGTTCCTGTCAGCGTCTTCTCCTTCCAGCGTCATGCCGCCCATAGCCGCCGCCAGCGCCTTGCCCATGGCGGTATTGGTATTGCGGATGACAACCTTCGGCTGCTGTTTCTTTTTCTCTTTTACCGGTGCCGCTGCCTTCTTACCTGACGCCTTCTGCGCAGCCGCCTTTTTCTGGGCTTCCTTCACGTCTTCCATGGTCAGTCCCATCCTGTCAAGCAGCTTCTTTGCCGCCTCGTATGACTCCGGATGCACACTGGTGGCATCCAGCGGGTTGTCGCCGTCCGCAATGCGCATAAAGCCCGCACACTGTTCGTAAGCCTTCGGCCCCAGCTTGGCCACCTTAAGCAGCTGCGCCCGGTTGGAAAATCTGCCGTTGGTCTCCCGGTAATCCACGATATTTCTGGCGACCACCTTGCTCACGCCAGAGACATATTCCAGAAGGGAAGCGGAAGCGGTATTCAGGTCCACACCTACTTTATTCACACTGTCTTCCACCACGCCATGCAGCGCCTCGCTCAGTTTCTTCTGGTTCATATCGTGCTGGTACTGGCCCACACCGATGGATTTCGGGTCGATCTTCACCAGTTCCGCCAGCGGATCCTGCAGTCTTCTGGCGATAGAAGCGGCGCTCCTCTGTCCCACGTCGAAGTTGGGAAACTCCTCCGTGGCCAGCTTACTCGCCGAGTACACCGACGCCCCCGCCTCGTTGACGATCACATACTGTACCGGCGTATCAAGTTCTTTCAACAGCTCCACAATCACCTGCTCGGATTCTCTGGAGGCCGTACCGTTACCGACCGAGATCAGGGATACATTGTATTTCCTGATCAATCTCTTAAGCTCTGCCTTGGCCTCCGTCACCTTATTCTGCGGTGCCGTGGGATAGATCACTTTCGTGTCAAGCACTTTGCCCGTCTCGTCCACCACCGCCAGCTTACAGCCGGTACGGAAAGCCGGATCCCAGCCAAGAACCACCTTGCCGGCGATAGGCGGCTGCAGCAGAAGCTGCTCTAAATTCCTGCCAAATACGGAGATTGCGCCGTCCTCCGCCTTTTCCGTCAGATCGTTGCGGATCTCCCGCTCGATAGCCGGTGCGATCAGCCTGCTGTAGCTGTCTTCGATCACATCTTCCAGGATCGGGGAAGTGACCGCATTGTCCTTCGTGATCACCTTCGTGCGCAGGTACTGTAAGATGCGCTCCACCGGTGCCTCCACCTTCACCACCAGAAATTTCTCATTCTCTCCGCGGTTTAAGGCAAGCGTCCTGTGGCCGGCAACCTTTTTCACCGGTTCCTCGTACTGATAGTACATCTCGTACACGCTCTCTGCCTTCTCATCCCTGGCAACGCTTGTCAGCTTACCTTCCTCCGTCGTGATATTCCGGATATAGATACGATAATCCGCCTCATCCGAGATCATCTCGGCGATGATATCCTTAGCCCCCTGAATGGCATCTTCCACGGTAGCCACCGTCCTGGCGGCATCCTCATCCTCGTGCACATATCTGGCCGCTTCCTCCTCGATGGGAGCCGTCGCCTCCTGCGCCAGAATGAACTGCGCCAGGCCGTCCAGCCCCTTCTCCTTGGCCACGCTGGCTCTGGTCTTACGCTTCGGACGGTAAGGCCTGTAAAGGTCCTCCACCACCACCATGGTTTCCGCCGCCACGATCTTCGCCTGCAGCTCCTCGGTCAGTTTCCCCTGTTCCTCTATGCTTTTTAAAACCTGCTCCTTCTTCTCCTCCAGATTCCGCAGATAGGTCAGCCGCTCATGCAGATCACGCAGCACCTCATCATTGAGAGAACCTGTCGCCTCCTTACGGTATCTGGAGATAAAAGGAATGGTATTCCCTTCATCAATCAGCTTCACGGCAGCTTCCACCTGCCATTTCTCCACTTTCAGTTCATCCTTGAGTTTTAAAATAATGTCCATCCTTGCTCTTGTGCCTTTCTTCCTTAGATTATATAATTTTTCTTTTCCCCAATATTATACATGAAGTCTCCTGTTCCCGCCACTGAATTTCACAGAAACAGGCAAACAAAAGCGACATGTACAAATAATAATTTCTGTAGTTTTTCAATTTAAACTGTGCTATACTGATTCCATGCCGTGCAGTGTCCCGTGCATCTGGAAAACTTCCACAAGTACACACACATCATCCTGTGTCAGGCGTAACTGCATGCATTGACGAAACGATTGCACCACAGAAAGGCTTTTTCATGTACGATAACAATCCTTACGGCAATGATCCGTATCATAATCATAATCCTTATAACAGCAATAACGGTCAGAACCCGAATCTCCGGCAGAATCCGGCGCATATTTCGGGAGATCGCCTGGCACTGGCGGCCATGGTGCTGGGTATTCTGGCACTGGCTTCTTTTCTCTCCATGACCATCTATCCGCCTTTCATCTTTGGCAGTATCGCCATTGTACTGGCGCTGTTGTCCAAAGGCCGTGCCCCCAGAATGACCACCAAAGCAAGAGCAGGCATCCTCTGTGCCGCCATCGGTCTGGCCGCCAACTGTGCCCTGTGTTCGACCACTTTCTATATGCTTTATACGAAACCGGAGATCATGCAGCAGGTCAATGATATCTTCGAATCACAATACGGCATGTCCTATACCGAAATGATCGAAAGTATACTCAATGACGGCACAACCTCTGTTCCGTAACCACTGTACTCCCGTCCAAGACATGGGATTTTCTGAATTTCAAAACAGGAGGAAACGCAAATGATCGGTTCCAATTATAATGCTGTAAACGGTTATAATAATATCAAAACAGGCCCGGAGGCGGAGCGCACCGTCGTCCGCAACCCCGGTGAATCCACGGAAAAGAAAGCCGGCAGGAAATCTTCCCCTGCCGAATGCCAGACATGCAAAGAACGAAAATATCAGGACGGTTCAGACGAAAACGTATCTTTTAAAGCGGCATCACACATCGATCCCAACGCTGCCGCATCCAGGGTGCGAAGCCACGAACAGGAGCATGTGAGCAACGCCTACAAGGATGCTGCCCAGAACAATGGCAAAGTGCTCTCCTGCAACGTGACAATCAAGTCGGCAGTCTGTCCGGAATGCGGGCGCACCTATGTATCCGGCGGCACCACCGCTACCCAGATCAAATATTACAATGAAGAAAACCCTTACCAGAAGGATATGAAATCCGCCGATGCAGCAGGCAAATACCGGGGAAGAAATTTCGACGCAGGTTTTTGAGAATCATTTCTCAAAGCTGCACAAGGGAGGTCAGACATGAGTTATCATCAGTCTTCTGCGGCGTTAAAAGCCGCTGCCAAAGAGCATATGTTCGGACGTTACGGAAGCGCTGTCGGCGCTTATCTGCTTGTGACTTTTCTCACAGGCTTCGCCACCATCTCCATTTCGTCCATTGCCGGCGGTATGAGTACTGTCTTCGGCGCGATCATCCATTACGCGCTGCTTTTTGCGGTATCTGTTTTCAGCGGACTGCTTTCCTCCGGCACGGCCTATTTCTACTTGAAAATTGTGACCGGGCATATCGCCACTGTCAACGATGTTTTCTACGGTTTCCGGATGCACTCCGATAAGGCGCTCACAATCCAGGCCTGGATCACACTGCTCACTTTTATCGGCAATATACCGGAATATATCATTCTGTACAGAATGCCTCTCCGTGTGGACGCTTCCACATTGACGCAGTACGGGCTGTGCATGATGCTGTCCGGTATCGTCTCCCTTGCACTGAACCTGTTCTATGCACCGGCCTTTTTCCTGCTGCATGATTTTCCACAGTACAGCGCCCGGGAGCTGCTCGCCATGAGCCGCAGACTGATGACCGGCCATAAAGGCAGACTGTTCTATATCTACCTCAGCTATCTGCCGCTTCTGCTGCTGGGTGTCCTTTCCTGCGGTATTGCGTTTCTCTGGATTTTTCCGTATATGAATGCGACACTGGCGGAGTTTTATATGGATATTGTTACAAATCAGAACAGGCAGTAACCTTTACTGCAAAACAACTACAAAAAGCCCCCAGTGAAAACAGCAATCCCTCAGCCTGAAATACCGCAGGCTGAGGGATTTTTTAACTGTTCCTATAAACTTTCGTAAAATCAGGAATTGATCCACCGCAGATACGCATTGATAAACGGATCGATCGCTCCGTCCATCACCGCATCCACATTTCCGGACTCTTCATTGGTCCTGTGATCCTTGACCATCGTGTAGGGCTGCATGACATAGGAGCGGATCTGGTTGCCCCAGCCAATCTCCTTCACATCGCCCCGAATATCGGACAGTTTCTCGGCATTTTCCTCCTGTTTGAGCATATACAGCTTGGCTTTCAGCATCTGCATCGCCTTATCCTTATTCTGGAACTGGCTGCGCTCATTCTGGCAGGTTACCACGATCCCCGTCGGAAAATGGGTGATACGGATCGCCGAAGAGGTCTTGTTGATATGCTGTCCACCCGCACCGCTGCTTCGATAGGTGTCGATTCGGATATCTTCGTCTTTAACTTCCACGTCCACATCATCTTCAATGTCCGGCATCACATCCAGCGATACGAACGACGTCTGCCGCTTGCCCTGTGCATTGAAAGGCGAAATACGCACCAGTCTGTGCACACCTTTCTCTGATTTCAAATAGCCGTAAGCATTCTCCCCGTTGATCTGGAAGGTTACCGACTTGATTCCGGCCTCATCACCGTCCAGATAATCGATCACCTCAAGGGCAAATCCCCTGCGTTCCGCCCATCTTGTGTACATACGGTAGAGCATACTGCACCAGTCACAGCTCTCCGTACCGCCCGCGCCCGCATTCAATTTCAGTATGGCATTGTTCCTGTCATACTCCCCGGACAAAAGCGTATTGATCCGGATATTCTCGAAGGTTTCCTTAAACTCTTTCAGTTCCTGTTGGATATCCGGTATGATCGCCGGGTCATTGTCTTCATATCCCATCTCGATCAGTGTCAGGATGTCATCGTATTGACTGGACAGACCATCCATCGTGCCGACAATATCCTTCAGATTCTTGGCCTCCCGCATCTTCTGGTTCGACTTCTCCGGGTCGTTCCAGAAATCGGGAGCCTGCATTTCCATTTCCAGCTCTTCAATCCGCTTCGACTTATTCGCTAAGTCAAAGTGAATCCCTCACTTCCGCTAAGGGACTTTCATAAGCCAGGAGCTCGGATTTCATGTTATCCAATTCTACCACTTAACGTCACCACCTTTATTTTTTATTTTATAACATCGAATGTGTTATATTCTTTCTATACAGATCTTATTTTCTCCCGCAGCACTGTTTATACTTCTTCCCGGAACCGCAGGGGCAGGGATCATTGGGATAGACCTTGGCCTCCACACGCTTAACGGGTCCCTTCTGGAGCGTATCGTCCTTGTTGGTGCCGGTAACCTTGGCTACCTGTTCCCGCTCTACTTTCTGCTCGATGCGTACATGGAGCAGCAGGCGAACGGTTTCTTCCCTGATGTTCTGGGTCATATCGTCGAACATCTCATAGCCGTTCATTTTATACTCCACCAGCGGGTCTTTCTGGGCATATGCCTGTAACCCTGCACCCTGCCGCAGCTGGTCCATATCATCAATATGATCCATCCACTTCCGGTCGATCACTTTAAGAAGAATCACGCGTTCAATTTCCCGGATTGCTTCCGGCTCAGGGAATTCTGCTTCCTTTGCCTCATAGAGCTTGACCGCTTCTTCCTTTAACTGCTGCTTTAAACTGTTCTTCTTCGGTTTCAATACCCGCTCCGCATTCAGCGGCTGCAGGGGAATCGTAGGCAAAAGCAGCGTATTCAGCTCCTTGAAATCCCACTCTTCGAAGTCCGTATCGTCGCCGATGCAGATATCCACACAGTTCTCCGTGATATCCGTGATCATCTTGTAGATGGCATCCCGCATGCTTTCGCCGTTTAAGACGCGTCTTCTCTCTTCATAGATGATCTCTCTCTGCTCATTCATGACCTGATCATACTCAAGCAGGCTCTTTCTGATGCCGAAGTTGTTGTTCTCAATCTTCTTCTGTGCCGACTCGATGGCTTTCGTCAGCGCCTTGTGCTCGATCTCCTGTCCTTCCGGAATGCCCAGCGCGTTAAACATGGCGATCATTCTGTCCGAACCGAACAGGCGCATCAGATCGTCCTCCAGCGAAATATAGAATCTGGATTCACCCGGATCACCCTGACGTCCGCTTCGGCCGCGCAGCTGATTGTCAATACGCCTGGACTCATGCCGCTCTGTACCGACAATCATAAGCCCTCCTGCCGCCCTGGATTCCTCATCCAGCTTGATATCCGTACCACGGCCCGCCATGTTGGTAGCGATGGTAACCGCCCCATGAATACCGGCGTCGGCTACGATCTCGGCCTCCATCTCGTGGAACTTCGCGTTCAACACCTTGTGTTCTATGCCGCGCCGTTTCAGCAGGCCGCTTAACTCTTCCGAAGCATCGATATTGATGGTGCCCACCAGCACCGGCTGTCCTTTGGCATGCGCCTCCTCCACCGCCGTCACGATGGCACGCAGTTTCTCTTTCCTTGTCTTATATACACAGTCCTGATGATCGATACGCGCAACCGGTTTATTGGTCGGAATCGACACCACGTCCATGCCGTAGATATCTCGGAACTCCTTTTCCTCCGTCAAAGCCGTACCGGTCATACCCGCTTTTTTCTCAAATTTATTAAAAAAGTTCTGGAAAGTGATGGTAGCCAGCGTCTTGCTCTCCCGCTTCACTTTCACATGTTCCTTGGCCTCGATCGCCTGATGCAGGCCGTCGGAATAACGTCTGCCCGGCATGATACGGCCCGTGAAACCGTCAACGATCAGCACCTGGTCATCTTTCACCACATAATCCTGGTCGCGGAACATCAGATTGTGAGCGCGCAGGGCCAGAATAATGTTGTGCTGGATCTCCAGATTCTCCGGATCCGCCAGATTTTCAATCTGGAAGAAGCGCTCCACCCTGGCCACACCCTGTGCGGTCAGGTTCACTACCTTATCCTTTTCATTGACAATAAAGTCACCCGTCTCCTCACGTTCCACACCCATGATGGCATCCATCTTGGTCAGCTCTTCCATGTCCTCGCCACGGGTCAGCTGTCTGGCCAGAATGTCGCAGGCCTCATACAGCTTCGTGGACTTGCCGCTCTGCCCGGAAATGATCAGCGGTGTGCGGGCTTCGTCGATCAGGACGGAGTCCACCTCGTCGATGATGGCATAGTGCAGGTCCCTGAGCACCAGCTGTTCCTTGTAGATGACCATATTGTCACGCAGGTAATCGAACCCCAGTTCATTATTGGTCACATAAGTGATATCACAATTATAGGCTTCCCGACGCTCGTCGGATTTCATGTCGTTTAAGACAACACCCACTTTCAGGCCCAGGAATTCATGAACCTGTCCCATCCACTCCGCGTCACGTTTCGCCAGATAATCATTGACGGTAACGACATGTACGCCCTTGCCTTCCAGTGCATTCAGATACGCCGGCAGCAGACAGGTCTGTGTCTTACCTTCACCGGTCCTCATCTCGGCAATACGCCCCTGATGCAGCACGATACCGCCGATCAGCTGCACACGGTAGTGCTCCGTCTTCAGGATCCTGCGGGCCGCCTCCCTCACCGTGGCATAAGCCTCCGGCAGCAGACTGTCCAGCGTCTCGCCTTCCTCCAGCCTCTTTCTGTATTCTTTCGTCTTATCGCGCAGCTGCTCGTCCGACAGTTCCATCATGCCGGGGCGCAGGCTCTCGATCTTATCCACCAGACCGGCTATGCGCTTGATCTCCCTCTCACTATGCGTTCCAAACACTTTCTGTATTACACTCATGACCGCCTCGTTTCCGTGTACCGGATGCCTTATCCTGCGCTCCGATGCACTACTTACCTTTCTTTGGCTGCTGAAATAACTGCCCGGCTTTTCCTTCATGTCGGAATGTGCCGGTATCTGATCTTTTCAGGCTTTGCGGCAGCTCAGCTTACATATGCACTGCCGTTTTCTATTAAATATAAAATTATAAAAGACCAACGTATATTGTAGCAGATTTAGAAGGTAAATTCAACTAAAAAGAAAACCTTGGAGTCTTACCGGGAGATCTTACAGCTTCTCCCTGATCTTCTTCTTCAGCCGAAACCACAGGCTGCCGGTATGCTTTTCATTCCGAACCAGCAGTTCATAGGCTTCCATAAGCCCCAGCGAATAGACATACCCGAACAGGCTGGCTGCAAACACAAGAATCACAAGCGCATGGTATCCCGTCCACGGTATCGTCCCGCCGACCGTCAGCGAAATGACGATCATACCGATGATAAACATGGAAACACTGGGCATTGCGATCCATCTGCACTTCTTCCCCACAATCCCATATTCCGCCGTCAGCTCTCTCAGCACATCATAATCAAACAGCAGCGGTTCCTGGCGCAGAATCTTATAGCGGTCCTGCTCTGTAAACATGGCCGATACCAGCATCAGAATCCCGAGAATCACACATACGCCCATGCCTGCCATGCGCCATGCCGCATTCTCAGGAAAGATCACCCAGGGCACCCCGGCCAACGCCCAGAAGAAAAAGCACAGTCCCAGACCAAGAACTGTCTTCTTCTCGTTCGCAAGATATCCTCTGGCAAATTCTCTGCTGACATAGTAGCCCTTCTCGTCGATCCCGGTTTCCGTCTTTTCATCCTTCAACAGGAAATCCACTGACACTTCAAACACATTGGACAGCTGCAGCAGCTTCTCCGTTTCCGGAAATCCCTGATCGTTCTCCCATTTGCTGACAGCCTGCCTCGTGGTTCCGATCTGCTCGGCCAGCGCCTCTTGGGAAAGTCCTCTTTCTTTTCTCAGCTTAACAATTTTTTCTCCTAACTTCATCTCTGCACCTCCTGCATCCTTTCTCTGCCTCCACGGCTCAGCTTTACCCGGCTGACCAAAGAGACGGCTGTCAGTCTCACTTTGCCGCCTCCGGCTGCCTGGCAGGTAAATACTATCAGACGCAGCCTGTTATTTGCCATCTTTCCTGCAATGCACTTTGTCAATTTCAGGTTGCGGGAGTGTTTTTGCCTGTTACATACAGGCATTCAGGCCTCCGCATCGCCGCGCAGCACCGACTGCAGCAGAGAAACATACGCTTCAAACTGCTGCAGACCAAAAGGGGTGATGGTATAGGTTGATTTGGTTTTCTTCTGCTCGATCACTTTCTGTGAGGTGAGGTAGCCCCATTCCTCCAGCTTCGTCAGCTGTACGCTCAAATTTCCCTGTGTCGCCTGCGTGATCTCTCGCAGCTCTTTAAAGGTTCTCGAAGCGCTGACCAGCGCCGTAAGGATCTTAAGCCGCAGAGTCACGCTGAACGCTTCGGGTATCGTATCTATGTTCATTGATCACAGTCATGCCTTTCTTTCTGTTCTATCTGCCGGTGTCCCTGTTTACCAGCGCTCTCCGGGTTCCTGGCGCTCTTCTCTCTTCTTACTCCACAGATAAACGCCCAGCGCCAGATACCCAGGACAGGTAACGGCTATGGAATAGACGGAACTGTATACAAGATTCGTCTGTGTCTGCCCGCCTACGGAAAAGGGAATGCCGGCCGAAGGCAGGCATGTCTCCAGGAGCATAAAACAAAACAGGTTCAAAACCGCCAGCGCCATGAAAATCCTCTTCTGCAGAATGTATCCGCATATGACGAGAAAAATGGAGACCAATAGGATACTCGCTATACTTTCCATAAAATTACTGCCCCGAATCTGTGCTGCCCCTTCCACAACGAGTCCGGCCGCTGTAAAAAGACGGAAAACATTCACGACGGCCGCTGTCGCCGGTATCACCCCCGCCATAAAGCCCCAGATTCCGAACATGCTCAGATAATATTTATTCGAATATTTCTTCTCACTGCGATAAATCCAGAGAAAACTCACCACCAGCAAAAGCGGCCAGATGTAGCTCATCACATAACTTCCCAGCATAACACGGGGCATGAAATGCATCTCCAGCAGGAGCCACACATATTTGACCCCGTTAAAAGCCGCCAGCAGAAAACACATCAGGTACATGCCCCTGTAATGTACTTTGGCATCATCCAGTGTCTCTTTGATGGCTGTAATGTCCTGCAGTGCGATATTGATTTTGTCATTCATCCTGTTCGCCTTCCCTTCTCTGTATGGCTTCGTTGCCTGGCTCATTGGTTTATTTGTTTGTTTATATTGTAAACCAGTTTACAGCAATCCTTCTCTCATGTCAAGCACAGGACTGAACTTACCATCAGTAAACTTCCATCATGCGCAACCTGCCGCCTGGCGGGCCGCATGGCCATCCATGCTGTGAAAGTCGAAGACTTTCATAGTAAACTTACATCATGCTCAGCCTGCCGTCTGGCGGGCCGCATGGCCATCCATGCTGTGAAAGTCGAAGACTTTCATAGTAACTTACATCATGCTCAGCCTGCCGCCTGGCTCGTTGCTCGCGGGAATAAAAAAGGTGTAAAGACCGCCTTCACTGCAACGGCTTCACACCCTGTCTATCTCTATTTATCCGACATACTTTCCTGCCTTAGTATACCATCGCGGTCTCTTCCCCGTTCAGCACACGCAGCCCGCCCTGTACCAGCGCCAGCAGTTCGTCCTCACCGGGATATACGGTCATGGGAGCGATCCAGCCTGCCTGCTTTTTCAGTCCGTCTACCACCGCCTCATCGTATGCGATACCGCCGGTAACAACAATCTGGTCTACCTTGCCTTCCAGAACACATGCCATGGAGCCGATGTCTTTCGCCACCTGCCTGATGAATGCAGCGCGCACTTCTTCCGCCTTCGCATCGCCGTCATCCACCATCTTATCTACGTCACGCATGTCGTTGGTGCCGCAGTAAGCATTGAAACCACCGCCGCCTACGATCTTCTTATAGATTTCCTTCTCGGTATACTCTCCGGAGAAGCACATCCTGATCAGCGCTCCGCTGGGCACTGCTCCCGCTCTCTCCGGTGAAAAAGCTCCGTCGCCGTCCAGTGCGTTAAACACATCCACTACCTTGCCCTGTCTGTGTGCTCCCACGGAAACACCACCGCCCATATGTACCACCACCAGATTCAGTGCACTGTAATCCTTACCGTTCTCCTTGGCAAAACGCTTCGCTACCGCCTTCTGGTTCAGTGCATGGAACACACTGGTTCTGGGAAGCTCCGGAACGCCGGAATATCTGGAGATGGGTTCCAGCTCGTCAACTACCACGGGATCTACGATATAAGACGGTGCACCGATGGAATCCCCGATCTCTCTCGCCAGAATACCGCCCAGATTGGAAGCGTGCTGTCCCTGCTTACCGATCTTCAGATCTTCCAGAAGGTCATCGCTGACTGCATAGGTACCGCCCGGGATCGGCTTTAACATACCGCCGCGGCCTACTACCATATTCAGGGAGTTGATATCGAAATCCTTCTCTTTCAACAGATTCACGATAATATCCTTACGGAAATCCTTCTGATCTACGATGGATGCATACTGTGCGATCTCTTCCGTGGAATGCCGCAGTGTCTCTTCAAACAAAAGGGTCTCATCCTCAAACACACCAATCTTGGTGGAAGTGGAACCCGGATTAATGATCAAACTTTTTACTGACATGTTATTTTACCTCCTGTGTCATACAGTCTGCTGTTTCCTGCATTACCTTCGATATTAATTCATCTTGGACAGCGCTTCCGCCATAACTGCTCCCAGCGCCAGGGAATTCACCTTCGTCTCGAAATCGTCAGAACGGGAAGTGAGGATGACCGGAGCCTTTGTTCCTGTCAGAATATTGCCGTTTTTCACTTTCGCCGTGTGTACCAGACACTTGTATACCAGATTGCCTGCATGGATATCCGGGAAAAGAAGCACGTCCGCATCACCAACGATCTTTCTTCCTTCCGCCCCTTTATGCTTCGCTGCTTCCGGATCGATAGCCAGGTCTAAGGAGAGCGGCCCGTCTACGATACAGCCTGTCAGTTTGCCCTCTTCACACATTTTCGTCAGTTCTTCCGCCTCAACGGTAACCGGCATCTTGGGATTGACAACTTCCACTGCTGCCAGCGGAGCTACCTTGGGATTCGGAATGCCGCATGCATGGCAGACGTCCACTGTATTCTCGATGATATGTACCTTGTCTTCCAGAGTCGGATAGGTCATGAAAGCCACGTCTGACAGGAAAAGAAGATGATCCACGCCCTCTACCTCAAACACGCACACATGAGATAATGCCTTACCGGTCCGCAGTCCTACTTCTTTATCCAGCACGCTCTTCAAGAAAGACTTGGTGTCGATCAGGCCCTTCATGTACATGTCAGCCTTGCCCTGATGTACCAGTTCAACCGCCTTAAGCGCTGCCGTATAATCATCCTTCTCGTCAATGATCTCGAAGCCGCTGATATCAACATTGTCCGCTGCCGCAACTTCCCTGATCTTATCCGCGTCGCCGACCAAAACCGCCTCGGCAATGTTCCTCTCCTTCGCTGCCGCTACCGCTTCCAGCACGGCGCTGTCCTGTGCAACCGCTACCGCCACTTTCTTGACGCTGCACTCGGACACTTTTGATAACAAATCCTCAAAACTCTTACTCATTTTCCCTTCCACTCCTTTGTTTTATCATCGTACTGCTGCCTTGGTAAAAAAAGTAAATTTGCTTCGCAAATTAACTTTGTGAGATCTGCTTCGCAGTCTCCTGTAAACAGATTCACTTTATGGCAGACCTATCGTTAAAATAATAACACTATCGGCTTGAAAAATCAAATTATATGTGTATTTTCTGCGTGGCCAACTTCCTGAAAAATCTCTGATTTCTTTCATCATATCATATAGTCATACAAACCAGACTCACTCCCAAAAATAAAGATGATTTATATGCAGATTTATGATAAAATTATCTCATAATCAACTTATTATCTTTAACGATCATATGTCAATCGTTGGAAGTGAGGTGAAACCATTGAAAATTTATCTCGATATGTGCTGCTATAACAGACCATACGACGATCAAAGCCAACTGAAAATATTTCTGGAAACACAATCCAAGCTGCATATCCAGGCCTTGATCAGGGATAAGAAACTTAAATTAATCACATCATATATGCTGCGATATGAATGCAGCAATAATCCATTTGAAATGCGTCGCAATACAATTTTAGACTTCATTCGTGAAAATACTTACGCATATGTAGGTGACGAACGTAAAATGCTTATAGAAGCAAAGGCTGCTGAAATCATGCAGACCGGGGTCAAATTTAAGGATGCCTGTCATGTAGCTTCCGCAGTTTATGCAAAATGTGAATACTTTATCTCTACCGATAAGCGATTACTAAAATATAAAAGTGAAGAAATAAAGATGGTTTCACCGATCGAATTCATTATAGAAATGGAGGAAACGCTATATGATGGAAAGCATGACTGAAATTATGAACAAAGGAATGAAATGTTTGACGCAGCATCTGGGAAGTATAGAAGCAGAACAATTCATTTCCATTATTATCCGCGAAAAATTCGACTATACAAAATGGCAGAGGGAATATTTTGACACAAAAACCCCCGAAGCAATCAGCAATGAAGCGTCCCTGTTCGAAAAATCTCACCCATTTACCGGCGAGGCGATCCGATTATAAAACGGGAAACAGAACGCTCATACAACTGAAATCAAGACCATAACCACTTAAAAATGCCATTGCATGAAGAACTCTCCATGCAACGGCATTTTATTTATCCTGTTTTACTTTGTCCTGCTGTTGCCTGTTTTAATGATGGAACAGTCTGATTCCCGTAAAGCACATGGTCATACCGTACTTGTCACAGGTCGCGATCACATTATCATCGCGCACGGAACCGCCCGGCTGCGCCACATATTTCACGCCGCTTCTGTGGGCGCGCTCGATGTTGTCGCCGAAGGGGAAGAACGCGTCAGACCCCAGCGCCACATCAGTCATCTCATTCAGCCACTCCCTCTTCTCTTCCGCCGTAAAGACTTCCGGCTTCACCTTGAAGATCTTCTGCCATGCGCCGTCCGCCAGCACGTCCATGTAATCCTCACCGATATACAGATCGATGGAATTATCTCTGTCGGCCCGTCCGATGCCGTCCACAAACTGCAGACCAAGCACCTTGGGCGCCTGCCGCAGGAACCAGTTGTCCGCCTTGGATCCCGCCAGCCTCGTGCAGTGGATTCTGGACTGCTGCCCGGCTCCGATGCCGATAGCCTGTCCGCCTTTCACATAGCATACGGAATTGGACTGTGTATATTTCAGCGTGATCATGGCAATCGCCAGATCGATCTTCGCCTGCTCCGGCAGTTCTTTCGCCGTCGTCACAATATTGTCAAAAAACGCCTCATCAATATTAAGCTCATTTCTGCCCTGCTCAAAACTGATGCCGTACACCTGCTTTACTTCTGTCGGTGCAGGCACATAGTCCTCGTTGATCTCGATCACATTGTAGCCGCCCTTCTTCTTCGCTTTCAGAATCTCCAGCGCCTCCGGCTCATAGCCCGGTGCTATCACACCGTCAGACACTTCCCGCTTAATGATTCTGGCGGTCGCCACATCACACACATCCGACAGAGAAATAAAATCCCCGAAGGAGCTCATTCTGTCCGCTCCCCTGGCTCTCGCGTAGGCATTGGCCAGCGGCGTAAACTCCATATCCAGATCGTCCACCCAGTAGATCTTCTTCTCCACCTCCGTAAGCGGCAGACCCACCGCCGCTCCCGCAGGAGACACATGTTTAAAAGAAGTCGCTGCCGGAAGCCCGGTCGCTTTCTTTAACTCCTTCACCAGCTGCCATCCGTTAAAAGCATCCAGAAAGTTGATGTAACCCGGCTTCCCGTTCAATACTCTGATCGGCAGCTCACTGCCGTCCGCCATATAAATGCGGGACGGCTTCTGGTTTGGATTACAGCCGTATTTCAATTCCAGTTCATTCATGAATCTCTCAATCCTTTCTCAGTCCTGACTTCCGGCAACAGTTCACCTTTCGTCTTCACTGTTACAATCATCCGGCAGGCGTACACCGCTGCACACCCGACCGGATGGATCTCTTACTGATTCTTATTGATGATACGCGTCTCATACTTTCCGCTCTCAATCTCGATAAATCTGACAAACAGGGAAACTTTATTCTCCTCGTTCAGATTCTCCCAGATCATCTGCGTAAAGCTGTCGATATCACCTTCCACACCGACCAGCTTCGGCTCACCCTCAAAGCTCGGCAGCGGATTGCCGTCTCCCATATACGTATGGATAAACCGCCCCTCACCTGCCAGCGGATTCTCGTAAGCAAACGTAAAGCGGTTGCAGCAGGCCGGATCGCCATTGTTGCTCTTTAAAATGGACATGGCGTAATTGTATCCGCCATTCTCCAAATGCATGATCCCCGAAATACGCGGCGTGTAGTTTGGCCCGTCCGGCTCAAACTCTCTGGTGCGCAGCGCCTGCTCAAAGGTCTGCTGCCTGTCCATCAGCTCATAGATGGTATCCGTCTGATCGCCGTTGGTGACGATCGTCTTATTGCCCAGCACCCGCACCGGAGCATAGATGATCAGACTGGGATCTTCCAGTTTGGAAGGATCGAACGCCTGTGTTCTGATTCCCGTACCGTCCTCCACGAATATCCGGTTCCTGCTGTTTACGCTTCTTCCCATAATGAAATAAGCCGTCACCGCATATTTCCCGTCCGCGGATTTCCCGATCACGATCCCCCTGCCGGGATAACTGTTGCCGGAAAGCTCCTTCGCCAAAGATTTCTTTTCCATATAATAAATAACCGTGCCTTTCTTCCCTGTATTTTCAATACCCTGCGCTATTCCGGAAGAATCACCCCAATCGCTCCAATCATACCAGTCGCTTCCCATGATCCTTCCGGGCAAAATCCAGACTTTCATTGGCTGCATGTTGCGCGGCCTTTTGTCATCTATTCATCCACACTGTAGTTCGGCGCTTCCTTCGTGATGTGAATATCGTGAGGATGGCTCTCCTTCAGGGATGCCGCCGAAATCTTCACGAACTTACCGTTCTGCTTCAATTCCTCAATGGTGGATGCACCGCAGTAACCCATACCGGAACGGATACCGCCCATCAGCTGGAACACCGTGTCCTCCACGGTTCCCTTGTAAGCCACGCGGCCTTCCACGCCTTCCGGCACCAGCTTCTTGGCGTCGGACTGGAAATAGCGGTCTTTGCTGCCGTTCTCCATGGCCGCGATCGAACCCATACCGCGGTATACCTTATATTTTCTGCCCTGATACAGTTCAAACGTACCCGGACTCTCGTCACATCCGGCAAAGATACTGCCCATCATGCAGACATTGCCGCCCGCCGCGATGGCCTTGGTCATATCGCCGGAGTACTTGATGCCGCCGTCGGCAATGATCGGTATACCGTACTCTTTCGCAACCGCATAGGAATCCATGATCGCCGTGATCTGGGGCACACCGATACCCGCCACCACACGTGTGGTACAAATGGAACCCGGTCCGATACCAACCTTTACGGCATCTGCTCCCGCCTCGATCAGGGCCTTCGTCCCTTCGCCGGTAGCCACATTGCCCGCGATCACCTGCACCTCGGGATATTTCTCCTTGATCATTCGCACACAGCGCAGCACATTCTCGGAATGGCCGTGGGCGCTGTCCAGCACGATCACGTCTACCTTGGCATCCATAAGCGCGCTCACTCTGTCCAGCACATTGGCCGTTATGCCCACGCCCGCGCCGCACAGCAGTCTGCCCTGGCTGTCCTTGGCGGAAAGCGGATATTTGATCGTCTTCTCAATATCTTTGATGGTGATCAGGCCTGCCAGATTGTAATCATCATCCACGATAGGCAGCTTCTCTTTCCGCGCTTTGGCAAGGATCTGCTTCGCTTCCTCCAGGTTGATGCCCACTTTTGCGGTGATCAGCCCTTCCGACGTCATGGACTCTTTAATTTTCTTAGTGAAATCTGTCTCGAATTTTAAATCACGATTTGTAATGATACCGACTAACTTCCTGCCCTCCGTGATGGGAACGCCGGAAATCCTGAATTTGGCCATCAACGCATCCGCGTCGGCCAATGTATGATCCGGTGTCAGTGAAAAAGGATCCGTGATGACACCGTTTTCTGAACGCTTTACCTTATCGACTTCTTCTGCCTGTGCTTCTATTGACATATTCTTGTGGATAATACCGATGCCTCCCTGTCTGGCCATGGCGATCGCCATCCTGTGCTCGGTCACCGTATCCATCCCGGCACTCATCATCGGGATGTTCAGTTTAATCTTCTTCGTAAGCCATGTTGTCAAGTCCACTTGATTCGGAATCACCTGGGAATAACTCGGCACCAATAGTACGTCGTCAAAAGTAATTCCTTCGCCAATAATCTGACCCATCTTCTCTCCTCCTGTGTTATAGTAAACGACATAACAAATTTCTGTTTCCGGCTCTTGCAGGAGCCATATAGGGAAGCGCCTGCAAGGCCAAAAACGAAATTTTCAAGTCATTAACTATAGAAAATTTAAACAGTATCGATAGTTACATTTATGTAAAGAATACTGCCAGTTAACTTAACTGACAGTATTTCTTTTCCATGATTACATGCATACCTATTAATCTGTAAACACCTTACGCGGCGCTATGCTCTGAATCGCCTTGATCATCTCCGCATTCGGTTCAAAAATAACCTTCATATCTCCTTCGCAGATCATCATATACCTTCTCTCCGGCTGCGCAGCAACACCGGAGCTGTAATCCAGCGTCTTGGAATTACGGTTCCTGTAAGAATCCAGTCTGTGAGAATTGAGCGGTGCAAGGATCTCCATCTTGTCAACAGAAAAAGTATTGGCTTTCTTCCTGCGGCTCCTGGCCATCACTTTGTCCACACTGATCTCCCTGTCCAGATACAGGTACTCATACTCGATGTTTGCATTCATCGTGGCAAAGTACGCACCAACACCGGTAATGATCGCCACCACCAGACCGGGAAGGAACACCCCTCCCACCATGAGGAATACCACCGTCAGCATGATCAGCAGTATTTTCAAAAAAGACAGGATCACCGAAGGTTTCCTGGCCACCAGACATTCCACATATGTTTCACTCATCTATGATACCTCCTGTATTCGACCTGCTCCCGGCTTAGGCCGCTCCTGCCGCATCAATCCGCAGACCGGCAAAACACCACCTCTGACCGACACGTCTTCTCCGGGATCTTTTTGTCGAAATATATATCTTAATCATATAACAAACCGGACAAAGTTTCAAGCAGGAGGTGCGCTTTTACAGCCGATAAATCAAGTATGCGAATAATACAAGTTAAAAGTTACAAGTTACAAGTTACAAGTTGAAAGTTTATAGAAGCATACCACGGCAATCAATAAAATTCAATATCTATTTTTTTCAACTTTTATAAAAAATCTCCTTCCTGTCAGACGGATCATTCCATCCGCCCGACAGGAAGGAGCACCAAATGCTGAATTAGATTCTACATTCTATTTTTCTTCCTTCGGCATACTGATCTCGATATGCACGTCCTTAAGCTGCCTTGCATCCACTTCGGCGGGCGCCCCCATCATGATATCCTGGGCCTGCTTGTTCATGGGGAAAGGAATGACCTCCCTGATACTGTCCTCCCCGGCTAACAGCATGACCATTCTGTCCACGCCGGGAGCGATGCCTGCATGCGGCGGAGCACCGTAGCAGAACGCGTTGTACATGGCCGGGAATTTCGCCTTCACGTCTTCCTCGCCCAGTCCCACAAGCTGGAACGCCTTCACCATGATCTCCGGATCGTGATTACGAACCGCACCGGAAGACAGCTCTACGCCGTTGCACACCAGATCGTACTGATAAGCCAGAATGGAAAGCGGCTCCATCGTCTCCAGCGCCTGCATACCGCCCTGCGGCATGGAAAAAGGATTGTGGCAGAATTCCATCTCTCCGGACTCCTCCCCGATCTCGTACATGGGGAAATCCACGATCCAGCAGAACTCATAACAGGACTGTCTGAAATGGCCTTCCGACTTCATGCCCAGCATTCTGCGCAGCACGCCGGAAGTCTTCACCGCCGCGTTCCTGTCTCCGGCCGTCACGCCCACGAAATCGCCCGGCTTTAATCCCAGCAGCTTATCCACCTCTTCTTTGCGCTCTGTAAGGAACTTGGAGATACCGCCCACATAATTGCCGGCCTCGTCCACACGGAACCAGTAAGCCTTGCTGCCGGTCTCCACTTCCACATCCGCGCACATCTTATCAATCTCTTTTCTCGTAGCCGTATAGCCGTCCGTCACCACCGCCTTGATCACATGATCCTTGAACGGTGCGAAGTCAAACTGTCCGAACAATTCCGTCACATCCTGCACCAGCAGGTCAATGCGCAGGTCAGGCTTGTCCGTGCCGTACTTCTCCAGCGCTTCCAGATAAGGAATCCTCACGAAAGGCGCCGCAGACGCCTGATCGTATGTGCCGTACTTCTCGAATACCGGCGGCAGCACCTGTTCGATCACGCCAAACACATCCTCCTGGGAAGCAAAAGCCATCTCCATATCCAGCTGATAAAACTCACCCGGCGAACGGTCCGCTCTTGCATCCTCGTCCCGGAAGCAGGGAGCGATCTGGAAATAGCGGTCAAAGCCGGATGCCATCAGGATCTGCTTAAACTGCTGCGGTGCCTGCGGAAGCGCATAGAATTTCCCGGGATGATTCCTGGCCGGCACCAGATAGTCTCTGGCCCCTTCCGGTGACGAACAGGTCAGGATCGGCGTGGTGATCTCCACGAAATCAAGATCGTTCATTCGCTGGCGCAGTTCCGTCACAATACGGCTTCTTAAGAGGATCCTGTCCTTCACTTCCGGATTGCGCAGATCCAGATAACGGTATTTCAAACGGATATTCTCATCCGCATTCCTGGACTGTCTGATCTCGAAGGGCAGCACATTGTTCGTACACTTGCCCAGCACCTCCACGCGGCAGGGCACCACCTCGATCTCACCGGTGGGAATCGTGTTCGTCTTGTTGGAACGTTCCCGCACCGTACCTTCGATCAGCAGCGTGGACTCCTTGTTCACGCCCTCTAACCGCTCCATCATCTCCTCCGTCTCGAAGACGATCTGCGTCACCCCGTAAAAGTCACGGAGCTGTAAAAATCCCAGATTCTTACTGACCTGTCTGATATTTTCAAACCATCCGACCAGTGTCACCTGACTTCCCGCATCGGACAGCCTGAGCGCATTACATGTGTGTGTTCTTGACTGCATCATATTCTCCTATTCCTTTCTCACACCGGAGACATCCCGCTCTCCGAACCTGCTCCGGGCAGCTTATGTTCACAGCCTTATTTCTCTCTGTGCGGCTTTCTTATGCCAGATTGCATCCCCGTCTTCGGTTTGCTTTCTCCGTCTGTCAATATCTTACCCATTCTAACACTGCACACCCGAAAAAACAATAAACATTCTTTAGATTATGACACTTCATAAGCTTCATAAATTTCCCCGGATTCATCCGGATATCCGAATATTACTGCAGCAGCGACAGCGCGCTCTGGTTGCTCTGGTTCGCCTGACTGAGCATGGACTGTCCCGCCTGTGCGATAATATTGTTGTTGGCATACTTTACCATCTCCGCAGCAATATCCGTATCCCTGACGGCAGATTCCGCCGACGTGGTATTCTCTACGATGTTATCCAGGTTGCTGATCGTATGCTCTAAGCGGTTCTGAACAGCTCCCAGGTTGGAACGGGTTTCCGATACGTCTTCGATCGCACTTTTGGCAAAAACATTGAGTGCCTGGAAATCCCGTACATCAGGCGCTCTACCGGACAACGCTTCCTCCATACCTCCTGTTGGGCTCGGACTGCTCGCACCATCGATCGTAAGTCTGTTCTTCACCCGTTCATCTGTAATCGCATCATAAGAAAAACTGTGAAAAATTGTCAAGTCTCTTGCCGCCAGAAGATGCGAATGTCCCGCCGCACTCCATGGCTGAATCGTGTTCAGATTTACATATTCTATTTTCGCATGTGTCGAAGTAAACGGGCTCGCATACTGATAATAAAGTCCATCCGGCTTCTCTGTCCCGGTCGGAGCTAAATCCTGCGCTTCACACAATGGCGTATGATCATTTGTCTGGTAGCAGATTCCCTTCGACAAAGCACTGGCAATCAAGTCATTCGTACACATATTACCTATCGTAATAACAATATGCTGACCGGATTCTGCCCCCACCTGTAACCCAATATTCTGAAAAGAACCATCCAGCAGATTCTGTTCATTAAAAGTGGTCGTGGACTGTATACGGTCTATTTCACTCATTAACTGTCTGACTTCCATCTGAACATAACTTCTGTCTGTTGTGGTCAGCGTTCCATTCGCGCCTTTCACCGCCAGTTCATTCATGCGCTGCAGCATATCGTGGACTTCATTCAGTGCTCCTTCCGCCGTCTGCACGCAGGAAATACCGTCCGCCGCATTAGCCGACGCCTGTGTGAGTCCTCTGATCTGGCGACGCATTTTCTCTGAAATAGACAACCCGGCCGCATCATCTGCCGCACGATTGATCTTATATCCGGAAGACAGCTTCTCCGTAGATTCCGCCTGACTTTTATTCGTCAGATTGAACATGCGATTTGAATTCATCGCCGTCATATTATGTTTTACAACCATATTGATTCCCCCTCAGCATCTCATCTTTGATATCCAAAAAAGAGTGTAGAGACCTGATCTTTCCTGCACGCCTTACACTCTCTTTATTACACAACAACTCAGCTCTGCTGCATTGTCTCATATATCCGCTTATCACGAAGCCGCTCCGCTGCAGGCTGTATCCTCTAATACACTGATCCCTGACACGGCCGGTATGGCAAATAATCTAATCTGCACGTTGTTACTGAAGCAGTGATAACGCGCTCTGATTGCTCTGATTCGCCTGACTTAACATCGACTGTCCCGCCTGCGCAAGAATATTGTTATTGGCGTACTTCACCATCTCCGTAGCAATATCCGTATCCCTGATGGCAGATTCCGCCGACGTGGTATTCTCTACGATATTATCCAGGTTGCTGATCGTATGCTCTAAACGGTTCTGAATGGCACCCAGATCGGAGCGCACCTCTGACACGTCAAAGATCGCACTCTTGGCAAAGGCATTGAGTGCCTGGAAATAGCGGACATCCGGTGCCTTATCTGACAAAGCCTCCTCCGTACCGCTTGGAGCCGTACTGTCACGACTATTGGTAAGCCGGTTCTTTACATTCTCATCCGTAATCGCACTATAAGAAAAGCTGTGAAAAATTGTCAGATCTTTCGCTGACAAAAGGTGGGAATGTCCCGGCGACCCCCACGGCTGAATCGTACTCTTATCTACATAATCTTTTATAGCATGCGTAGTAGAATTAGGATCAGGAGCCTGATAATAGTATCCGCCAGGCTGAGCTCCTGCCGTACTGCCGTCTTCTGCATGACATACAGGACTGTCATTAAATGTCTGATAGCAGATTCCCTTCGCCAGTGCGCTGGCAATCAGATCATTGGCACACAGATTCCTTATCGTAATTGCAATGTGCTGTCCCGACTCTGCTCCCACCTGCAGCCCCTTACTCGTAAAGGAACCATCCAGCAGATTCTGTTCATTAAAAGTGGTCGTAGACTGCACTCTGTCAATCTCGCTCATCAACTGTCTTACTTCCATCGTAATATAGCTTCTGTCGTCTGTGGTCAGTGTCCCATTCGCGCCTTTGACCGCCAGCTCATTCATGCGCTGCAGCATATCGTGGACTTCATTCAATGCTCCCTCCGCCGTCTGCACGCAGGAAATACCATCCGACGCATTAGCCGACGCCTGTGTGAGTCCTCTGATCTGGCGACGCATTTTCTCTGAAATAGACAGCCCGGCCGCGTCATCTGCCGCACGATTGATCTTATATCCGGAAGACAGCTTCTCCGTAGATTTCGCCTGACTTTTATTCGTCAGATTGAACATGCGATTTGAATTCATCGCCGTCATATTATGTTTTACAACCATAACCTTTCTCTCCTGTCGTTCACCCTCTTTTATTTATGAATTCCCCGCTACTCATTAAAGTATATATCGGCTCATATTATAAAGTCCTTAACACAATTAACACAATATTCCAAAACAAATGGTACAACGGCGGCTGTTTCTACAGGATTTTCCGTAAATCATAACACTATTTTGCGAAACCGGAAAACGGGCGTGCCATGCAGTGTCATTTATCTCAAAGTAAAATGTTTATAATCATTTCATGAAAAATTCACACAATATTACGGTTCCTTCATTGACATTACTTTTCGAACTAATTATCATAGATAATCATAGATGACTGTAGAAATAATCAGCAGACGGGACTGCGCACCTGCCAGGCCGGTTATGAACACGCCATACAGAACCAACATATGATGATTCACAGCATTTTTTCATAATAGAAATACGGACACATACAACAGGAAACGGAGATAAGATCATGGCAATCGGTAATTCAGTGGGAGATGAAATCAGAGAAGAACGCAGAAAGGCCATGGGCCGAATGACTCCAAAGGAGAAGTTCGCCTACTTCTGGGATTACTATAAGATTCATGCGTTTGTTACGGTCGCAGTGGTCATTGCCGCGTCTTCCTTTATCTATCAGTACGCCACTTACAAAGACTACGGCTTTTATGCCGCCTTGATTAATGCCGGTGTCAGTGATCTGAGCGCTGCTCTGCCGGAGATGTGGGCCGACGAATTCCAGGAATATGCCGAAATCGACCCTGACGAATATGAGGTCTATATCGACACCTCCATGTCCCTTTCCGATACCGATCTGTCACAATATACCATGGCCAATCAGCAGAAGATGGCAGCCATGATGCAGACCGGTTCCCTCAGTACCATCGTTGCCGAGACGGCAACTTTCGAAAAATACGCGCAGGCAGAATATTTCTGTCCGCTTGAGGATGTTTTATCCGCAGAAGAGCTTGAGAAATACCGCCCTTATTTCTACTACACGGATACCGCCACCTTCCCCGACGACGACTACGATCCCACCGAGGTGCGTGATCTTTCCGTGCTGACCATCGACCACAGCGATCCCTCCACCATGGAAGATCCGGTGGCAGTGGGAATCATCGTTACTGAGAATAATGCGCTGGCCGACGCAGGGCTGTACGCTTATCTTGCAGACGGCAGGTATGATTATCAGGGACATCCGGCTGATGTGGTTCTGGGCATTCCCGTCTCCAACAGCCAGCCGGAGCTTGTAGTCAAATTTCTTGAATATCTTAAGTTGGGAGAATAGGGCTTCTTATGGCCCTATTTTTTGCATGCCTCCTTCAGGATCCGGTTTACTGCCGCCGGATCGGCCTTGCCTTTCATGGCTTTCATGGTCTGTCCTACCAGAAAACCGATGGCTTTCTCCTTCCCGTTCCTGTAATCCTCCACAGACTGCGGATTGGCGGCGATCACTTCCGCGACCGTCTTTTGCAGAGCCCCTTCATCGTTGACGCTCTTTAAGCCCTTTTCCTCCACATATCGTTCCGGATCAACATTTTCCGCAAACATCACCTCGAAAACTTCCTTCGCCACGGCACCGGTGATCACCTTTTCGTCCGTAAGACGGATCAGCTTCGCCAGATGCTCCGGTGAAAAGCACAGATCCTGGGCGTCCGTCTCCTTCTCTTTCATCAGACGCAGGGTCTCTCCCATCAACCAGTTGGACACCTTCTTGGGCTGGCCGCAGATGGCCGTCGCCACCTCAAAAAGATCCGCCATATGCCTGGACTCGGTAATGATCTCGATATCATAATCGGGAAGCCCGAATTCTTCCCTGTAGCGCCGCATCTTTTCATTGCGAAATTCCGGCTGCGCGGCCCGGATCTTTTGGAGCATCTCGTCGCTCACCACCACCGGCACCAGATCCGGATCGGGAAAATAGCGGTAATCCTGAGCGTCCTCCTTACTCCGCATGGCATAGGACTCGCCCTTTACATCGTCCCACCTTCTCGTCTCCTGTACCACCTTTTCTCCGGACTCGATCAGGTCGATCTGCCGTTGCGTCTCCCCGGCGATGGCCCGGGAAATGGCCTTGAAGGAATTCAGGTTCTTCATCTCCGTTCTGGTACCGAACTGCTCTGCCCCCGCCTCCCGCACGGACAGATTCACATCCGCGCGCATGGAGCCTTCCTGCAGTTTACAGTCGGACGCGCCCAGATACTGGATCAAAAGACGCAGCTTCTCCAGATAGGCGATCACTTCCTCCGCGCTGCGCATATCCGGCTCGGACACGATCTCGATCAGCGGCACGCCGGAACGGTTGTAGTCCACCAGAGAACAGTCCTCCCACGCATCGTGGAGCAGCTTGCCGGCGTCCTCTTCCATGTGGATCTCATGGATCCTCACCGTCTTACGGCCGCCCTCCTTCGTCTCGATCTCCACGCCGCCGTTTCTGCAGATGGGTAGATAGAGCTGAGAAATCTGATAGTTCTGCGGATTATCCGGGTAGAAATAGTTCTTGCGGTCGAATTTTGCATAGCGGGTAATGTCACAGTTGGTGGCAAGGCCCACCGCAATGGCGTACTCCAGAACCTGCCTGTTCAACACCGGCAAAGAACCCGGCATTCCCGTGCAGACCGGACAGGTCTGGGTATTGGGGGCCGCACCGAATGCGGTGGAACAGCCGCAGAAGATCTTGGTCTTTGTGGCGAGCTCCACGTGCACTTCCAACCCGATCACGGTTTCATATTGTTTACTCATGACGGTATCCCTCCTGTTCTGTCTGTTCTGTCTGTACTCTGTTCGCTTTCCGGCCTTCCGCTTTTTCCTCCATGCCGAAACATTCCACACTGCGATATCTGCCCTTCCCCTGACGCCCGAAAACTTCCGGCATCCGCCTGCGCCCGTTCATCTGCCGCACTCCCATGCTCTGCACCGACAGCTGGCCCGAACGGTCCTCTGCTCTTCTCATACGTATAGGCCGCCCGAATCAGCTTTTTCTCCTGAAAGCAGTCCCCGATCAGCTGCAGCCCGATGGGCAGGCCCTTCCTGTCTTTTCCGCAGGGAAGGCTGATGCCCGGCAGACCCGCCAGGTTTACGGCGATGGTGTAGATATCTTCCAAATACATCTTAAGGGGATCCGCCAGACTTTCTCCCAGTTTCGGAGCCGTGGTGGGAGCCACCGGACCCAGTATCACGTCATATTTGGCAAATGCCTCATCGAACGCCTTCTTAATAAGAGCCTTTACCCGCAGCGCTTTCAGATAGTAAGCGTCGTAGTAACCGGAACTGAGCACGAAGGAGCCCAGCATGATGCGCCGTTTTACTTCCTCCCCGAAGCCTTCGGCACGGGATTTTCTGTACATGCTGTGGAGTCCGGCGTCGTTTCCTGTACGGTAGCCGTACTTGATGCCGTCGAACCGCTCCAGATTGGAGCTGGCCTCCGCCGCCGCTATCGTGTAATAAGCCGGAATGGCATATTCCACCAGACTTAAGTCAAACCGCTCCACCACAGCTCCCCGTCCGGCCAGTTCTTCCGCCGCCTTTAAGACGGCTGCCTGCACATCCTCATCCAATCCCTCTCCCAGATAATCGTTGGGAATACCGATACGCATCCCCTGCACATCCTCCGTCAGCCATAAAATCCGTCTCCTGCCGCTGCAGGGAGGTGGAATCCTTTACGTCATGAGAGGCGATCGCCTCCAGCACTGCCGCGCAGTCTCTTACGTCCTTCGTCAGCGGGCCGATCTGATCCAGGGAGGATCCATAGGCGATCAGCCCATACCGTGACACCGTGCCGTAAGTGGGCTTCATCCCCACCGTGCCGCAGAAAGCGGCCGGCTGTCTGATGGAACCGCCGGTATCGGAGCCCAGGGCGCAGATGCACTCCCCCGCCGCCACCGCGGCCGCCGAGCCGCCCGAAGAACCGCCCGGCACATGTTCCCGGTTCCACGGGTTTCTCGTCACCCCATAGGCGGATGTTTCCGTCGTGGATCCCATGGCAAACTCATCCATATTGGTCTTGCCCAGAATGACCGCGCCCGCCTTACGCAGATTCGTCACTGCCTCCGCCGTGTATGTGGGCACAAAATTTCCCAGCATCCTGGAAGCACAGGTCGTCCGCAGCCCTTTGGTACACAGATTATCCTTCACTGCCACCGGCACACCGGCCAGCGGCCCGGTCAGCTCTCCCGCCTCGATCTGCTTCTGTACCTCCTTCGCCTGCTCCAGCGCTCCCGCCCGGTCCACCGTCACATAACAGTTGTAGAGCGCATCTCTTTCTTCTATACAGGCCAGCATTTCTTCCGCCGCCTGCACCGCGGTAATCTGTCCTGCTCTGACAGCCGCCGACAGCTCAACCGCTGTCATATCCGCAATTCCCATATCCGTCAGCCTCCTTTCTCTCTACTCGAACGTTCTCGGCGCCACAAACATCCCGTCCTTCTCTTCCGGCGCATTCAAGAGCATCTGCTCTCTCATATCTCCATTCGTCACCACATCCTCCCGAAATACGTTCTGTACCGGAAAAACATGGGACATCGGCTCAACGCCGGTGGTATCCAGCTCGCCCATCTTATCGATACAGGCAAGCATCCTGCTCATATCCGCCCTGGCCTGCTCCCGTTCTTCCTCCGAGAGTTCCAGCTGTGCCAAAATTCCCACATGCGCTATCGTTTCATCACTTATAATATTTGCCATTGTCTCAGCTCCTCCTGCTCTTTTCCACTGCATCTGCGCTTTTCATGCTGCACCGAGTCCCATCTGCATCGGCATCTCCTACGCCCGGACCTTGATGTGCACTTCCCGCAGCTGCTGCTCCGTCACATCATTTGGCGCGCCGCACATCAAATCCTGTGCTGATCCGCTCATGGGAAAAGCGATCACCTCCCTGATGTTCTCCTCCTCCCTCAGCAGCATAATCATCCTGTCCACCCCGGGAGCCATACCCGCATGCGGCGGCGCACCGAACTGAAACGCACTGTATAATGCGCCAAATTTACTTTGCAGCATCTCTTTATCGTATCCCGCAATCTCAAAAGCCTTCTCCATCACATCCAGATCATGGTTTCTGACCGCTCCCGAAGACAGCTCCACACCGTTACACACGATATCATACTGGTAAGCCATCACCTCCAACGGATCCTTCGTCGTAAGCGCTTCCAATCCGCCCTGTGGCATGGAAAAAGGGTTGTGGGTAAAACAAATCCGCTTCGTATCCGGATCCCGTTCAAACATCGGAAAGTCGTTTACATAGCAAAACCGATACGCTTTTTGCTCAATCAGCTCCAGCTTCTGCCCAAGCTCCGCACGGATCTGTCCCGCATAAAAGGCTGCCCGCTCTTCTCTGTCCGCGATAAAGAAGATCGTATCTCCCGCGCCGAGTCCTGCCAGCGCTGCCAGCTCCTCCTTCTTTTCTTCGGGAATGAACTTGTCGATCGGCCCCTTGTAGCTTAAATCTTCCGCCACTTCCAGATAGCCCAGACCGCCCATGCCCAGATCCATGGCGAATCGCAGCAGCTTCTCATGGAATCCTTTGGACATCTGCCCATGTACCCGGATTGCCCGGACTGTTCTTCCATGGAAAGGTTTGAACGCACACCCCTGGAAAAATGCCGTCAGATCGATGATGCGCAGCGGATTCCTGAGATCCGGCTTATCGGTGCCAAATTGAAGCATTGCCTGCCGGTAACTGAACACGGGATAAGGCGCCTGTGTCACCCTGTATCCTTCCGGCGCAAATTTGCCGAAAACCGCGGACAACACTTCCTCGCCCACACGGAATACATCCTCCTGCGTGGCAAAACTCATCTCGAAATCCAGCTGGTAGAACTCTCCCGGTGAACGGTCCGCCCTGGCATCCTCATCCCGGAAACAGGGAGCGATCTGAAAATATTTATCGAATCCTGACACCATCAGCAGCTGCTTATACTGCTGCGGAGCCTGCGGCAATGCGTAAAATTTTCCTTTATATTTCCGGGAAGGCACGATATAATCTCTTGCCCCCTCCGGTGACGAAGCGCACAGGATCGGCGTCTGAATCTCCAGAAATCCCATCTGTGTCATCTTTTCACGCAGGAAGGCGATTACTTCGGAGCGGAAAATAATACTGTCCTTCACCTTCTGGTTGCGCAGATCCAGATAGCGGTATTTCAACCGTACCTCCTCCCTGGTCTCCCGGGAAGTCATGATCTCAAAGGGAAGCGGCTGGTAAACCCTGCCCAGCACTTTCACCTCATGAGCTTCCAGCTCGATGGTGCCGGTGGGAATCCTGGGGTTGTATGTTTCCTCGTCCCTGTGCTCGACCAACCCTTTCACGGATATACTCATCTCCCGGCTCAGGCCGTCCAGCAGCGTCGTGTCACGCATCACGATCTGCAGCACACCGTACATGTCACGCAGATCCACAAAGGATACGCCGCCATGATCCCTGATGTTTTCGATCCAGCCCGCCACCCGGATTTCCCGGCCGACATCGGACTCACTGATCTGTTGTAAGGTTACGTCTCTGTAGATGTTTCTGATTGTCATTGTTCTGGTCTCCTTTCGCTGACTGCCGTGCTCCGGAAGACAAAAAGAAAGTCCCGGAACACATCTCTGCATTCCGGGACGGATAGTTGTAGTATCCGCGGTACCACCCGCATTGATAAGCCGACACCTCCAACAAGGTGCTTCTTCGCCTTACCCACTCTTGACACTTAACGCGTGCAACGTATTACCCTAATGTATCTTCCTGCCATCTACCGCTACGCCATGCCAGATATCATAAAACCACTCTGTAATGACCCTGCAGTGATACAATTCAGATAATCTGCTCCGGAGTGTTCCCGTTCCCAGCCTTTCACAAACAGCGCTCTCAGTCGGTGACGCCGTATTCCTGTCGCTTCCCGCCGGGTGAGTCTCCTTCACCGCATTTCGAAAATATAATAATAAATATATATCACAACAAAAATAAAAAAACAACCTTTGTATTAAAAAAATACAAAGGCTGTTCGTGCATTTCAAAAGTCTTCCATGCTGTCCGTCTTACTTACCCACAGGCCCGATATACTGTGCATCGCTAAATCCAAGCATGGGCAGGAATACAACCGGCAGGAAAACCAATCCAATACCATATCCGGCTCCCTTGTCAAACGCCTGCGCCAGCTTGATCCACATGATGATGGTTATCACCACGTTCACACAGGGCACGAAACACAGCAGGAACAGCCATCCCGTCCCAAAGCTTATCTCAAACAGGCAGTACGTGTTGTAAATGGGAATGATCGCACCCCAGCCCGGCTTACCGGCCTTGACGAAGATCTTCCACATGCCAACCAGACTGATGACCGCTACCACGAGAACGACTATCATGTACACGACCATCACTCCTGTTGCAAGAGCATATGTTCCATTCATCCTTCTTTTCCTCCTTCACACATAAAGTTTTTGATTTATCTATTTTAGCAAAATACGACTGTTTTTGCAATCGATTTCCTGCCGTCTTCCGAGAATTGCAGTTACCAATTTGTCACAGTTTCCTGATCCTGTCAACCGCCTCCACCGTATTCTCATAGCTTCCGAACGCCGTCAGCCGGAAGAATGTCTCGCCGCTGGGCCCAAATCCCGATCCCGGTGTACCGACTACGTTGGCCTTTTCTAACAGATAATCGAAAAACTCCCAGCTGGTCATATTATTCGGTGCTTTCAGCCAGATATAAGGGGCATTCACACCACCTGATACACTGTATCCCGCAGCTCTCAAACCTTCCAGGATATAAGCTGCATTCTTCATATAATAGGCCACCAGTTCTTTCGTCTCCCGCTTACCGGCTTCGCTGTATACAGCTTCACCGGCTCTCTGAATGATGTAGGGTGCACCGTTATACTTGGTACCATGACGTCTCGCCCACAGCGCATGCAATGATGCGTCGCCCACTTTCAGTTCTTTAGGAATCACGGTAAAGCCCAGGCGCACACCGGTAAAGCCCGCATTCTTGGAAAAGGAACGCAGCTCGATGGCACAGCTCCTGGCCCCTTCGCATTCATAGATCGTGTGCGGTACATCTGCCTCGGAAATATAAGCTTCATAGGCCGCATCGTAAATGATAACAGAGCCATTCTTATTGGCATAATCTACCCACTCCTGCAATCCCGCTTTACTGATCGTAGATCCGGTAGGATTGTTGGGGAAACACAGATAGATCAGATCCGGCACTTCTTTCGGAAGCTGCGGCGCAAAGTCATTGTCCGCCGTACAGGGCATGTAGATCACATCACTCCATCTCTCCGCAGCGGCATCGTAAGTGCCCGTTCTGCCCGCCATCACATTGGTATCTACATAGACGGGATAGACCGGATCACAGACCGCAATCTTATTGTCCAGTGCGAAGATTTCCTGAATATTGCCGGAATCACACTTCGCTCCGTCAGATACGAAGATCTCATCCGCCTCGATCTGACAGCCTCTGGCTTTATAATCATTATCCGCAATCGCCGTCCTTAAAAATTCATAGCCAAGCTCCGGAGCATAGCCGCGGAATGTGGCCGCATCCGCCATCTCGTCTACCGCGCCGTGCAGCGCACTGATCACAGCCGGAGAAAGCGGCTGTGTCACGTCGCCAATACCCAGTCTGATGATCTTCTTATCCGGATTGGCCGCCGCATAGGCGTTTACCTTCCTGCCAATCATCGAAAAGAGATAGCTCCCGGGTAACTTCAAATAATTATCATTTACTTTAACCATAGTATCCTCCCTGTATTATATTATTGTGAATCGCCCAATATTCACCATGACCTATTAAATATGTGCCCATTTTCATCGGACATTTGTCCCGTCTTCCGCCGCTGTTTCAAAATACAGCGGCTGCCGGACAACAGCGTATCGACATCGCTCCCGCCAGGATCATATCTCTCCTTCAAATACCGTGACGGCCGGCCCCGTCATATAGACCAGATTGGCTTCCCTGTCCCACTCGATCTCAATCTCGCCACCTAATAGTTTAACAGTAACCTTGTTATCCGTCAAACCATTTAAGATACAGGCTACTACTGTAGCGCAGCATCCCGTACCGCAGGCCAGTGTCTCTCCCGTTCCCCGCTCCCAGACACGCATCTGCACCGTATTTCGGTCCAGAACCTTAACGAATTCCGTGTTGGTCCGCTTCGGGAATCGCTCATGCTTCTCAAAATCCGGTCCGATCTGCTCAATCTTCAGCCCCGGCACATCATCCATGAAAATAACAGCGTGCGGGTTTCCCATCGACACACACGTCATTCTGTATTCCTTCCCCTGTACAGTGATCGGTTCATCGATCACGCTTTCTTTCCCATTCACGCCACCGTCATTCCTGCCGCTTACGGAAGTATCCCCTGACACACTGCCTGCTCCTTCCATCGTAACCGGGATCTGTTCCGGTCTAAGTTCCGGTGCTCCCATGTTAACTCTGACACTGTCCACTTTGCCTTCTTTTAAGAAAAGCTGCAAATATTTGATCTGCCCGCAGCTTATGATGCTTATGTCAGTTTTATCCGTCAAGCCTTTATCATAGACATACTTCGCCACACAGCGGATTCCGTTTCCACACATCTCTGCCCGACTGCCGTCTGCATTATACATCTCCATCTCAAAGTCCGCCTCTTCTGAGGGATTGATAAAAATCGCCCCGTCCCCGCCGATACCGAAATGTCTGTCACTGATGCACCGCACCAGATCCGGCTTCTCTTCCTGCCCGATCTGCACCGTAAAACCATTGATATAAATATAATCATTTCCACAGCCCTGCATTTTCGTAAATCTCATAGCTTCTTATCGCTCCCTTCCTGTTTTCTGCCGCCTTATGGCACACCTCATCCTGTCAGCCCCGACGCAAATGCTTCCCGGAAAGTCAAATCCCCCGCAGCAGGCTGACGGGGCATCAAAATTCCAGCGCAGCAGGCTGCGGGGTATTTGACCCTCGCGGCAGTCGCCAAATATCCATGCAGGCATGGCTGCCTGGCTCGTTGCTTCGTGGGAATAAATGTGCACTCCTTATAACAGCATACCATATCCGGAGAATAATGAAAGTATCTTTCTAACATTTCGGCTGGAACAATTACCGACGAAGCTACGCTCCAAGTGCTCCGCTCCCCCTTCGATCGCCATAGTCTATCCATAAAGCTGCTACAGATGAAACTCTCGAAAGAGTTCCTGCTGGTACGCCGGATCGAAAGCCGCCCGCTTTAAATCCTCCACACGGTTCTGCTCGATCAGGATCCTGGCCAGATGGTTAGACCGTTCCACGCCAAGCGCCTGGCCTTGTTTTATTCCCTGTTTCATTCCCTCTTCCATCCCTTCCTGTCGGATGGTCCTCTCATACTTGTCCACATCAAACCCTTCCAGCAACATTCCCAACACCTCCGCCCGATAATCTCGCAATGTCTCATACAGTATCCCATGTTCCATGCAATACTGTATCGCCTGTTCCAGTGCTTCCTTTACTGCCAGACCATCTGCCATACACTGTCTGGATATCTCCACGAATTGTGCATATTCATCCAACACATGACATCTGTCCATCAGTTCACGGTTATGCCCGTAATTGATGTTGATCATCCGCACCTTCAATTCCACATCTGCTTCCCTGTTTCTGTTGATAAAAGCATCCGACAGCCTTAAGACCTCCTCTTCCGGAGCCTGCTTCTCACCGTTATAGAAAACGACGCACTGCGGCGAACTCTCCTGCTGCCGGCCCATTTGATATATCTGCCGGCAAACCGCCTGATATCAGCCGCACCGCGTATCAGTGCACCTGCACCGCTCCCTGTTCTGCGCGTTTCTCCAAGCACCTGCACACCCTTCTGTCCCTGCCCTGTTAAGTTATCATTAGAAAAATCTGACAGAAACTGTCGGAATGTGCGACAAGCACACTATTAAGAATTTCTCTGATGTATTTGTATGTTTTTATCATAATTGATGAATGTTTATTTGTCAATTACTTCATGCAATTATATTCAACTAATCATTGGTACACGGCGACTTAACTTAGTGACATTGTTTCAATCGAGCAGGGAAGAGTTTCTCACTACTCACCGCGCTGGGCGCACGTTGCGTAAGCAACAATTCATCTGTGCGCCCCTGCGCATCGGGTAGGAGGCTACCCATTAGTTGAGCAGCCGACCTCCCACACCACTGTACG
>CAJTPO010000048.1 GCA_910578115.1 uncultured Lachnospiraceae bacterium | reverse complement strand
TATTAAGGTTGCGGCGGCTGCAATCTTTGGCGGCATACTCTTTTTTCCGACTTATCAGAAACTGGAGAGTACGGGAGACAATATCTTCACGGTATATTTGAATGATACACAGGTTGGTATAGTGGAGGACCCGGAGCAGGTGGACAGATACCTGATCGCGGCCCGCAAAAGGCTGGCAGGGACCAGTGACGAGCTGGTGCTGGCAGACAGTGAGCTTCGGCTGGAGGGAAGCGAAGTGCTCTGGGGGAAGGTAGACGATCCGTCTGATATCACGGTTAACATGACCGGTGTGCTGAGAAACAGCGTCAAGGAGACATTGAATCGCTCCTACACCGTCAAGATCAATGAGTATACGGTGAACCTTGCCAGTACGGAAGAGGTGCTTGCCCTTCTGCAGGCATCCATTAACCGGTATGACCATGCGAATCAGTACTATGTGGATCTTGTGCTGGACGGTGACAGGGAGCTGAATGTCCTGACGACCCAGATCTATTCTGCGAAAGAACAGCAGGAAGAGGAAATGGCAGCAAAAGAGGTTATGTCCAGTGCAGGGATCGACGCCGCATTGGATGAGATGTTTGCGGATGTGGAGCCGGCGAAGGAGAAGGAGTTCTCTGATTTTGAATTGGGCCTGAAGGATTTGGAATTCGGAGACACGGTGGAAGTGGTGGAATCCTATCTGCAGGATTACGAGCTGACTTCTCTGGAAGATGCGATAGAGGAAGTGACGAAGGATCAGGAGAAAGAACAGATCTATGAGGTGGTGTCGGGAGATACCTTGTCTCAGATTGCGGAGAAGAATGAGATTCCGCTGGCAGATCTGATCGCGATGAATGAGACGATAGAGAATGAGAATTCCATGATTCGTGTGGGGGACGAGCTGATCGTCACGGTTCCGGAACCGGAATTGTCCGTGGAGCGCATGGAAGAGGTCTACTACGAGGAAGACTATGAGGCGGAGGTCGTTTATGTGGATAATGACGACTGGTATACCACGCAGACACAGACGCTGCAGGAACCCTCGGCTGGACACCGCATCGTGGTAGCCAATGTTTCCTACCGGAACGGGGAAGAGACCGGCAGGGAGATTCTGAAGGAAGAGATCACCTATGAGGCGGTAGCGAAAGTGGTGGAACGCGGCACGAAGATTCCGCCGACCTATATCAAGCCGATTTCCGGCGGCAGGCAGACGTCCGGCTTCGGCAGGAGAAAAGCGCCTACCAGAGGGGCGAGCAGCAATCATAAGGGAATCGACTGGGCTACGCCGGTTGGTACGGCAGTGATGGCCTCTTCCGCCGGTACGGTGGCGAAGGCCGGATGGGGAAGCGGTTACGGTTATGTAGTGTACATCAACCATGCGGACGGCAGGCAGACCAGATACGGACATTTGAGTAAAGTGCTGGTATCTCCGGGACAGACGGTAGCGCAGGGACAGAAGATCGCACTGAGCGGTAATACAGGTGTCAGTACGGGGCCGCACGTGCATTTTGAGATCTTGATAGGTGGGTCCCAGGTAAATCCGCTCAATTATTTGAATTGACAAAGAGCTGTCCCCGCTTTTTGTGGGAGATCGGCGCAGTTATCCGGCGCATTTTCTATCGATACGTCAACCTGAGATGAAGTGGCCTGAGGGTTTATAGTGAATCTGCCCATTTACAAATGAGCAAATTATGGTATACTGTTAATTAATTGCTGTAGGATTTTAATAAAAATTTAAGATTTTGCGGTATGGATGGTTGTATCATAAGACAGATTACTTTTAGATTATTCAGATTATATTTCGTTTATCATACAGGGGACTATTTATGGAACAATATGCGATTAAAGGTGGGAATCCGTTAGTCGGCGAAGTGGAGATCGGCGGTGCCAAGAATGCGGCACTGGCTATTCTTGCTGCGGCTATTATGACGGATGAAACCGTTGTGATAGAGAATGTACCGGATGTCAGGGACACTAATGTGTTGATGCAGGCGATGGAAAGTATCGGTGTGATCATCCAGAGAATGGACAGGCATACCGTTAAGATCAATGCTTCCCAGATCAGTGATCTGGTCATTGAGGATGATTATATCAAGAAGATCAGGGCGTCTTACTACCTGCTGGGGGCGCTGTTAGGCAAATACAGGAAGGCAGAGGTGGCGCTTCCGGGTGGCTGTAATATTGGGCTGCGTCCGATAGACCAGCATATCAAAGGGTTCCGTGCGCTGGGAGCCAATGTGAGGATTGAGCATGGTTTGATCATCACGGAGACGGAGAGACTCCGTGGCAATCATATTTATATGGATGTGGTATCGGTGGGCGCTACCATGAATGTGATGATGGCTGCCGTGATGGCGGAAGGGCAGACCGTGATCGAGAATGCGGCGAAAGAGCCTCATGTGGTGGATCTCGCCAATTTTTTGAACAGTATGGGTGCGAATATCAAGGGAGCCGGTACGGATGTGGTCAAGATCAGAGGGGTATCGCATTTGCATGGCACAGAATATGGGATTATTCCGGATCAAATCGAGGCGGGTACGTTTATGTTCGCGGCAGCGGTGACGAAGGGGGATGTAACGGTCAAGAACGTGATTCCCAAGCACCTGGAGTCCATCAGCGCGAAACTTTTGGAGATCGGCTGTGAGGTGGAAGAGTCGGATGATGCGGTTCGGGTAGTTGCTTCGAAGCCTTTGGGACACACCCACGTGAAGACGCTTCCCTATCCGGGGTTTCCGACGGATATGCAGCCGCAGATCACGATCACGCTGGGTTTATCTGCGGGAACCAGCATTGTGACTGAGAGTATTTTTGAGAATCGGTTTAAATACGTGGACGAGCTTACCCGTATGGGGGCGAACATTAAAGTGGAAGGCAACACGGCGATTATCGACGGTGTGAATAAATATACAGGGGCCAGCATCACGGCACCGGACTTAAGAGCGGGGGCGGCGCTTGTGATCGCAGCGCTTTCGGCAGATGGAATCACAATCATAGACGAGATCAAATACATTGAACGCGGCTATGAAGATTTCCATCTCAAACTGCAGGGACTGGGGGCTCAGATTGAGAAGGTCTCGACAGAGAGAGAGATGAAGAAATTCAAGTTGAAGGTCGGATGAGTGGTTTTGGAACTATGATATGCTCTTCATATGGTGGACAATGGAGATATCCATGGGTTATCATATGAAGAGCATATTTATGTCTGCAAAGTAGATAACAAACCGAATGGCTTTGGCAGGAACTGGTGGCATTTCAGAAGGGAGATGGAAATGAAACAGGGGAAAGAGAGAATAAAAAGGGAAATCAGTCCGGATCAGATGAAAACATTCTGGAAAAGTGCCGTCGTGGCGCTGAACATGGGTTTGATCTTTTTTATGGTATATGCCATAACGGCCGGCGCGGGATATACGGTGCTTTTGGGAGATGATTTTACGCATGGCGTGAGGGTGGGAGCATTTCATGTGCCCTTTCTCCGGTATGTGGCGGCGTCGTTGGATTATATGAAGGAACTCTATTTGGACTGGCAGGGGACGTATTTCTCCATGTTTCTGCAGGCATTGCTGTCACCGATCAATAATTTCGGGATGGGACAGCTTAAGGCCGTGATGATTCTGAATGCACTGATGTTCTTTGCGGCGCTGTTTGGCGTCGTGTGGGTATCGACCGGATTTGTGCTGCGGGAAGAGAAGGCGGTGTACATTCGGTTGACCGTGTTTTCAATCATTTTGTTCGCGATTCTGGACGCAAATGTCTTTACAGAGATCTTCTTCTGGTATTCCGGTGCTGTTTCCTATAGCATGCCGCTTTCCTGTGCGCTGTTGGCAGTGATGTGTTTTCTGCTGTCAAACAGGGAAAGTTATTCGCGCAGGAAGCGTATATTACTGATTGTGGCAGCTGCTGTTCTGGGTTTTCTGGCGTCCGGCGGGTCATTGGCGGTCAGCGGAACCGGATGCTACGCGTTGGTGCTGCTGACACTTGGTTTTTATCTGATCAGGGGGAAGATCTCCGTCAGTAATATGATCATTTCGGCGGCGGGGGTCGTGGGAGCGCTGGTCAATGTAATGGCACCCGGCAATTTTTTAAGGCATACCTATAACAGCGGAGGAGACGGACATGCATGGCGGTTGGTGCAGTCGGTCAAGTGGGCGGTTAAGACTGTCTGGGGTGAGACCGGCAGGCTGACGAAGGAGACGATGTTTGGCGTTTTGCTCATCGCGATGATCCTGGTGGGTATTCGGCTGTCGAAAAATCTGAATGGGGCAATGTGCGGATATGGTATCATGAGTGTACTGGCTTGTATGTGGGGATATATAACGGCTTTTCCGGTGGCGCTTGGTTATGGCGGCCCGGAATTTCCTAATAGATGCTACTTTATTTTGGATGTAGTGCTGGCGCTTTCCCTGCTCAATGCGGCAGTATTTGCCGGCGTATGTCTGGACAGGTGGGCGGAACTGAGTAAGAACAGGAGCGCATGTGCGGTGTTGTATGTCGTGCTCTTTGCCTCGGTGCTGCTGGCACCTGCGTCCATCTCGGATTCTGCCGTGCTTGCCGTGGCCGGTTCCGTACATAACGGTTCCTATGAGAATTACTATGAGAGCTGCGTGGAGCTTTATGATTACGTGGCACGGTGCCCGGAGGAGGATGTGGTGGTTACCGTGCCGGCATATATCGAGAACTTTGAGTGTTTTTATCTGGATGAAGATGCGGGCGGGTGGGTCAATGTAGGTATGGCGGAATATTATCATAAAAATTCCATCAGACGTGCCCCGCAATAATGGTAACAGTTCAGTCGGAACTGTTACCATAGTTGCCAATAATCTTATATTTTCTGTTGACAGGAAGCCCGGCATGGTGTATGGTATCTACAGGTACAGACAATTGTATATGGTGAGAGTTTCTCTTATTCAGAGTGGTGGAGATACATAGGATCTGTGAAGCCACGGCAACCCCTTAATAAGGAAGGTGCCAACCTGAGCGAAAGCACTGTCGTAAGACAGATCGAACAATAAGAGGATTTGATGAATGACTGTCAGGTCCGCTTATTTCGATAAGCGGATTTTTTGCGCGAATAAGCAGAGTCAGAAGATATGCCATGCAGCCGCCATGCTGGCATGGAAGGCAGCATGGCATATCTTAAGACGAGCAACGCGAACGAGGAATGCGCAGCATTCTGAGTCTGCTTATTCGGCAGGTAGGATGTAGAACAGGAGCAAGCAATAAGAGAGACCTTAGAAGAATCTGACAAACAAAAGGAGAACAAGAAATGGAAAAGAGATTATTTACTTCAGAATCAGTAACTGAAGGCCATCCCGACAAAGTCTGCGATGCGATATCCGACGCAATCCTGGATGCCTGCATGGAGAAGGATCCCATGAGCCGTGTTGCCTGTGAGACGGCGGTGTGCACGGGATTTGTGCTGGTGACCGGTGAGATCACTACCAATGCATACGTAGATATGCAGAAGCTTGTGCGTGATACCGTGAAAGAGATCGGCTACACGAAATCCGAGTATGGCTTCGACGGTAATACCTGTGCGGTGCTGGTTGCCATCGACGAGCAGTCGGCAGATATCGCCATGGGCGTGGACAAGGCGCTGGAAGCAAAGGAGAACAAGATGTCCGATGCAGAGATCGAGGCCATCGGTGCGGGCGATCAGGGTATGATGTTCGGTTATGCTACCAATGAGACGGAGGAGTATATGCCGTATCCGATCTCTCTGGCACACAAGCTGGCACTGCAGCTGACAAAAGTCCGTAAAGACGGCACATTGAAGTATTTAAGACCGGATGGCAAGAGCCAGGTTTCCGTGGAATATGACGAGGCGGGCAAGCCGGTGAGACTGGAAGCGGTTGTCCTGTCCACACAACATGACGATGATGTGACGCAGGAGCAGATTCATGAAGATATCAGGAAATATGTGTTCGATCCGGTGCTGCCGAAAGAACTGATCGACGACAATACGAAATTCTTCATCAATCCCACAGGTCGTTTTGTGATCGGCGGGCCTCACGGTGATGCGGGTCTCACAGGCCGTAAGATTATCGTAGATACTTACGGTGGTTATGCGCGTCACGGCGGCGGAGCTTTCTCCGGTAAGGACTGCACGAAAGTGGATCGTTCCGCAGCATACGCGGCACGTTATGTGGCAAAGAACATCGTGGCAGCAGGCCTGGCAGACAAGTGTGAGATTCAGCTGTCTTATGCAATCGGTGTGGCACAGCCCACTTCCGTTATGGTAGATACTTTCGGTACCGGCAAAGTGTCGGATGAGAAGCTGGTGGATGTCATCCGCGAGAACTTCGATCTGCGTCCGGCAGGCATCATCAAGATGCTTGACCTGCGCCGTCCGATCTACAAGCAGACAGCGGCTTACGGCCACTTCGGGCGCAACGATCTGGATCTGCCCTGGGAGAAGCTGGATAAGGCAGAGGTACTTAAGAAGTATCTGTAATACTGTTGTGATAAAAGGATATGACATGGCGCATATCCTTTTTTTTTGCCGGAAAATAGGGTATAATGAACCTTAACGATCAGTAGAGCCGGTACTTCATACTGGAAATGAAACCGGTAATATTGTAAAGAAATACGGCAGCGTATAGTGATACACGAACAGAACACAAGAAGCGAGGGTTCCCAAATGGCATTTACACACTTACACGTGCACACCGAGTATAGCCTGTTAGACGGTTCCAACAAGATCAAGGAGTACGTCAAGCGCGTCAAAGAGCTGGGCATGGACAGCGCCGCCATCACAGACCACGGCGTTATGTATGGTGTCATTGAGTTCTATAAGGAGGCCACGGCGGCGGGTTTAAATCCGATTATCGGCTGTGAGGTCTATGTGGCGCCCCGTTCCCGGTTTGACAGGGAGTTGACCGGCGGGGAGGATCGGTATTATCATCTGGTGCTGCTGGCGGAGAACAATACGGGATACGAGAATCTGGTCAAGATCGTCAGTCGTGGCTTTACGGAAGGTTATTATTACAGACCCCGTGTGGATATGGAAGTGCTGCAGGAATTTCACGAGGGTATCATTGCCCTGTCGGCCTGTCTGGCGGGTGAGGTGCAGCGCTATATCCAGAAAGGGCTGATCGATGAGGCTGGTAAGGTGGCGAAGCGGTACGAAGCCTGCTTTGGCAGGGGTAACTTTTTCCTGGAGCTGCAGGATCATGGGATTCCCACACAGCAGACTGTGAATGCGGCGCTGCTGCGGATGAGCAAGGAGCTGGATATTCCGCTGGTGGCCACCAATGACGTGCACTACACTTATGCGGAAGATGCGCATCCTCACGATATCCTGTTATGCCTGCAGACAGGCAAGAAGCTGGCGGACGAGGACCGCATGCGCTACGAGGGCGGTCAGTATTATGTGAAGAGTGAAGAGGAGATGAAAGGGCTTTTCCCTTATGCGTGGGAGGCGGTGGAGAACAGCCAGCGCATTGCTGACCGGTGTCATGTGGAGATTGAATTCGGTAAATACAAGGTGCCCCACTACGAGGTGCCGGAGGGCTATGATTCCTGGACCTATCTGAACAAGCTGTGTCAGGATGGCATGGCTGAGCGGTATCCGCAGGATGACGGGTCACTGCAGAAGCGTATGGAATATGAACTTGGCATTATCAGGGATATGGGATTCGTGGACTATTTCCTGATTGTGTGGGATTACATCAATTACTGTCGGGAAAACGGCATAGCGGTGGGACCGGGCCGTGGATCGGCAGCGGGCAGCATCGTTTCCTACTGCCTGCGGATCACCAATATCGATCCCATCAAGTACAGCCTGCTGTTCGAGCGGTTTTTAAATCCGGAGCGTATCTCGATGCCGGATATTGATGTGGACTTCTGCTTTGAAAGGCGGCAGGAGGTGATCGATCATGTGAACCGCAAGTATGGCAAGGACCGGGTGGTGCAGATCGTGACGTTCGGTACGATGGCGGCCAAGGGTGTAATCCGTGACGTGGGGCGTGTGATGGATCTGCCCTATGCTTTTGTGGACTCGATTGCCAAGATGATTCCCAATGAGCAGAACCAGGGGGTGCCCATCAAGAAGGCACTGGAGATGAACCCGGAACTGCGTAAGCTGTATCAGGAAGATGAACAGGTGCATACGCTGATCGATATGAGCAGGAGGCTGGAGGGACTGCCGAGACATACATCCATGCATGCGGCGGGCGTGGTGATCTGTCCCGACGCAGCTGACAAATTCGTACCCCTTTCCCGCGGCTCTGACGGTTCTATCACCACCCAGTTTACGATGACCACCATCGAGGAACTGGGCCTGCTGAAGATGGATTTTCTGGGGCTGCGGACTTTGACGGTGATCCAGAACGCGGTGGAGATGGTGGAGAAAAGCACCGGTATCTTTATCGATATTGATGCCATTGACTATAATGACCAGGCGGTGCTTGCGTCCATCGGTACCGGCAGGACAGATGGTATCTTCCAGCTGGAAAGCGGGGGGATGAAGAGCTTCATGAAAGAGTTGAAACCGCGCAGCCTGGAGGACGTGATTGCGGGGATTTCCCTGTATCGTCCGGGTCCGATGGACTTTATTCCCAAATATATCAAGGGGAAAAATGATCCGGAGTCCGTCACCTATGACTGTCCGCAGCTGGAGCCGATTCTGGCTCCTACGTATGGCTGTATCGTCTATCAGGAACAGGTCATGCAGATTGTGCAGGATCTGGGCGGCTATACCATGGGGCGCAGTGATCTGGTGCGCCGTGCCATGAGTAAGAAGAAGCAGTACGTGATGGAGCAGGAACGCAGGAATTTCACCTACGGCAATCCGGAGGAAGGTGTGCCGGGGTGTGTGGCGAACGGAATCAGCGCGCAGGTAGCGGATCATATCTATGATACGATGATGGATTTTGCGAAATACGCTTTTAACAAATCCCATGCGGCCTGTTATGCGGTGGTGGCTTACCAGACGGCCTATCTGAAATATTATCATCCGGTAGAGTTTATGGCGGCACTTTTGACTTCTGTGATCGATAATCCGAAAAAAGTATCGGAGTATATCGTTTCATGCCGCAGTATGGGCATCCAGATCCTGCCGCCGGATATCAACGAAGGGGAGAGCGGCTTTTCGGTGTCGGGCAATGAGATTCGCTATGCACTGACGGCCATTAAGAGTGTAGGGCGGCCGGTGATCGACGCGGTAGTCATGGAGCGCAAGGCGCGGGGACCCTATACCAATCTGGAAGATTTTATCACCCGCATGTCGGATAAGGAAGTCAATAAGCGGGCATTTGAACATTTCATCAAGGCAGGAGCGCTGGATGGCCTGGGCGGTACCCGGAAGCAGTTTATGAGCGTGTATATCCAGATCATGGATGGTATTCAGCATGATAAGAAGAACAATATGGCAGGGCAGATGTCGCTTTTCGATATTGTATCCGAGGACCAGAAGGAAGACTTTGAAGTAAAAATGCCGGATGTGGGCGAATACTCCAAGGAGATGAAGCTGGCCTTCGAGAAGGAGGTGCTGGGAATCTATATCAGCGGACATCCGCTGGAAGAGTACCAGGAAATGTGGCGTAAAAATATCACCAACACTACGGCGGATTTCATGCTGGACGAAGAGACGGGGGAGATGGCGGTGCAGGATGGCAGAATAGCCACCATCGGCGGAATGATCTCGGAGAAGAAGATCAAGTATACGAAGAATGAGAGAGTCATGGCATTTTTGCAGGTGGAGGATCTGCTGGGTTCCGTGGAAGTCATCGTATTTCCGGGACAGTATGAGCGCTTTGGCAGGGATATTGCGGAGGATAATAAGGTCTTTATCCGGGGCCGTGTCTCCATCGAGGAGGATAAGGACGGCAAACTGATCTGTGAACAGATCACTCCTTTTGATAGCGTGGCGAGAAAGCTGTGGGTCAAATTCCCAACGAAGCAGGAATATGAGGCACATAGGGAGGAGCTGTTCGATGCACTTCGACAGTCGGAGGGCAGGGACAGTGTGGTGATCTATGTGGCGGATCCGAAGTCCATGAATGCGCTGCCGCGCAATTGGAATGTGAATGCCGGCGAGGAGCTGGTGGGGAAGCTGAGTACCTTGTATGGGGCGGAGAATGTGAAGGTAGTGTAGAAAAAATATTGAAATGAAAACATATTTAGAGTAAAATACAGATAGACTGAGCATAGAAAGGCATGGTGTGGATATGGCTAAAGAGATCAATACGATAGGAGTTCTGACAAGCGGCGGCGATGCGCCGGGTATGAATGCGGCAATCCGTGCAGTTGTCAGGAAAGCGCTGGCTAACGGTGTGAAAGTGAAAGGGATCAAGAAAGGCTACAGAGGCCTTTTGAATGAAGAAATCATAGATTTGGAGAGATGGTCGGTATCCGATACGATTCAGAAGGGCGGTACGATCCTGGGGACGGCGCGCTGTTCAGAGTTCCGCACGGAAGAGGGACAGTTGAAAGGCGTAGATATCTGTCGTAAGCATGGCATCGACGGCCTGATCGTTATCGGCGGCGATGGTTCCTACCGCGGCGCTCAGGCATTGGCCAGACACGGGATCAATACGATAGGTATCCCGGGAACGATTGACCTGGATATTGCCTGCACAGAGTATACGATCGGTTTTGATACGGCCATCAATACGGCAATGGAAGCAATCGATAAGATCAGAGATACATCTTCTTCCCACGAACGGTGCAGTATCATTGAAGTTATGGGAAGAAATGCCGGCTATATCGCATTGTGGTGCGGTGTTGCCAACGGTGCCGAAGATATCCTGCTGCCTGAGAAATATGACTATAATGAGCAGCAGATCATCAATAATATCATTGCCAGCAGAAAGCGCGGTAAGACACACCATATCATCATCAATGCCGAAGGAATCGGACATTCCACCTCCATGGCAAGAAGGATCGAGGCGGCTACCGGTATGGAGACGAGGGCGACGATCCTGGGATACATGCAGCGCGGCGGTGCTCCTACCTGTAAGGATCGCTATTATGCCTCTATCATGGGAGCCTATGCGACGGATATTCTGTGTCAAGGCAAGAGCAACAGAGTAGTTGGGTATCAGCATGGGGAATTCCTTGATTTCGATATTGAAGAGGCATTGAATATGCATAAGGAGATTCAGGATTATCAGTATGAGGTGGCAAAGGTGCTTGCTATTTAAGAGGAAGGACAGGCACTGTAACAGGAAAGCTTAAGGCTGAACCGATATTGGACGGCCGGACAGCCTGCTATGAAATAGGTTCCCCGCAGATGGTGAATTTGCGGGGAATTATTATATATTATGGAAGCATGCGGAAGAAATGGGAGGAGAGTATGATCACAAGTTTCAGCAATAAGTCTGTTCGGGAAGTGATTCAGCTTACACAGAAGTCGAAAGTGCGAAACAGGCAGGACGTCTTTATCGTGGAAGGGACCAAGATGTTTGCGGAGGCTCCTGCAGAGAGAATAGAGCGGGTATATCTCGCTCAGCGTGCAGAGAAAGAACTGCGTGAGACCTATGGTGAGAAATTGAATCGGGTGCCCTGTGAGATCGTTGCGGATGATGTTTTCGATAAAATGTCCGACACGAAGACACCACAGGGTATTTTGACCCTGGTCAGACAGTATCATTATCGGTTGGAGGAACTGCTGGCAGGGAAGCCGGGCGGAACATGTGTGGACAAAAGAACCGGCAGGGCTGTCAGCATCATAGGTGATGTACATAAGAAGAACCGGCTGTACCTGATTGTGGAAGATATACAGGATCCGGGGAATCTGGGGACCATGTTTCGGACCGGAGAGGCTGTGGGAGCAGATGGAATTATTATGAGCAGTCATACGGTGGATGTATACAACCCGAAAACCATTCGTTCTACTATGGGGTCCATTTATCGGGTTCCCTTTGTATATACAGAAGATATCTGTGGGACGATTCACATATTGCAGAAAAATAACATCTGTATTTATGCAGCGGATCTGCACGGTGAGAAAGAGTATGATGCATATGACTATCGGGGTGCATCCGCCTTTCTGATCGGAAATGAGGGCAATGGGCTGCGGAAAGAGACGGCAGCATGTGCGGATAAGAGGATCAGCATTCCGATGGAAGGCAGTGTGGAATCGCTGAATGCGGCGGTTGCATCGACGGTGTTATTATATGAGGCGTACCGACAGAAGAGGAATGGATGACGGCGGAGAGGATGACACGAGTCGACAGAAAATGAGAGCACAAATTTGAGAAGGTAAATATCAAATCATAATTTAGCAAATTTGAATCATACCAGATGATGGAAGAAAATATGGAAAATAAAAATCGCGCGTTATTTTTTTGTAAAAATGCGTGGTACAGGAACGACACATGTGACAAATGATATTGCAGTCCGCAGTGTTACGATAGAAATATTGAAAAGTAAATTTAGATTTAAGCGACATGTGTGTCAGAATGTGGGTTAAAATAAAATATCAAGAGTTATCAATCAACTATTTTGTGATGGGAATTGACTGTTTCCATGGTTGGATCCTGAGAAGCCCACAGCATAAAATGTCTCGGAATGAGACGGAGTCTGGAAATGAAGGAGGTAAATAAGGTAAATGAAAATTGGATTTATAGGACTTGGCAATATGGCAAAAGCCATGATCGGTGGTATGCTGCAAAAGGAGATCGTGCAGAAGAATGATATCATCGGTTCAGCGAAGACCAAGGCGACCCTGGAAGATATGCGCAGGTTATATGGGGTGGAAACGAGAGAAAGCAATGTGGCAGTGGCGGGGGAGGCAGATATCCTTGTGCTGGCTGTGAAGCCGCAGTATTTTCAGACGGTGATTGAAGAAGTCAGGGATGTGGTAACGGGAGATATGCTGGTGATCAGTATTGCCGCCGGAAAGACGCTTGACTGGATCGAGCAGGCATTTCATAAAGAAATAAAACTGGTGCGTTGTATGCCGAACACGCCGGCGATGGTGGGAGCGGGCTGTACGGGTGTATGCGTTAACAGCCGTGTTTCACCGGAGGAAACAGCTTTAAGCCTTAAGCTGATGGAGAGCTTTGGCAGGGCCAGTATGGTGCCGGAATCCCTGATGGATGCGGTAGGGGCTGTCAGTGGCAGTTCCCCGGCATTCGTGTTTATGTTCCTGGAAGCCATGGCGGATGCGGCAGTGGCGGCCGGCATGCCGAGAGCGCAGGCCTGTGAGTTTGCGGCGCAGGCAGTGTACGGTTCGGCGAAGCTTATGCTGGAGAGCGGAAAACATCCGGGTGAACTGAAGGATATGGTGTGTTCTCCGGGCGGTACGACCATACAGGGAGTGCGGGTGCTGGAGGAAAAAGGTCTGCGGGGGGCGGTGATGGATGCCCTGCAGGCGGTCGTGGAACAGACACGAAAATTATGACAAAAAAGTTAAGAAATATCAAATTTTTTCGTAATGCAGGGATCATAAAAATGGTATAAAAATGAGACAAGCCGCATAAACTTGACAAAGACAAGGTGTTTTGCTAAAATTATCCATATTTATGCAGTTAACAATTCTGTAATATTTTAGTATTATAACATCGGGAAATCTATCAGATCATGAAGGAAGATGGAGGATTGTATTTATGCTGAAAAGCAGAAAGGTACGGATTCTGTTCACTGCCCTCATTCTTTGTCTGGCCATGGCGGTCCTGCGCCTGGATGCCAGTGCGGCTACGAAGAAAGAATATTTCGACTCGTTGAGTGTGGGAATTTCGCAGATTGTAGATCCTACGGTGGAATCGGTTGATGAGAAGGCCATCGAAGAGCTGACACAGATATCGGAGGCCAGTGCGCAGCAGAAGAAGGAAGAGTCTGACCTGGTGATGGTCAATGTGCAGGTAGCTATGAATGTCCGGGCGGAAGCCAGCGAGGAAGCGGATAAGGTCGGCGTACTTTATAAGGACTGCGGCGGCCGGATACTGGAGCGCAAGGACGGCTGGACACGGATGAAAAGCGGTGACCTGATCGGCTGGGCCAGTGATGAGTATCTCCTGTTTGGTGAAGAGGCGGAAGCCATGGCCAATGATGTGGGGAATCTGATCGTGATGATCGAAACGGATACGCTGTGTATTCGGAAGGAACCTGACGGTGAGGCGGAAGTCTTCGGTCTTCTGGCCGGTGACGATGAGCTGGAGATGATCGAATTCGTGAACGACGACTGGATCAGTGTGGATTACGATGGAGAGACAGGTTATGTGTCTGCAGAATTTGTGGATGTGGATTTCCACATTGACGCGGGGGAGACACTGGCGGCGATCAGGGAGAGAGAAGAGGCGGAGCGGCTGGCGAAATTAAAGGCGAATCAGGGTGCGGTCGTAGTGGGTGGTGATGACACCAAACTTTTGGCTGCTTTGATCCAGTGTGAGGCGGGCAGCGAGACCTATAACGGTAAGCTGGCTGTGGGTGCGGTAGTAATGAACCGTGTCAGAAGCGGCGCTTATCCGAATACAGTATCGGGTGTTATATTTGCTTCCGGTCAGTTTACACCGGCGTTGAACGGTAAAGTTGCAAGAGTTTATACAAACGGAAAGATTTCCGACAGCTGCTATGATGCGGCACGGGCTGCCATCAATGGTGAGACCAATGTGGGTGGAGCAACGCATTTTAGAAGAGCCGGCAATCATGACGGGATCCTGATTGATAATCAGGTTTTCTGGTAAATCTGGTAAAATGTGTGCAGCAGGGAAGCCGCAGGCTGAACTGCTGCACTGTTTAAATACGTAAATGCGTATATGAAACAGGAGAATGTTACTTGCAGGTTGGGGCATAATATAGTAGAATAAATCATAAGAGTATGACAGACGACAGAGAAAAGAGGTGAGCTCTTGTGGCTTTATTTACTGATATGAGTATGACGATGTTCTGGTTGATCGTTCTTGTGGTGTTGGTCGTCATCGAACTGCTGACTATGGGACTCACGACCATCTGGTTTGCAGGCGGTGCACTGATCGCGACTGTTGCGGCAGTTCTGGGAGTACCGCTGGTGGGGCAGGTCATTTTGTTTCTTGTAGTGTCTGGCGTGCTGATTATTTTTACGAGGCCGCTGGCGGTCAGATATTTTAATAAGGACAGAGTCAGGACCAATGCAGAGAGTCTGGTGGGCCGGCAGGCTATTGTGATCAGTGAGATCGACAACCTGCAGGGGATCGGACAGGTTAATGTGGGCGGTATGGAGTGGTCCGCCCGAACACGGATCGACGGAGTCAGGCTTCAGGTTGGCACAGTGACTACCATACTGGGGATCAACGGCGTGAAGCTGATTGTCGAGGAGAGAAAAGGGGTATAATTATGGGTGGACTTATCGCTTTTGTAGTAGTACTGGTTTTATTGCTGATGATCTTGTTATCCTGTATCAAGATCGTGCCGCAGGCAAATGCCTATGTGGTGGAGAGGCTGGGCGCTTATCAGCAGACCTGGTCGGTGGGGCTTCACATTAAGATGCCTTTTCTTGATAAAGTTGCCAAGAGGGTTATTTTGAAGGAGCAGGTTGTGGATTTTGCACCGCAGCCGGTGATCACCAAAGATAACGTAACCATGCGGATCGACACGGTGGTGTTCTTCCAGATCACGGATCCGAAGCTTTACGCTTACGGGGTGGAGAATCCGATCATGGCCATCGAGAATCTGACAGCTACCACGCTGCGTAATATCATCGGTGAGATGGAGCTGGATCAGACGCTGACTTCCAGAGAAGTGATCAATACGAAGATGCGGGCATCTTTGGATATTGCGACAGATCCCTGGGGTATTAAGGTAAATCGTGTGGAACTTAAAAATATCATCCCGCCGTCGGCGATTCAGGATGCCATGGAGAAACAGATGAAGGCAGAGCGTGAGCGCCGTGAAGCGATCCTGCGTGCGGAAGGTGAGAAGAAGTCAACTGTCCTGGTTGCGGAAGGTAAGAAGGAATCCGCGATCCTGGAGGCGGAGGCTGAGAAGCAGTCGGCGATCTTACGTGCGGAAGCGGAGAAGGAGAAGATGATCCGCGAGGCGGAAGGTGAAGCGGAAGCGATCCTGAAAGTGCAGAAAGCTACCGCGGACGGTATCCGTATGATCCGCGAGGCAGGTGCGGATGAGGCTGTGTTGAAGATCAAGAGCCTGGAGGCATTTGAGAAGGCGGCTGACGGTAAGGCTACCAAGATCATTATTCCGTCGGAGATTCAGGGACTGGCAGGGCTTGCGACTTCTGTCAGGGAAGTCTGGAATTAATCGGTGAGATTGGCGTAGCTGTTCGGCCAGGAGCGTGTACGGAGAACGACAGGCTGTTCGACCGTGAGCAGGGCTGGAATAGAGGTTGATGATTGATGCGGGACGGTTTATCGGAACCGTCCCGTTCCTGTGTGGGATTTATACAATATACATAGGAAGAAGAAACTGTACAAAGAAAAAGATTTTCCGAAAGGGAAAGACAGGAGGGGAATATGAATTTAACGGGACGTCATTTTTTAAAGCTGCTGGATTTTACACCGGAAGAAATTACTTATATGCTGGATGTAGCGGCGGATTTGAAGGAGAAGAAGAAAAAGGGTATACCGGTGGACATTCGCCGGGGGAAGAATGTAGCGTTGATCTTCGAGAAGACGAGTACAAGGACGCGTTGTTCCTTTGAGGTGGCGGCACATGATCTGGGTATGGGGACAACCTATCTGGATCCGTCGGCTTCCCAGATCGGTAAGAAAGAGAGTATTGCGGATACGGCGCGGGTGCTGGGACGAATGTATGAGGGAATCGAGTACCGGGGATACGGTCAGGAGATCGTGGAGCAGCTGGCCGAACATGCCGGTGTGCCGGTGTGGAATGGCCTGACCAATGAATTTCATCCGACGCAGATGCTGGCGGATCTTCTGACGATTCGGGAGCACTTTGGGTATCTCAAGGGAATCAGGCTGACGTATATGGGTGATGCTCGCTATAATATGGGCAATTCCCTGATGGTGGCCTGTGCCAAGATGGGAATGCACTTTACGGCCTGCACTACAAAGGCATATTTTCCGGAGGCGGAGCTGGTGCGTACGTGCGAGAAGATTGCAGCGCAGACCGGCGGAAGCGTGACACTCACGGAGGATGTGGCTGAGGGAGCCGGAGGTGCGGATGTGGTTTACACAGATGTGTGGGTTTCCATGGGGGAACCGGCCGAAGTCTGGGAGAGCAGGCTGCGGGATCTGATGCCTTATCAGGTGAATCGTCAGGTGATGGAGTATGCCGGCGAACAGGCTGTCTTTATGCACTGTCTGCCTGCGTTCCACGATCTGAATACGGGGATTGGCAGAGAGATTCACGAGAAGTATCAGATCGACGAGATGGAAGTGACGGATGAAGTGTTTGAATCTGCACAGTCCATCGTCTTTGACGAGGCGGAGAACCGGATGCATACGATCAAGGCGGTGATGGCGGTGACATTGGGAGAATATGAGGTTTAGGAGAGCGGCATTTTCCGACGTCATGAAGGGTAGAATTATAGAATGAAGACAGATAAATCAGATATATTGACATTGCTGAGGAACAGTGAGGAGTATGTGTCCGGACAGCAGCTGTGTGACAGGTTTGGTGTGACGAGGACAGCAGTCTGGAAAGTGATCAACCAGTTAAAGGAAGAAGGGTATCAGATCGAGTCGGTTTCCGGCAAAGGTTACCGGCTGATAGAAGGGCCTGTGGATATGTTGTCGGAGAGCGAGATCGCCAGCAGACTGCAGACTGAGTGGGCGGGCAGGAAGCTGTACTATTTTGAGAGCACGGGTTCTACCAATACCGATGCGAAACGTCTGGGAGAAGAGGGAAATCCCCATGGCACTGTGGTGGTGGCGGATATCCAGACAGCAGGCAAAGGGCGCAGAGGAAGAAGCTGGCAGACGCTGGCCGGTACGGCACTTTCTTTTACCCTGCTGCTCAGACCGGACTTCGTGCCGGACAAGGCGTCCATGATCACATTGGTGATGGCGCTGAGTGTGGCGGAGGCCGTGGAGAAGATAACGGGAACAGAGACAGGAATCAAGTGGCCTAACGACATCGTGATGAATCGGAAGAAGATCTGTGGTATGCTGACGGAGATGACCATGACACCGGAGATGGATGAAATACAGTATGTGGTAGTGGGTGCGGGGATCAATGTCAACAATGCCGGTCCTGAGGAATTTGAAGAAGAAGTGCGGCCTGTGGCCACTTCCCTGCGCATGGAGACCGGACAACAGTACGGCAGGGTGCAGCTGCTTGACGAAGTGCTGCGGCGGTTTGAAGAAAACTATGCGATTTTTCTGGAGACTCTGGATCTGTCCGGCCTGCGGGAGCGATACCAGAAACACCTGCTGAACATGGGAGCACAGGTGAGAGTGCTGGATCCTGCCGGAGAATACACCGGTACGGCGGAGGGAATCGACATGCAGGGAGAATTGATCGTGGTGAAGGATAATGGAGAGAGAACACTGGTCTATGCGGGCGAGGTTTCGGTGCGTGGACTGTACGGGTATGTGTGATGGAAGAGAAGAGGATCGTGCTCTGCGGCGCCAATGCCTACGAGCAGAAATATTATTTTAATGAGAAGTTTGCGGGGATTCCCGAGTCCATTAAAGAGGAGCTGCATGTGATCTGTGTGCTTTTTACGGAGGAAGTAGGAGGCATCTTTACGATTGTCTTTGACGAGGACGGTACGATCCTGTTGGAGACGGATGCGGAGGAGGAAGACCTGCTCTACGACGAGATTGGCAGCGGGCTTCTGGTAGGTGAGGTCCGCAGAAACAGGCAGGAACTGCTGGAATCACTGCAGTTATATTACAGGGTGTTTATCCTGAATGACAGGTCAGTGCTGGAGGAAGACGGATTATAAGGAGTGAAGGATTGGAATAGAGGTAAATTATGAAGGATTTGCTGCATAAATTAAAAATCGGAAGTGTCACCTTAGACAATAACATCCTATTGGCACCGATGGCAGGCGTGACAGACCTGCCATTTCGTTTGTTGTGCAGGGAACAGGGCGTAGGACTGGTCTGTATGGAGATGATCAGCGCCAAAGCCATTCTGTACAAGAATAAAAATACGGAAAGCCTGCTTACCATCCATCCGCAGGAGGGGCCTGTGTCTCTGCAGCTGTTTGGTTCAGATCCGAAGATTTTAAGCGAGATGGCAAAGCGCATCGAGGAGCGGCCCTTTGCCATACTGGATATCAATATGGGCTGTCCCGTGCCCAAGGTGGTGGGCAATGGGGAGGGATCGGCACTGATGAAGCAGCCAAAGCTGGTGGAAGAGATCGTGACAGCCGTGGTCAAGGCAGTCAGGAAGCCGGTTACCGTCAAGATACGGAAAGGATTTAATGACACGTGTGTCAATGCGGTGGAGATTGCGCGGATTGCGGAAGGGTGCGGTGCTGCGGCCGTAATGATACACGGCAGGACGCGAGAACAGTATTATGCCGGAGAAGCCGATTGGGAGATCATAGCCGATGTCAAAGAGAAACTTTCCATACCGGTGATCGGCAATGGAGACGTTACGGACGGTGTCAGTGCGGCAGCGATCCTGCAGCAGACCGGATGCGATGGCGTCATGGTAGGCCGCGCCGCCAGAGGCAATCCTTGGATCTTCCGGCAGATCGCAGCCTATCTGCAGAACGGCACGGTACTGGCCAGACCGGAGAAGGACGAGATCAGGGAGACGATACTGCGTCATGCAGGGATGCAGCTGGAATATAAGGGAGAGTACACCGGCATACGGGAGATGCGCAAGCATGTTTCCTGGTATACGGCAGGAATGCCCGATTCGGCCAGACTGCGGCGGAGTGTCAATATGGTGGAGAGCTTTGCGCAGCTGGAAGAACTTGTGCGGGAAATGTGAGACGCAGGATCACGGTCTGCAGGATCTTGCGTGCTGTCTGCGGATAACCGGGAAAGATTCGGTTTGGAAACAGATATATCCTCTGTGCATGTCCTGCCGGAATCATGCATATACTGTGGTATGGAACAGGAGACGATTCTTTATTATTATTTAATGCCGCGGGAAACGGCCGGAGGAAATAACACAAAAGCCGCGAAAAAACACTGGTTTCAGGAGGCCGTGCTGGAGAGTAAGCTGCTTGCAGAACAGGAGGAATTCCGTGTTCTGGGCTGTGCGGTGCCGCCTTTTTATTATAGGAAAAAGGAGTGGAAGGCGCCGGTACTTTCCGAGGCAATGGAGACGGCGCTGCATACTGCCGCCGGGATGACGGATACGTGTGTGCACCCGGATCTTTTGCAGATTTTTGCACCGGAGGACAGGGGAAGATGGCGGCCGCGTGAGAGTACGGTCAGGATGCTGACGAAGCATCTGCTGGGGCAGTATGCGGAAAAGGTGCTTGTCGGGACCGGCATGGTGACAATCCTTTTGGGGCAGCCCGGGGAGGTGCAGCAGCAGATGGAAACCACATGGGAGCTGCTGGAACCTTATCTTTCCCGGGTTAATCGGATGCTTCTCTACTACGAGCAGCAGGAAACACTGCAGAATGGAGAGGAGACAGGGCCGGCGGAGAGTGTGGACCGTCAGGAAGAGCTGCAGGAATATCTGGAAGAATATTATTATGAATACGGCCTGGTCCCACAGCCTGTACCGTACAGCAGAAGCCGGACGGCACAGGCGCAGGGGCAGGCAGAAAAAGCCCCTGCCGTCGGGGAGAGAGAGTTTTATGCAAAGAGTGGTGCGGGGCCGCTGAGATGCGGAAGGGAGAGATGCGGCGGTGTGATTCTGGATTACTGTACCGACTTTCGTTATCCCAGGATTGCAGCGGCGGACTGTATCTATATTGATATCGCATCCGATGGAGAGAAGGAACGGCTGCTTGGGCGGAAAAGTCTGGCTTCGGCATATGTATCACCGTTGAAATATCTTGACACTATGGTAAAAAATAGTTATGATAGAAAAGTTAAAATGACATGAAGTATCCCGATTAGCGGCAGGAAAAGGGATAACATTTTTATAGCATCAGGGAAGCTTAAGGCTGAACTGTTACGAAGAATAAACAGAAAAGGAGTAGTACCATGCAGGAGAAGAAGAATATCTTAACGTATGAAGGATTGCGGAAATATGAAGATGAGCTGCACGATCTGAAGGTGGTCAAGCGTAAGGAAGTGGCGGAGAAGATCAAGGAAGCCAGAGAGCAGGGCGACCTGTCCGAGAATGCCGAATATGATGCGGCCAAGGATGAGCAGCGCGACATCGAGGCAAGAATCGAAGAATTAGAGAAGATATTGAAGAATGCGGAAGTGGTCGTTGAAGATGAAGTGGATCTGGATAAGATCAACATCGGATGTCAGGTGAGGATCCTGGATATGGAGTTCAACGAGGAACTTGAGTATAAGATCGTAGGTTCCACGGAGGCCAACAGCTTAAAGGGCAAGATTTCCAACGAATCTCCCGTGGGCAAGGCATTGATCGGCTGTAAGGTGGGCGATCAGGTGGAAGTGGAGACACAGGCCGGCATGATCCAGTATAAGGTGCTGGAGATCCAGCGGTCTAATTAAAGGAAGAAAAAGAGACGTATTTGAACAGCCGCCGGGCGGCGAGATGGAGGTCAGTATGGCAGAAGTACAGAATCAGGATATCAACCAGCTTTTGAAGGTGAGAAGGGAGAAGTTGTCCGCACTGCAGGAGAACGGCAAAGACCCTTTTCAGATCACGAAATATAATGTGACCCATCACAGCCAGGAGATCAAGGATAATTTCGAGGCGCTGGAGGGGCAGCAGGTGTCCATTGCGGGCCGTGTGATGTCCAAACGTATCATGGGGAAGGCTTCCTTCTGCAACGTGCAGGATCTGCAGGGCGATATTCAGTCCTATGTGGCAAGGGACAGTATCGGTGAAGAAGCCTATGCGGATTTCAAGAAATACGATGTGGGTGACATTGTGGGCATTGAGGGCGAGGTTTTCAGGACCAAAACCGGTGAAAAATCCATCCATGCACACAAAGTGACACTGCTGTCAAAAAGTCTGCAGATTCTGCCGGAGAAGTATCACGGGCTGGTAAACACGGATATCCGTTACCGGCAGAGATATACCGACCTGATCATGAATGAGGACGTGAAGAAGACCTTTGTGGCCCGCTCTAAAATCATCAGCTCCATCAGACGCTATCTGGACGGTCAGGGCTTTCTGGAGGTGGAGACGCCGATGCTGGTATCCAATGCAGGCGGTGCGGCGGCGAGACCCTTTGAGACCCATTACAATGCGCTGGACGAAGATGTGAAGCTGCGCATTTCTCTGGAACTGTATCTGAAGAGACTGATCGTAGGCGGCATGGAGAGAGTCTACGAGATCGGCCGTGTGTTCCGCAACGAGGGACTGGATGCCAGACACAATCCGGAATTTACGCTGATGGAGTTATACCAGGCTTACACCGATTATTACGGCATGATGGAACTGACGGAGAACATGTTCCGCCATGTGGCAAAAGAAGTGTGCGGTACGACCACCGTGCCCTACGGCGAGGCGATGATCGACCTTGGGCAGCCTTTTGCACGGATGACCATGGTGGAGGCCGTGAAGCAATATGCAGGGGTGGACTTCGATACCGTGAAGGACACCGCGGAGGCGAAGAAGCTGGCCGATGAAAAAGGCGTTCACTACGAGGACAGGCACAAGAAGGGCGATATCTTAAATCTTTTCTTTGAAGAGTACGTGGAAGAACATCTGGTACAGCCTACGTTTATCATGGATCATCCGATCGAGATCTCGCCGCTGACCAAGAAGAAACCGGAGAATCCGGAGTATGTGGAGCGGTTCGAGCTTTTTATCACGGGCCGCGAGATGTGCAATGCCTATTCGGAGTTAAACGATCCCATCGATCAGAGGGAGCGTTTCCGGGCACAGGAAGAGGCGCTGGCAGCAGGAGATGAGGAAGCCAACACCACCGACGAAGATTTCATGAACGCGCTGGAGATCGGTATGCCGCCCACAGGCGGAATCGGATACGGCATCGACAGACTGGTGATGCTGCTGACGAACTCCCCGGCAATCCGCGATGTGCTGCTCTTCCCCACGTTAAAATCGCTATAATTTCGTCGCTCCTTGTCATTCCTTGTCACGCTTCGTCACACTACGGACAAGTATGGACAACGGCATGTAGACGCAAAAAGTCGCGTTTTCTGAGCCGAAAAGTGAGGTCTCTTAAAGCCTCATGAAAGAGTGAAAAAATGCTTCGTGCATCGTCACGGAACGTGATGTAGAGCACGGATTTGGCTGAAACTAAACAGGTAAATTATCCAGAGGACAGCTTTTGGATGGTTTCACAGGCACTTACTTTAGAGAAATCTAGAGTAGGTGCCTTTTTTCGTGCTTGGGGCAACTTGTAAACATTTTTTCATTCGAAAGGAGGCTCATGATCGTGGCAAAAAGATCAAAGGAAGAGCGGGAAGAAGAAAGAAAAAAAGAACTTCTTCGGACATTAAGAAGAGGACCGGATCTTGACCGGTTCATAGATGAGCAGAAGAGGACTTTTGTTTCCTATGCCCAGGGAGCACGGATGTATTCCATGAACTATTACTCATTCGTGAAACTGGCAAAAGAAGCAGGGGCGAATATCCGTATTAAGAAGAACGTGGTTATCGATCTGGAGTTGATCGAAAAGTTTCTGGAAAACAATTGCGAAGGCGCGGAAGGAGAAATGTGATATGGAAAGAGGAAGATCAAAAGATCCCGGTAAACAGGAGAGAATGGATAATTACAAGGCACAGTTCAAAAACGGCAAGAAGAAATGGGTCAGATACGATGAGGGCGCAATCCTTTATTCTATGGGGATCCACTCGTTTATGGATCTGGCTAATGAGGCGAAGGCAGTTTATCGCATCAAGCGTATCTGTCTTGTAAATACAGAAAAACTGGATGAGTACATTGAAGTAATGTACGGCGATCCGGAAAGTAACTAAGGAGGGCAAAGATCATGTGTAAGGTTATCGCAGTTGCAAATCAAAAAGGCGGTGTCGGAAAGACCACTACAGCTGTAAATCTTGGGATCGGACTGGCTGCAGAGGGCAACAAGGTTTTATTGATCGATGGAGATCCTCAGGGCTCCATGACGATCAGTCTGGGATATAGGGAGCCTGATAGTCTTGAATATACGCTGTCCACTCTGTTATCAGAAGTAATGGAAGAGAAAAAACTTTCTCTCACGGAGACCATCATCCAGCATGATGAAGGCGTAGATCTTATTCCGGCAAATATCGAATTGTCAGCTCTTGAGATCAATCTGGTAAATGTCATGAGCAGGGAAGTCATGCTCCGGAGTATTGTGGAATATCTCAAGACGGAATATGACTACAAGTATATCATCATCGATTGTATGCCTTCGCTCGGAATGCTTACAATCAATGCCCTGACTTGCGCAGACAGTGTTCTGATTCCGGTGCAGGCTGCATATCTTCCGGTAAAAGGTTTGGAACAGCTCATCAAAACCATCGGTCGCGTACAGAGGAGACTAAATAAGAATCTCAGAATCGAAGGGATATTGCTTACGATGGTAGATGCCAGGACGAATTATGCCAGGGATATCTCACAGCTTGTTATAGATACTTACTCGAATCAGATAGGTGTGTTTCATACCTGCATCCCTCTTTCGGTTCGTGCGGCAGAGATCAGTGCAGAAGGGTCCAGTATTTATCAGTATGATCCGAAAGGAAAGGCTGCTAATGCGTACCGGACATTAACGGAGGAGGTGTTGGATCGTGGCTAAGAGAGTTGGACAGAAGATCAAAATGACATCCATTGATGAATTACTCTGTGTTCCTTCAGTAGCCGGTTGTGACGAGATCGAGGTTGCAAAGATCCGGCCGTTCAAGGATCATCCTTTCAAGGTTTTGGATGATGAAAAGATGCATGAACTTGTGGAAAGTATCATGTTAAATGGTGTGCTGGTTCCGGTTACTGTCAGACCGCTTGAAGACGGAGATTATGAAATGATCTCCGGTCACCGACGGTTATTTGCGGTAAAAGAAATCGGTTTCGATAAGATCCCTGCAATCGTAAAGAAGTACGACGATGACGAAGCTGTCCTGGCTATGGTGGACTCTAACTTGCAGAGAGAAGAGATTCTCCCAAGTGAGAAGGCTTTTGCGTACAAGATGCGTTATGATGCGATGCGCAGACAAGGTCAGCGAAGTGATTTAACTTCGTCCCGAATTGGGACGAAGTTGCCGGAAGGCAGAGCGGATGATGAACTGGCGGAGAGAGTCGGGGAAAGCCGTGGACAGTTGCACCGGTATCTTCGCTTGGTAGAACTTATTCCTCCAATCTTGGAGCTGGTAGATAAGAAGGCCTTGGCACTTGCTACTGCAGTGGAAGTTTCTTTTCTGGATCACGAAGTGCAGGAGATGCTTTACGAGTATATGCTTGAAAATGATATCTGCAAGACCTTTCAGATCTTTGCACTGAGAGATTATCTTAAGGAAAATGAAACCATCTCCAAGATGGAACTCATGCGGATCCTGAATGAGAATGCCCCCAAGGATGAGAGCAACAGATTTCAGCAGCTCACGATAACAAAGAAGAAGCTTCTGGAATACTTCCCGACATTCTATACCAGATCTCAGATGGAGAAGGTGCTGTTCTCGTTATTGGAAGAATGGAAGAAAAAGAATGATGAAACAGGGAGTTGATCATGGTTTTCCGCTTGGATTTGAAAAAACAAGCGGAAAAAACAAGCGGTAAGCGGAAATAATAAGCGAAAAAGCAGAAGTAAGGAGTCGAGAGCGGCTCCTTTTTCTGTTTTGTCGGATATTTCTTGACATGTAGTCACTGACTACATATAATAAAAAGCAGAAGTACACGCATTGACTACATAGAGGAGGTGCCTATGAAGAAGGAAATATATAACCTCGAAGGAATCGAGATTGAAGTAGAAAAGTATGACAAAAACGACAAGGATGCAGAGCGTCGTCGCCTGGCTTATTGTTTCAGAATGATTAGGGAAAAGTCCGGTATGAGCAGGACTGATTTTTCTGTGTGGTTGGGCGTACCTTATCGGACCATGCAGGAGTGGGAACTTGGCAGGAGAGCCATGCCGGAATATGTTTTACGATTGATTGCCTATAAGGTGATGAACGAGCTGCGAGAAGGGAGGATCGGTTAATATGATCATATTAAGAAAACTCCTAAAGCTTTTGTTGTTACCGGTTGCTTTTATTCTGTTCTTTATAAGATGGGCATTGGAGACTTCGGTGAAGCTGACAGAATGGGCAGTGGGACTGCTTACCTTAATAGTCGGAGCAGCTATTATCTATAGCATCGTTATCCATAGATGGGGAGATCTTTTCCTTTATTCACTGATATTTGCAGGCATCATGGCTATACTGATGGCAGTAGTTGTTGTTCAGGATTTTTGCGATTCAATGCTTGAAAAGATAGGTATGCTGTGATTTTATGATGTTATAGAAATTGTATGTTTATCAGGTGGATTAAGGAAAACAAAGGAGACATAAATCAGTGAAGCTTAATACGCATAGAGTCAAAAATATACGAGTAAATAGTTATATTGATGAAAAGAAACTCAAACTTTCGCAGGAATATTTTGTATTAGCTTTTTTAAAGTACATGTTCCCTAGTAAGTACAAAGATCTACTTCATGGAGATAGGCCTGATTTGCAAGGGGGAAATGTATTTGTTGAGGTGACTGCGCTGGATACATATAAGGATATGCAGGCTAGTAAAGAGTTTGCCAAATATATTGCGGACGGTGATGAACGGCGAATTAAAACAATCGAAGGAACCGGGAATGCGTTGAGAAGTATTGAAACTCTAAATGCCACAAGTATGTATAGCGGTGGAGGATATAACTTCGAATCTGATTATGAACTGTTAGAGAAGCGTATTTGTGAAAAAGTAGATAAAGCCAAAGGATATGAAATAAATAATCGAACGCCTGAGTTAGCGCTTGTAAAGGAGGATCGTCCTCTTCAGGAGTGGTTTGAAAAGATAAGCGATTCCTTAGAAACAATTGTGAAAAATCAAGATGTGTATGAAACCGTGTATATTCTATTCCAAAATGGTTGTATTTATGTTGAAAAAGGGGAAGCTCCAAATATAATAGAATTAAACCAGGATGAGTATATTTGCCTTAAAACAATTGGCAGAATGACAGCAGAAGATGAGATTACCACAGATGACGAGGAATGGAATTAGGCTCAAAAACGAGTTGACGTTTACTGACAAACACACAAGATTATTTGTTTCCAAAATAAATACAGATGAGGTTTGCACGGAGTGGTAAATTATGTGATAAAAATTAATATGCGAGGTATAAGTATATGAAGCAATTGTCCAAGGATGATACGGGACTGGAGTATACAAAGAAAATAGACGACCTTTTGAAGGCCGATTCCCGAGAGCGCATGTTCCAGGATTATATAATCAGCCCTTTTTTACAACGAGTTTTAGCAGATTATGAGATTGTTCCGGTTGATATTAAGGTCTCCGGAAAGGCCCACGATTATGGTAAGTATTGTGGAGAATACGGATCACACGACAAAGACGGAAAAACCCTTCGATTCATAGAAACTCCTGACTTGTGTGTGGCTAAAGGGTGGAAATGGATTAATGACGATGGAAAAACAGATTATATAGCAACTGTCGAAATTAAAACTCCACTTTCAGATAATGAATTCTGGATTGCCCCTGGTTACGAAGAAGGCGAGGAGAGAAAAATAATATTTGAGAATAAGGTATCAGATATGGTTGACTTCATTAACAATCACATGCTAAGCAGAGATAATATGGGGTATCCCTATGAAGACGATGATAAACATTGTAAGGACATTAAGAAACAAGTTGGTATTCATCTGCGAGGCTTAAATAAAGTGATCGTAACAGACGGCATTCGCTGGATGTTTTTTTATAAAGATGAAAATGGAGTATGTCATGCGCTTAATCCTATAGATTTGGGGACGAGAATTTGTCGCCGATTAAGAAAAAGATACAAGCATGTTCGGATTGAGTGGGATACAGAAGTATTCGATATTAAGGGTGTAAAGATTCCTACGGGCCCCAAGAATTTTTCGAGGCTTGAAATACAAATACAAGAGTTTTGCAAGAAGAACGTGACTCAGTTCTAATGCAGGTATATGTTTGTCGAGTTGGAAAAGAAGGATATCTTTTCAAAAAGAGTACTGAGTGAGACGCCTAAGTTTGTACAGAAGAAAAAAGCTGGCAAGGAGCTATAATTCCATGCCGCTAATCTTTTTAGAAAGAAAAGTCTACTTCTGTAAAAATGGAGTCTACTTATATCAAAAAAGAGTCCACTTTTCTTGACAAGTACAAATTTTTTAAAAAAGTAGGTTTTCGGTAGGTTTTTGGTAGGAAAGTGGTAGGTTTTGAGTATTCTTTTTTCAAAATAGGTATGTTATATTTACAATGGACAAAGCGAACGGGAAAACAAAAAATACCCGAGCCGCTGAGTCCATTTTCTTTTGCAGAAGAATACTGGCAATGATGAGCGTCAGATCATGACTTCGAAAGAGGTTGTGAGCCTGGCGCTTTTCTTATGCCATCAACCCGAGGCCGAGGATGACGATCCGGAGCCGACACAAAAAACGAAAGGATAAAACACACTATGGATTATGAATCATTCAAAGAGAAGTTCGTAGAGGACTTAAAGGACAGGCTTGATGAGCAGGGCGCTGATGTAAAGGTTTCAGTCAACACCGTAAACAAGCTCAACGAGAGTTACGAGGCTGTAACGGTTACGCCGGAGGGAAGCAACATCGGAGTGAACATCGGGATCGACAAGTTCTACAACGCGATGGAAAACGGCAGATCCTACGATGAGGTCGTAGATAAGGCCGTTGAGGTCGTGAATAACGGCATCACCCAGAGACCTGACTTCGATATCGATTCCTTATCTGATTACTCTCAGATGAAGGAAAAGCTTGCGATGGAAGTTGTTTCTGCGGAAGCCAATAAGGAGATGCTTGAAACTGTACCTCATCAGAATATGGAAGATATGGCGGTTGTATATCGCTTCGTCTTAAATTCCGATGATGAAGGCAGAGCATCCATCCTGGTTACCAACCAGCTGCTTGAAAACATGGGCGTTACTCCCGAACAGATTCACGCTGATGCGATGGAGAATGCGCCTCAGATCAAGCCCGTCGAGATCAAGGGCATGAGCGAAGTCATGGCTGAGATGATGGGAGTTGAGCAGGCTGAGATGATGGGAATCTTCCCGGTGGCTCCTGAAGATGAGAAGATCTTCGTTGCAACGGTACCCGACAAGGTTCACGGAGCCGGAGTTCTTGCTTATCAGAACTTCATGGATCAGGCAGCTGAAAGGGCAGGCGGAGACTTCTACATTTTACCCTCGAGTATCCACGAGGTTCTCATCGTTCCTGATAACGGGGAGATGGGGCTTAAGGATCTTGAGGCGATGGTAAAGGAAGTCAATGCGACTCAGGTTGCTCCTGCGGATAAGCTTACCGACAGTGTTTACCACTATGACAGTCAGGCAAAGATCTTCGAGCTTGGTGAAAAGTTCGTAGCACGCCAGGCTGAAAAGGAGGAGGAACACGCTGAAGAGAAGGGTGAAAAATCCGTTCTTGGTGAACTGAAAGCCAAGAAAGAGGAAGTCGCCAAGGCTCCTAAGAAGGAAACCATCGATAAGGGTGCGAAGGCCAAGGGTGGCGAAGCACTCTAAGCAGAAACCAAAATCAAACGTTTGAGGCTTAGGGCGTCAGGCTGTGGGAGGTTCCCCGGCTTGGCGCTTTTCTTATGCCGGAAAGGAACAGATATGTCAGATAAATGTTATACGCCGGTCATCGCCGGATATGGGAATTCTTATACTTCAGTTCTCGGTAAACCGATACCGAATGCGCATCCCAGAAACTGTAAGCATGAGTGCCCTTATGGGAAGGACAGAGCATTTTGCTTTCCCTGCTACGCAAAGATCATGAGCGAGCACAGGGCAGCAAGAAAAGCAGCTACCGAAGGAGTGTGATGCCATGCAGTTCGACTACTTTTATCCGGAGGAGTCGGAAAACTATGTATTCTACAGAACTCCCAAGGTTCTTTGTACGGATAAAAGGTTCCGGGGGCTGTCTTCGGATGCAAAGCTTTTGTATGGGATCCTTTTGGATCGTATCCAGCTTTCCAAGAAAAACAGATGGATCGATGAAGAAGGGCATGTCTATGTCTATATGACGATAGAAAGCATTGAACTGGCTCTCGGCCGCTGTCATCAGAAATCCTGCAAGGTCCTGAAGGAACTTGTGAATTTCGGACTTGTGGAGCAGAAGAAGCAGGGGCTTGGAAAACCAACAAAGCTTTATGTGCATAACTTTGGCCGGGTATGGGATGCAAACCTACAGAAGTATGAAACACATACCCACGGAAGTATGCAGGACATACCTGCAGAAGTATGCGACTCATACTCTAATAATACTGAGATAAATAATACTGATATAAGTGATATCAATCCTATCCTATCCGGAAGGGATGTGGATAAGGATGAGAGATCCGACTATCGTGAGTACCTTATAGAGCAGCTTGATATGGCTGTTTTGTATGAGCGGTATCCGTATGACAGGGAAATCCTGGACGCCATTCTGGACATGATGCTGGATGTACTCTGTTCCAAGAGAAAGACCATCCGTATTGCAGGAGATGATAAGCCTGTCAATGTTGTGAAATCTCAGTTTATGAAGCTGAATTGCATGCATGTGGAATATGTCATGGGGTGCCTTAAGAATAACCCTACAAAAGTCAGAAACATCAAGCAGTATCTGCTTGCAACAATCTATAACGCTCCGCTTACCATGCAGAGCTATTACCAGGCCTGGGTCAACAACGATATGGCCGAAGGCAGAATCTAACAGGAGGAAAGATCAATTGAAAACACTGAATGTAACAATCGAACTGGATCCGGTAAATGACGGAGCAGTTTTTGCAGAAAACAGATTTAAGAAGAAAGAGGAAGGAGCCCTGATCATCGGAACCAATGGTGAGTCCAGGATAGCAGATGCTCTTGAGACTAATTCTATTTTGGACAGACTGAATGAAGTGGGACATGGAGAATATCTCGGAAAATCAGATTATATCGCCATGTTCAATGGTGATAAGATCATCAATTTTGGAACCGGCAGATGTTATATCGGATCCGTGATCATCTTGAAGTATGCACACGAAAAGCTTTCATTGCTGGAGGGCGAAGACTTTCAGGAAGCTGCAAAAGAATTTGAAAGCAGGCTGATCACGATCGTTGGTGACGGGCAGGAGTTTTCTGCTCTGGAACTGATTTAGGAGGTGCATCATGAACAGAACGATACCCAGAGCATATGTAACGGCTGCATGGCCGAAGAACCGCGTTGATGCGGAAGACCTGGCAAGAAAATACTGTGGCGAGCTGGTAAAGGCTGGATACCTTCCTTTGTGTCCGGTACTTGCATTTTCAGGGATTATCGGAGAAGACGATCCGGATGGCGAAAAGAAGCGTCGCGAGATGTCGGAGGATCTTTTAAAGCGTGCGAGATTTCTCGTTGTCTGCGGAAAGAAGATCAATGATGATGTCCGGGCTGACATATCTGTTGCCAAGCATTCCAAGGTCATTCCTACCACGCTGGATGGCGTTTTGGAGTGCGGCGAATAGTGAAGCAATAGTGAAGAATTAGTGGAAAGGAAGTGAGAGTGTGAATGAGCAGGTTTCAGATCAAACGGTACGCTTAGCGGTCAGGACCGGCAAGGTAACACTGCGGCTACTCTTAAGAGCTCTGGCTGCCTGGCACCGAAATCATCAAAGGAAAAAGGATGTAAACCGAATGGCTAAGGATACTCCTCATGGCAAACAGTCCGTAAAGGAACTTGTTGGTCAGGGACAGGGTGTATCAAGCATGGATATCGGTGATTCCGGCATCAGGGATTTTAAGAAGATTGCCAACAAGTATGGTGTGGATTTTGCAATCGTTAAGGATAAGGATGTAGATCCGCCTAAGTATACCGTTTTCTTCAAGGCGAGGGATGCAGATGCGATCACACAAGTCTTGAAGGAATATGCGGCAAAGCAGACCAAGCGCAAAAAGGCAGCCGAGAAGGAACGCCCGAGTATCCTGCAGAAATTGAAGAAATTCAAGGAAAAGGTGGCATCCATGCCTCGAAAGGATAAGGAAAAACGGAAGGAGATGGAGCGATGAAAAAGAGAAATATAAAGAAGCTCATCATCCTGAATATCCCTTATGTGATCGTTGGGCTTGTGGCAACCAATATCGGAGAAGCATTCCGAATAGCAGGCGGGACCAATGCCTCGGAAAAGCTGCAGAGTGTTATCCTGGAGGGATATTTCGGAAAGGCATTTTCCAATCCGTTTCCGAGTTTTCATCCGGTGGATCTGCTCGTAGGATTTGCTATCGGTGGAATCCTGAGACTGGCGGTATATATGAAAAGCAAGAACGCAAAGAAGTTTCGGCACAACCAGGAATATGGCTCCGCTAGGTGGGGTGCATAATCTTAACTGTAAGCAACACCTATATTGACGCAGGAGGGTATGCACATGAATGATTACAGCAAAATCACAGCCCTTTACTCCCGCCTATCCGTGGGGGACGAGGACAGGGACGGCGGCGAAAGCAACTCCATACAGAACCAGAAGAAATTTCTGGAAAGCTATGCCAGACAGCTAAAATTAACCAATATCCGGCACTACATTGACGATGACGAAAGCGGCAGATTTTTTGACCGTTCTGCCTACTCCCGCATGATTGAGGACGTGGAAAACGGCAAAATCGGCGTGTGCATTATGAAAGACATGACCCGCTGGGGGCGCGACTATCTCCAAGTGGGAAACGCTATGGAGATTTTCCGCAGAAACAACGTGCGCTTTATCGCGGTAAACAACGGGATAGACAGCGAAAAGCCCGACACGTTGGAGTTTGCCCCCTTTATCAATATCATGTCAGAGTGGTACGCCCGCGACATCAGCAAGAAAGTAAAAACGGGTATCCGCACAAAGGGGACGAGCGGCAAGCCAATCGCAACCGAAGCCCCCTACGGATATGTCAAAGACCCCGACAACAAAGATTTTTGGATAATTGATGAAGAAGCAGCCAAAGTTGTCCGCTTGATTTTCCGCCTGTTTCTGAACGGGAAGAACCGAAACCAGATCGCCGTATATCTGAAAAATGAGCAAATCCCAACGCCCACATTCTATATGAAAGACCGAGGGCGGGGAACCTGCAAAAATAAGGCGCTTAACGAGGAAAACCGTTGCAAATGGAACAAAGCCACGCTGACCCATATCCTCACGCGGCAGGAGTATTGCGGCGACATTGTAAACTTCAAGACCGCAAAACATTTCCGTGACAAGCGAAACCACTATGTAGACAGAAGCCAGTGGCAGATTACGGAAAATGTGCATGAACCGGTTATCGACCGCGCCGACTTTGAGAATGTACAGCGGATTTTGGAAAATGCCCCCGTCAAGCGACCAAACGGGGACGGGGAAATCCACCCTTTGTCGGGCTTGCTTTTCTGTAAGGACTGCGGCGCAAAAATGCACATACGGATAGATTACAGGAACGGCGGCAAACGGCATATCGCCTATTGCAGTGAGTACCACAAGGGGAAAGCCAAAAATCCGAAGTGCCATTCCCCGCACATCATGGACGCGGATTTACTCATGCAGACCGTTTCGGACGTGCTGAAAAAAATCGCGGAATACTCTATCAGCAACCGGGCAGACTTTGAAGCCTTAGTGAAAAAGAGCCTTGCCGTACAGCAGACCGACCAGACAAAGAAACAGCAAAAGCGCGTACCGCAAATCACAACGCGGCTTGAACAGATTGAAAAGGTTCTGGATAAGCTGTATGAGGATAACGCCCTCGGCACGATTGAGCAAGACCGTTACGAGCAGATGTCGCGGAAGTATTCGGAAGAATATTATAAGCTGAAAGAGGAACTTGCGGAAATTAAGGAGCAATTATCCGCTTTTGAAAACGCGGGAGGGCGGGCGCAAAGGTTTGTGAAGCTGACAGAACGCTATGCCGACTTTTCCGAACTCACCCCCGCCATTCTCAACGAGTTTATCAGCAAAATCGAAGTGCATGAGCGCGACCAGAAGCGGGCAAGATACGCCATACAGCATATCGGGATATACTTCAACCATATCGGTAAATTTGAGAACGAACTGACACAGCTTGCAGAGCCGGCAGAGCAGGAAATCAGACAAATGCGGGAGGAAATCGAAGAAGCGAAAAAGGAAAAGAGCCGCGCCTACCACCGGGAATATTCCAGAGCCTACCGCGCTAAAAATAATGAAAAGCAACGGGAGTATGACCGTATCAAAGCGCGGGAATACAGAGCGAGAAAAAAGGCGCAAGCCGCCGCCACCGCACAGTAAAACAGCTAAACCGAATAACCGACAGCAGAGAGGGATTTTCCTGTTTGGTGTTACAACTTTATTATACCAGCTCAAAAACCGAATAACCGACAGCCGAGAGGGATTTTCCGATTACGGGAAATCCCTTTTCCGCGCCCAAAGAAAGGAGCGACCCATTGACAGAAAAGAACGAAACGCCCGCCCCGCCCCGAAAGCCGGACGGTATCATCACGACACACAGGAACGGGCAGACCATTGTTGCGGAGTTGTTTTTCAACCACAGCGGCACAGAAACATTCCGCGACAAGCTGCTGAAAATGATACTAGCCGATAAGCAGGAATAAAACGGGAAACCGATTGTCTGTAAAAATCCATTCCATTCCTATCCTATCCATTCCACACAAAAATCGAAAGGAGCGATTGACGCATGGCAAAGACCAAAGCCGAAAAAATCACGAGCATTGAGGAAGAAATCCGACAGCTTGAAAACAGGCGCAGACAGCTTGTGCAGGAGCAAAAGGCGCAGGAGCGCAAGGACAGGACAAAACGCCTATGCCGCCGCATGGGGCTTTTTGAAAGCCTTGTCCCCGACAGCATACCGCTGACAGAGGAACAATTCAAGACCTTTCTTGAAAAGACCGTAGCCGCCGACCACGCCCGCCGCATACTGGACGAATTGACCGCCCAGTATGCCCCCACAGCCCCCGCACAGGGCGCGGAAACGGCGGCACAGGGTAACACGCCGTCCGCCGCCAGAACCACCCATACAGCCCGCGAGGGCGGCGCAGACGCGGACGCGGACGGGGGCGCGGCACAAGGGTAACGGCTTACGCCCCTACCCTTGCCAAAAAGCAAGGGCGCACTTATATACCACATAAATGTGGTATGTGCGGTCTTGCAGACGGCGTTTTGTGCCTGTCGGCACAAAAGGAAACGGCGGGAGTTACCCGCAGAAAGGAGCGCGGCGCGTGGCAATCTACCATTGCAGTATCAAAGTCATATCCCGCGGCAAGGGCAAGTCCGCTGTTGCCGCCGCCGCTTACCGGGCGGGGGAGAAAATCAAAAACCAGTTTGACGGAATGACCCACGACTACACCCACAAGGGCGGCGTTGTCCATACCGAGATTTTACTCCCCGGCCACGCCCCCGCTGAATATACGGACAGGGCGGTTTTATGGAACGAAGTGGAGAAAATCGAGAAAGCGAAGAACGCCCAACTTGCACGGGAGATTGAAATTGCCTTGCCCCGCGAACTGACGAGGGAGCAAGGCATTTCCCTTGTCCGCGAGTATGTGGAACGGCATTTTGTGGCGGCGGGAATGTGCGCCGATTTTGCCATACATGATACGGGCGGCGGCAATCCCCACGCCCATATCATGCTGACTATGCGCCCTTTTGACGAGCGCGGTGCATGGGG
>CAJTPO010000047.1 GCA_910578115.1 uncultured Lachnospiraceae bacterium | reverse complement strand
GTATCATATATTTCTACTATTTGAGAATTATACTTATATAAACCAGAATTAATACTTTTTCTATAATGATATAATGGCAAATGAATATAGTGTATTGATCTGGCATACTCAAAAGCATATAAATTAAAAATGTTATCCTGCATACGTCTCAGCGTTTTATCAAAAAAAAGATTATTCTCTCGAATAAAATCATTGCGATATATTTTTGCCCATGGCACTCCAATATCAATAACATTAACTTTATCATTACATATTCTTGGTGACAAAACATTTAATAAAACTCTGTCCTTATCAAAATCTTCCAGATTTTGTTTCTTTACATCAAAAAAATGTGTTTCTACCTGTTTTCTGCTATAATTTACAAAACAATCACACATCACTATATCCGCATCCATTTTATTACCATACGCAGTCATTACAGACAACATATCTACATCTATCCAATCATCAGCATCCACAAAAGCAATCCACTTTCCATCCGCCCGTTTGATTCCTTCATTTCTTGCCACGGAAACACCTTGATTTCTTTGATGAATTACTTCTATCTTGAAATTCCACTTTTTTAATTCATCACATAATTCTGCACATTCAGCTTTCGAACCATCATCAATAATAAAAATCTCAAGATCAACTGCTTTCTGTTCAACAACACTTTTAACACATTGAATTAAAACTTCATTTTCTATATTATACACAGGAATAATCACGCTTACATCACACACAGCACCCTCCCATCCTTTACCTCAAAAAATTCGCTCTAACATTTCTAATTGTGGATTAAAACAAACACCTTCTTTAAACCCTTTCAATATTGTTTTAAGTCTATCGCGCTTTCCATCCCTGGAATTCTTCAAAATATTAAATATAGCATATATATCTTTCAAAATAATATAAATCCATCCTTTTACTCCATAATTTCTATAACAATGAACATCATTTCTATATAAACAGAAATATCTGTCTAATCTTCGTATATCATCAATGGCAATATCAGCTTTTGAATGATTTGCCATAGCATGAATCACTTTACTTCTTTTAATCATATAACATGGATAATTTCGGGAAATACGACCGGAAAATTCATAATCATCTGTCCATATAAAATATTCGCCAATAGGCAGTCCAACTTCTCTGATAACATCCGTTTTAACTAAAATGGAAACAAAAGAGCTCATAATTACAGACACCACTTCTTGCCTGCACCGATCTGCACATACATGTGAAAACAAAGTAACTTTGGGCCTGTTTGCCATACAGACTTTCCCATCAATCCAATATACTGCACTTGAAAGAAATCCCCAGTTATCTTCTAAGGCATGGCCAGCATTAACTAATTCAAACAATGCATTGTTTTCAGGCATAGTATCATCATCCATAATCCATACAAACTTATATCCCTGAATAACTGCATACTTAACTCCATATTGAAAACCGCCTGCCCCACCAAGATTAACCTTTACTTTCCTATAGATTATCTCAGGTCTTTGATATTGAGTCTGAATCATCTCTTCCGTTCCGTCCGTACTACCGTTATCAATAAGCACAATATCACATGATATATTTTCTTGATTCAAAATCCTGTTCAAACACTCACTCAACAAAGTTTTACGATTGTAAGTAACTACAACCGCCGCAATTTCATTTTTCATATTCATATTTTCCATTTTACACAATAAGGACGTATCCACATTGAGCGCTAATATACAGTTTTCCGACTTCTTTTAAAAAGACTAATACGCCCCATCCCCACTCAAAACCGCCGGAACCGTCTTCACGATCATCTTAATATCCGTCCACAGACTCATATCTTCTATATAATTCAGATCAAGTTCCACCCATTCTTCCCATGTCACATTCGCCCGGCCGCTGATCTGCCAGTAACACGTCAGTCCCGGCCGCACCACAAGCCGCTGCCTCTCGTATTGGCTGCACGCCTCCATCTGAAACGTCAGGATCGGTCTCGGGCCTACGATACTCATATCACCCTTAATGACATTGATCAGCTGCGGCAGCTCATCTATCGAAAACCTCCTGATCCATTTGCCGGTCCTGGTGATCCTCGGATCATTCTTTATCTTAAAAGCATGGCCTGTCTGCTCGTTATCTTTCATCATTTCCTTTAGCTTCTCATCCGCATTTACATACATACTGCGGAATTTATACATATAAAAAGGCTTCCTGTCTTTTCCGGCTCTCTGCTGCACAAAAAGTACCGGCCCGTGATCCTCACACTTGATCGCCAGGGCAGTCATAAGAAACACGGGCAGAAGAAAGAACAGTGCCGCTGTTGACAGCACTACGTCCATCACTCTTTTGACCGATAGATAGATCCTGCTCTTTTTCCGGTATACTTCACGCATATTATGTCTGCCGGAGTTATCTGTCTCCGTTATCCTGAACATCGGTCTTTTGATCATGCCCGTCACAATGCTCTCCCGCATTCCTTTTATCCTCTCAATCAACCTGTCAAACGTACCGCCGCTTAACGCGGCAGCACGTCCAACTCCACACTCGTATAGAAACTGTTTATTACTTATTCGGTGCTTCAATGAATGCCAATGTTCCCAGAGCTGTCATATCAACTACCACATGATCCGCTCTGATCTCGGCCACCTCAAGCTCCAGAAGCTGTCCGTTAATAACCTGGAACACTTTGATATTCTGTCCGGCCGTAACGCCCTTCAAGTAAAAATTCACCCTTGCGGTCTCAAACCCCTGCACGGATGCCTGAACCTGTACAACGTTCAGCACTTTGCCGCCCAGAGCCGCAGCAAAGGTTTTCGCGGCACGGACATCTGCCAGTGTCGGCTTTAACACCGAAAATACCTGATTGCTGGGCGCACCGTTGATGATAACATGACCGCCCTGCCCCACCGGCACAACATTATCAAGTCCCGGAATCTCTGTGACCGCATTGTTCATATACTCACCGACGGTTTTGCCCTCCGCTGCCGCTGCTCCCGCCACCTCAGCCGGTACAGCAGACGCTTCGACTGCCGAAACCGGTGCCGCAGGATTCGATTGTCCGGCATTGCCGGCCACCGAAGACGCATCCGGACTGTTTGCCGCCATGACAGGCATAACATACAACATGGTCCCAGCCAGGATGATCGCTAATAATTTTTTCATTGGAAACCCTCCTTTCATTCTTTGTAAGTGTGGTATATATTCACGTCATAAAACGCAAATAACTTCTTGATCCGGAGTCACTATTCCGCAACGACTCTGTTGATCACACCCGCCGCATCTTCTACCAATACCGCGACCACTACGAACTGCCGTTTTGCATTCTCCTCTTTCCGGGTTGTGAGTGTGATAATATAATGACGGGCACTGACGTTCTCCCATCCTTTCCGCACATTCTTCTCCCTGTCCCGGTTCCCATACAGATCACTCAAAAACTGCCGGCATCCGGACAGATAGGTAAAGTCATAGGTGCGGATCAGACTTGTATTCTCTCTTTCATAAGCGGCAAAAATCTCATACGTCAAAAGATTACCATCCAGATACACATAGACATACTCATGTTCCTCAAAAAACGCCGGGTCGGCAAACCGATACAGATCAGCAAACAAACCGTCCGCCTCTCCTCCTGTCTTCCCGTGCAGTACAGTATTGAAATCACACATGCTTTTCAAATTGGCAAGTTCTATGTAGACGGCTCCTGCGTCATCCTCTTCTCCGCGGGCATTATGGCTTTCATAATAAACATCCGACTGTTCACTCTGCAGAACAGGACAGTCTATGTCCGTGTCCGGAATATGGACCCATGCAAAGATTTCGGGATTGATCTTTTTTAACGCGGCGAAATCTATCGAGGCATCCTCCGCGCTTTCACCGGCAAACCCCTGTATCCGCCGTGTTCCGGGATCACTGTCTGTACTTCCCGCAAAATCCTCTTTAGAAGTTGTCGTCCCGCGCATTTTCACATACATCCCCACACCCACACAGGCCATTGCAAGAAGCAACAGCAAAATTGCCGCCTTACCTGCTTTTTTCATCGCACCTCGCATCCTTTCACCTCATTCGGCGTTCAGCTTCTACTCAACTTTTTCATAGAATATATCAAGAATCATCTCATACAGAGCGTCTTCATCCGGGTAGAATTCTTCAAATTCTTCTCCCATCACGGTCTCCCCCGTCATTGTATAGAAATTGTCCGCTTCAAATTTATACTTTGGCAGAACGGATGCCAGATAAGCTGCTTCATGCATGGAAATATCAGTGACCATCTGTGGAGATATTGTCTGATACAGGTTCAAGGCAACGGAAATATCTCTGCTGATCTCCTGCCCCGCCTTATCGATCAGGCCTGTCAGATATTGCCGCTGTCTTTCCAGCCTCATGTCTGCAGAAGCAAAAATATCCGTATCCCTGTATTTCACATACCAAAAAGCATTTTCGCCATTTAAATGTACCCGGCTGTCTTTCACAAGGCTTTCATCGACTTTAGACAGATCCTCCAATACCGTCACATCTATGCCTCCCACCGTATCATTGATCGTGGGAATGGCACTCATATTAATGGCGGCATATCCATGTATGGGAAGGTTGTAAAACAGCTGCTCCACCGCTTTCTTCTGATATTCACAGCTCTTCTCCATTCCGTCACCGAATCCGTGCTGCACTGCGATCTGTGCTTTCGTCGTAGTGATATATGCTCCCTCGCCATTATAGATATCAATATCCGTCATCGTATTACGATTGATCCCTATAATTTTAATGCTGCTGTCTTTCGGATTCATGGCTGCCAGAAACAGGGCATCTGCCTGTCCGCCTTCCGTTCCTTCCGCCACCGCCGCCACATCACTGTCCTTGTCAATGCCCATTATGAGAAACGTAAGAATATCCTGATTATATTGATAAATCGTATCCTCATATTTCACCCACCCGTCCTGCCACCTGACTTCTTCCTCCTTCATCAGCTCGGCTGTGCCTATTGCAGTCTGCAGCTTCGGCTGCGCGCTGTCTGCTGCACGCTGCAGGCCTCTTCTCCCCATGGCCTTAACGGTTTCAAATCCTCCCAGAAGCACGGCGCAGACAAGTTGAAGAATGACGATCGCCACCAGAATATTCCTGGCACACTTTTTAGCGGCTGCCTTTACCTTTTTCTTTCTTATTTCCCTTCGTTCTTTCTTCTCCTTTTCTCTTTTCTCCCTCTCTTCCCGTTTCTGCGTCTCATAGAGCTCCTTCTGCAGCTTTTTCATCTGCTGCTCTTCCTTCTCCTGTTTCTCTATGGATCTGGCGTCCGCTCCATACTCGCCGTAATATTTACCATAATACTTACCGTAATATTTGCTGTAGTATTTGCCATAATACCCCTTACTGTTCATATCAACCTTATTCAGGACCACTCCTAAAATACGGCTTCCTGTCTTGTCCAACTGATCTTTGACCTTCTGCACAAAACGATAGCTGACTGCATTATTCTCTACCACCAGCACGGCTCCATCACAGTTTTTTGCCACTACCGCTGCATCTATAACACTTCCAAGAGGAGGCGTATCAATAATGATATAAGTAAATGTTTTCTTCATGAGAGCAAGCATCTCGGCAAACTTGCTGCTCCCGAGAAGCTCGCTTGGATTCGGAGGAACAGGGCCGGAAAAAAGCACATGGAGATTTGAGATGTCCGTTTCACATACCGCATCCATATATTGATTTTTTCCGGTCAGACAATGACTCAGACCGAATTTCACCTCTCCCGTCTTATAACGTCCGATCAATACCGATTTACGCATATCCGCATCGATCAGCAGCGTCATATTGCCGGCTTCCGCAAAGGACTTCGCCAGCTCCATGGCAACGCTGGATTTCCCTTCATGCGCCATGCAGCTGGTGACTGCGATCACTTTAATATCATCACCGCAGAACTCTATGTTGCTGCGCAGTGTCTTAAAGGCTTCTTTTATATAAAAGCCATTCTTCCTCTGAAAGTACAGCTTTACCTCCTGCATCGTTACTTCCTCTTACTCTTTCTCTTTTTTGCAGTCTCATCTTCTGAAATAGCCGGTATCATCGCCAACGTGCTGAGTCCGAGATATTTTTCCACATCCTCCGATGATTTGACGGTATCATTCAGCAGAAAAAGGATCATAATAACTGCTCCGGCCAGAAATGCACCGGCCACACCGCCGATCATTGACCATTTCGCAACACTGGGACCTGATTTCTCCAACGGTATATTGGCTGTCTCAACCACATTGACCGCTTCGATATCCATCACATTCTGAATATGTTCTCCCGCCACTTCTCTGATACAATTTGCGATGTTTCTGGCCATTTGCGGACTCGTATGTTCTACCGTAATGGATACAATACGGGTATCCACAGGCGTATTCACAGATACCGCGTCCATCAGATCTTCATACTCCATATCCTCCAGGGCAAGCTGCTCTATCACCTTCTCCAGCACATACCTGCTGTTGATCAGCTCCGCATAGTCTTTTGTCAGCTGCGTTCCCATCTGGACATCAGTATAAGTGACTGACGTGTCATCCGTTTTATTCAAAATATATATTTTGGTAGTCGATTCATAAACCGGTGCCAGAACATAAGCGCTGATCACAAAGCAGATAAGCGCTGTCACAAAACCGGCGCACAAAACGATCCAAAACCGGCCAAGCAGTATATGGATCAGCACAAGCAGATCAAATTCAACTTCATTATTGTTTTCTCTGTGGTTTTCCATTCCGTTCTTCTTCCTGCCCTGTCAATACAAAGCGATCTCTTCATTCCGGATCACATACAAAGGATTGTCGTAAAACAATTCCCTGCAGTAATCTTCCCCATACTTTTTGCTGACAAAATCCGCACAGTTTGAAAGGTTCGGCAGCCTTTTCTTCATGTCATGTGCGTCCGTAGCAATGAAATGAACCTGCCGCTGCTTCAACAGTCTCCTGACAAACCGTTTGGTTCCCGCACCGGCACTACCAGTGATACTGCCGGCATTTACCTGAATACAGCATCCCATATCGATCAGATCTTCTATGCCGCGTTTTCTGGTAATGATATTCCCATACCGTTCCGCATGCGCCAGGATCGGATGATAACCGCCCATTAAAAACGTATAAATCCCATTGCGCAGATACTCATAATCCGCCAGAGGATTAAACTCCACAAGCACATATTGGGAACCGGCCATGGTTCTGGCCATATCATTTCTCATTTCCTCCATGATCCCGCTTCGGTAATACAGTTCACTTCCTATATGCAATTCCATACTGACAGCTTCTTCCGCCATCATTTCCCGCAATTTCTCTACTCCGGATACCAGTTTGGAAAATGGCACATGCCGGCGATCCGGCTTATTATGCGGTGTACAGATAATGCCGGTTATGCCGTCTGCTGCCGCATATCTGAGCATCTGCATGCTCACTTCAAAACTGTCCGCCCCATCGTCCACGCCGGGTAAAATATGAGAATGAATGTCAATAAAATTTTTCATTTGTTCTTCCATAAAAGGTGCTTAAAATCAGCATTTCACTAAATATAAACTAACATTATATTTCATTATAATAGATTAGATCTTTCAAGTCAACCAAAAAGCCTTTTTTAATTTAGCGCCCAAAGTAGGTGCGTAATGTACAATCAATTACATAAAACGCTTCGAATCTGTTAAGAATTAACTTTGTATGGGGCGTGGAGGATAAGCCCTGCCATGCGAAGATTAAATTTGAACAGTTCCTTAAGGCTATGGAAAGGGAATGGGTATCGTTGATGTATGAGAATTTTCTCTCCGACAGACTGGCTGAATTAAGAATACAAAAAGGTATTTCCGCACGCGATATGTCTTTGACATTAGGACAGGCAAACAATTATATCAATACAATTGAAAACAGGAAATCGCTGCCCTCCATGCAGTCATTTTTCTATATTTGTGAGTTTTTCGGCATTACCCCGCAGGAGTTTTTCGACGCGGGAAACTCTAATCCGAAAATGTTAAAAGAATTCATTCAGGAAGCGAAAAAACTGGACAGCGAATCTTTCTCGCATATCCTCGGCATTATGAAGGCACTGAATAAAGATAAATAGCATCACAGTACCTTGCATACACCAGATTTCATAAATAAATATGTGCGGTCTCTCCGTCCCAGACGACCTTCTCTATGACCTGTCTCAGGAAATCTCTTTTCTGCAGCAGGGCCAATTGTCCGAACACTTTAGTAAAATCACTCAGCTTCTCAAAAATCTCCATACTCAGATCTGTCATCTCCATTTTCTCATGTTCCTCCTCTTCCTGTACCGCTTTCATGCACTTACCAAGCACTGCGCATTCTCCGTCCAGTCTACAAATCTCTTCATTAATATATTGTACGGATACACTGCCGGCCTCCAGCTGTTTGATGGACGCTACCAGCTTCCGGATCTCACTTTTCTTTCTGTCATATTCCTGCTCCATAAACTGTTTCTTTGACGCTTCCCTGCCATCGGCAGACGCAATCTGCCTCTGCAGTCCCTCCATCATTGGCACAAGCCCGGCATCCGGCCTGGCAAGTCCGGTCACTTCCCTGCAGACTGCTTCATCCAGTGTATTTCCGTAAACATTCCTGTTATCGCAGTGCTCCCGGTGGGTCATATCCTTATAGGGACAGCGATAGGCAAAAGTCCGCTCCCCCTTCTGTGTCACTCTGGATGCCGGATAATTCTTGGGACGCATCAAATGCCCGCAGGTACAGTATAGCAGTCCTGACAGAAGCGCAACGCTGTTCCTGGTATCCCTGAAATTATCTCCCCTGCTCCGGTTACTCGCAAGCAGCTGCTGTACGTAAGTAAATTCTTTGCCGGTAACAATCCCCTGATGCCGCCCTCTGGAAATGATCCAGGACTCACAGGGCGTCCCCTGATTCCGGTACACAGCGGAAGTCGTCCGGGCATATCCCAGCAGCCCGGATTCATGATCCAGTTCCTCCGGATCGATACATACCTGACAGCCCAGATCGTAGAAGTACTGATATCCTGCTTCATCTGCGATACAGTATACCGGATTCACCAGAATATCCCGGATTCCGGAGATATAGAACTCCTTTCCACTGCGCGTCCTGATGCCGCCTGCCACGAGAGATCGGAGCACCTTCGTCAAAGATCTCTTTTCCATAAAACAGGTAAATATAAACTTCGCCAGACCGATCTCATCAGGATCCTGGGTCAGACAGAACATGGATTTCTTCTTTAAGGGACTCACTTCCTTCTCCACCTTGACAGACATATAACCGAGCGGTGTAGTACCGCCCAGCCACCGGCCGCTTCTGGCCAGCATGATCATATTATCCCTGACCCGTTCCGCAATCTGCTCCCGCTCCATCTGGGCAAGCACGCCGGAGAAATAGAGCATGGCCTTACCGATGGGTGTCGTTGTGTCAAATTTCTCTTTGATGCTGATAAAAGATGTACCCTGGTGATTCAGATCTTCCATCAGGTTGGCCAGATCGGCAAGGTTTCTACCGAGACGATCCAGTTTGTAGCAAACCAGATAGTCAAAATGTTCCTCCTGCATATCCCGTATCATCTTCTGAAACATGGGGCGCCGCGTATTCTTGCCGGAAAAACCTTCGTCTTCATATTCTATGATCTGTGCCTTGTCACTTCCTTCCAGGAACATGGTTATGTACTCCCTGCACATGGTGATCTGGTTCTCAACGCTTTCACCTTTCCCGGTCCATTTGGATTTTCTGCTGTAGATGGCGATCCGCACAGGATTCCCCCTTTCGTTATGGCTTGCTTTCCTTCAGCTTGTGAATCAGTTCATCCAGCACCGCAATCTGCTCTTTTTCCGACAGACCGCTTTCACATACGGCCTGCCTGATATAAATGAGAGAAAACTCATTTACGATATTCTGTATATCTGGTTTTCTTCTGTCGTCCTCAATGATACAATTTATTTCATGCCTCCGCATTCAGGACTCCATACGGTTCTTGTTACAATATATGTAGTGGATATTCCCCTTTTTCCACTTTCTTTTCTCTGGAAGTCCTCCATGTTATGACGGTGCACAAATTCTTCCGGAAATGATTCCAAAAAAAGATTCCCTGTCCTGAACCATTCCAGAACAGAGAATCTTTCCGTAATATTATCCTGCTGTATGCCGACGCACCGTCAGATCTTCCGCTTTCCGGCTGCTGCATAGCCGTCCGTGCGCGGGATCCACTCCAGGAACGCTTCCACCTGCTGATTCCAGAAACGCCACTCGTGCGTGAATCCGGGAACAGGCACCCAGGTGACATCTGCGTGATGCTCTTTTAAGGTATCCACAAACTCCGTGTTCAGTTTGAACAGGAAATCGTCCTCTCCGCAGGCTATGTAGAGCGGCGGCACTTTCCTGCCCCCGTCAAGAGCCGTCTTCGCCAGCCAGCTCACATCCAGCGGACCATCCACCAGCCCTTCGATCTCTTTCGGATCGCCTGCCGGCATCACCGCCCCTGAGAAGGAACCGATCGCCGCGAAACGCTCCGGGTTGGAGAAGCCGTGCAGCAGCGCCCCGTAGCCTCCCATCGAAAGACCCGCTATATAACTGTGCTCCGGAGCATCGGAGATCGGAAAATAATTCGTCACGAACTCCGGCACTTCCTTTGATACAAAATCAAAGAATTTATCCCCGCCCGGCACATCCCGGTAAAATTTGTTTTCTCCGGAGATCATCACCACGGCGATGTTGCGCTCTTCCGCGAACAGCTCGACATTGGTATATCCGCGCCACTGCGCATGGTTATTCCCCATGCCGTGCATCAGGTAGAGCACCGGATATTTCTCCTTCACCACATGGCTCGGAGCCGGTGCATCCGCATTCCCCATCAGGGACGCCATGGACTCAGGAATCGTCGTGCTGGGAATGATCACGGTGATATCCACCGTTCTCGTCAGCACATAAGAAATCACATTACACTGAAATACTGCCATCTTTTCCTCCATTCTGAAACGCTTTTCCGGTTTCTAAATTGTTACCCTTTTACAGCTCCCATCGCGATACCCTCTGCAAAATACTTCTGCAGGAACGGATAGATCGCAAGGATCGGTGCGAGAGCCACGAACGCGATCGCCATACGGACACTGACCGTCGGGATCTGCATCGCCGCGCCGCTGGAAACTGCCGTCGCGTTGGCCTGCAGCGCCTGAATATCCTGGATCATCTTATTGAGCAGCGTCTGGATGCTGTAAAGTTTTGCATCATTAATATAGTATAAACCATTCGTCCAGTCATTCCAATACCCCAGCCCGGAGAACAGCCCCACGGTCACGAAGATCGGCACACCCATCGGCACCGCGATCCTGCGGAATATGTACAGATAAGAAGCACCGTCGATCTTGGCCGCCTCATAGAGCGCCTCCGGGATACTCGTCATAAAATAAGTCCGGATCAGAATGATATTCATCGCACCGCATAAAAAGTTCGGTACGATCAGCGCCCAGATCGTATTCTTAATATGAAATGTACTGGTCCACATCAGGTAAGACGGGACAAGACCGCCGTTAAAGAGCATCGTAAAAAAGATAAAAAAGCTGATCACATTCCGGAACGGCAGTTTCCTGATCGACAGTGCGTAAGCTGCCATGGAACAGAGCAGCAGGTTGATCGACGTTCCTACAATGGTCACAAGGATCGTCACCCCGTAAGCCCTGAAGATCGTCTGACCGTTTGCCAGAATATACTGGTATGCCGAGAGGCTGAATTCTTCCGGCCAGAAGGAATAACCGTTATTTAACAGTGATGCCTCCGATGAGACAGAAGACATAAACAAAAGCACCAGCGGCGCAATCATGATCACAGTAACCAGCAGCATGATAATATTGATTATAAACTGATATCTTCGATTTGCTTTTGAGTGTATCATATTCATCCGACCTCCCTAGAACATAGCATTGTCACGACTGATCCTGCGCACCAGCGCATTCGCTCCCATGACCAGCGCAAATCCGACCACGGACTGGAAGAATCCGGCTGCCGCGGAACGTCCGATTCCGCCGGAGGAGATCAGGGCACGGTACACATAGGTATCAATGGTCTGTGTCACGGAAAACAGCGCACCGGAGTTCTGCGGTACCTGATAGAACAGACCGAAATCCGAAGCAAAGATCCGCCCGAGACTTAACATCGTCATCGTGATCAGGGCCGGCACCAGGCTGGGGATCGTGATCTTTGTGATCTGCTGCCATTTCGTCGCTCCGTCAAGTTTTGCCGCCTCGTAGAAGGAAGGATCGATTCCCACGATACCCGCAATGTAGATCAGGGTTCCATAACCGCAGCCCTTCCAGATATTCACAAAGGTGAGAATAAACGGCCAGTACTTCGGTTCCGCGTACCATTGCACCGGCGACAATCCGAGAGGCTTTAAGATACTGTTATTGAACATCCCGTTTTCCACGCTCAAAAATGCGAACACGATATAGCTGACGATCACGATGGAAATCAGGAACGGAAGCATGATCGCACTCTGATACAGCTTCTTTAACCGCTTTGAGAGCACATCCGTGATCAGAATGGCCAGCGTCACGCCGACCACCATGCCGAGCACGATAAACACGATATTGTAGAGCAGCGTATTTCTCACGATCAGGCCCGCGTCATTTTTGAACAGATATTCAAAATTCTCCAACCCGTTCCATTTACTGCCGTAGATTCCCTTTTTCTTGCTGTATTTCTTAAAGGCGACCACGATTCCCGTCATGGGGATATAGTTATTGATAAATAGGTAAATCAACGCCGGAAGCAGCATCAAATAAAGCGGAATATACTGTTTAAACTGCACCCAGGTCAGTTTATCTTTTTTCTTATTCTTTTTCAAACCTGTCACCATACCTTTCTGTCTATCTTGCATTTTCGCTGTAACAGGTCAGCCTTCGGCTTCCCTGTTATGGAATCTGCTCATTCCGGGCGCCTACGGCGATAAGCAGATTCCTTTGGCTAAATTTACAGGTTTTCCCCGACTTTGCCCAGGCAAAGTTCTTTTGCTGCAAATGCAAAGTCCGAGCCGAGTTGAAATTTATATTCAACATGCATCCAGTGATCCGTACCGGATACAATTTACGGAATCCGGCTGCTACACCGAATTCCGTGTCCAAATCTTCCTTACTGCTGTTCCAGCCAATCGTCAAGCTGCTCCTGCTTCTCATCCATCACAGCCTGCAGTCCGGCTGCATACAGTTTTTCATTAAATTCTGCGAGTGCAGTCTCAGGTTCTACCGAGCCACTTCCAATCGTGGTCAAATACTCTTCGCTGACTGCAGTCAAAGCAGAAATCTCATTGAGCACTGGTGTGGTGTCAAAGAAGAAACCATATGCCTTTGACATGATTGCCGAATCACGGACCGCCTGATACTGTTCCCACACATCTGCATCATTTCCTGTCCAGACATAGCTGTTGTACTGATTCATCTGAGCCCATCCAGTGTCTTGGTGATAGCCGACATTATCCATCGTTACCCCTTCCGGATAATCAAGTGTACCGTCTTCTTTCACAATATAATCCTTGCCTTCAATTCCCCAATTTAGCAAGTCATTTGCCTCTTTCGTCGCATAAATCCAGTTTAACAGGATCATCGCCTTCTCCGGGTCCTCAGAGTTAACAGAAATACCATAAAGCAGAGCATTGGTTGTCTGTGTGTAACATACATCCGGTGTCACCTGGATGATCGTAGTATCATATCCGGTCATAACATCTTTTTCCACCTTGGAGTTTGGCTTGCCTGCCGTCGAAAAACAGAACAGGTTACCTGCACGCATCAGTGCTTCCCCGGTATCTGTACAGGTCGCAAAATCTGCGGAGACATATCCCGCCTCATTCCACGAACGCATCAGTTTACACGCGTTGATAAAATCTTCATCCTCATACCAGTTCACCACCGTTGTTGATTGCCCGTTATCCGGCAGGACTCCAAAGTTACCGCCACCAAGCGGGTCCACCGTCACTGCAATCTGCAGAGGATAGGAAAGGCTGTTCTGTCCACCATAGATTGTGATTTCCGGATGCTTCTCCTGAACCGCCGCAAACACCTGCGTCAGCTCTTCCGCACTCTTTATATCTTCCGCTTTAAATCCTGTCTCTTCCAACAAATCCGTCCGTAAGACAAAGATAATCGGGTTGGTACGCTCATGCATATTCGGCACACCCGCAAGAAATCCGTTTAGTCTGCCACACTCAATATCCTCCTCGCCAATAATCTTTAACAGATCCTGACCACAGGTATCCATATATTCGCTCATATCCACCAGATATTCCGCATCAATATAGCTTCCAATATTTGCACCAAAGATTGGGACGATATCCAAATCATCGTCAGACGAAAGTACCATCTGAATTTGCTGCATATACGTTCCCATTGTCATCGGTAACATCTTGACTTTAATATTCAGCTGTGCAAGCGTCAACTCATTAAATGCCGCTTCAACAGAATCCAGATCCCGCGCATCATTTCCAACCCAGTACATTAACGTCGCCTCATAAGGCTCCTCGTCAAAGTTAATCTTCTCGCCTCCTGCGTCTGCCCCGTCTGCGTCTGCCGCATCATCCTTCTCCACGGAAATTCCACCACCAGCTTCATCATCTCCACTTGTTTCAGCATTGCTGCCACATCCTGCCATTACACTGATGCCCATTGCCAAAGTAAGTAAAAGTGCAAGTCGTTTTTTCATCTCTTTCCTCCTTGTTCTTTTATAGAATTGATTTTATGGAATTATTTTATCCAATTAAAAGAATATTTTCTTTCACAATCCGAATCACGATTTGCACTTTCTGAATATGTTTCTCACTTTTTATTCATGAAAAAAAGGACAACGCACGCTGCCCTTCACTTCTTTCTTCCTTTCTTATATTCTTTCGGCATCACCCCGACTTTATTCTTAAACAACCGCGAAAAATAGGTGAAATTATCATAGCCCACCGCAAATGCCACCTCCGATACCGTCAGCTTCCCGTCCGCCAGAAGCGCCTTCGCTTTCTCCATCCTTCGTTCAATGATATAACTGCCAAGAGAACTGCCCGTCTCCCGCTTAAACGACGCTGCCAGATACCCCGGACTTAAATACACGATCTCCCCCAGCGTATCCCTGGTGATATTCTCACAGAAATGTTCGTCAATATACTGCTTCACCTTCGCAATCGCATTCCCTGTTCCCTGCACTTCCCCGTGCTCTTCTTTTACCTCACAGATCTCATCCTCTAACCGGTCAATGTCCACAACCTCATCCTGCTTCGGGCTGTGTTCCCGGCAAAAACCCTCCAACAACATATAACGTCCACGGACATCCTGCAAGGTACACCGATAGGCGTAGCAGACAGAAACCGCGCAGTGCAGCACCTCTCCCATATTGTGTACAAGTCCGGCAAGTACCTCATGAAATTCCTCTTTTGTGAGAATCTCTCCGTGCGAGAGAACCAGCGTCCAGGTATCCCGACAGTATTTTAAAAACAGTTCTATTTGCATATCCGCTTTTTCACACAGTTCTTCCATGATATTGCCCGCCACGAACCGCTCCAGGTTTCTCGGAAAATCGTTCATGCGTGATTTTTCCTTTTCAAACCTTAAGATAACGGTTGTGAAGCGGCTTTCCGCAGAATACGGAAGATAGCGGCTCTCCGCCAGAAATTCCAGCTCTTCTTCGTCATAGCTGTCAACCCAGAACAGCGCGTCCTCCCAGAAATGGCTCTTATGCACGCGCAGCGTATCGTTCCAGTATACCTCGTAACGCTCCTTCGCCTTTGCCTGCGCGCGCTTCTTTACCTCCTCCACCGCCTTCGCCAGCAGCTTCTGAAGATCCTCATATTGAATCGGTTTCAGATAATAGTCAAAGCTGTGAAGCTCCACTGCTTTCTTTGCATAATCAAAATTCGCGTAACTGGTGCAAAAGAGCGTCACGATTCCCGGCCTGTGTTCATTGATCCATTCCAGCAGCTGCAGGCCTGTACCGTTCGGCATCTCGATATCCGTCAGCACCAGCGGGATTTCTTCTTTTTCCAGCCATTCCACGGCACATGCCATATTCCGCGCCGTATAGACGCCGGTGATCCCGAGCGCATTGTAATCGATTCCACTCTTTAACGCCCGAATCGTATAGATATTATCATCTACCAGAAGAATATTCATCTCCGCCTCCATCGCCGTTATCTCCGTGTAAGTCCCTGTCCGTTCTCCTGCCGAACCTGTCCCTCTGTCAAAAGAAACAGTTCCACCCGCGCCCCGCCGTCCGGCAGGTTGGAAAAAACGACACGCGCACGTTCCCCGTAGATCATCTTCATGCGTTCTACCGCATTGCGGATCCCGATGTGGTAGCCGCTTCCTTCCTCCCCATAATCCCCTGCGTCAAAGTGTTCAAGCGTCACATCATCGAACCCGGAACCATTGTCGCAGACCGTGATCCGCATCCATTCTCCGCCGGAGCCGCCGTTTTCCGCCAGGCAGATATCCCCGCCTGTTTTGTCTGCGTCCGGCATCCTTGTCTGCGCCGCCTGTCCGCTGCCGCAGACACGTTCCACATGCACGCAGATCTCACATCCCTCCACATCATCCAGATTATGTTTCACCGCATTCTCCACAAATGTCTGGATGAGCAGCGGCGGGATCCGTACCGCCGAAAGTCCTTCCTCGCAGAAAACCTCATACCGGTACTTTGTATCATTCATACATTCGAGGATCTTCAGATAAGTCTCCGTGAATTCCAGCTCTTTTTCCACCGTCACCGGCACCATGCCTTTTTTGAAAATGTAGCGGAAATAGCGCGAGATATATACGACAAATGCCTGGATCTCGCCAGTCAGGCGCTCCTGCGCCATGCTGTGAATGATGTTCAGACAGTTGATATAAAAATGAGGCCGGATCTGCAGTTGGGCATAATCCAGTTCCACCTTCTGCCGGTTAATCTGCTCCTCATAGACACTGATCTTTAATTGACTGATCTCCTCAGAGCGCTGGTTTAATACTTTACCGGCCTCGGCAAATTCCTCAACTCCCATGTCTCCGGCAAAACGCTCGGTATCCTTATACTCGATCAGATTATTATAAAAGGAATTGACCTGTCCCAGCACCCTGCGTCTGGTATACAGCCACGTGACAGCTATGATCACCAGGTAGATCGCCAACAACCCTAGAAAAAGCACCGGCAGCAGCACGGTCTTCTCATATTTGCTCGTGTCCATCACAAAACGGCATACGAACCCCGCATGTTCCAACCGGTAGGAATCCTCCGGCATACCGACGTTCGTGACCAGCTCTGCCGTCGACACCAATCCGTTCTCCTGCTTTGCATATACAAGCGAACTCTGATTCCCGGGATCGTAAATATCAATGCTGGAGCAGCCCGTCGGTGATATGCCGAACATGTTTGTAGCAAAGTCCTCCGCCCATATGTATGCACCGCCAATCCCGTTCGAGCTGTGGTAGATCGTGCAGATATAATCGCCCAACAGAAACCATTTCCCGTTTATAGTATAGCGAACCTCGTCCATTTCAACATACTGCTCCAGCATCTTCATGAAATCGGCGCGCTTTGCATACTCCCCGCCGCCGTACTCCACTGACAGCTGTTTTTCCGGATTAAGGAAGAAAAAATTGAACCGGCTCCCGTAATAGATCACCATATCCGCGAATGCATTCTTAAGCTGGATGACAGAATTGTTCTTCCCTAATATGTACGCCAGACGCTCTACCTCCGCGGCATAATCCACCGGCGAATAATACGATTCCACAACATCAAGAACCTCGTTCCCGTCATGGAGCATACTGCGGATGCTCGTATTGATCAGGTTGAAATTCTGATCCGTCTCCGAGAGGTAGATATCACTGATCGTATATTCCAGTTCCGACACCTGTTCGTGATACCATTCCAGCATCGTGTATGCGGCTCCGGCTTCCATCAGCCCTACAAGAATCAGAACCAGCACGATCCTGCTGATCTGCCCTGTCAGAGTTCTCCGCTTCCCGGACCGTCTCATTCCCAGTATCATCCGTCTTTCCCTTCCCGTGCCCCGACTACTCTCCTGTCTTCCAAACACGGACACTTCACATGGCACGCTTGCCTGTCAGTTATTACTCTATATGTGTATTTTCATCATACCCGATTCCCTGTAAAACCGCAACCGATTTCCAATGGAGCGTATGATGTGCCATGCGTTCGTCAAGCAGAAGTTTCCAACTATGCACTGGCGGCAAATCTACCCTGCTGTCCATCATAGCCGGTCTGCTTTCTCCGGAGCAGGGTACGTTGTTCTATCGGGGCAGATGTCTGGCGGACTGCGGTGATGATGATACGATCACGATTGGCTATATGCTGCAGCGTGATCACCTTTTTGAGTGGCGCACCATCTATCAGAATGTGATCCTCGGCCTGGAACTTCGGCGCACGCTTACCCGTACTAACCGCGATTATGTCTTAAAACTTCTTGAAGACTATGGCCTTTATGCCTTTAAGGATAAAAAACCTTCCGAACTGTCCGGCGGAATGCGGCAGCGGGCAGCCCTGATCCGCACCATGGCAATCCACCCGGATCTGCTTCTTCTGGATGAACCTTTCAGCGCACTGGACTCCCAGACACGCTTAAACGTCTCCGCAGATATCGCGCAGATCATCCGGCAGACAGACAAGACTGCTGTTCTCATTACCCACGACCTGTCCGAAGCTGTAACACTGGCTGACCGCGTACTCGTCCTTTCCAGAAGACCGGCCATCATCAAATGTGAGATGCCGATCCACTATGAAATAGACCGCCACGATCCAATGGCGATCCGAAATACAGCAGAGTATCAGCAATATTTTAATCATTTATGGGAGGTGCTGACGAATGAACAAACTGTTATCCACACATCCTGAGACTGTGTCCGAAAACCAGATCCGCTTTTTGAAAGCCCACAGGCGTCATCATCATCTGATCGGTCTGTGCCGCCTGCTTTTGATCGTCGCCTTCTTAGGGCTATGGGAACTGGCCGCGGTGAAGGAATGGATCGATGTCTTCTTTTTCAGCAGCCCCAGCAGTATCATGCGGTATCTGTACCAGATGCTTATAGATTATTCCTTCTTTTCCAATACCGGTATCACACTTCTGGAAACCGTAGTCAGTTTTCTTCTGGTCACATGCTTAAGTCTGTTCGTGGCAACACTCCTGTGGTATGTAAGCAGTCTTGCCGAAGTACTGGAACCTTATCTGGTCGTCCTGAATTCCCTGCCCAAATCAGCGCTGGCACCCCTGTTGATCGTCTGGCTCGGCACCGGCACAAACACCATCATTGTGGCCGGTATCTCCGTAGCCGTTTTCGGTTCCATCATCAATCTCTATACCGGTTTCTGCCAGTCAGATCCCGAGATGCTGAAACTGATCTATACGCTGGGCGGCAATAAGCGGGATGCCTTTGTCAAAGTCATACTGCCCAGTTCCGTCCCACTGATCTTAAGTAATATGAAAGTCAATATCGGCCTGTCACTGGTGGGCGTCATCATTGGTGAATTCCTCGCCGCGAGACGGGGGCTCGGGTATCTGATCATCTATGGGTCGCAGGTCTTTAAAAGGAATGCGGAAATGATAGAAATGAATATCCGGACCGTTATCCTTTATCCCACTCTTCGATCGTACATTCATGTTTCGTACATTCATGTTTATATCCATTCCTTTCGCTCCGCTCAAGGCACAAAACGCCATGAAAAGGGTTTTCGTGCCAAGCATTTTGTGTTATAGTTAATCTAATAATTAGGCATCCCGGTATCAATGGCTGATGCACCCACCCGTTAAGTATTGATATGCAGGTGGCCTCTTTTCAAAGGTGGGAATACCGTAGAATAGGTTCACTATGTGAGCCTGTTTTTTGTGTCTTATTGCCAATTTTGGCTTAATTTACTATTTTTCAACCTTATCCTCTTTATTATAACTGATCCCAACCAGCAGAATATTTCCCTGATATTCCCTTAACGCCTCCGGATATCTTCTGTCTTTTATCTGCGCCACGGCGCTTTCGGCAGACTGGTCATATTTCAATTCCACGACAAGCGCCGGTTTTGTGGAATAACAGGATCCCAGCCCGTATCCCGTACAGCCCTCTCAAAAGCGGCACGCACTTCTTCATTGGGCACGTAGGCTTCCCGCGTGTCCGCATCATACGCCAGATATCCCAGATGGATCAGCGCCGTCAACACATCATCCCGGCTTTTGAAGCTGGTCATATCATTCTGGAAGGTATTGATATCTACCGTACACCTTGCCCACAAAAAGCAAGTCCATACTTCCGTATACGCTCCCTGGCGATTCCTTTTGCTGCCAGAGCTGTCTCATAATTCTGCCTGTCGATCTGCCGTAATGCATCCAGTACCGTATCGGCCAATTCCTTTTCATCCGTATCCTGTACCTTAAATTCAATGATATATGCATTGTCCTCCGCTTTTATCCTTCCCTGTATCTATCGTAGATAATATACCTGTTTTTTGCTATCGTTTTTTCAAACACATATACGGGATCTATTGCAAAGCCGGAAGTAATATCTTTCGCTTCGTTAACAATGACACAAAATGTTTCATCAGACCAAAAAGCCATTGGTAAAGGCTTTCTGGTCTGGTTTCAGTATACCTTATATTTGCTCCCATTAGCAGGTTATATCCGGAAAGGCCTCAAGTATCTGGCAACCGTTCATCCTGCTGCGTCCTTATTACAGGATCTGCCATTCTCCCCGGCCATTCGGAGAACTGTATCTGATCCTTCCCTCCGACTTCAATTCCCGGATTCTTCTATGTATAAGAGAAAGATTTACTTCCATATCTTTTGCAATTTCTTTGGCCGTGATCTCAGGTTTCTGTTTCATCAGTTCCAGTATCCGGCGCTTCTCTGCATCTATCATCGGTTGATGAGATGTGCTGCATGTCTGGGGCATATGGATCACCGTAAGTTTATCGGTTTCATCCCTGACACCGGAGGCAGCAGATTCTTCTGACAGCCCCATGACTGCCCAGGAATCAAAATAGAATTCCAACTGATCCGGAAAAATCCTGATCTTCCTAATGTTTCCAAGCATATCCGCTATCTTCGCCTGTTCTATGATACCTCCTTCCAGTCTTTCACGTATCATTTCAATCCGGCCTTCCATCTTTGCATTTTGTAAGATACTGTCTTCCAGATTCTTCAATTCTTCATTCAGCTGTCCGATCTTAACCGTCAACTCGTAATTTTTCGCTTTATAATCTGTATCAGAGATTGTACCGTCCAGCAGCTTATCCAGCAGGAAATTCTTCTGACGGGATAATTTTTCCAACGAAGATTCCAGGCCTCCTTTCTTTGATCCTGCGTCATTCTCTTTAAGCGCATCCCTGAGAAGGGATACTGTCTTTTTTAGCAGAATATCCTTTTGCTGTTCCAGATCCTGATACTTTTTCCGGCATAACTGCTCCATCATCTCATACAGCTTCTTCTCATCCAGGTGCACATTATCACATCCCGTTTCTACATCCCTCTCCACTTTCCTGATCTGATCCCGCCTGAGCCGGTTCTTCCTCCTTCCATTCTGCAGATAATTACAACACTTCCATTCTGTCACTTTTCCGCTTTTATTCTGGCGCACAGTACGGTAAAATGGGTTGCCACACAATCCGCAGACTATCTTCCCGGTAAGATCATACTTACCGGGATTGCTTCCTTTTCTATAGACTCCGCCTTTGTTGCCCTCCTGTCTTCTGTTATCCAGCCCTTGATTCGCCCGCTCAAACAGATCTGCATCAATAATAGCCGGTATGACGTTTTCATGTACGATCCACTCTGTCTCAGGGTTCTTATAGATCCGCTTGCTCTCAAAATCATAATGCTGTCTGTTCTGGATGACTGTCCCCTTGTAGATAGGGTTTCTGATAATATTTCTGATCAGAGAAGGGCTTATCATCTTTCCGCTTCGGTTACAATAGCCATTCCGATAGAGAATCTCTGCGCTGCAGTGTGTTCCGTAACCGTTAGCTGAAAGTTCGAAGATCATTTTTATCATCCCGGCTTCCTGTTCGTCAATTTCTATACCTTTATCCGATATTTTGCGGTATCCGTAGGTCTGATTCGTTAATATGAAATGCTTTCCTTCCTTCTGCCGGTTGCGGTGAGCATTATTGATCTTCTTACTCAGCTCGCGGCTGTACTCTTCTGCAAGGATCGCCTTGATACCAGTGATCAGTGCGTCATCGGGTGTGTAAAACTTATGATCGAGATACATGTAGAGACGTTTCCGATTCCGCTGCATCCGGTCAAGGAACAGATACCAATCCCTGGTGTTGCGCATGAGTCTGTCCTGACTCTTGATAACGATAATATCAAATTTGTCAGTTTCCAGATCTTGAAACAGACGGTTATATTCATTCCGGCCTTTTATCGTTGTGCCGCTTTTTGCTTCCACATAAGCGTCAACCAGTGCCCAGCCCTGTTCTGCAATGCAGTTTTTTGATTCCTGGACCTGTTTGATCAATGCATCTTTCTGGGATTCCTCCTCAGTGCTGCAACGATTATATATGACTGCACGCAGTTTCTCCACAGGGTTCCTTCTTTCTTGATTTTATATATATATTGTCGAAATAACATTTCGCCATTTCTGTACAAACAGCGCAGCAGAATTTCTCCTGCTGCACTGTTTGCAGAAAACTCAGGTGATCGTTCATCAACGCTCTATCTTCTCGCTCCTGAGTAATTCCAGCATGCGGATCTGTTCGCTGGATGTAATCTGGTTTTCACGCACTAAGATAAGCGATATTTCGGTTATAATGTCTTTGGTTTCTTTCGTCATACTGCCCTCCATAAAAAATCACAAATTCTTCTTACAGTTTATGCATCATTTTACACTTTAACCCCGTATAAAACGTTCATTCCTGCCGAAATAGAATTAAAAACCAAAACCCTCTACTTCTGAAAAAACGTTCCTTTGTACCCTGCAAGTATTCCGTTTCGGCCTTTCTTTCTTTTTCATATCACTTTGTTCTTCAAATGATGTGATTTTCAGTGGATGACCTCGGAGTACTGCATGTTGCCTGGAACCCAGATTCAACTTTCCTGCAAAAACGTCTGTTACAGCCTCAACCGTATCAATCTGTTTCTCACAGGTACCGTCTGCGTACTGCATAGGTGAGAAAAGATCGCACGATATTCCATTTTGATATACATCAATATTATGAATATATGAAAAAATTCATCTCCTCAAAGTACAGGCAGTGAAACCCGCAAAGGAAATCGGACAGGCAAGGGCCGCTAAAGAACCGGGGCCAAAGAATACCATGTATGGCTGTATCTGCCGGCCGTCGATCACACAGCTGTCTCCTCGATCTCCGCTTTATGCCTGTCATAACGGTATAAGTTAAATGACAGAATCTCTTCTGGATCCACCTGTGTTGTATTGCCTGCATGTACCATCTTTTTATATGGCTCATAGTCATGGTCACAGTCATCCGGCAGGAGCAGGACTCCATACATCAGGACATGGTCTGCTTCTGATATAGTCATCTGGCTCTGCAACATAATAAAGAAGAGACCGCTGCGGTCTCTTCCTCATATATATCTTTTCTTTCATGCATACATTTATTTTTTGACTGGGCTGAAATCCCCCGGCATACCAACCTGGCTCATTGCTCGCGGGAATAATAACAGTCACCAAATTAGATTTTTATGCAGGAAACTTTAAAAATCATTCACTGTAACCATACAGCGCCGCCCACGCTACAGCAGTCTCAAGTGTATCAAATTCTTCCCCACTGTCCGGCCAGTACATTCCATTCAATGTCACTTCATAGGAACCGTCTTTTAATTTTTCGTAGTAAAACTCAATCCTGATCGTTTCTCCATATCTTGGGCAATACCCTTCCACATATACCAGTTTAGAACTGTTGTCCAACTTCTTCTGCGACCATTCCGGACTCTTTATATTTTCGTCTACAATCTCCCCGATCGTCTCCGATCCTATATTGTCAAATGAAATAGCCTTTACAACAGAATATGTCCCGCCGCCGGTATTTTTAAGTACAACCAGAACGATCACGATTCCTGCTACTCCTATACACAGATTTCTTTTTTTCTTATTGATGCTGATCTCATCCAGTGTCTCATCCTCACTGCTGTTTTTCCAGCGGGATAATAATGACATTACACCACTGATACAGCTGCCTATTCCGCCGAGAGCAAAAAGAATTCCAAATGCAATTCCCAAGAAACCGCCCTCCTTGAACAAAAATCTGGACAATATAAGACCGATGACACCTTCCAGTATTTCAAGTACATTTCCGAACTTTACTGCTATCATCAAGAATAACCGGCTGTTCCATATCCTGGAAATAATATTTGTACCGGATTCCTTTTTATCTGACTTTAAATCCCCTGACTTCTCTTCTGCATCTGCCGCAATCCTGCCCGGATCTGTACCTGCATCCTGAAAGCTGTTCCCGTCCGGAATTTCCACCTTCCTTGTCCCACAGACAGGACAGAATATTGCTTCCTCAGCTAATTCCTTTCCACACTTCTTACAAAACATTTTTTCATCTCCTTCATAATCTCATCTTTTCCGTAACACATTTTCCATCGCGCTTCCAAAGCGTACCACTTCATACCTGCACGTTCATGTATTTCTGACACTTTGGAGTTTCTTGATCTTTTTGCACTATCCCACTTCATTCAGATTTAAAACACTGTCAAGACTATAAAATCCTGCCATATCATCTATTCCGGTGAAAGTAGATTCATCTATCTGCACATATAACCCATCATCCACAAAAGTAACAATAATACCTGTGTTAATTTCTTCGCAGTATGCATAACAGCTTTCCCCGACCGTTTCCAGAATTCCTGTAAAACAAACAATCTCACGGTCATTTCTCCAACATTCTATGTATATATAATCGCCGTCCATATCCGTATAAAATCCAACTTCTGCGGTTCCTGTTGTCCCGGTTCCATCGTCAAAAGAATAGGCTCCGTATGTCAAAGTCCCTGCTGCAAAATCCCTGCTTTCTTCCTCCGGCTCAAATACTTCTTCCGCATAGACCGGCTCCTCCGCTTCCATTGCGTAAGATAACGAAATAATCTTTCCATCCTCATCAGTACTGATAAAATATGGATAGCCCGTTGCACTTTCTATATACGAAATTACCGTAACCTCCACGGTTTCAAGTGAACCATCTTTGGATAGCTCCGCACTTTCAAAAGATCCCTCACAGCTAAAGCCTTTGCTTACCAAAACCGCATCTGCTTCTTCGATTGAGTTCTTCAGATTTACACCCCAGAGTGATATTCCGGTATCTTCCGGTCTGTCGATCCTGATCATATAGATCTTTCCATCTGTAAAGAGAAAATTTATATGTGTTTCTTCCGGATACATACCAAATTCGTTTTTCTTATAACCAAGTTCCTGCACCAGCTCTTCCTCTGTATAGTCTGCATACAAAGCCAGATCTTTCATGCGTTCTGTATTGTGAGGAGATGTATCTGCAGATTCATCTCCTTCTGAAAACATCACTCCTCCCAGGATCATCAGTACTAATACAGCTATGATGATAACCGGCATTCTTTTCCTGTTTCGCTTCACCTTCTCCTTTTTGACAGGAACGTCCTGTTTCACCACTTCCGGCTCTGCTGTATTTTTTACCCCGCAATACTGGCAGAACTGACTTCCTTCTTCAATCTGCTTCCCACACTTTTGACAAAACATTACTAACCTCCCTCTTCTTTGTATAATTTTTATCGGACGGTCTGGCACCGCTCTTTTCCAGTCATCAAAGATCCTACCATGATAAGTTTCGTGACATAATGATCCCGGCTTTTACGATATTCCCTGCCTGATATGGAAACGGTACATAAACCCGGTACTCATACTCATTTAACAATGGAATGCACCTGCCATTCTCATACAGAGAATCTCTTTCCACAGACGGCAGGACATCTATGATCCGCAGATCCGTATCAAATAGATAGCAGTCACCATTATCGCTGCGATGTCCCTTTTCATCCAGTTTGATCCGATACATCCTGCCCGTCCTCTCTATATCACGCATATCTTCATCTTCTTGATACACCCGTTTCTCACGTTCAAGATACGCATATGCCTTTTCATATCCGGAAAAGAAGATGTAATCTGATATATCATCGTGCCCGTCTTCTGTTTTCTCTGCATACTTTACTGCATACAGAAATCCCTCACTGTTGTATCTGTCCGTCAGTATCTCCTGCCATAACTGCACTGTCCTGGCGGTCATCTCTTTAGAGGGCAACACGATATGATCAGGCGGCATCCGAGGTTCGATATTTCTGCTCTCCTCCATAAATGCTTCCTCATCAAAATGATCCAGAAGATACTGCAGGGCTTCTGTCTTTTCTTCCATCGTCTGCCTGCAGCTCATCCCGATCAGCACTGCCCACTCCGCCGGTGTAAAATATGTATCTTTGTTGTACTCCCTGATATCCGGGGAATCTATAAATCTTAACAGATTATACATAACATTTCCCTTCTCTTCTGTTCTTTTTGTGCGTATCTATTAATCCTCGTAAAGGATCACATATGCTGCCCGTCCTCCATCTCTTCTTCATTCAGCTGCCAGACACCCGCCATTCTGCGGTTATCTGATGGAGAAAAAATATTTTTTATCACCCCCTCCATGTGCTGGACAATGTCATCCACATGCACCGGGGAAATATCCTCTTCCGGCTCCTTTTCTTCTGCCTTCATTTCTTCTGGCTCTTCACAAGCTCTGTCTAATGCCTCTTTTGTCTCCCTGTCCAGCCTGATATAATCCCTTTCCGCCTGCGGACAAAAACTTGTGTTGATCCTGGCCGCTTTCACCGGCCCAAATTCTAATGCGTCAATCGCTGTGTCCATAGCTCCCATTAATAAATTAAATAACATTTGTCTCTTCCTCCTCTTTTCTGCCATGTATTTACGGCTAAAATATTTATCTTCTTATAGCCATACCTGTCACCGGTTATGTTTATGCTCTATCTTGTTGCCGGAAATCCGCTGCTACCAGAAAATATGGCTCAGAATGCCCTTGATGCCTCCGACAAATGCGCCGACCGCCATCCCGACTGCTGCTCCCGGTGCTCCAAGGATACAGAAACCTGCGACTGCCCCATTGTTGATCCCTTCCGCCACATAATCAGCCATGCTGTCGGCACTCGCCACCACACCCTCGTTATAGTCCATGTCGTCATCGTTGTATTCATATTGCTCTGCGTCAGTATTCAATCCGCCAAAAACTGCCGCTCTCTTTTCCACCGGAAGCGAGTTTAATATGTAATAAAGAAGTTTTGACAGATTGTAAGGATAAACCACATCGCCAGACTCTTCTTTGTAACCCGCGCAATAATAGACAGGTGTGATATCCAGTCCGGTGTCCTCTTTGATACGCGTCCGTATGGATGTTACCTTATCCTCCAAAAATGCTTTGAGCGTATCATCAGGCTCATTCTTTTCATAGTCCCAGTGCCTGCCTGTCTTCATGGCAATGTCCGCCTGGTTCAAGGCAATTAAGATGCATCCTGTATCGTCTCCCAGTTCCGGAATGATCACTTCATTCAATATCTGGTAAGATGTCCCAAGATCCCTTGTAGAGCCATCCAGGATGACCAGTACCAGATCGATCAGGGCAGTCTTTTCTCCCTCCTCTCCCTCATCCACTTCCTGCAGTAACTCCGTGATCACTTCCCTGTGGTGCGCATCGATCTCCGTCCCATCGCCAAGTCCCGGAGTGTCCCAGAGGATCAGGTTGCCGATCCTGTACCTCTCGATATCTCTTGTCTCCGGATCTGCTCTGCTGCCGACTTTGGCAGCTTCCACATATTCCTCCTGCCGGTTGCAGGAAAACAACGCGTTGATCGTAGAACTCTTTCCACATCCGGTGGCGCCAACCAGCATGATGTTGGTCTCTGTACCACACAGCTTTCTAAGCCGGATCAACATGTCCTGCTTCACCTCATCGGCGGCATCGCTTTTCAGGATTTCCTTTTCCAGAGCTTCACAGATATCATCCATGCTTTCCTTCATAAGAATATCCTTATCTTCTTTTTCTGCTGCATTAATCAGACCTCCAAACATAGTGTCTCCTTTCCCTTTTCCCACCCTTTGTTCAGGTATTTCTAAAGCAAGTATAAAATATGTGCATGACACTTCCTGTCACTCTCAGCATATTTTATCTTCAGACACAAAAATCCCGGAGTATTTTCTCCGGGACTCTTATCTCTATTCCTGTTTATTATATATCATTTCAGATAATCCGACTTATACATTTAACTGTACAGCTTTAATATCTCCTCTGCTTTCTGCTTGATCTCCTGCCGCAGGCTTTCCGGGCGCAGCACCTCGATCTTATTTCCCTGGCTTAACAGCCACATGACGATTCCCTTTCCATACACCTCCGCACTGATCGTATACTCGTGGTCTTTCTGCCCGATGATCCGCGCTGTGGGCAGTCTGTCTAACACCGGTTCCGGATTCTCTCCATAAAATCTCAACTGAATTCGCATCAGTTCCCCGGCATACATGAACTGGATCCGTTTCCGGAATTCTCCCTCCTCAAACCGGTCTGCATAGGATACCCGGAATTTCTCCCCCGCTTTACTGTAAGTCTTGATCCTGTCAATGCGGAAAATAGCCGGGTAACTATACTTGTGCTTGCAGCTTCCATCAGCCTGTCTTTCTACAATAAATGCGTTCAGATAGAAATAGTACTCAGAAAAGAGAAGTGCCATCGGCTCGATCAGGCGTGTAATCGTCTCTTCTGTATGCTCCGCCCTTGCATAAGTGATCTCGACCAGGTTGTGTTCCTGGATATCCGCTCCCAGCTCCCACAGCTTGTCCTGAATACAGCTTTTATGATGAAGCTCCACATAATGGAACCGCTCATTGGAAAGCAGTTCCTTGACCAGCTGCATGTTTTTCAACGGGACACAGCCTCCTATCATTTTCTTTAGGATACTTCCTATCTCCCGTTTGGTAAAAGCACGGCTCGCCAGCAGGATCTTACTCACCGCCAGTATCTCACTGTTCGACATCAGGGACCCTTCCTCCCCGGCCATGATAAACCCCTTTTTACTGCGGTCATATTCTATCGTGCGGTTGTCTGCAAAGTCTCCTGTTCTCTGTTCATCCAGAAATGCCCGGATATCATCAATGTCACGCTGGATAGAGCGCTCGTCTACATTGAATCTTTTTGCTTCTTCTGATTTATTGATCACCTTTCCCTCGCACAGGCTGACATACAGGCTGAGAATGCGGTTGTTTTTAGAAGATTTATGCGCTATCATAAAACCGCTCCTTTACTCCAAAATCACTTAGATTCCATCACATACAGTAATGTTCTTGCCCGGGTTCCTGCAATATAAATATATTTTGAAAAATTATTATCTCGAACATTTTTTTCATGCCAAATAATATAACAATCTTAGAATCCAGCCCTTTAAAGCTCTGGATTGCTGCATATTCCGGTGTATCTTTTTTCTCTTCCGCATCACTGCCCAACACGTTTACAACAACATCCGTCTGAGAAAGCATCCCTTCATATATTCCGTAACAGACATTGTCTTGGCATCATAGACAATCTCAGGAATAATCTCCTGTGAAGAGGCCGCAAAATAAATATCTGGAAAAACTACGCCACAGGCTACAAGAATATTTTTCACATGAGGATTATTTGAGAACCTCACCGTACCGGTCTTTGAATATCCATTGTCCATCCCGACACTCGATGCGCCCTCCCTTGACCTCCAGACATGCAACACCTCTGTCGCAGACTACCACAAAATCGATTTCTCCATAGATTTTGGATTGATGTTTGGGCAAGCCCAGGGAATATTTCTTCACCTGGATAGGGTGGGATGAATGTAACCATATGTATTTTCTCCTCTAGACCATTTTTTTGATCTTTTTTCTTATATGATCTGGTATTTTGGTCGATATTTCTACCTGCTTCAAAAAAGACAAAATATCTTCTTTATGTTTCATAAAATCCATATATCCAAGGTTCATACGCCAAATGGCATTTTGTGCATCGAAATCAATGGTACCATCAAATGTATTCCCCAATGACTGTGAAGGACTCAATATATATACTTGTCCTTGTCGGAAGGTTTTGACTCCTGAAATCTCTTTTTCTAAACTTACAGCTAAAACCTTGCGATAACCAAGTTCAAAAGCCTTTGGATATGGTATATTATGATCCTTTATAATCCCGCCGTCTCTATATTTTTTCCCATCAATATAAATCGGATCGTAAACTACAGGAAGGGCAGCAGACGCGAGCAAATATTCTATTTGCTTACTTTTCGAAAAATCATTCAATTTTTTATATTCAGGAAAAATTCTTTCTGTCAGATTTACTCCAACGATATCCTTACTTTTATAATAAAGTGATTCTCCCTCTGAAAATAAATCTTCCAATATATTCTTCGTCGTCTCGGCCCTTGAACAACAAACATATACATTTTTCTGTAATCTTCCAGTCATATTTGCCTGCAACAAACTCTTCAATCCCGCCTGGCTTGTAATAGCACCCCTTCCATCGACATTAGAGACCAACATTTTGCCAGGTGAGATTTCCTTCCATATCCTGATCGCTGTATCAATATTTTGTTGTCCAAACAATGCAGCGTTCAATGCCCCCACCGAAGTACCGATTACACTCTTAAAAGAATCCTCCAGCCCACATTCCTTAAGCGCTCTCCAAACCCCTATTTCATATGCGCCTTTTCCTCCACCTCCCGCAAATACAAGTGCCAAGCTCATCTTATTTTATACCTCTCTAAAATTTAGAAAAATAAACATAACCCTTCTCATTCAATTCTGTATATTTATCGAGCACCTGCTCAAGAACTATTCCCTCTTGTTCTGCAATCTCACAGATTGAGCGCCTTCCATCTGCCCATACTACATATTTCGCATCCATCCCCTGTAGTTTTACATCACCAGCCAACAATACATCCTCTTTATAAATGTATTCGCTGACTGTTCTAACCGGGAACTTATGGCTATCTATTGTTTGCTCGCGTATATCAAAATGCCTCATAAAATTTTTTAGATAAGAATATCTCTCCCATGCAATACACCAGTTAGGGTTAATCCGCATTTGACGATTATTACGGCTTGCGCCCCTGAGCAATTCCGTTTTTGTACACTTTATTGCCTCTAAATAATACTTTTTTGTTATTTCTTCATCAAACTTTTGCTTGGCCTTTATAATCTGCTCTGTTGACATACCATTTGTAGTCACGACCGCATCACGCATAGTGAAAACAATATGCTTATTCAACTCTTTCTCTATTGTAATACCAAATTTTTCTGGATTTTTAGTAATCGGCGTACCACAATAAGGTGCAAAAAATACAGTACTTAATTCTATCATGCCCCGTCCTATCTCCAAAAGACTTTTGGCATGCTCTATACTTTCATGTATCGTTTCTTCCGTCTCAAATGCCCCGCCAATAATATAATTTCCTTCCAGTGTAATAAGGCCTGCCTGCTTACAAATACTTACTGCTTTCTGTATCATCTCCGGCGTTGTATTCTTATTATACGCTTCCAGCACTTTCCTGCTTCCGCTCTCTATTCCGATCTGCATTGCAATCAAGCCGCTCTCTACCATTTTTTTCATAAGATCCGGTTCATGGCAGATTCTGGCTACATGACCTTCACAGGTCCACAATAGCCCCTTCCTCTTCATATATTTACAAAATTCTTCTATTCTCTGCCGCTGTAATGTAAATGTATCGTCATACACATTTACACATTTCAAATTTGGATTTTCTTTATGTACCTCTTCTATCTCCGCAATGACATTTTTTACACTACGAAAACGTACCAATTTCGATGTAGCTCCTTCGAAACAAAAACTACAGTGATAAGGGCACCCTCTCCCCGTCAAAATCCCAATTGATGAATTCATCCGAAAAGTCTTATTCAAACTATTCTTTCTTTTTGGAAATGGCAGAGAATCTAAATCCTGAATCGGCTCCTCCAACGCGTTTTCATAATAAGTTCCAGTATCATCACAATATCTCAGGCTCCGTATATTTTTAAGAACACCATAACCATCTATTACATACTTTAAAAGCCCTAATACAGGCTTCTCGCCTTCTCCCGGAATTACATAATCACACGGACAGCTTTTCAAGAAATCTTTTCCCGTAGCATATGCTTCTGGCCCGCCTACAAAAACCGTCACAGAATACTTTTTTTTCAGCCATTTAATCACATTTATTACTACGGATAATGTATCCGCACCTATATAAAACCCTATCATACGAACTTTATGAAATTCTATTTCCCTGCAAAGAACCTTTTCACATTCCAATACATCCCCCGAATATACCCTTACACTATATCCATATTGCTCTACATAAGAAGCAATAAGATGTTGCCCGAGGCACTCGCGGAAATGAGGTAAACGCTCAGATGCATTCCTTGCAATGTTCATAAGTAATAATTCATAACTCATATGCATTCCTAAATGTCAAAATTTGTTTTTCAATTTGTTCCTTCTTCTTCAAAAGATACTTTTTATACTTTCTTAATCCTTCTCCATATAGATAATCAAACAGAATACAGTAATCTTTGCACATCACACTTGGCTGCCCTGTTTCCCCAACTTCGGTAACTGCACTACAGCCCGCATGACATAATTTTATATATTTACAACTTTGGCACTTCTCTGGAAGTTTATGTGATCTTCTTGCATACAAATTCTCCTGTATCCTTTTTCCTTCTTTTGTAATTCCTTCATAGATATTTCCTAAAATACATTTATGCTGGTCTGCAAACCTTCCACATGGATACAATGTTCCCATCTGATCTATGCAAATAAAACTATTACTACACGACCCATGAAATACGCACCCCCGTGGTTCAGCTTCATGAATAATAGCTTGTTGCAATTCCGCCAATGGTGAGATGTGAATCCCTATTTCCTGCTCTAATACATATTTATGTAAATCAATTAAATATCGTCCATAATCCCCTTCATCAAGACATAATTCCTCATGCACCAGTGCGTTCCCTATTTTTAACAGCGGGTTTATTTTAACAGGTATATAATATTCAGACAGATAATCCAGATATCCATAATCCGCGTTTAAAGAATTCTTCGTCAAAACCATAAGTGACGACACCGGTAAATTATCTGATTGCAGCTTACGAATATTTCGGAATATCAAGTCAAAAGTTCCTCTTCCGAATATATCTCTTCTTTGCCTGTCATGTACACTATCTAATCCATCTAATGAAATACCGACATGGAATGCATATTTTTGAAACAATGCAAGATAGGTGTCGCTAAGTATTGTACCGTTCGTCTGAATTCTAAATGTAAACTGGATATCGCTGTAGTTATTCAGCATTTTTCTCAAAGATCGATCATATTGCTCTGCTGGAACCAACATAGGTTCCCCACCATGAAGAATTATGGAAACTTTCTTCTCTCTCCTGTCTTTAGCATAATTGCAAAACCATTCAAACGCTTTGTCCATTTCATCTTCTGACATTATAACAAAATCTGATTTATCTCCAACCGAGCAATACTGACAACTCATATTACAGGCATTTGTAACTTTTAAGATTAAAGTCAACATTTTATTTTTTCCAATCCGGATATTGCATTTTCAATATATTCTTCTGCCAATTCATGCATTTCCATAATGGGCTTTATGATGTAGTCACATATTTTCTTCATCATATCAGGTACTTCCGACTCAAAAAGTTCTGCCAGACGATCTTTGGCAAGCGTCTGTATTTGTTGTTCATTCACTCCCAATTTAACCATAGACTTTTTCTCAACGTCTTTAACATCACTTCTATAATATTGTTTTCCAAAAAATGAACATACGTGCTCCCAAAGTCCTTCCGGATCCCTTGATACTCTGACAACTTTATGAAGAGTATATGTAATTTCATCAGTTCTCATTTTTAGTTCTCCAACATTCTCAAGCTGAAGTTTCTCTGTATATTGAGATAAAATATCACAGCTTTCTGAAAATTCGTCAATACATGTTTCCCGCAATACTTTACATATTTCTTCACTCAACATCTGCGTCAGTGCTTCGCCGGTAATAGCACTTCCATTACCTTCCACCTCATTACTTTTCTGACGGATTATTCTGTTAATCCTCGTCAGACATTGATGTTGCATCTGCACTAAAAGCTCATCACTTCGCTCCGACAGACTTTGCTTTTTATCCAATAAACTCCGCCTGTATTCTTCTAATTTAGAGTTACTCTGTCCTAACTTATCTATTATATCATTGACCGTTGCATTGATTCGATTCCCCGGCGTCTTGCGTTTTAAAGCAGCCCCCTCATTCTTTGTGATTTCTTTCAGGATATCTAAAAGTTTACCAATATTGCTGGCTTGGAACATTTCCTCATCATGATTTTCCAACGCTGTCAATGCCAGTTTGGTAGATACAGTCAAAATTTCCTTTCCTTGTGAAAGACTGGGAATTCCAATATCCCGCAAAGTATTACACATATAAAGTTCCGTATCCATACGGTCTTTATCTGATTTCGGTAAAATAACGCTGACAATCTCACCGTCATCGTCGCAATCCTCTTCTACAGCATCCGATTGTGTTAATAAGAGAAGAAAAGTTTTCCCTTTTTCATATAATGCCTTCATTTCTGTAAAATCCTGCCGCGTACCAGCTGCATCTGAATTGCTGGTATACACAATAAGATCTGCATTATCTACATAATCTTTGGCCAACATCTCATTTTCCCAGGTAACGCTCCCTATCCCGGGTGTATCAAACCAAGTCATTCCACCGAGCTTAAAAAGTTGAATTGCACTGGTTGCCTCGTTGGGATCAACCCGAAACCCCTCATTTCCTTCTTCCGAAATCTCTGATAATTTTTCGCGTGTAGAAACATTTCCCCGATCATACACCTCAACCTTTGGCCTTTCAAACTTATCGTACGAAGAAGATATGCCCAAATCTCTGATTACATTTCCCATGATAAAATTACCCAGATAGCTCTTTCCCGCCTTAACCTTGCCAAAAACCACCACATTAAAGGATTGTTCATAATCTGTAATAAACTTCATGCCTTTTTGTATATTTTCAATGCTGTTTGTCACGCCCTTAAGCATTTTTACCAGTTCATCAGAGGCTCCATTATACAGTCTCTGCATATCTTCGTCCTCAACCAAAATCTTTACATTCAGGATCGATTCAATTTCCTGTCTGAAATTATTGATAATATCATCTAATAAATCACTTTTTTGTTCAAACGAAGCTTTAATATTTTCAAATTGTGCTTTGCTTTCCAACATTGTATCTACAAAAGAATTAATAGAGCCTATACTATTCATTCCGCATTCTCCTTCTCAATTTTGTCTATTTTTAAAAGTAAACTATCTATTTCTTCTAATTCTTGTCTTAACACTCCTGTTTTTTTTAATAGCTGATCATCTATCTGTTTCTGTAATTTCTTTTTGACATCCTTATCCATTGCCGCAGCTGACACATTCATTGCTGTCTCAGCCTTTAAGCTACTACTTTCAAGTTCCGGATTTACAGTATATTTCTTATATTCAGAAAAATTCTGTGCTGCAAATTCAGTATCTCTCTTTAAAGTCTCGATTCTTTTAAGCCGTCTTGTCTCCGCATCATCATAATCATCATAATCACTATAATCACTATAATCACTGTGAAAATAATCGTCCGTCAAAGTATCAACAATAAGCCCGCCTATGAAAGCGCCGCCAACTGCAAACAATACAGCCATATGCTATCCTCCTTACATGCTCTTTATCTGTTGTTCAAAAAAACCATATCTGTCATATTCTTCTTTTTTTAACGACCTCAGTTTATTCTGAACCGTTTTCTTCATCTCCTTAAAGTTTTCCAGAATCATGTCCCAAGATCGTTGTTTTGGTACAAATTGTCTTTCGATCTCCTTCTTTATTTTTTCATATTCTATATCGTAATCCAATTTCTTTTTCATCAATATATCACGCGAAACAACACATAGATCCAAAACCTCCTGCTTTCTGTTCGCACTTGCAGTATTCCTGTATTCCTCAGCCTTATCCAGCAACCAGACTCGAAACTGAGGAATATTGCTTGCCATAATTAATTTTTCAGATTCCTTTTTTCTGGCAACACAATATCTTTTTGCGGACACCTCCCAAAATGGTATTTCCACGTTCAATATCTCATTAAGCTGCCTTTTCAACTCATTTGTTACTTTTTTCCTGTCTGCTTCATCTGTTACTTCATCAATCCATGTACATATAAAAACCAGCCTCTTTGCCAACTCACTTTTACCAACATTTTTCACAATATTTTGTATCCAGGTATATTCACTTTGATTCAGCATGCCCGTTTTAATGTTGTGTGTTATCAAGATGATATCAGATTCCATAAGCATACTGACTGCAACATTGTCATCTTCATAGGTAGCATCAATACCCGGCGTATCAATAATTTCCACAAATCTCGAAAGTTTTTCTCTGTCACCAGATTTTGTAGTAGGTATGGCTCCCACAGGAAATCTCATATTATCAATCTGGTCTAATAAGGCATTGAACAGACTGCTTTTTCCCGAACTATATAACCCGGTATTTGCAATGGTGATAACATCGGCATTTTCTTGTTTCTTTTCCAATCCTTCCCAACGCCCAGCCGCTTCTTCCCCCATGTGCTGGCGTACTAATTTTATCTCCTTATTATTGATCAAATTCCCCATAATCTTTTATCCTATCTCTCTTCGTAATTCATAAATTTTATCTTTTAAATCTCTACACGCATGCAAAGCGGAATCTATTTCTTCACCCCATTGCACCTGCTCCTGAATAGCATTATCAATGGTCATTTGAACCCGGTCAAATTTTTCTTTAATTTCATCTGACAAGACAAGCCTCAATTGTCTTGCCATCTTATCTATTGCCGCATTGGCATCGGTTCTTGCATCCTGGCATCTTCTAATTTCTTCCTCAATCCGCTGTGATACATCTGCATTATATGCGTCTACTTCCCGAAGCAACCGTTCATGTTCTTCCTGTTCCTTTTTGCGCTTACTTTTGAATAAATTTAAAATTGCATCCAATAATCCTGAATTTTGCCTACGGCCAATACTCTCTAAATTCGATAGATTTCCTTCACCAAATTTTTTACCATAACCTATATTACTGCTATCCGCATGAGATCTTCTTTGACTTTCCTGCCCAATCTTTTCTATTTCTACCCCGGCAGAACTGACATTACATCTGTCATCGATAACCAAATCCAATTCTGAAAAGGACTCCCGCATATATTGATTAAGTGGATAAAGCAAATTCATATATGCTGCATCTATATCCTTGATTATCTCTTCCCAGATTATATCCATATCTATAATCCGCCTTTCTGCGAAAGGCACCAATGCGGTCATGAAACCCG
>CAJTPO010000046.1 GCA_910578115.1 uncultured Lachnospiraceae bacterium | reverse complement strand
TAGTGTCTGCTGATTAAGCGAATATCTGCATACTCCAACATTTGTATCCATTCCCATATTGGAACAAATATAAAAGAGCGTAAAGTATCCGCTTTTGAATCTTGAACAGATTCGTCACGAATACGGATAATGCGATGGAGGTCAACTGCGTTTCTTCCAGTTTTGTTACAATACAGCCCATGCCGTAACAGCGTTTGCTTAAACTAAAGCTACGTTCCACTTCAATCCTATCGCTGTTATCCTGATACTCCTGTTTTTTATCCGTTTTTGTATTTACACCCGGCCTGCCAAGCTTCGGACCGGATATGCGGATACCATGGTCTTTGCAATAGTTGCGGTTTGCCCTTGTACGGTAGATCTGGTCTGCCAGTACACGTTCCGGATAATGGCCGGTACGCGCTTTGAACCGTTCCACCGCTTCTATCAGGCAGGTGCTTTCATTGTATGCTTCAAACGATATCTTTTCGATGTGTCCGTAGCCTTCACTGTCAAGGCTCAGGTCAAACTTTGCTCCGAATTCAACAGCCGCTCCGGCCTTTCCCCTCACGACCGGCCGGATCCATGGCTGCGTGATGCTCACAATACGGTGTTCTACGGAATGTACTTTGTTATCATACATATATTTCTGTTGTCCATACAGCATGAGGATCGTCAGGTACAGGCCAATCTCTTTATCTGTCATGGCATATCCACGGCTCATAAACTCATCCAGATACCGGATATCCCTTCCAACGTAACCGAGCTGCTTACGGAGCGCCTTCCGGATCTTCTCTGCGCTGTGCTTTCTGCTTTTGGCGTAGGCAAGGTAGTCTTTTCTGGCACGCCTCCTGTACCGTCTTGGCAACAGCAGATCGTAGGATCTACTAAAACGGTATATGATGGCCTCCAGCTTTTCCCTCGCCTCGTTCAGAAGGGAGATATCCTGCGGATAACGGATGTTGACCGGCGCACAGGTCGCATCCAGTGTCAGCGTCCCTTTGTTCCCGTCTTCTTTTGGAACATCAGGCATGCCTGAACCTCCGACAGATGGAGGGGTATTGTCATTTCTGCCGTCATCTTTGTGTGCAAGAAGATACTCATTGGCTTCCATCAGCATTTCTGCTGTAATGCGTTTACGGAACAGGACAAGTGTGCTTGCATCAAACGGGGCTTCTTCCTGATATCCGGGAAGCCCGATAAAGTACTGCAGGTATGGATTCTCCGTGATCTGTTCCACAAGTTCGCGGTCAGCGAACTGAAACTTTGTCTGGATGATCAGGGCTCCCAGCGCCATGCGCAGCGGTTTGGCAACATTGCCGGTGCCACTTGGGAAAAGCTCTGCATATTTTATTTCGAATTCATCCCATGGGATACAGTCAGCCATTTTGACCCACCGGTTATCCGGATTCATTTTAAGCCCCATGGGTTGGTTGAAATCAAGGAACGAATGCTGTAACTTATCAAGCGGTCTATACATGTGTTTCACCCCGTTATCCATAAAAAGCTGCAAGAAAAATAAGCCTGTTTCATTGAAACCTTTGTAGATATTATATCAGATATCGGGGCACAAATCAGTAAAATCAAGCGTTGTAGAATTAATCAGCAGACACTAAATACTGTTGCTATATTCCCATTATCTACATTAAGTAAATCATCGTATGGTGGCTTAATCATAATTCCACACTTTCCACGATTACAAGATATACATGACCACGTTAAATTGATCATTTTTCCCGCTTCTATTCTCCCCTCAGTTGTATTCGGAAAAGAAGCTTCATTTAAAAAATGATCTACTTCGAAAGATTCTACTGGCAAAAGTCCCCATAAAGCCCCACAATACGCACACTTATTATTATAAATTTGGGCAAATTTCTTATGATATACACTGTTCCGATTGCTTACCTTATTGTAGACTATCTTTGTTCTTGAATATTCTGATCTGATTTCTTTCTCCAGCGTCTTTTTTTGTTCTTCTACCCTGTCCATTACTGGACAATATTCCGTATTTCTATAATCTTTATCTCTCGTCATCTTCTTTACTCCTAATCCATACTTTGGAAAGCAGCAATTAATCTGTTAATATCATCTTTAGATAAATCATCATAATCATTTATACCATTTAAAGAATCTACCGCCTTTTCAACCAGAAATTTTTCAATCCCTTTATTACTCTCCAGTTTTCTGGAAATATTTCGAAACGTGATCACGCGCTTTATCCCTTCGTCTATTTTAGTTCTTAATACCCGCTCATAATATTTTTCTGCTGTTTCAGAACTCCCACTTTTGTATTTGGGAATAATTTCATAATCTTTATTCTCTCCATTCTGAGATATCACCAACACCTCTATGAACGGAAACACTTTTCTCAATATCATTCTAAACTCTTCCCCGGAAAATTTACCTTTACACTTTATACTATCATTTTCAAACAGACTGGAATCTATCAATATAACATTCGCTGATGCCACTACAGGAGATTCCAAAAGGCTTTCATACCCTGTATCCCCTTTAAATGCAATCTCCTGATATTCCACATCATAATTCTCACTATGGTAACTCTCTTCTAAATAAGCAGATATTGCTTCATCCCGATCATCATCAATATAAACAAGGTTTATTTTTTCCTTTAAACTCATATCCGGTCTCCTATCCTAAATTCTATACGAAATCCATTTTCCCCCTCAATTCTTTGTATCTCTCCACCCGTATTTGTAATCGTATTATTCACGATCCACATACCGATTCCATGCCCATTCTTTCTTGATGTCTCATGTACTTCCAGAATACGCATTGGGTCAAACTTATACTTTGATGAAAGCCCTCTTCCCTTATCAAAATATATCATATTGATATATTTTCCCATTTTTTTTGCATATATGTGAATCTCCAGTACATTTTCGGTATCATTTTGTTGAATGCTGTTCAATATCAAATTATCTAATATAACCCGAAAAATATCTTTGGCGCTCCTATAATTCAACCCCTCTTCTATATGCAACTGAATATTGATCCACGAATAGTCCTTTTCCCATACAGATTTTGTCTCATTAAAAAGATTATATAAATCGATATCCTCCGGTAAAAACTGTTCCTTTTCGGATTCCAACAGCATTACATCCATAAAAGTAATGATTTTGTGATTGATCCTTCGATTTTTCTGTAAAAGACCAGGAATATCCCTGTGCATATATTTCCTGTTTTCCAGATCATTCACAATATCCCAAAGTTCATATCGTTTTAATGCTTTAACAATATACTCTACATTTTCATCAATACTGTTTCTGTTATTGCGCATTTCATGTGCAATAGAGGTAGCCTTTAAGCCAGAAGTAGCAAGCATGTTCAATAGACGAATATCATATTTGTATCTCCTTTCTGTCTCATCTATTTGCTTTTTACTCTCCTTATTTTCTTTCTTCATCTGTTCCAGTTCGTATAGAAACAGCTTTGTTTCCTCGTTTGAAAGCGCTGTCAGCTTTTCTGGATTTTTTATAATATGATCAATTACTTTTGGATTTTTTTCTTCCTTCGGCTCATTGTATTTAACAATGCGACGGATTATGCTCTGCCTATACCTTTCAAACCCATTTATGCCTGCAACAATAATGGAAATAAACAGTTTATAGACATCATTATCCATCAATCCCTGTCTGTTCACCAAATCACATAACCTATTATTCTCTTTTTTATCAATAATAACTTTTCCTGCAATTTGATTTTCACGTACCCGCCAGGCTCCTGTAATATGTGAAGCTGCTGCCGGAGACAGTCTGGAACGTTTTCCAAATTCAAGCCAGTCTTTTTTTCCTTCATAGGATGATATGCTGAAAGCATTTCTATACAAAACCACACCTGACTGATACCGCTCATCTAACATTTTGTGCTTGTAAAAAAACTTCTCTGCGTCAGATGTCGATGAGTTTTTCAAGGAAAAATAAAATTCTGCTGAAAAACTTCCGATAGCTACCAGCAATTCTTTCCACTCTTCCTCCGTAGCCTCCTCTGACAAAACTTCTTTCATATCACCAAGCTCTTCTGCTATATTTATTTCTATTCTCTGGAACTTCAAATTAATATCCGGGCATATCTCCTGTGCATTCTCCTTAAATTCATCTGACTCTATATCACATATCAGCTTCTGAGAATCTGCAAGATATCGCAACCGTATCACACTGACACAATTGACACCTAATTGTATTTCCCGAAAATATCTGGTCACATTCCGCCTTTCTTCTTTATATACAATCTGAATCATCATTTTATCATCATTATAAGTTCTGGACAAAAACTCGTGCAAATTACGCACTCGAGATTCCGTCCATGTATCACGAAGTTGTTCAATAATTATTTTAGTACCTTTTTCTTTCTCTTCCAAATATGGCTCCAGAGTATTTGTATTCCAATCTGTTTTCCATAAAACGGCTTCCTGTCCCTTCATCTTTGTAAAAACGCTGGCTTTTGCTCCTAAACGTGCTATTGCAAATCTCCCAACACCCTTTTCTCCCGCCAATACCCTTGCAGCTTCACCTTCACCTACAATGTATTCTTTATCACTTCTTCCAACGTGCATCCATGCTTCCAGTACCTTTTGCCGATTCATTCCAATACCATTATCTTCAATTATAATTTGATCTTTAGAAATGATAATGATCACATCCGGTGACTGAGCATCATATGCATTTTTTACAAGCTCCAGAACTGCTGATTCTTCATTGGAAAAATTTTGTACACCTAATACTTCTGCTATCGTACTGTCCTCTATAATATATTCTAATTTTTCCATGAACCGTCCTCCAGATCACTATTTGCTTCTCTAAAAAATTATACCCTTTATCTAAAATTGATACAAGTCTCCAACGCTCCTCTGGTTATTTTACCTTTTTGCAGGGTTTAAGAGCATCACATACCTGCAAACATTTACTCCACGAAAACTTTCTCACTCGCCCTTCCTCGCGATCACGCAATACCAGTCTGCCTCATCCACATCCTCCCTCTGCACACACGCCGGAAAGTTCATGATCTTAATATCTTCATAGCGCAGTTCCCTCAGCTTATGCAGCAGCAGTTCTCTTTTGACCGGAATGTAATGCTCCTCGAATTTCTCCTTTTGGAAAATCTTGTTGTCCTTCTCAAAAGTATAGAGCAGGTGGAACGTCATCGAATCGTCTTCGTGATAATCCCACACCTGGATCAGATTGACCCTCGTATCCCCGTCAAAAAACGGGTTGTACAGGTAGAATCTGTTCCGCTCCCGCAGAATCTTATCCCAGTTACGCACGTCAAAATACAGATACCCGCCCGGCTTCACCAGCCGGTCCATCTGTCCAAGCGTCGCCAGGACATCTTCATTGCTCACATAAGGCAGCGAATTTCCCGTGCTGGCGACACAGTCAAATCTCTCCGAAAACTGTTCGGAAACCGAACGGAAATCGCAACACTTCACTTCTATATCCACATTTTTCTTCTGCGCCTTTTGCCTGCACCGCGCCAACATCGTCTCGCTCAGATCGGAACCGTACAGACGAACTCCCAGCTCCGCCAGCGGCAGTGTCACATTACCGGAACCGATGCTCACATCCAGAAACGTTTTCACTGATTTGTCCTGCAATACAATCTCCCAATGTTTTTTGTATGCCTCGTATCTGCTTTCATCCTCCAGCAGATCATAAATATCCGCCCTGTCGTATACACTTGCCATAATAATTCTCCTCCCGTTTTTGATCAATACTGTCTTTCTTCTTCGCTTCGCTTTGCTTTCTGACTGCGTATCTGACTCTCGTCACTTTCCTTAAATATAACACTGCAAAGCGGCTGTTGCAAGAAAACGCTATTCCCCGTCTCCCAAATACCCGGCCAGCAATTCCCGCGCCCGTCTGATCCTGTACTTTACAAGAGGCAGCCCGATTCCCAGCATCACCGCGATATCCTTCTGCTTCTGTTCCTGCAGAAAATAGAGCACAGCAACTTCAAGCACCTCCTCCGGCAGCCGCTTAAAAGCCATCTGCACATCCAACCGCTCCTCTGCCTTGTCCGCACGCATATCCGCCTGCTCCGGCATCGTCTCCGTCACGATCTCCTTATGCTTCCTGTGATAGTCGTGGCACGTGTTGGCGGCGATCACATACAGGTAGTTGGCCGCCTTTCCATAATGCCTGTACTGCTTCAACGACCGGAAAAACCGCTCAAATGTTTCCTGCGTCATATCCTCCGCATAACCATGATCCCCGATATGCACCTGACAGTAAGACAAAATCCGGGGATAATATTTTTCCACAAAAATCTCGATCGCCTTTTCGTCTCCCATGCGCATTTTCTGCACAAGCAAAAAATCTCTGTCCATACCGGACATCCCCTCGCTTTGTCTGTACTGGTCTTTGCACTCTGTTCCTGCCTTCTACCTGTGCATCCCGCTTCTGCATTCCGTTTCCCGAAATGCTCTTTCTATCAATATAACGCTGCCAGTCAACAAAAAGATAGTTTCCGCGCATGAAAAATATACTGCCCCATCCGGCCGCACATGATCAGCTGCTTCACATGCTCAACTGTTTCTCATACTCAACTGCTTCACATGCTCAACTGTTTCTCACGATCGTCGCGCCAAACGGCATCAGCGCAAGTTTTGCGATCTTAAAGCACTGCAGGCCAAAGGGAATACCGATAATCGTAATGCAAAGCAGCAGGCCGTTTATCGTCGCTCCCACTGCCAGCGGAATCCCGCTGACGATCAGCCACACGATATTCGCCAGCAGCGATATGGTCCCGCCGCCATACTGTACGTCCTTCCCAAAAGGAAAGAACGCCACGGAAGCAAACTTAAAACACTGTCGGCCAATCGGAATCCCGATGATCGTTATACACCACAGCAGACCGGCAAGCGTCCATGACAGCCCCTGCAGAAGCCCTCCGCAAAAAAACCAGATCAAATTTCCCAGACATCCCATACCAGTAATATCCTTTCTCCAAACTATACTGCTCCTGTTTGCCCACAGCAGTTTCAACAAACTCCTTGATCGCAGAACAGAAGCTGAAATTCTGCCCACGTACTCAAAAGCGCTTTGACTACAAACCTTATTCTATGGACTTGAGCGACTCCGCCATATTGATTTTCTCCAGCTTAAAATACATCACGCCGTTCACCAGCATGGCAAAGACAAAGGTGAGCAGAAAGCTCCACACATAACTGACCGGTGCAATCGTTGTTTTAAAGGAAATCATATCAATATTGATATTATACATAACAAAGCTGTGCAGCCATTTTCCGAGTCCCAGCCCGACCACTGCTCCCATGCCGGTCAACAGCAGGTTTTCCCTGAATACATAGTCCGCCGTCTCCCGGGCATAGAACCCCAGTACCTTGATGGTCGCAATCTCCCGAATGCGCTCCGTAATATTGATATTCGTCAGGTTATACAACACAATAAACGCAAGGCATCCGGCGCAGGCAATGATCAAAAACACAATATAGTCCATACTGTCCATCATCGTCACAATCCGCTGACGCATATCTGCCGTCACAAAAACCGCCAGCACATTATCCATATCCGACAGTACGGCCGCTGCCTCATGAACATCCACGCCATCCCGTACCACCGTATACGCGCCTTTGTACTCCGGCACTGTCCCCCTCTGCCCGATATAAGTCTCCTTACTGATATAGATATAGTTATAGACAAAGTTCTCACACAGCCCCGCTATCCTCACCGTAAAGCTGTTCCTGTCATTGTCGCGAAAAACCACCTGGTCTCCCACCTTAATTCCCATATTCCTGGCCACTTTCTCTGTCAGCACCGCCTCTCCTTCCTCCGGATAGGCAAGCGGCTCCCCATCCGTCGTATGCAGGTTCAGAAAAGCTCCCATTTCTTCCGCATCCTCCGGCACTTCCAGATAAATGGATTTTGTCCTGCCGCCGAAGTCCAGCTCCACGCTCTCCTCATAATGGTACGCCGTCTGTGCCAGTATATCTCCCGCCTTCCGCACCATTTCTTCCCTGTCCGCTTCCTGTATCCCTTCCGAATAGGTAATCCCGATATCGTAGATCTGCACTTCGTCATACTGCATATCCGCCACATTCATCACCGAATCCTTAACGCCAAACCCGGTAAGGAGCAGCGCCGTACAACCACTGACCCCAAGGATGATCATAAAGAAACGCTTCTTATACCGCACGATGTTCCGGATGGAAACCTTGTGTAGAAATTTCAACCTGCTCCAGATCATGGGAATCTTCTCCAGGAAGATCCGCTTCCCACTCCTTGGCGACTTCGGCCGGATCAGGCTGGCAGGTACCCCCAGCAGTTCATGCCGACAGGAAAAATAAGCCGCCCCCATAGAGCACAGAAGTGCCGCCACCAGAGAAAGCAGGGACATCGGAATATCAAAATAATACTGGATGTCGCCCATACTATACATAATGCCGTACCCCATCCAGATGACACGTGGAAACAGCCAGGTACCGACCGCACAGCCGAGCACCGCACCGACCGTTGCCGCTGATCCGGCATAAAACAGATACTTGCCCATAATCGCTGCATTGCCGTACCCCAACGCTTTTAATACCCCGATCTGAGTCCTCTGTTCTTCCACCATCCGATTCATAGTCGTCATACAGATCAGTGCTGCCACCAGAAAGAAAAATACAGGAAATACATTGGCTATAGCCGCAACGATATTGGAATCACTCTCATAGCAGGCATAGCCGATATTGGTATCTCTGGTCAGCACATAATCATCGGGTTCCTCAATTTCGGCAAGTTCCTCCCGCGCATCATCGATTTTGTGCTGTGCATCCGCGACCTCCTCTTCAAATTCCGCCTCTGCATCCGCATATTCTATTCTTGCATCCGCAAGTTCCGTCTTCCCCTCTTCCAAATCTGCCTTTCCTTCTTCCAGCTGCACCCTCGCATCTGCCAGATCTATTCTGGCCTGTGCAAGATCTGCCCTGCCCTGCTCCAGTTCGGCTCTGCCCTCTTCCAAGTCCAATTTCGCCTGCGCAAGCTCCGCCTTCCCTTCCTCCAGTTCGTTCCTGGCCTGCTTCACCTGCTCCTCGGCAGACATAAGTTTCTCCTCCGCCTCCAAAAGCTGCTTCTCCTGAAAGGAAATCTCTTCCCCTGCCTCTGTGATCTGGCGTTTTCCTTCCTCAAATTCGCCTTTTCCCGCCTGTATCTGTGCAAGACCTGACTGTATCTGTGCGAGACCTGACTGCAGCTGGCTGATTCCCTTCTCAATTTCCTTCTTCGCAGACGAAATCTGTGCCAGTGCCGCTGTAAGTTCCGCTTTTTTCAGTTCATACTCCGCCGTAATTGCGTTCTTTGTCTCCTCATCCGGTGCCTGAGAGAGCGCATAAGCATACCACTGCTCCAGCTGTTCCATTCCTGATGTAATTTCCGCCTCTTTCTGTTCTAACGCTTTCTTCTGACCGGGCAGAGCCTCTAACTGTGCACGCAGCTGTGCCTCCTGTTCCAACAGTTCCGCTTCTTTTTCCAGTACCTGAACCTCCTGTTCATGCAGCAGATTCGCTTTCTCTTCCAATTCCCGTTTCCCCTGCTCCAATTTATCTCTGGCAATCAGGAGCTCCTGCCCATTGGCAAAAACCTCCCATTCATGATAACTGACCTCCTTCTCCGCATCCAGAAGCTCCGGCTCTTTCTCCGCAATCTCTCTTTCCCCGTCTGCGATCTCCTGTTCCCCGTCGATCAGTTCCTGTTCGCCTTCCGCAATCTCCCTTTCTCCATCTGCAATCTCTTTCTCAGCGTCTCTGATCTCCTGTTCCCCGTCCACAAGCTCCTGCTCCCCGTCCAGGATCTTCTGCCAGGCATCATCCAGTTCTTCCCTGGCCTCCGCCTTCTTATCATCAAGTTCTGTCTGTGCGTCCTCAATCTTTTCCTGTGCCTCTGCGATCACCCGGTCGTACCGCTCCACGGTCAATTCGTGGACAGTATCCTCCATTTTTCCCTGCAATCCGTCAATATACGAGTCATATTCATCCGTATATACCTTATATTTCAGCTTGGTGGTGGCATATATTTCCGTCAGATAATCACAGTCAAACGCCTCTTTTGGTACATACAGGAAGGCGGTAATCTTGCCATCACCGATGGAAGTAGTGCCCCTTTCAAAATTAATATAATAAGGAGAACGCACGATCCCAACCGCCGTAAACGTACGCTCCCGAAACATCTCCAACGTATCTTCCTCATTACTGTCCGTTACGGTGATCTGGCTGCCGATCACATCTTCACCGTACGCTGCCGCATCAAGCAGACACTCATCCGCAGTCTCCGGAAGTCTCCCGGCAGTCACCACTATCCGGTTGATCCTCTCCGGTATTGTATGGATCTTATAGGCAGACTCATTGCCCTCTCCAAAAGAGCACAGTGCATCGACCGATACCGCACCTTCCACATCGGCAATCTCATTCAGCGCTGCCACTTCCGCCACGGCCTCTTCATCAAATCCCACCGTAGACAACAACTGAAAGTCAAAAAAGTCCTGCTCCGCCAAATAATCATTTTCCGTAACGATCATGGCCGGGGTAGTCGCCTTCAATCCCACGAACAGCCCTGCTCCCAGCATCACGATCGCCAGGATCGCCATATAACGCCCAAGACTTCCCTTTATCTCTCTGACCGCTGTTTTGATCATCCCATTGCTCATTAATCTGACTCCTGCAACAAATATTCTACACCGGTTCAATTTCAACTGAAAATGCTACTGGATTTTATTGTAACATAACCCATTTCCCAAATACAAGAGATATAGCTGCCGCGTCAGGTTAAACTCATACCTTATCATTGAAGTCTACAGAGAACCATGTTACTATAAAAAAATGAGCGGTTATCCAGATTGTGGGTTATACCAGGATATCGACATTCACAAATACAAAGGAGCTATTATGACAAACAACCCGTCTTTCGGACAGCAGATCAAACTGGCTGCCCGCTACGCATTTCCCCATACCATACCGATCTTTGCAGGATTCTGGTTTCTGGGAATAACCTACGGCATCTATATGAACGTGTCCGGTTTCAACTTCCTCTATCCCCTGCTCATGAGTCTGACAATCTTTGGCGGCTCACTCGAATTTGTAGCGGTCGAAATGCTTCTTTCTTCCTTTGCCCCACTGCAGACTCTGGTTATGGCGCTGATGATTCAGGCCCGTCATCTGTTTTACGGCATTGCCATGCTGGACAGGTTTAAAGGAACCGGCCTGAAAAAGATTTATCTTATTTTCGGCATGTGCGACGAGAGTTTTTCCATCAACTGTTCCATAAAGCCCCCGAAAGGTATAGATCAGGGCTGGTTTATGTTTTTCGTTACACTGTTTAATCAGATATACTGGGTTTCAGGTGCTGCCCTCGGCGGCCTGCTGGGATCACTGATCTCTTTTGATACAGAGGGCCTGGAATTTGTCATGACGGCAATGTTTGTGGTCATCTTCCTCGAACAGTGGCTCAAGGAAAGAAAACACTATACGGCAGTGATCGGTATCACTGTCTCATCTGTCTGCCTTCTGCTTGCAGGCCCGGATGCCTTCCTTCTGCCTGCGATGGCCTGTATTCTGTTATTACTTACAATTTTTCGTAAACCCATTGAAAAGGCAGGTGAAACGACATGACACTGACACAACAGATCATCACCATCGCACTCTGTGCACTCGGCACCATGGCCACAAGATTTCTGCCATTCCTGCTGTTTTCCTCCAGGAAACCAACACCCGGATACATCCAATATCTGGGGAAAGCACTTCCCGCCGCCATCTTCGGCATGCTGGTGGTCTACTGCCTGAAAAACGTTGATATCCTGTCCGGCAGCCACGGCCTTCCTGAAGCGGCCGCCATTCTTGTCGTCATTGGACTTCACTTATGGAAACGCCAGATGCTTCTGTCGATCGCCGGCGGTACAATCTGCTATATGTTACTCGTACAACGGATATTAATTAACTGACACAACAACTTGCCAGATTTTTCATCTGCTTCGTTATACCAGTACAGTTTATCTTCTAAGCCAGCACGTCATCTTGACTTTGTTCACGTAAAAATACTCCAACATGGAGGTGAAAATGAACCAGATACTTATGATAATTATGGCCGCCGGCGTGGTACTCGGCGGTACAGACAGACTTCTCGGAAATAAATTCGGTTATGGAGACAAATTTGAAGAAGGCTTCCGTCTCTTAGGTTCCACGGCCTTGTCAATGGCCGGCATGATCTGCCTAGCCCCGGTACTGGCCGATGTACTTGGCCGCATAATCGTTCCCCTGTATCGGATGATCGGTGCAGATCCGGCCATGTTTGGCAGTATACTGGCCATTGATATGGGCGGCTACCAGCTGGCCGCAGAGCTGGCTGCTGACAGTCGCATCGGCAGCTACGCCGGTATTGTTGCAGCAGCAATCTTCGGCTGTACTCTGGTCTTCACCATTCCTGTCGGCATGGGAATGATCCGACAGGAAGACAGACCCTTTTTCGCCAGGGGGATCATGCTGGGACTGGCTGCCATGCCTGTGGGCCTGCTCACCGGCGGCCTGCTGGCCGGTCTCTCCATTCCGGAATGCCTGCTGCAGAATCTGCCCGTATTTGCAGCCGCACTGCCGCTTCTGCTCGGCCTGTGGAAAATACCCGAACAGATGGTCAGAATCTTCTGCCTGCTGGCCGACGGTATACGTATCCTTATCACTGTCGGTCTGATACTGGCTGCTGTGGAATCGCTCTGCGGCTTCAATCCCCTGCCCGGCATGGCTCCGCTCGAAGATGCCATGGGTGTTGTCTCCTCCATCGGTATTGTCATGCTTGGAAGCCTGCCTGCTGCGGAACTGCTGCGCAGACTTTTGGCTAAGCCTTTCACCTGCCTTGGAGCCAGACTGGGACTTAGTCCGCAAAGCCTCACCGCCATGCTGATCGGGCTTGTCAGTGCGCTCCCCTCTCTCGCCGGATATCATGATCTGGATGAAAAAGGGAAAGTGGCTCTCGGAGCTTTTCTCGTAAGCGGTGCCAGCCTGCTGGCCGCCCATATGGGATTTACCCTTGCAGCGGAGCCTGCTTTGCTCCCTGCACTTGTATGTGGAAAACTCAGCGGTGCACTGGCAGCGGTCGTTCCGGCGATTTTTATCACAAAACGGGATCTGCTGCATAACACCCAAAGTACTCTGATCATGAAATAGACTTTACATCTTTTTCGTTTGCCATAGAATGCATTTTCACATATTTGTGAGTCAAAAAATCCCGCATTATGCCGTTTCCAGCTATATGCGGGATTTCCTTCTGTACTACCGTGCTTTAAACAATACCCTGTGCCTTCATTGCCTCTGCTACCTTCAAAAAGCCTGCAATATTTGCACCAGCCACATAGTCTCCTTCCATACCATACTTTCTGGAAGCTTCGTCCAGATTATGGAAGATATTGATCATGATACTCTGCAGCTTGGAATCCACCTCTTCGAATGTCCAGGACAGTCTCTCGGAGTTCTGGCTCATCTCCAGAGCGGAGGTTGCTACGCCACCCGCATTGGAAGCCTTACCCGGGCAGAACAGTACGCCATTCTTCTGCAGATATTCGGTCGCTTCCAACGTAGTAGGCATATTCGCGCCCTCTGCCACTGCGAAGCATCCGTTGGCCACAAGAGCCTTTGCATCTTCCAGATCCAGCTCGTTCTGTGTCGCACAGGGAAGCGCAACGTCGCATTTCACTGTCCAAACACCGTGTTCACCGGCCTTCTTCTCATGATACTCTGCGCTCGGTCTCGCCGCCGCATATTCGGACAGGCGGGCACGCTTCACTTCTTTCACTTCTTTCAGAAGCGCCACATCGATACCTTCTGCGTCGTAGATCCAGCCTGTGGAATCGGAACAGGTAACCGGCCTGGCTCCCAGCTGCTGCGCTTTCTGGATCGCGTAAATCGCTACATTACCGGCACCGGATACGGCAATCGTCTTCCCTGCAATATCCTTACCGTTGCATTTCAACATCTCTTCTGTCAGATAAAGCAGTCCATAGCCGGTCGCCTCTGTCCTTGCAAGAGAACCGCCGTATGTAAGCCCCTTACCGGTCAACACGCCTTCATACTGATTGCTAATCCTCTTATACTGTCCGTACATATAGCCGATCTCACGACCTCCCACACCGATATCACCTGCCGGTACATCGGTATCTGCTCCAATATGTCTGTAAAGCTCTGTCATGAAACTCTGGCAGAACGCCATCACCTCTCTGTCAGATTTTCCCTTGGGATCAAAATCGCAGCCGCCCTTACCGCCGCCGATCGGCAGTCCTGTCAGAGAATTCTTAAAGATCTGCTCAAACCCCAGGAACTTAATAATACCAAGATTAACGGAAGGATGGAATCTCAAACCTCCCTTATAGGGACCGATCGCACTGTTAAACTGCACACGGAATCCATTGTTCACCTGTACCTGTCCCTTGTCATCCACCCAGGGAACACGAAACTGTACAATTCTCTCCGGAACTGTCAAGCGCTCCAGCAGAGCTTCTTTTCTGTATGCTTCTTCGTCTGACTCGATCACAACACGCAGAGACTCTAAGACTTCTTTAACTGCCTGGTGGAATTCCGGCTGTGCGGGATTCTTCGCTACTACCAGTTCATAAACCTCATCAACATATGACATCTTGTATCTCCTCCTTTAATCTTTATCTCACTCCACGTACCATTATAGTATGCTTGAGAAAAAATCACAATACAATTTATCACATTAACGTGTAAAAAATACAGGTGCGTTTTCTATTATCTTTTGGGCACATTGTACAATGATACTGGAATGCAAATATACTTGTATACAAATCAGAGCTTTCATCGAAGAACTTAATTACAGGTACTCCTTCAGACGCTCTATATTTTTTTCCTCAAAATCCACTAATTCCCTGGCCAGTTCAACAGTCTCATGTCCGGCCAGCTGATTATGTCTTAATGCCTTCCACATACTGGTAATTCCTCTATTGCTTCCCTGGATCATCATCTCCGCCAAATGTTCCCTGCTGACATTCAGTGCAGTGTTAACATGTATGCTTCCCTTAAGCATCAAATCTGCAATCTGACTGCCGTGATAGACTTCGCCCTGATCTTCCAGTATCCGGTCCAGCGCCCTGTTATGAAATTCAGAATACCGCAGAGACTGTTTTGACAACTGCAATGAAAACTCGTCATCCTCAATCTTATCGAGAATCGTCTCAATCGCAGTCATTCCCATTTCCGTATTGCGCTGTATTTCCTGCAAAACTTTTGCGTCGTCATGTTTCATAGTGAACCTCCATTCCTGCTCAACCTGCAAATTTGCTGCAAACACAAATATGTTTCCTGCTGCATAACCGGCTTTGATTCCATACGCAGGACTGCACATCAATATCCGAAAGCCATTCTTTCCATAGAGCGTACTTTCCCTGTGGTATAAAAAAAGAGTATGGAACCTGCCCATACTCTTTATCATTACCAATATTCTCTTATTCTAATCATTCTATTCCACGTAATCGGATTTCACATAAGCGGTCTGTCCATTATACTTGATCTTAGTCCAGCCATCGGCCTGTTTCATGATCACTTCAAGCTTCTCACCAATATAAGCCGTGCCCAGCTTTTCGCCATTCTCACTTGCCGACGCACGAATGCGGACATTCTCCTTAACGGTCACCGTTCCTGTCGTCTCTGCCGGACTGCTGTTATCAGCCTGTGTCTGATCCTCATCACCCTCGTCTTCCGGCGCCGAATCAGTCTCCTCTGACACCTCACCGGCATCTGCCTGCATCGTCTCCGAAGGTTCCAGGAATTCACTCTTTATATAAGCCTCTCCGTCTTCATAGCTGATCTTGCTCCAGCCATTCCCCTTCTCTTCCAGAAGTGTAAACTCATCACCGATCGCAGCTTTCCCTAACTTATCCGCCGTCTCACTGTCCGATGTTCGGATGTTGACTACATCAATCGCCTTGACTTTCGTCACCACAACCGCAGGCTCTTCCACCTCCGGCTGCTCTATTCCTCCAACCAGCTCGTTTGCCGGCTCTCCGTCCTGTGTATCACCGGCTTCATCCGTAGACGAACTGCCTTCTGCCCGCGCCAGAGCCTCGCCGACATTCTTATCGATCTCCGCCCTCAGATCCACAACGAAACCCGCAAACACTTCATCTTCTGCCACCATATCATTATATGCCACCGCTACCTGGTTGTTCAGGTCAACTACATCATCCTGGAGATTCAATTCACGAATATAATTCAACTCCGCTTCGTTCTCTTCTCCGTCCTCATTGATATAGTATTCCCCATTCTCATTGGTGCACACATAATAAACACGTAATCCCGGAACCGGTTTCTCATAATCCTTAAACTTGGATTCTGTATAGACATACGCTACATATGTGCCTTCCTTCGGCCCCACTTTCGTGTATACTTCCAACACCGGATAAGATTCGATATACTTACTTGTCTCCTCTACTCTCAGGGCCTCCGTGGCATCAAGATGGTCTACCAGCCTGCTCATGGTGTCGGTATCCCCTTCCACCATCGCAGTATAATAAGTACTGAACAACTCATTGATCTCCGGCACCGCATCCTGCTGTAACGGTACCTCCGGTACCGCGATCAGACTATCCGCAACTTCTATATTGACATCTTCCGCTGATTCAGCTTTCTCTTCTTCAATCTTTCTTTTATTGGCACTGATCGCTACCGCTATCGTACCTACCACACAAAGCACCAATACAACAGGCATGACAATCCTGGAATGTCGAAAGAGCCAATTTCTGAAAATTTCCAGCTTAGCCTTAAGAAAATCCTGTATATTGTTATTTGATGTATTCATGTAAAACAACCTTTCTTAAGAATGTCAGTACAATGCACCCGACAGGACTCGAACCTGCATCAAAGGCGTCGGAGGCCTACGTTTTATCCATTAGACTACGGGTGCCGGCTATCGCATGAAATATTACGATATTATTACATCTCGATTATAATACCACAAGCCAGTCTCGTTGTCCAGTATATAAAACAATTTATAAAAATTTTCGTAACAGGTCACAGTTTGCGGCCGGTCAGGCCGTGAGCTGGCCGGGCCTGCGCATATACCGCGCTGACCCGGCCAACTCACATTCCTCAAAACAGGCATATACACCGAAAGGCCAATATCTGTAACAGGAAAGCCTTCGGCCAGACTGCTACAGAATTGCTTCAATTTGCGCCTTTTCTCTGTCATACCGATACAGATTGAAAGACAGGATTTCTTCCGGATCCACCTGTGTTGTATTCACTTCCTTTACCATCTGCCTGTAGAAATCATATTCACGATTCCGGTCATCCGGCAGCAGAAGCACCTCGTGCACAGAACTGGGCAGGATCAGCAGATCCGCGCGCAGTCTGTCCGCCAGCAGTTTCATTTTCTCCGAATAGAGCATCGCCGAAGCCCCGAAAATCTTATTTCTGTTCGTCAATACATACAGTAACTGTTCCGGCCCTTCCTCTTTAATTCCCATCATCTCTTCCAGCAGCTTCTGCATGGGAAGCAGAAGATCCGGCATCCTCTGTCTCATATTCCGCTCGGCGACACGATAAACTTCCTCCGCCGGCTGTCCCCACATATCCAGGTGATTATTGTGGATCATGACAGATGCCTTTCCAAATGCCTCCGCCTCCATTGCGTAGTAAAATGTGATCGCAAGATCATGCCATCTGAACCACGGGACATCCCTGAGCAGCTCCTGATTCTTTTCATAATTAATAACTTTATGACAGATTCTGCTCTCTACCAGAGAAAAATCCCGAAAAAAATCCATATCCAATTTTAAATCACAGGCATGTTCATTGTACAATGACAGGATCTCTTCCACGATCTTCTGTGCGGAAGTACCGTCCCTGAAGCGGCGATACGGTTCTTCCAGATAGATCGTCGGGGACATGCTGTCAGACTCCTTCATAATAACAATCCCGGTCAGCCGGATATCATTATTCTTGAGAACCTTTGTCAGCGTAACTTTGTAATCTGCTCCTAACTTTACCCGCAGTAACGCCATAATCTTTTCCGTAAATTCCTTAAAGTTCATTTTCCCTCTTTCCCATTCTCTCCGGACATAAGGCAAATGTATTTCTTCGGAACAAGTCGGATGTCTTCTCAACTAAAAGCAGAAAGCTTTTCCAATGCCACCAAAAAAGACAACAGCCGCTTTCGCTGCTATTGTCTTATAGGCTTTCAAATTCAGATCATGCAGAAAAATTATACTCTGGACAGATACTCTCCCGTTCTGGTATCGATCTTGATCACTTCTCCCTGGCTTACAAACAGTGGAACCATAACCTTCGCTCCTGTCTCGACAATCGCCGGCTTCGTAGCACCTGTTGCCGTATCGCCCTTAAATCCAGGCTCCGTATCCGTGATCTCCAACTCCACAAAAAGAGGCGGCTCAATCGCAAATACACTTCCGTTGTAAGAACAGATCTTTACCATCTCGTTCTCTTTCACAAACTTGAGTGCATCCCCTACCGTATCTGCATTCAAAGCAATCTGATCATAAGTTTCCGTATCCATAAAGTTAAACAGATCTCCGTCGGAATACAGATACTGCATGTCCTTTCTGTCAATCCGTGCCTGCGGACATTTCTCGGTCGGTCTGAAAGTCTTCTCCACCACGCCGCCATTGATGATATTCTTCAGCTTTGTTCTGACAAATGCTGCGCCTTTACCGGGCTTTACGTGTTGAAATTCAATTATCTGATAAACATTGCCTTCAAACTCAATGGTAATGCCATTTCTGAAATCACCTGCTGATATCATAAAACAATCCTCCTAAATTTTCACAAATATAATTCCTACTTAGTTTATACTATAAATGGTCTTTTTTCAACCTCTTTCCCAAAAAAAGACAAAAACTTTTATGGATACAGCGCCAATATATAGTCTATCGCCATCAAATATCCTTCCAGCCCTTTCCCGTAGATCTGCCGGTCACATGCCGGAGCCGTCACCGATATCCTGCGAAACTCCTCCCGCTCCATAATATTTGAGATGTGAATCTCCACTTTCGGAACCGTAATACTCGCCAAAGCATCCCGAATCGCATAGCTGTAATGCGTATAGGCCCCGGGATTGATCACGATCCCCTCCGTGCCATCGAAATACGCATCCTGAATCCGGTCGATGACAGCGCCTTCATGATTACTCTGAAACACCTCAATCGTACAGTTCTCCTTCTGTCCCTTCTCTGCGATCATGTTCAGAAGATCGTCATAATTTCGCGTACCGTAAACGCCCTTTTCCCTGATCCCCAGAAAATTAATGTTCGGTCCGTTAATCACCAGTATTTTCATCTTTCCCTCCATGCCGAAGCGTCACAAACCTCAACGCTTTCATTATTTAAACTTATTCAGGTACTCCGCTTCAATTTCATTCAGGATCTGCTCAAAGCTCTTACCATCCACCTGAATGACCGCATCCGAAGCCTCCATGTAATATTCATCTCTTTGTTCCATCAGGCTCCTGATCCTCTCCTTCGGATCACTGCACTGCAAAAGCGGTCTTGTCGTATCCCCCCGCAATCGCTCGTAGATCGTTTCCGCTTCTGCCCGCAGATAAAACACCTGCCCAAGCTCATGCAGCAGCTGCCTGTTGACCTCCCGCATGGGTAAACCGCCGCCCACTGATATGATGTGATTTCGCACGCTCTTAATCAGTTTACGCAAACAATCCGTTTCTTTCCTTCTGAAATATTCCTCACCGTCCGTTGCAAAAATATCCGATATGGAGCGCTTCTCCTCCCGTTCAATCTCCTTGTCCGTATCTGTGACCGGCTTACGCAGGCGGTAAGACAGTCGAAACCCGACCGTCGTCTTTCCACAGCCCATAAAACCGATCAATATCACATTTCCCATCTGTAAAATACAGCTCCTTTATCCATTGTATTTCCTGATACAGCATACGCTCAGCTTACCCCAAAATGGGCCTTCAGCCGCTCATAAACAACCTGCGCGTCCTTCTTTGTCACCTGTACATCATTCCACAGTTCATAGGCAATGATCCCCTGATACAAAAGCATTTTCAGGCCATTATATGCCCTGCCGCCATGCGCCTTCACAAGCTGCATAAACCTGGTCTCCCATGGATTATAGATCAAATCAAATCCCGTATGAACCCTTTTATAAAAAGCCGGATCGGAAATGACCACCATGTCATCATGAGGGGCCAGTCCCACCGAAGTCCCCTGAACGGCCAGATACCGCCCCTCCGGAATCCTGTGATATTCCTGCAGCAATATCGGGCAGATAACATTCCTCCCCGTCATCCTGTTAACTTCATCCGCCACCTGCTCAGCCTTGTCCAGCGTCCGGTTCAGCATGTATACCGTATCTGCTCCTTTTAGTGCACACAAATGCGCTACCGCCCTCGCCGCTCCGCCTGCTCCCAGCAGGATGATCCGCTCCTTCTCTATCTTGATATCCTCACTTTGCATGGCACGGTACAAACCTTCCATGTCGGTATTATACCCCTTGTAGCCGCCCTCTGTTCTGACCAGCGTATTCACCGCACCGATATTCCCGGCCAATGTATCGATCTCCTGCAGGGAATCCATCACTTCACTTTTATAGGGCACCGTCACATTCAGCCCCAGGATCTGCAATGCATCCGCTCCCCTGACCGCATCCTTCACGCTGCCGGGCCGGGCCGGAAACGGTACATATACCAGATCATGCCCCAACAGACCGGCCAGCGTATTATGTATGACCGGAGATAATGTGTGCTCCACAGGATAACCGATCAACCCACAGACTCTCGTCTTTCCGTTTATTTCCACCATCTTCTCCATTTCTGCACTGTCTGCGCACTCAACCTGACAACGACTACGGCACTGCTTCCTGCCGTTCGGAATCATCACAGGTCACTATACCGCCCTTTAGAGCGCCTGTAAAAGAACAGCACGATCCATTCCAGCCTCCGCTTCAATACGATCTGTATCTCCTCTTTCGGGTGAATCGGCTTTACCAGCCACGTCCTGATCCCCGCCTTCTTCGCACCCCACACATCCGTAAAAAGCTGATCTCCCACAAACAGCGTCGTCTCCGGCCCGGTGTGCATAAGTTCCATAGCCTTCAGGTAGTTCCGTGGAGAAGGCTTCCCCGCCTTATGGATATAACGGGAATGCACTGCATCATTAAACATTTTCACCCGCGGTTCTTTGTTGTTGGACAACAGGACACTTTCATAACCGATCTCCCGAAGTCTCTTAAACAGCGCTATACTCCGCCGGTCCGCCGGTGCACCGTGTGGCACCAGCGTATTGTCGATATCAAAAATCACGCCTCTGTATCCTTCCTGATACAGCTGTTCAAAATCTATCTCATAAGTAGAATCCAGATAATGATCCGGATAAAATCGTTCCAGAAATGCCATTTTCCCCCCTGCTTTCGTATTCAGCTTAACGATTGCCTTCATAACCTTCCCTTATCATAACAAACCCCCTCACACTTATGCAAGGGGTTCAAAGGCTGTACTTACAATTTCTTAACGATCCTGTTATACCGCGCTGCAAACAGGATACGCACGATACTGCTGAGCAGCATAAGCGCAATATCCCACAGCAAAAAGGCATATGCCTTACCGGAGAAGACAACATACCACGCCGCTTCCTCCCATATCTTATTCCCAAAAAAGAGAACCAACAGGATCAGAAGCGCTATAATCATAAAAAACCATCTAAAGCCGTTGGCTATTGTCATCGGCACACTTGCCTTTGCCACAATTTCCTTTTCCTGTTCCGTCATAAAGCTCCCTGTATCTCACTTTCTATTCCGGTTCTTTCGTACCGTTGTCGCAATATACGCGCACCCTTGCCGGAATCGTTCCTAATTCTCCAATACTTTCTTAAGCTCATCCATAAAAGTATTAATATCCTTAAATTCCCGGTATACGGATGCAAATCTTACGTAGGCCACCGCCTCCAGGTCTTTCAGTTTATTCATGACGATCTCGCCTACCACCTGGCTGGGTATCTCCTTCTCTTCCATATTGAAGATCTCCGTCTCCACCTCATCCACCAGCTGGTTGATCTGATTGGCGCTGATCGGCCGCTTATGACATGCGCGCAATACACCCGCCTCAATCTTGGACCTGTCATAAGTCTCCCTGTTATCATCCTTCTTTATAATAATGAGCGGGATCGTCTCCACCTTCTCATAAGTAGTAAAACGCTTGTCACACTCGTCACAAACACGTCTTCTACGGATAGAATTGTTCTCCTCCGCCGGCCGGCTGTCAATCACTCTCGTATTCTCATGTCCGCAAAATGGGCATTTCATCAGGTTATCCCCCTTATTGTCAATCATTCAACCACCGTAAAACACAGACTACTGCTATTATAGGTGAATACAGTAATTATGTCAACTATTCCATGAAAATCTATACACAAATATCCACAATAATGATATCCGGTCCAATCTGTTTAATATCCTTGTAGCAGATAACATAATTTGAATCGCTTCCAAACAGACCGCACCATTTATTCTCTCCCGGAATAATCAGTTTGAAAATCTGTCCGGTACATTCATCAAATTCAAAATCCGTCACTCTACCCAACTTCTGGCAGTTTTTCAGATTAATCACTTCTTTTTTCTTTAATTCTGAAAATAACATAGGAACCTCTCCGGGCTTTTTATTATTAAATGCATATGCCCGCAGGAAGGTTCCTATTCCTTTCAGTCAATTCTCTACTCTATGGAAATATATTCGTGGAATACATACCCGACCGTGCCGTCTTCCAGAACAATCTCATACCACTCTTTGTCCTCTGTACAGCCATTGCAGACGTACGTTTCTCCCGCCTTCGCAACTTTCAGAACATTGGTGCCGGAAGTACTCGGCTGGTCACGCACATTCACATCGGATACCACCATAAGCTTGTATATCCCCTCTGATGTCCCCTCCATCTGTCCCTGGCCATCGTTTTCCGCTCCGGACTGATCCGGCTGTTCCTCACTCTCCTGCCCCTCCTGGCCTTCCTGCCGTTCTTCCTGTTCCTCCGCCGCTTTGTCATAGTTCCTGGGCAGATACTGCCGCAGCATCTGATAACCGAGAAAAGCCAGCACCACCAGAAGAACACAACCAACCACCACGGTCATGATCGTGATCACGTCGATTCCTTCTTCCTCCTCTTCGTCCCAGTCGTCCTCCTCCCAATCTTCCTCTTCATTCCATTCATCCTCTTCCCAGACTTCCTCCCGATAGACAGGCTTCTTCCTGCGCGGAGGCGGAGCCGGAACAGCCGCCTGCTTCTTCCTTGGCCTGCCTTCTTCGGAAACGGCTCCGGCCACGCCGGACTTCCTCATCTGAGTACCGTCTTCCGCCTTTCTCGTCTGGGCACTTCTGGTCGTTGCTCCTGCGGACGTCCTGCTTCTCTCCGTGGAGCTGCCTGATGGAACACGCCTTGCAGGCGCTTCCTTCCCCGCAGGTGATCTCCTGGGAGCGGCATCTGTCCTGCGCTCCTTCTTGATCTCAGCCTCTGTTTCCGAAAGGATATTTCTCTCGATCGCCTCGATGGGGATGTCCAATCCCTCATCCGACATCGTCCGTCTACTCTTCTTACTGCCTACCGCTCTTCCACATCCGGGACAGAATTTGACACCGTCCCGCAAAATCTCACCGCAATCCGGACATTTCTTTTCTTTTATTACTTTGGCGCCGCATTTCGGGCAAAACTGATCGGTCTCCATCAAACGTGCGCCGCACTTCGTACATATCATTCCCTTCTCACCTCGTCCCATTCCCCTTATGATCACTCCATGTTCATGACTGCCTCACGCTTATCCATAAAAGAATGCCGTTTCCGGCATTTTCAAATTCATCACGGCCGCGCTGCATCTGATCATAGCAGACCTGCTTCTCTGCCTGTACCCATGCCATCCACGACAGCACAAACAATTCTTCTTATAATAATGTATCAAAAAAATATCACTTTGTAAAATATTATACAAAGATTTTTCTTAAAATTTTCATGAATAATTCCTGACGATTCGTACATCCTTGTTAGAAAAGATATTTCACCGAAAGGACGGGTATTACTATGGTACAGGGTAAAGTGGAAATCTGCGGTGTCAATACCTCCAAACTGCCACTGCTGAAAAACGCAGAAAAGGAAGAATTATTCAAAAGGATCGGAAACGGCGACGAAGCTGCCCGCAAAGAGTATATCAATGGAAATCTACGCCTTGTCTTAAGTGTCATCAAACGCTTTCACTCCAGCAATGAAAATGTGGATGATCTGTTCCAGATCGGCTGTATCGGCCTGATCAAAGCCATCGATAATTTCGACAGTACACTCAATGTAAAATTCTCAACTTACGCCGTTCCCATGATCGTCGGCGAGATCAGACGTTACCTGCGGGATGCCAACAGCATCCGCGTCTCCCGCTCCCTAAAAGATACTGCCTACAAGGCTATTTATGCCAAAGAACATCTCACCCGCGTTAACTCCAAAGAACCTACCGTGACAGAGATTGCTGCGGAAATAGGCGTTGCAAAGGAAGACATCGTCTATGCACTGGATGCCATCCAGAGTCCTATGAGCCTTTATGAACCTGTCTACACGGACGGCGGCGACACCCTCTACGTAATGGATCAGATCAGCGACAAGAAAAACCGCGAAGAAACCTGGGTCGAGCATATCTCCCTGAGTGAAGCCATGAAGAAACTCAGTGAACGCGAACATGAAATCATCACACTGCGTTTCTTTGAAGGCAAGACCCAGATGGAAGTAGCCGATAAGATCGGTATCTCCCAGGCTCAGGTATCCCGGCTGGAAAAGAATGCCTTAAAGACCATGAGAATGTATCTCACGGCATAACCAGCGCATACAAAGGTAAGGGGCTGCTTCTCATACAGAAACAGCCTCCTTTTCCTTTCTTCTGCTAACTTTCTTTGCTCATCTCTTTCTTCAGTCTGCGCATGATTTTCTTCTCCAGACGCGATATGTAAGATTGTGATATACCAAGAAGTTCCGCTACTTCCTTCTGCGTAAGCTCCTGTCCATCCGCACTGCCCAGACCAAAGCGCAGTTTTATGATTGTCTGTTCCCGTTCCGAAAGCCTGGAAATAGCCTTGACCAGCAACTTGCGTTCCACCTCATTCTCAATATCCTTATAGATCACATCCTCATCTGTTCCAAGGATGTCGGAAAGAAGAAGTTCATTGCCGTCCCAGTCTACGTTAAGCGGTTCATCGATAGATACTTCCATCTTATGCTTGCTGTTTCTTCTCAGGTACATTAAAATCTCATTCTCAATACACCGTGATGCATAAGTCGCCAGTTTTATATTCTTACCGGGATTGAAGGTGTTAATCGACTTGATCAGCCCGATCGTCCCAATGGAGATCAGATCCTCCACTCCCACCCCGGTATTGTCAAACTTCTTTGCAATATACACAACCAGTCTCAGATTGTGCTCTATCAGGATCGCCTTGGCCTCGTCTTCATACTCCGTACCAAGATCGCTTATGATTTCATTTTCCTTCTCACTTTCAAGCGGCGGCGGAAGCACCTCCGTTCCTCCTATGTAATGAATATCACCCTGCTTCGTCATGAGGAATCTGGTGTCCTTATTTACCATCCTGAATTGAACCTTGCCGGGAAATGCCACTTTTAAAACCATCATCAATCCTCCTAGTCTTCTAATAACCGGGGGTGGAGTATCATCTGACATACACTCTCTTCTGAAATACCTGCGTCACAAATTGCCAGAATAACGTGTTCCTTCTTAAGCTTCCTTCCCTGTTCTTCTATGATCAGCTCCGGCAGTTCATATGCATGCAATATGCCGCTCTCCTTTCCAACGCTCCTGAAAGGAATTGCGTGATATTTCTCCGATTTGAAACAAGACTGCATCTTTGCCGCCAATTTCCTGCTGATCACACACACCGGCGCTCCACTGACAGGATCCGCCAGATGATTGCCCGTATCAAGAAATGCCTGTATCTGCATGTTCTGCTGCAATGCCGGAACGTAAACGGATACCATCCGTATACAGTCCTCTTTCCTGTTCTGAAAACCTCTGATGATACCTTTCATGATACAATATGCCAAACAGCCCGACACAAGCGTCATAATCATACTGTTTCCACCATTTAGAACCATTCTGAAACGGTTAAGAATCCATATCATGATACTTCCTGAAAAAAATCCACAGCCAGCCATGATCAGGCTTCCATGAATCAGATTTCTGCCCCGCTCTATTCGAAAGGTAACACTCAACATGCACATACTGACAGGAAGTTCACTTACAAGGAACCTGACCCAGACCGGACCTGCCGGCACAAGGATCGCCGCGCAGAGCATGGCGGCTCCCATTGCCGCTCCCAGCCAGATTCTCAGGTGCGTGGCAGTACATCCAAGAATCCTTCCGGACAGAGACAGCAAATACAGGTTCCCCACCATCTGCAGGATAAAAACACTGTCAATATACAATTTGTAATACACATCTCACCTCCGTGCTTCTGCTTTATTATAAGAAATGAGACATGAATATTCTGTCGTAACCGGGGAGCATTTCCAATATTTTTAAAGACAGATAGCAACAAAAAACCACAGGATCCGCTCCTGTGGTTCTCTCGTTGTCTGCTTCCTATTTATTATTCCTGCTGAGAAACTCCGGAATCTTCAAAGACTTCTCCTCGATGGAGCTCTTGATATCTCCAGATTTATTGATGCCATTGACGGGCTTCAGGGGAGAGGCACCAGCCTGTCCGGTCATACTTCCCGGTTGACGGACTCCCTGCTTCAATCCTGAAGAAGCTGCAAAATTACCAAGCCCCGCTCCCGGTACCGCACTCGGCTGTCTTCCCTGCATGGAAGTGGGGGTTATGTATCCGGATTTAAATCCAAGTCCACCGGTCTGCTTCGCCTTCTCCTCAATACCGGTAGCAATGATCGTAATGTTACACGTATCCGTCATGTTCGCATCGTACATTGCACCGAAAATGATATTAACTTCATCGCCGGTAAGCTCCTGCACATAACTTGCAGCATCGGAAGCGTCCGCCAGCGAAATATCGCCCGACACATTGATGATCACATGCGTCGCTCCGGATATGGTCGTCTCCAGCAACGGACTTTCCACCGCCATCTTGACAGCTTCGCTGGCCTTATCGTCCCCTTTACCGCTGCCGATACCGATGTGCGCAATTCCCTTATCCTTCATGACAGTCTGGATATCTGCAAAGTCAAGATTGATGACGGAGGGCACATTGATCAGATCTGTAATGCCCTGAACGGCCTGCTGCAATACTTCATCCGCTTTCTTCAACGCATCCGGCATGGTTGTCCTTCTGTCAACTATCTCCAATAATTTATCATTCGGTATTACGATCAAAGTATCAACATTATCCTTGATCTTCTCAATGCCCGCAAGCGCATTGGTCATACGCGCTTTCGCCTCAAATCGAAACGGCTTGGTCACAACGCCGACGGTCAGGATTCCCATATCTTTGGCTAACTTGGCGACTACCGGAGCCGCCCCGGTTCCCGTACCGCCGCCCATGCCACAGGTCACGAACACCATATCTGCACCCTTGAGCGCCGCCGCCACTTCGTCCGCTGTCTCTTCCGCAGCCTTCTCACCGATCTCCGGCTTGGCCCCCGCACCGAGTCCCTTCGTAAGCTTCTCTCCTATCTGTAACAGGGTAGGAGCCTTACACAACTGCAATGCCTGTTTATCCGTATTGATCCCGATAAATTCCACGCCGCCAATCTCTTCATCAATCATTCTATTCACAGCATTATTTCCTGCACCGCCCACACCAACTACGATAATCTTCGCTGCAGAATCAGCATCATTCGACTTAATCTCAAGCAAGGTATTTCCTCCTTCTATATCCATGCATAAACTCTCATAGATTATCATATAATTATTTTTCGAAATTCGCAACCCATTTTTGAGTTTTTCTCTATCTTTAAAAATTTCAACCTTTTTTTGAACAATTTTTCACTTTCGGCATATTTACTAATTGTGTGGTGGGAATCTTGTAGAATTTAACTATACAGAATGAAATACAGCAGATGTGCTACCCTTACTATACCAGAGTATGCCCGCCTTGTAAACTGTCTTTTGCTGGAATAGGCGCAATTTTAAGGCTGCCACTGCTGCCAGCCTCTCGAAATCGCCATATCTGATATTAAGCCAGCTTTTCCAGCTCCTCTGTAAAAAGCTCCCCAGCAGAGCGGTAGCCATGTATTCTACGTGGGTAGCCATTTATCCAGCTCGCTATTTCTTCTATTTCCTCGTCGGTCTTATCGTCAAAGTTCGTCCCCTTTGGTACTTTGCGCCGCACCATTTTATTTGTTACCTCATTCGTGCCACGCTCCCAGCTGCTATACGGGTGGCAGTAATATAAATGTGTCCTCTTTTCTCCCTCTTCCAGTATGGAACGCTCTAAACCGTTCACGTCGGCAAACTCGCTACCATTGTCTACCGTGATTGTCTTAAATATCTGTCTAAACATATCCGCACCATATCTGCGCTCTAATCTATCCAGCGCCGCTACTACCGCCTCGTCTGTATGATCTGGCAACTTAAATATAATCTCGTCCCGTGTCTTTCTTTCCGTCAGAACCAGTAGCACGTTTTTAGATACTCCCCTCTTGCCTATGACGCTATCCATTTCCCAATGTCCGAACTCTTCCCGCCGGTCTATCTCTTCTGGTCGCTTTTCTATACTGTCGCCTGCTGCTGCCCGTGCCTGCTGCTTGCGCACTTTCTTATAGCCTCGCTTTTTATTCTTCTTTACTGGCAAATCCTTATTAGTCAGCTTAAGAAAAACGCCCTTATCTATGTAGCTGTAAAGGGTAGCCACGCAAACAGTAGTATTAAATTCCCCCTCTCTGCCCTGCGCCTTAAGCTCCCCCAGCACTGCTGCTGGGCTGTAATCCTCATTTACTATTTTGTCCTCTATGTAATTTGCATATGCAATATCGTTGCCTATTTTAAGCTGTGTGCCTCTTACCTTTAAATTTTCCTCTGCCTTTTCCTGTGCTATGTCTGGGCTGTATCTTATTTCTGTTGTCCAGTCACTATTACGGTGTTCATACTTTCCCCTTTTCAGCTCATTATATATAGTGCTACGGTGTACTCCCAAATGCGCCGCTATTTTGGTCTTGCTTAAGCCCTCTTTAAGCAGCGCCTCTATTTTTATCCTATCTGCCCTTGTCAGCTGGTGGCTGCCTTTTTTATTCGCCATTTTCCTTACCTCTCTTTTGTCCCATATACGACGAAAAGCCGCAAACTCTTTTATAAGTCTGCGGCTCATTATTTACGCCTCATTTACAGCATTTCTTACACGCTGTATACTTCTTTTTTGCTTGGCTTAGTGGTATGCTCTTTGGGTTTTTCATTCCAGAACATGTAGGCTTACTATGGTACTTTTTGCTGCTACGGTCTATATATACGATTGTCTCGCCCGCTGGCTGCGCTGCGCGGCTTTTCTTCTCTTCAATGATAACGTCAAGCTCTATATTGCACCCAAACGTCTGTACCCCCCCCCCAGAAATTTCCAGTATTTCTGCGGCGTAGCGGGCTTGCGGGTATTTCCGCGCTAAGTCCTTTGCCAGTTCTGCCGATAAATTTCCCAGTACCTTATTTCCCCACTTGATGCACGCGGCAGGCTCCCCATTGTATGTATATTTTTCTACTGTTATGCCCTCGTCTCCTGTCATGGTTCTTAATATGTCCTGGCGGTTTTCCCCGTCCTCATTGTCAAAAGTCACGCCTACTATTTTTGTGCGTATAGTTTCCGCAATCCTGCTACCAGATGCAGCGGCAGGCGTTCCCGTTGCCCTCGGCTCTGCCTGCTGCCCTGCTGCCTCTTTCTCTGGCTTGCGTGCCAGCAGAAAGCATACGGCAGCAATCAGCCGATACCGCCCGTAATATTCCCGGACGGCAGCGCCACAATTCCGCTTACTGCAAATAACGCAGCCACGACATATAAAATAATTTGTTTCTTTGCCATAAATAAGCCCTCTCTTTCGCCTTTTAGTTTAATTCTAATATTTCATCAGCAGAGGCGTTAAGCTCCCTGCATATTTTCGCCAGTGCTATTGCGCTGGGTGTTCTTTCTCCATTCTCCCAGCGGCTTATATCCTTTGGGTAGACTTGCAGGCGCTCTGCAAGTTCTTTCTGCGTCACGCCTGCCGTTTTTCTGGCTTTTTTGATATTTTCGCCTAAATTCATGCCTTGCCCCTCTCTTCTTTAGCTCTCATAATCAAAGCTGCCAGCATTTTTACTATTCCGATCACTACTAAAAAAATGCCTAATTTCAGAATCATGCCCTTTACTCGGCTCTGGGTTTATGCTATATTCTTAGTAGGCGGTGGGCTTTCGCCCACCGTGGCATTTAGCCTAATAGCTTGTCTATTATGATAAGTGCCGTTCCTACGATTAAGTCTATCAGTGCATTTGCCGCCAGCGATTGCCATTTGATAGGCTTTTTCTTTTGTTTCTTCTTACCCATTTCCTGCCGTTTCTCCTTTCCAGTGCTTTACACTTATTTGCTTTTTTCTCCTTTCCATGTTTTAATTATATACCCTTTTGGGTAACTTGTCAATCAGATTTCAAGAAAATTATGGAAAAAAATAAAGGGTATGCCGCCCATGAACGACATACCCCAGCAGATACATTATAATCTTGTGCAATAGTCCAGCGATACCCAGCCGTCCCTATTCTCTTCATACGCTTTCAGCAGCCCCCAGCCTGCGGCGCTGCCCTCTCCGGCTTTTACCTCAACAATGGTAAATACTCCGATACCTGTATACTTTCCCGTCTTTGCAAAGTCCGTGCCTGCGCCCGCCCTTATTCTAAGATCGGTTATATCTACCTTTACCTTAAAGGGAATCTTTGCCGCCTCTGTCTTTCCCTGTCCGGCGTTTCCAGCTGCCCCGGTTCCGGCGTACCTGTCGTAATACTCCTGCCCGTATGCTGCCCGGCGCTGCTTTACTGCCTCGCTCTGGTCTGCTGGCTTTTCGTACCCGGTCAGCACTGCATCAGAGGCAGCCCGTACCGACGTTGCAGCCATAAGCGCGGAAATAACGCCCTTGTAGCCCTGTAATTCCTGCCACAAAAAGGCAAGCTGCATATCTAAACTGCCGATCGACGCGCCCACCGCTTTCGCGTAATCATATAGCGCCTGTTTGCGGCTGTAGTACGTCCACTGTGCAAGCCCGTAGCCTGCGCTGTCCCTCACAAAATTTGTATAGCTGCCGCTGTCTACAGCCGCCGTATATTCTGCGTCCGTCATTCCCAGCCGCGTATTAAAGGAATTTTGCAGATTATCTGCTTTAAGCCCACTTTCTGCAAAAAGGTTTCCCATAAGCCCGGCTGCTGCATAGGCATTTAAGCCTTTGCCTGTCAGAAAAGCCCAGATCATGCTTTCCGCGCCGCCTGCTGCCGTCTGCTGCTCATTGCCTGCAAAAGCGCTGTATACCGCCTTTCCGTCCCAGTCATACACATTATAGCCAGCTGTGCAGGCTTTCTTTGCGTTTTCCAGACTTTCAAAAGCCCCCAGCTGCCCGGCTGCATCTTCCCAGCGCTTACGCACTCTGTAAAGTTTCTTTCCCCCGCTCCCGGCAGAGGCAGCGCCGCCGCTTATCAGCTTTTTAAACTCGTCCCATGTATGCGCTGTTGTGTTATATACATACGGGTTAGGGCAAATTTTCCCGGTAACGTCGTAATGCCTTATGACATGATCGGCAGGCACGCCGTACTTATCCATTAAGTACCTTGTCAGCTCTGCCGCCGCCTCTACCGTCGCGTCCTCAAAATACCAGTCCTTATCTGTCGCGCCCTGGCTGGCGGTGTTCCTTTTCCTTACGCATAACTCAATACCTATGCTGTTTGCGTTCCGGCACTCCCCATGCTTATAGCTCTTTGCGCCGCAGTGCCACGCTATGTTAGCATCTTCCACGCACTGCCAGATTTCCCCGTTGTGATCTACAAAGTAATGTGCGGACGCATTTCTATTGCCGCCTGCAAAGTATTTGCAGTTTGCCTGCGCCCCGCTCAAACCTCCCACATAATGAATCACAATGTACTTGATACGGGAAACGCTGCCCGGATTGAAATTGTACCCGCTTATCAGCCTGTTAATGTTCCTCATGCTTTTTACTTCCTTTTGCTGCTTTTCCTGTCTGATCTGTTATTCTTATCTTTCCTGCTGTTTATGCCCCTCTACGCTGCCCGTGGTGCTGTTTCCGTCCAGCTCGTCCGTGTCTGGCAGCTCGTCCGTATACTTGGAAAGAAAGCCCCGCACACTCGCCCATACCTTTTTTACGGGCAGCCCGCATAATGCCATATTCTTAAAAATGCTTGTGATCTCATAGGCTATGTAAAGCAGGCCGAAAAACTCCGCTACTCCTACCGTCTTAAGCCCCAGATAACCCCGCGCCGTTTCCGGGATAAACCCGATCAGATTGATCTTGATAAGCATGTCGATTGCCAGCATGAATACAAGGGAAATCAGCATTGCCACTTTCCGTATTGCGCCGTCAATCCCCGCGCAGCTGTTAAATTTCTTTTCTTTCACTGCCCGCAGTACCCCGAAAATAGTATCAAATACAATCGCCAGTATTACCAGCTCGATCACCTTATTGTGTGCCGCTTCGTCGATAAATTCCATTATTTTCATTTCCATAAATCCTGCCTTTCTGCTTTCTGCAAATTCAATGCCCGCTCTTTCAGTTCCACGCCGTCGTACCCTGCTACGCTCTCCCAGTTTTCCAGCGTGGCTGTCAAATCTGCAATAAGCCTGCTTTGCTGTTCAATGATGTTCTGCTGCTCATGCAGCACTTGTAGCAAAATTTTACTCATGTACTCACTCCTGCGCCTGCTGGCTGCGCTGTCTGCGCCCTCTCCTGCGCATCAGCCGCCATTTTTATTATTTTCTTTCGTAAGTGATAGCTGTCGGCGTGTCCTGCGTGTCCCGTCCAGCTTGCAATACTCTTTTGTAGATTTTCCCTTGTGATCTCACCCCTTTCGTACTTCTTAACTGTCCGCTTGATACGTTTAATGCTGTCTGGTCTTACTTTCCTGTGCGTCGCCCTGTGCTTATAGCCTACAAAGTCTATGCCGTTCTTTGCGCATAAAATAGCAGTCTTTGGGTTCAGCTCTAAAATAAGCTCTTCCCTTAAGAATCTTTCAATATCAGCCAGCCAGCGCCGCAGCTCTTCCTTATCCGGGCTTAATATAATAAAGTCGTCCATGTAGCGCATATACATACCCGCGCCCAGCGTATGCTTTATGTACTGGTCTAGCTTATTGAGATAGATATTTGCAAACAGCTGGCTTGTAAGGTTCCCTACTGGTATGCCTGTACCGTCCGGCATCTGCCCGTTATGGTCTATGATCTTGTCGATCAGTGCCAGCGCCCCTGCGTCCTTTATTACTTTCCGTATCTCTGCCTTAAGCACATCATGGTTAATGCTCTGGAAATAGTGGTGTATGTCCGCTTTGATCGCATATAGCGGCGTGTCCGGGTGGAATCTCTGCCACTCATAAAGCCAGCTTTTCAGCGTGTCAGACGCAGCGTGCATACCTTTATTTTTCCGGCAGGCGTAAGAGTGAAAAATAAAACGCTTTTCAAAAATCGGTTCCAGCACGTTGTTAATGGCGTGCTGTACTACCCTGTCATAAAACGGCAGCGCCATGATCTGCCGCTCTTTCGGCTCATATACCTTAAAATATCGGTACTCGCTCGGCTCATAGGAAAGCCCCAGAATTTCATTTCGTACCCGCTCTAAATTTTCCTCCTTGTCTTTGGTAAATATTAAAACGTCCTTGCGGTATCGCTTGCACTTCCGGGCTTTATTGTATGCTTTCTGCACACTCCCGTAGTCAGCCATAGCCTCTACAAGCGTAAGCCGCCTGCCGTTTCTGTCCGTGATATGCCCTATTCGTTTCATGTAAAAAGCTCCTGCCTTTCGCCTTAAGCTACTAACCAGCAGCCCTGCTTTTTCTCTTTGCCTTGCGGCGGGACAGCCCCTCTGATTCTGGAATATTAAGCACTCTTAATATTCAAATCCTTGCTAGTGTTCCATAGATACGCTAATCCTGTAATGCTTTCACCAAATCACACGCCCCGCGCACGCCGATATTCGTGTTCACGTTCCACGGGTAATTGTTGCAATTCACGGCACGCGCGCCCGCGTTCACGCCATTGTTCCAGTTGCCGCCCGCGATCAGCGCCGCCAGAGGGCTGTAATAAGCGGCTGCCCCATATGAAAAGCTACTTTGTAGCCTTTACCTCTTCTATGATCTCCCCCAGCATAACGCCCAGCTCTGTAAGTTTCCTGCCGCACTCCCCGTAATGCTGCTTATTCATTGCGCTGTATTTCAGATCGTTTGCCAGCCGCAACAGCTCCTTACTCTGCTGTAGTGCCACGTCTGCCGCGTACAAGTGGCTTTTCGTCGCCGTTTTCTGCCACTTTATAACGTCTTGCAGTATTTCCAGCACGGCGTTTCTGGTTGCCGTCTGCAAGCTGAATTTTTCATACTTTGGGTACTTGCTTAGCAGGGGATATATGTACAGCAGGAAATCATATATTTTCTGGTGTAGTATGTCGCCTTTATCCCTTATTGACATTTTTTATCCGTCCCCCTGTAGCGGCTGGGCTTTCGCCCGCCTCTACATAGAATCACACGCCCCGCGCACGCCGATACTCGTGCTCACGGTCCACGGGCAATAGGCGCAATTCACGGCACGCGCGCCCGCGTTCACGCCATCGTGCCAGCGGCCGCCCGCGACCAGCGCCGCCAGAGAATACGCGTAATACTGGTAAATGTTTCCTACGTCGTACTTTGTGGCATTGTCCCTTAAAGGGCTTTTCTTATCCCAGCCCCACGCCGCCGTAGGGTGATAGTCTGCATTTGTGGCGTGTTCTGCCCGCGTAATCAGATCATTAAGCCATTCCCAGACGCGCCCCACGGCATCAACGCAGCCCACGGCAGAAACGGCATTTACCACGCTGCCCGTAGTCCCCCTGCCCGTGTTCGTCGTCGCCGTCCATGCGTTTGTATTTGCCCCGTCAAGCCCCTGCGGGCTGCCGAAAGCATAAGCGCAAAATTCGCTGTAGTCCGGCATACGCTTACCGCTTTTCATCAGCCTTTCCGTGAACGTGTACCAGTTCATGCCCTCCGTGCCTGTCATTGGCGCACAATTATATTCCGACTTCAAGCCCTGTGCGCCGTCGTCAGAATTAAGGTAAATGTCTACCCATGTGCCGCCGCCCAGATATACCATACCCTCCGGGCTGCATTTCGGGCGGTGTCCCAGCGTCCATACGCTGCGCGGCACAATCCCGTTGCTTACCGCGCTTTCCCAGCCCGTACCGAAAACAGCGCCGCTGCTGTTCACGGGCTGCAAATTGTCATTAATCTTACGGCTGTTGCTGGCGTTCCACCCGCTCGGATAGGTAGAGTTAAGGGAAATAATATACTGCTCGTCCTGTGCGTCCTGCCTGCTGTCGCAGATATAAACGTAATAGTCGCTGCCTACGGCAAAAGCCGCGCCTATATCCAGATTAGAGGCATTAAGTACCGTGTTCCCCGTCTGGAAGATACCAGCGCCGCCCACGGCAATTACGCAGCCCTCTATTACGGTGATCTCATTCGCCCCGCTTGCGTATAAATACTGGCTCGTCGGCGCTACAATGTCGCTGATCGTCGCCAGCTTGTTTACATTCAAAAGCGCCCTGCGGTCTGTCTTTGTCACATCATCAACAAATATCCTACTCATACTGTTTTAACACTCCTTTCAGCGCTGTAATGTCGTCTGCGGTCATTCCTGCCACTGCTGCCGCTTTTTCCAGCCCTATAGCCGTATTATCTGCGGCAATGCCCTTTGACAGTGTTAATACCGTCCTGTCGTTGCCCGTCTCGCCTGCTGCCGCCGCGTCGTCCGTCTGGGTATGCGTTACCACCGTGACCGTCCCGGAAATGCCGCCAGCCGCAAAAGCCATGCCCGGCGCTGCCTCGTCGCAGTAATATACTGTTACGGCTTTCTTTTCCTCTGCCACCGATACAATAGCGCACTGTATGTAGCGCTGTTTTTCCAGACTCTCAATCTTTGCCAGCAAATCAGCCGCCGCCAGCTCCCCGGCTGCCACCATAGCAAGGCAGTTGTAGTAATCGTCTTTTGTCTTTAATGTTTTGGGAAATCCTTTCATAATCTGCCCCTTTCCTTAAAATGTATTTGCAAGATAGGAATTGCCGATATATGCAATTCCCAATACTGCCGTTTCCTCTGTTCTTTCGTAATGCTGGCACATGTAGGCAGCGCCCAGATAGCACAAGCCTAAAACGGCATCATGCTTATAATTGATGTTCCAGCCGTTTTCAATCAGCGTAACCCGCCTGTCAAGCTCTGCCAGCGTCTCTGCCGCCGCCGCGCCTCCTGCCTCTGCCTGCTGCCGCAGCTGTTCTACCGCGCCTGTCAGCCCGTCTATTTGCAGTTGCAGGCTGCCTGCAATGTCCCCGCCCAGCTTTTCCTTAATGTCCTCAAACCATGAGTTAAACTCGCTTTCTGCCCCTGTCTGGAAAAGCGTAATTTTCGCCATGAAAGCCGTGTATGCTTTCAATAGCTCCGCGTCCCAGCCGTCAAGCGTGCTTTCAAAGGAATTGTACCGCTCGCTAAACTGGTTTTCGTACTGGTTAAACAGGCTTTCTGTCATGGTTATGTAGTTCTCATAAATGCCCGCGATCTCGCTTAAATACTTTTCCATGTCCTGCTTATATATGCTGAACTCGTCCAGCACTGCCTGGCTGTAGGTATTAAAGAAATCATTAAACTGTTTCGTCAGTACGCTTGCGTCGATCTCTTCTATTGTGCCTTTCACAATGCCGCACAAGGCACTGTTAAAGCGCTGGTCTGTAATATCCTTTGTCTGAATCTTTGTTACGCCTTTCCCCACATAAATATCAGCTATGGCAAGCTCCCATATTTCCGTATTCCGGGTTAAGGCTGCTGCCGTAGGCTTTGCAGACGGCACGCCCTTTAAGACAGTCAAGTACATGTCCCTCTGTGTCAAGTCCCAGCGGATAATTACCCGGTCTATGCGGTTAAGCGCCCCCTCTGCGGTGCTTAACGTAATACCCATGCTTACAGGGTTTCTGAAAGCGTAACCATTGATAAACGCATACCCGGCATTTACCTTGATTTCCATTTTGTCATAGGCTATAACCTGTAGCCCGTCGCTGGGTTTCGGGAAAACGCCGTTTGCTATGAACGTGGCAAAATACCACGCCCAGTCCTCGGCTTTATATACCCTGTCGTATTCCTCGTCTACCAGAATGGCATTAAACGGCAAACAATCAGCCATGCTTTTTACCTCACTTTCCTTATCTGGTCTACCAGCGTAGGCAGGCTGTCCCCAAACGTCGCCTCTATTTCCTCTGCGCCTTTCTGGTATGTCTCTGTTACCTCTGTTATACGTGCGTCAATCTGTATGCCCCACTTTGTTTCCTTGCATGTGATCCTGTCCCCTAAATCAAAATCCTGCTTAAACTTAAGGTTGGAATTTGTGTTAATGGTGCTTACAAAATTTATGATCTTTCCGTAATTTTCCAGCTCTGCCGCCGCCCTTGTCTTAAGCATCTGCAAATAG
>CAJTPO010000045.1 GCA_910578115.1 uncultured Lachnospiraceae bacterium | reverse complement strand
GAGGTGGCGAAAAAGGCGCTGGCAAAGAAGAATGTGGGTGTGCTGAAAAAATTCATGTAGGGGTAGGAAGGAGAGATGGTACATAGCCTGGGAGAATAGGCCGCAGGCAGGAAAGTGAGACGACATATCTGTGAAGAAAAAAGGCATGGCGGTGGTCATGCTTTTTTTGATGGATAATTTAAAGAAGAAACACAAAACACAGTTTTACATACCGTTCAAACCGCCATTTTAGAGAGTGGCGGGGCTATACTTTATGGACGAGCCGACGGCGGCCCTGGATCCCATCGCCGAGAGCGAGATGTATGAGCGTTACGACGCCATGATCCGGGAAAAGACGGGCATCTTTATCTCCCACCGGTTAAGTTCCACAAGATTCTGCGACAGGATCCTTTTTCTGGAAAATGGGCGTATTGTGGAGGAGGGCAGTCACGATGTGCTGATGGAAAAGGGCGGCTCCTATGCGAAGCTGTTTACCCTGCAGGCCAGATATTATCAGAAGAAGAGAGAGGAGGAAGAGATTTATGCGTGAGATTTTATCCGTACACAGGATCGGATACAGACTGCTTGGGATGATCCACGGCGTGGATTCGACCATCATGCCGCTGCATCTGCTGGAGGTGTGTCTTTCGGTGGTACAGGTCTACGCCGGTCTGTATCTGACGGCGGGCCTGATCGATCTGCTGCTTGCGGGAGCGTATGGGCAGGCGGCAGAGTGGGCGTTGTATCTTCTTCTGGTCAATCTGCTTCTGGGGACGGCAACCGTGCTGCTTAAGAGAAAATTCCGGGGGATGGAGACAAGGATCTGGCAGCTCTTTTACGTGTGGATGCGGGAAAAAGCCTTTTCGCTGGATTATGAGACGATGGAGAGGCCGGAGATCTCCGAGAAGATTCTTTTCTCGGAGCGCAGATCGAATATGCATGGCGGACTGGGGATGCTGTTGTATTATTACTGCGATATTCTGCGGGCACTTCTGCACATCCTGCTGTCGGCGGCCATGGTGCTTTATGTGTGTATGGCACGGCCGTCACAGGAAGCGGGTTTTTGGGGAACGCTGGCAAGGCCTCTGCCTTCGATGATATTGTTTGGCGGGGCGCTTGCGGGGATGGCTGTCGGCTCGTGGAAGGTGTACAGCCGGTTCGGCGCCAGGATTCAGGAGATATTTGAATCCCATACCGGTGTAGAGAATAAGATCTCTTACCTGCAGATGCAGGTGCTGGGGGATGCTAAAGTGGGCAAGATCATCCGTCTGTACGGCATGCAGGAGATGATCTTTAAAAATGCGATGGAAAATCTGAAAAGCTCTGTCGCCTTTTTCGGGAAGATGTGCGACGTGGAGCGGGGACAGGAGAATGCCAACAATGTGGTGAGCAGTCTTTTTGCGGCAGGTTCTTATCTGCTGGTGGCGTTAAAAGCGGTGACCGGTGCGGTGACGGTGGGCGCCTTTACACAGTATGCGGGGGCCATGAACCAGTTTGGCAGCGGGTGTTTCAAGATCATCGCCTGTCATGGCGGACTGCGGGAAATCTGCACCTATATGGGGCCGTTTCTGGAATTTCTGGATACGGAAAATCTGCACGCGAAGGGTTCGATCCCGGTGGAGAAGCGGACGGACGGGGAATATGAGCTGGCGTTTGAGCATGTGGACTTCCAGTATCCCGGATGTCAGGAACTGGTATTGAAAGATGTGAACTGCCGCCTGCGGATCAAGGGCAAACTGGCGGTGGTGGGTAAAAACGGCGCGGGCAAGACGACTTTTATCAACCTGTTATGCCGTCTCTATGAGCCTACGGCCGGGCGCATTACGCTGAACGGCGTGGACATCCGCAAGTATGACGAAGAAGAGTACCGCAGCCTGTTCGGCGTGGTGTTCCAGGATTTCAAGCTGTTTGCCTTTCCGGTCTGGCAGAATGTCACGGCGGGCGGCACGCGGGAGGATGACAGGATCCGGGAGGCGCTGCGGCAGGCGGATGCAGCGGAATTTGTGGAAAAGCTGCCTCAGGGGCTTGACACCTATCTGTATCAGGAGCTGGAAGAAGGGGTAACGGTCAGCGGCGGGGAGGCCCAGAAGCTGGCACTGGCGCGGGCGCTCTACAAAGATGCGCCGGTGGTGATCCTCGATGAGCCCACGGCGGCGCTGGACCCGAAAGCGGAAGCGGAGGTCTATGAGCGTTTTCACAAGATGGTGGAGGGCAGGACCAGCATCTATATCTCCCACCGGATGAGCAGCTGCCGCTTCTGCGATGAGATCATCGTCTTTGACAAAGGGCAGATCGTGGAGCGGGGCAGCCATGAAGCACTCTACGCCGCCGGCGGCAGTTATGCCCGGATGTGGGATGCACAGGCCCGGTATTATGCGTAAAAAGAAGTCAGACGCTTTGTTGGAGGTGAATTTACAAAAGGCCGGATCTCTTAACATACAGCAGATAAGGAAATGTTTGTAAAAGATATCCTGATACTTGAATCCGCATGCTAATTTGATTATAATTTAAATGATAAATAACCAAAGATTATATTTGCATATAAGGAGAAAGTGCGGAAATGAGGGGATCTGTGAAAAAAGGGATAAAGTTTGGCATGATCATGCTGCTGCTTGGCATGATGACCGGATGTGGCGAGTGCGAACATGAGTATGATGACGGAGAAATTACAAAGGAAGCTACCTGCAGCGAAGAGGGAGAAAAGACTTATACATGCTCTTTATGTGGTGAAACAAAGGCGGAAGAACTGGACAAAAAAGAGCATGTTTATAAGGAAGATGTGAAAGAAGAACCTACCTTTGAAGAAGAGGGTGAAAAGATTTTCACATGTGAAAACTGTGGCTATTCCTATACGGAACCTATCCCGGTTCGGGATGATGAAGTTGTTGTAAGTGTCACGGATAAATCCAATCTGCCTCAGGACGCTGATGCCGGCAGATATTCTGACAGGGTCGAACTTGTTTTTGAGGTTCTAAACAGGACGGATCGATCCGTTAAAGGCGTGCAGGGCAAGTTAACAGTTTATGATCTGTTTGGAGAAATAATACTGGCAATTAACTGTGATTTTACCGGAAACAGTATTCCGGCGGGGGAAAGCATTACTGTAGATGATCTGGGAATGGAAATAAACCAGTTCATGGATGAGGATGTCAAGTTCTACAATACGGATTTTGACGATCTGCAATTCAAGTATGAAGTTAAGAATATTGTATATGAGGATGGTACAGGTATGCAGGAACAGTCCTCAATGGATGCAATGGATAGACAGGAAGTAACGGTGCGTGTAACCGATAAACGGAATTTGGAGATCGATTACAATGCGGGAAGATTTTCGCCACGGGCACAGTTTTCCTTTGAAGTGTATAATCATACTTCAAAAGATATTAAAGGCGTACAGGGAATTCTGAGAATCAAGGATTTATTTGGTGTGGATATTCTGTCTTCCGGATTGGATTTTACAGGGCAGATAATCGGGGCAAACAGCAATATCACCGTCTCTGATATGGGGATTGATATCAATCAGTTTATAGATGAGGAGGTAAAAGTATATAACACGGATTTTGATGATCTGAATTTTGAATATGAAGTGACGGCCATTGTCTACGAAGATGAGGAAGAACAGTCGGAAGAAATGGAAGAAACAAAAGAGGATGCCGGACAGGAGAAGGCGGAAAATGACAGGAACGAAGACGCAGAAACACAGACCGGGGCGGAAAGTGACAGGAACGAAGACACAGATACGCAGACCAGGGCGGAAAGCATGACTGCCGAGCAGGCAATGCAGTGGCTAAACGGCAGATGGGATGCAGGAGATGGTGTGACGTATCATTTCAGATTGAATGCAGATGGGACTTTGCCGATGCCCGCAGAAGGAGAATACTGGAGTGCATACTCTTCCGGCACATGGTCCTGCAGCGGTAATACGATTGTAATGACCGGATTCAGGGAGGAAACTCCTGGTATGGGATTCGGATATATGGACAGGGAAATCAGAGTTGTACGGAAAGGTGAAAATGAGGCTACGATAGAGGGGACTTCCTATGTTTCCGGTCATGAAAGTGAAGTGCCGCCGTCATCGACGACAAAGACGATGAAACGGATGTAGTTTAAAAATTTAGTTGAAAATTTTTCTAAAAATAACTTGTCATTTATTTGCAGTTATGCTATTATATAACTCGGTTACTGACTGGGCCGGCGTGTCGGAATGGCAGACGAGGCAGACTCAAAATCTGTTGTGGGCAACCACGTATGGGTTCAAGTCCCATCGCCGGCAGTTATTTTTAGTAGCTGAAGCATTTGGTTTCATAGTGCTTCGGCTTTTTTTATGTGCTGAGGCGCACAGATGCAATTGCTGCTTACGCAATGTGTGCCCCGCGCGGCGGGGAGGGAGAAACTCTTCCCTGCTCGATTCATATCAGGAAATTGTTCTGTTTGTTGAAGTTCGTGAAGCGATGGGATAAGAATTTCCTGGCTGATCAAATTTATGCTGTACATCTCCACTCAATTATGATATATTTGTAAAAGAATGTTAAAAAAAGTAATATATTGTAATAAATTTGCAATATTTATACCGCGAAGCAAAGAGTCAAAAATAAAAAGATAAAGGAGAGCATCCTGTATTCATCAGGAAAGGGCGGAGTACCCGGGACGGTGTGGCAACGTTGTCAGCTCTGCGGGAATACGGGTGTACGGTACTAATGAAGAATCAGAGAATAAAATTGGGAAGATATGTAAAGAGTTTAACGGCTGTTTGTATGGCAGGGGCCATGATGCTTGCGCCGGTGCAGCAGGTACAGGCGATTGGGGCCGGAAGTTCCATTGCCAGAGGAATTGATGTATCGAAGCATAATCTGGCGATCGACTGGAGTCAGGTTCCCTCTTCGGGAGTCAGTTTTGTTTTTGTAAAGGCAGGCAGTACGAATTCGGGTGTGGATCCTTACTTCGATGCCAATATGCAGGGCGCTGCCGCAGCGGGTCTCAGGACAGGGGTGTATCTGTATTCTTACGCTACTACGGTAGAACAGGCGCAGAACGAAGCCAATCTTTTAATGCAGTGGATCGGCAATTATACGGTCAGTTATCCTGTAGTTTACGACATAGAGGATCCCTGTCATAAGAATATGTCACAGGAGCAGCTGCAGGCATTGATCAATACATTTTGTTCTACGGTGGAGGCCCATGGTTATTACCCGGTTGTTTATTCCAGCAAGAATATGTTTAAGAATAAAATCGGCGATATCAAATATGATAAATGGGTAGCGCAGTATGCAGATGCCCTGGAATATGAGGGGGCTTCTTTCTGGCAGAATACGTCACACGGCAGCGTGCCGGGGATTCCCACCAGGGTTGATATGAATTATCAGTTCAAGGATTATTCGTCTGCTATCGTGGCGGATGGCTTTGCGTCCCGCGGCGACCAGAAGGTGTTCTATGCCAATTACCGGATGCAGCGTTCCTGCTGGGTGCACTGGGAAGACAGGAAGTATCATCTGGATGAGAATGGGTTTGTGCAGAAAGGATGCTGGTTTGAAGATGAAACCGGAAGATACTTCCTGGCCACCAAGGATGGACATGCACTGCGGGAGGACGTGACGATCGAAGGTGTGGACTATTATTTTGATGAGAATGCAGTTATGCAGAGAGGGCTTGTCGTCAGACCGGATGGCAATACCTATTATTATGATGAGAACGGTGCACTGCAGAGAAATGTGACGGTGACGATTGACGGTGTAAACTATACGGTGGATCAGAATGGTGTGGCATCGGTGCAGACAGAGAGTGAATCTGTGCCGGCGGAAGTAGTACCGGCACAATAACAACTGTACCGATAAAGGAATGCGAAAGAGTTGATGCATGAAATGGTCAGCTCTTTTTTGCGTCACACTATTTTTCGCGTTTTCGGGTCATATACTTTTCAAACAGGATACTTATGGTATATAATAAAATCTGTGTGGGCACATAATGAGTGACAGGAAACGAATGGCATCTTTTCAGACGGCGTTTCTGTAAAGAATGATATAACCGGCTGCAGGGATCTGTTGCTGCGTCCTTTGGGAAAGACATGGAGTGCGTATGAACTGTAAAGAAGCAGAGAAAAATATACCGTTCTTTTTGCAGGAGGAACTGAGCGGCAGTGAGCTGGAAGAGTTTCTGGAGCATATTGAGAGTTGCCCGGAGTGTGAGGAGGAGCTGACAATCCAGCTTTTGGTCACGGAAGGGCTGGAAAGGCTGGAGACCGGCAATAATTTCAATCTGCAGGATGAACTCCTCATAAAGTTGACAGGAGCCGAGCATCATATCAGAGTGCACCGGACACTGCTGTATATCCTGTACTGTTTGGAGGCGGCAGTGGCTGCGGCCATAATTATTGCATTATGTGTAGTGTTCCGGCTGTAAGTTTAATGGAGCAGCCCTGTCGGAACAGCGCGGTCACAGAGCCGGACATGACAAGAACAAGAAGGAGTTTTTCATGAGACATAAACTGGTACTGATAGACGGACACAGTATATTAAACAGAGCTTTTTACGGAGTCCCGGATTTGTCGAACAGTCAGGGACTGCACACGAATGCGGTCTATGGATTTTTGAATATTATGTTTAAGATCATAGAAGAGGAACAGCCGGATTATCTGACGGTAGCGTTTGATGTGCATGCACCGACTTTCAGGCATGAGATTTATAAAGAGTATAAGGGAACGAGGAAACCGATGCCGCAGGAACTCAGGGAGCAGGTGCCGGTCATCAAACAGATGCTGCAGGCCATGGGGATCTGTATTATGGAGAAGGCGGGCCTGGAGGCAGACGACATCCTGGGAACCATTGCAAAGCGCGGAGAGCGGGAAGGCATGGAGGTGGCGCTGGTTTCGGGAGACAGGGATTTGCTGCAGGTGGCAACACAGCAGATCAAGATCAGGATTCCGAAGACCAGGGGCGGCAAGACGGAAATCGAGGATTATTATGCAGAGGATGTGGTGAGAAAGTATCAGGTCGATCCGCTCCGGTTTATTGATCTGAAAGCGCTTATGGGAGATACGGCGGATAATATTCCCGGCGTGCCCAAAGTGGGTGAAAAGACGGCCACGGAGTTGATGGTGCGTTTCGGCTCATTAGACGGAATTTACGAGCATATAGATGAGGTTACGAAGAAGTCGGTGAAAGAGTCGTTAGTCAACAATCAGGATCTGGCGAGACTTTCCAGGACGCTGGCCACCATCAATGTGGACAGTGAGATTGATTATAGTTTTGACAATGCGAGAGTGGGGAATTTCTATACGGAAGAAGCGTATATATTGTGTAAGCAGCTGGAATTTAAGAATCTGCTGTCCCGGTTTGAGAGGGATGTAACCGTATTGAATACCCAGACAGACTATTTCGCGCAGATTACGGAGTTGTCGGAAGTGGAAGCGTTGTTTACAGAGTGTATGACGCAGCAGACAGAGACCGGGAGCGTTGTCGAAGCGAAAGAAATTGGAATTGCCGTGCTGGCAGACGGAAGCAGGATACAGGATTGTGTGGGGGTGGCGATTGCGCTGCACAAAGAGAAAATAAGATTTATTCCCTGTCAGGGACTGATAACGGCACAGTATCTGCATGACAGACTGGCACAGCTCGGGAAGAGCGGGGCATGTAAGTTCAGCATGTTCGATATAAAGAAGCAGTACTCTTTTATTGAAGAGGGGCTGGAGGCTGATGAGAAGGATGTTCTGACTCTTTACAGGGAACGACGTTATTTTGATATACTGCTGGCAGCATACCTTTTAAATCCGCTGAAAAATGATTATGCCGTGGAAGACATTGCCAATGAATATCTGGAACTTACCATTCCCGACAGAAATCAGGTCTGCGGCAAAGCGACTTATGCCGCAGCCTGTGAACAGAATGCCGGGGCGGTCATGGAATTTGCCTGCTATAATGCGTATGTCTGTCTCGCAGCGGCTCCCCTTCTGCGGGAGAAGCTTTGTCAGCAGGGGATGGATACCCTGATGTATGAGGTGGAAATGCCGCTGACGAAAGTTCTGTATGAGATGGAGCGGTGTGGCGTACTTGTGAAGCCGGATGCATTAAAGGCATACGGGGAAGCGCTGACAGGCAGGATTCTGGAACTGGAGCAGTCTGTTTATAAGCAGGCGGAATGTGAATTCAATATCAATTCTCCGAAGCAGCTGGGGGAAGTGTTGTTTGAGAAAATGGGGATTCCGGGCGGCAAGAAGACGAAGACAGGATATTCAACGGCGGCGGATGTGCTGGAGAAGCTGGCGCCGGAACATCCTATCGTATCGGATATTTTAGAGTATCGAGGCCTCACGAAGCTGAAATCCACCTATGCGGAAGGTCTGTTTACCTGTATCGGAACAGATGGACGGATACATTCCACATTTAACCAGACAATCACGGCCACAGGCCGGATCAGTTCCACAGAGCCGAATCTGCAGAACATTCCCATGCGGATGGAGCTGGGCAGAAGGATCCGTAAGGTGTTCGTGCCCATGGATGGTTATATCTTCGTAGATGCGGATTATTCGCAGATCGAGCTGAGAATTCTGGCGCATATGTCAGGAGACGAGCAGCTGATCGAGGCTTATAAGATGGATGAGGATATCCATCGGATTACGGCGTCCAAGGTGTTCCATACGCCCTTCGAGGAAGTGACGGATCTGCAGAGACGCAATGCCAAGGCGGTGAATTTCGGCATTGTATATGGCATCAGTTCTTTCGGCCTGAGCCAGGATCTGAGTATTACGAGGAAAGAGGCGGCAGATTATATCGAGCAGTATTTCAAGACCTATCCGGGTGTTAAGAGATTCCTGGATGCGATGGTGGAAAGCGCAAAGAAAGACGGTTATGTGACTACGATGTATGGACGCAGAAGACCGATCCCGGAACTGACTTCCAGCAATTTCATGCAGCGTTCTTTCGGGGAGCGGGTTGCCATGAACTCTCCTATTCAGGGAACGGCGGCGGATATTATGAAGATTGCCATGATTCGGGTGTGGGAGAGACTGCACAGAGAGGGGCTGCATTCCAGATTGATCCTGCAGGTGCATGATGAGCTGCTGATCGAGACACTGAAAGAAGAGGAAGCACGGGTGCGTGTCATTTTGGCGGAAGAGATGCAGAGGGCAGCTGATCTGGCAGTGACATTGGAAGTGGATATGAATACAGGAACCGATTGGTATGAGAGTAAATAAGAATCTGTGAGGGGTGCAGGTATCCTGGGAAAGGAATGAAAGGAATATGAAAGTAATCGGGATCACTGGAGGCGTCGGCGCAGGAAAGACGCAGGTACTGCATTATCTGCAGGAGAGAACGGAGTGCAGGATCATCATAGCCGATCAGGCAGCACATGCGTTGGAAGAACCGGGAGGAGCCTGCTATGAGCAGCTCGTTGCGCTGCTGGGGAAAGGTGTCCTGAGGGAAGACGGCAGCATCGATAAGTTCAGAATGGCGGCAAGGATCTTTGGAGATAAGGAAATACTGGCCAGTGTGAATGCGATCGTGCATCCGGCGGTAAAAACTTATATTACAGGAGTGATTGAAGAAGTCAGAAAGGCCGGAAAGCCGCCATATCTTTTTATTGAAGCGGCGCTGCTGATCGAGGACGGATATGAGCAGCTTGTGGATGAGCTGTGGTATATTCACGCTGATGCTGCTGTCCGCAGAGAGCGGTTAAAGTCAGACAGGGGATATGATGATGAGAAGATTGACAGCATCATGCAGGGGCAGCTGCCGGAAGAAACATTTTACAGTCATTGTTCGGTAGTGATAGAGAACAGCGGGGCATTGGAGCAGGTTTACAGACAAATAGATGAGAAACTGGAGGAAGACTTGTGTCAGAAACAATGAAATTTCCGGGGAAATTAATCTTTGGACTGGATATTGGAACGAGAAGCGTGGTCGGTACGGTGGGGTATCGTGTCGGAGAAAAATTTCATGTGGTTTCACAGAGTATCAGGGAACATGGAACAAGAGCCATGCTGGACGGACAGATCCATGATATCTATAAAGTAGGAGCGACTATAAATGATGTGAAGACGGACTTGGAGCTGCGCATCGGCAGGACTCTTAAGGATGTCTGTATTGCGGCCGCCGGCCGTGTGCTGCGTACGGTGACGGTCCGGGTGGATACGGATCTGGGCAGTGACAGGGAAGTGAACGGGGAGGATATCTACGCATTGGACTCTTTGGGGGTGGAAAAGGCTTACGGAGAGTTTCTGAACAGTAATGATTCGGACATGAAATTTTACTGTGTGGGCTATTCTGTCGTGCGTTATTATATGAACGGCTACTCCATGGGTAATCTGGAAGGCCACAGGGCGAGAACGATCGGTGCGGATATTATCGCCACTTTTCTGCCGGAAGATGTAGTGGACGGTCTGTATAAGGCGGTAGATCTGGCGGGACTGGATGTGGTGAATCTGACACTGGAACCTATTGCGGCGATTCAGGTTGCCATTCCGGAAATGTATCGTATGTTGAATATTGCACTGGTTGATGTAGGAGCCGGTACTTCTGATATATCCATTACAAAGGATGGCAGCATTATTGCCTATGGCATGATTCCTGTGGCCGGAGACAGTCTGACGGAGGTGATCGCGAAGCACTGTCTGGTTGACTTTGCGACGGCGGAACAGATCAAGCGTGATGCAGGAGTCAGGGAACAGATAGAATATAAAGACATTATGGGATTGTCGCAGACGATCAGCATGGCGCAGATCGAAGAAGTGACAGCACAGATGATCGAAGATATGACGGGACAGGTGGCCGATAAGATCAGAGAGCTGAATGGCGGCAAGGCAGTCAGCGCCGTGTTTGTGGTGGGCGGCGGCGGTATGCTGCCGGGATATACGACGGCCCTGGCGGATAAGCTGGCTATTCAGAAAGAAAGGGTAGCTGTGCGTGGCAGGGAGGTCATGCAGAATATAGAATTTCTGGAAGCGGATGCGAAGAAGGATTCTTTGATGGTAACGCCTATTGGTATCTGCTTAAGCTTCTATGAGCAAAGCAACAATTTTATCTTTGTCTATTTTAACGAACAACGGATTAAGATCTATGATAATAACAAAGTGGCGGTAGTGGATGCGGCCATGCAGGCGGAGTTTGCCAATGACGGGTTGTTCCCGAAGCGGGGAAAGGAATTGAACTATACGGTGAATGGCAAACCGCGTATCACGAGAGGGGCGCTGGGAGAATCTGCAGTCATTACCGTAAATGGGAACGAAGCGGATATCCATACGCCGATCCATGCCAATGACCAGATCAAGGTGATCGAATCCACAGCAGGGGAGGCGGCCCGGCTGGATATCGATCAGCTGCCGGAATTTGGTTCTGTCATGCGGGTAGAGGTGAATGACACGCAGGTCGATCTGCCTAAATTTGCCAGTGTCAACGGGAGTCTGCAGTCTGGGTATTACAGTATTCAGGAAGGCGATTGTATTGAAATTCTGAACTATTACACAGTGCGTCAGATTGCTGAGTTTATGGATGTGATTATCAACCAGGATATGAATATTTATGTAAATAATAAGCTGGCGGATATGGACAGCAAAGTATATGAGAACTTCTCGGTGGTCTGGACGATGGAACAGCTGCAGTTGTCGGACAGGGATAAGTACGAGAATGAGGTGGCAGATTCTTTCGATGAGCTGCCGGAGGACGACGGAACCTATCAGAGAAAGGAAGAGACTGCCGACAGAGAAGCGGATTGGGAAAATGTTGATGAAGCAGACATGGAGCAGGGAACAGCCGGGGAACAGGACGACGGGGAACAGGTGCGCGGTGGAGACACGGAAGAAACATTGAGCGAGGGGCAAACAGATCAAACTGCCGGGATGGCAGGGCAGTCAGAGGCAGCAGGCACGTCGATCTATGTGACGGTAAACAACGATATGGTGCATCTGACCGGGAAGATGTCCTATGTGTTTGTCGATGTCTTCGAACATATTGATTTTGATCTTTCCAAACCGCAGGGAAGCGGTATTGTGACCAGGCTGAACGGCAGAGATGCACAATATATGGAAGAGATCGGAAGCGGCGACAGGATCGAGATTTATTGGCGCCGGTAAAATTTTACGGAAAGAAAAGACGAAGAATATGAGATTATGCAGTATAGCCAGCGGAAGCAGTGGAAATTGCGTTTATGTGGGGACGGATGCCACTCATCTGCTCATAGACGTTGGGATCAGTGGAAAGAGAACGGAAGCAGGACTGAGGGAGCTTGGGATCAGGCCACAGGATATTGACGGTATCTTCCTGACACATGAACATGCAGATCATATCAGTGGCCTGGGAGTCATGGCAAGAAAGTACGGTGTACCTGTTTACGGTACAAGAGGAACCATCGGGGCGGTCAGGAGTATGCATTCCCTGGGGACGATCGATGAGGAATTGTTTCACTATGTGAAGGCGGATGAGAAATTGACGGTGAAGGACGTGACGGTGTATCCGATACGGACATCGCATGATGCGGCGGAACCAGTGGCGTACCGCATCAGTCATGATAAGAAGAAGGTTGGCATTATCACGGATCTTGGCTGTTATAATGATTATACGGTGGAGTGTCTGAGAGATCTGGATCTTCTTTATCTGGAGGCAAACCATGATATCAACATGCTTCAGGTGGGACCTTACCCATATTATTTAAAGCAGCGTATTCTTGGCAGGAAGGGACATCTCTCCAATGAAGCGGCAGGAAAGCTTTTGAGCAGACTTTTACATGATAAGATGCAGGCTGTAGTGCTGGGGCATTTGAGTCAGGAGAATAACCTGCCGGAGCTTGCCTATGAGACGGTAAGGCTGGAAGTGGCTATGTCGGACACGGCGTATCAGGCGGATGATTTTCCGCTTTATGTGGCCAAAAGAAATGAAGTATCACAGATGTTGGATGTATAGGCCTGTAAGGTAAACCGGAAATTGCAGAGCAGAATTTGAAATTCTGCTCACGGACTCAGCGTAAAACGCTTCGGAATGGAGGAAAGGTAGAATAAATTCTCTGATGAGCAATTTAGTTCAACAAACTGAACAAGTTCAGTTAGAATTTGTGCAGAAGCGTCACAAATTCTATTGATCGCAGAGCAGAATTTGAAATTCTGCTCGCGTTCTCAGCGTAAAACGCTTCGGAATGGAGGAAAATATGAAAAAGACGATCATAACAGTAGTAGGAAGAGATACAGTGGGTATCATTGCCAGGGTTTGTACTTATCTGGCGGAACATCAGATTAATATATTGGATATTTCCCAGACCATCGTACAGGGATATTTTAATATGATGATGATCGTGGATACCAATCAGACCACGACGGATTTTGGGGTGATCGTAAAGGAACTGGAACAGCTTGGTGAGAGTATTGGCGTTATCATTAAGTGTCAGAAGGAAGAGATCTTTAACCAGATGCACAGAATTTAAGAGCGGAGAAAAGATTGAAAATTGAAATTTTCAATCGCGGGATTTGTGTCTGCGCGTTGCCTGCCACAAACTCGTTTCATGCGACGTCTCAACATAGTTGAGACAAAAGCAGCGCAGAAATGGGGGAAATATGATCAATATATTTGAAGTAGCGGAAACAAATGAGATGATAGAGAAGGAAAATCTTGACGTACGTACGATTACGCTGGGGATCAGTCTTTTAGATTGTATCGATGCCGATCTGAAGCTGGTCAATGAGAAGATCTATCACAAAATCTATGATGCGGCCAAAGATCTTGTGTCCACAGGAGAGTATATTTCCGCTGAATATGGGATTCCAATCGTTAACAAGAGGATTTCTGTCACTCCGGTTTCACTGATCGGCGGGGCAGCCTGTAAATCGCCGGAAGATTTTGTTTCGATTGCGAATACGCTGGACAAGGTAGCGCATGAAGTTGGCGTGAATTTTATTGGCGGGTATTCGGCACTGGTTTCCAAAGGCATGACAGAGGCGGATGAAATGCTGATCCGCTCTATTCCGAAGGCACTTTCCGTGACGGAGCGGGTGTGCAGTTCTGTCAATGTGGGATCCACTAAGACGGGGATCAATATGGATGCTGTAAAGCTGATGGGAGAGGTTATCGTACAGACTGCGGAGGCTACAAAGGATGCGGATTCCTTAGGGTGCGCCAAACTGGTAGTATTCTGCAATGCACCGGATGACAATCCATTTATGGCGGGCGCATTTCATGGCGTGACGGAGGCAGATAAGGTCATTAATGTGGGAGTGAGCGGCCCTGGCGTGGTAAAGACAGCATTGGAGAAGGTTCGGGGAGAAAGCTTTGAGGTACTGTGCGAGACGATTAAGAAAACGGCGTTTAAGGTAACAAGGGTAGGACAGCTTGTGGCAAAGGAGGCTTCCAGATGTCTGCAGGTGCCTTTTGGCATTGTGGATCTTTCTCTTGCGCCGACGCCGGCTATAGGGGATTCCGTGGCGGATATATTATGTGAGATTGGATTGGAGCATGCAGGAGCACCCGGTACTACGGCGGCCCTGGCGTTGTTGAATGATCAGGTAAAAAAGGGAGGTGTCATGGCCTCCTCCTATGTCGGCGGGTTAAGCGGTGCGTTTATTCCGGTCAGTGAAGATCAGGGGATGATCGATGCGGTTGTGGCAGGGGCATTGACGTTGGAAAAATTGGAAGCCATGACCTGTGTCTGCTCCGTAGGGCTTGACATGATTGCGATTCCAGGAGACACCAGGGCGGCAACGATCTCGGGGATCATAGCAGATGAGATGGCAATCGGCATGGTGAACCAGAAGACAACAGCTGTGCGGCTTATTCCGGTGATCGGTAAGGGGGTAGGAGAGACGGTAGAGTTTGGCGGCCTGCTTGGCTATGCGCCGATTATGCCGGTTAACGGATTTTCCTGTGAGGCTTTTGTGAATCGCGGCGGGAGAATTCCGGCACCGATTCACAGCTTTAAGAATTAACGGTGTATTGTAAATATTGTAGAAAGAGCTGTATGAAAGAAAAACAATAAAGAAGAGGATACATAACCGGCCGGATGCCGGGCTGTATCCTCTTCCTGCTTTCTGAAATACATTCATGCAACAGGCTGTATGAATCACTATTCTGCAAAAACCTTCAGATGTTCTCTTTCTAAAGCTTCCGCATTTTCGACTATTTTCTTGAAGTCATTGAGCAGATCATCCGAAAGCTTTACGGCAGATCTGTACTCATTCTCAGCTTTGCTGTAATCCTGATTCTTAAGAGCAACAATAGCATTTTTGCCGTATCCATGGAAACGGCGGTGTTTCTCTGCCAGACCGCTCCAAAGAGGAGAGATCATCTTGTTGCGAGGGTTCATGGCGTAATAGAAATGGCCAAAAGCACATTTGGTGTCATCAGTCTGCAGGGGAACGCACTCTCTGTCTTTCACCATATTGCCCAGAGTCTTTAACCAGTTCTGATGTGCGGTGATCGCATTCTGCACATTTGTTATAAACTGGCGGTTGCTGAGCATATAGAAGACGTCGTGTACCATATTGCCCATTAATTTAGCGGTATCATCCAGCTCTTTCTCGATGACGGAAACAGGGCGCATATTGACTTTCAGATCTTCGGATACGCTGCCAAGCATATCGGACTGCTCGTTCAGGGAGAGACACTCTTCACGAAGACGAACCATCTGATCCTGTACGTTGGTAACGGCACTGAAGATTTCCTCACTGGTAGCAGCAATAGTGGTGATAGAATCGGTTATGTTGACAATGTTGGAAACATTTCTCTCATTATTGGAAAGAACCTTACTCAGATTCTCTCTCATGGATTCCAGTTCTACTACAGTATGATCAAGACTCTCACAGCTCATTTTGGATGCGTTCTCGATTTTGGCAACAAAACCGTCCATATTGCCGGTAAGCTGTTTCGTTTCATCCGCCAGACTTCTGATCTGATCGGCAACAACGGCAAAGCCTTTGCCTGCTTCACCGGCTCTGGCAGCTTCGATGGAAGCGTTCAGAGCGAGCATATTTGTCTGAGATGAAATGGAATTAATACCTTTGATCACTTCGTTCATGCCCTTGATGATCTCAAGCAGTTCCTGCATGTCGTCCTTCATCTGGTCAGATTTATCGATGGTAAACTGTGATTCCTCAACGATAGAAGAAATCTCACGGCTGCTTTCTTCCATATCATCCATAATAGAACCGGCTGCAGAAGATACCTGTGCAATAGACTCGGCAAACCCTTCGTGCGCGTTCACCACCTCATTCATATTCTCTTCTGTCATCTGGGAAGCACGCACTACCGTTTCAGATATACTCTTAACAGTATTGCTGATATGGCCCATCTTATCGGTACTGTCTCCCATGGCAAGATCGAGAGCACTGATCTGCATAACAGACTTACAGATACCACCTACAAGCTGATTAAACTTATCTCTTCCTTCATTCAGCCGCTTTTGGATCTCCTCCGCTTCCCTGTTGCCGTCTACAGGCTCCATTCTGCCGAGGCTCTGTAATATTTTGTCATTTTTGTTTCTCATTTTGGTCCCTCCTGTCACCCATATATAATCTGATTATAACAGAGTGTTTTTTCTTTTTCCATAATAAAAACAATAAAATGTACTTAAGATATATTAGTATTATATCAAATTCTCTGCCATTGTAAAGTAAATTACAGCATCAAAGCTCCTGTTTTGTTATCGGCTTTAATATGGTACATACTGTATGTAACGTATTTTGACGGAAATTGGAAGTGATCCTAGATCGAACGAATGAGAAAACGTTTTGTCAGGCTTATTAGTTCAATTATTTATAAGAATATAAAATTTAATTGAAATGATTAAACTAAATATGATATAATTTAAAAAATGCGCTCACAATTGACAAAATATTTTTTTTGTCAAAAATATAGTGGGATGCATGGAAGATTCACGAGGTTACAGGCCAATGGCACGGGGAAGATCCAGGCTGCTTTGGCAAATGAGAAGGCTGAAGGATGGTAGACGGTAAATGAATGTATTATTAATTGGTGGCGGCAGTAGAATGACAGATGCCGTGATTGATAAACTGAATAAGGGTAAACACCGGATTTTTCTGCTGACAGGCCGGAGAGACAGAAAGTTTTCTTACAAGCATGTATTTGAACGGTATGACTATCCGTATGAGGATGAGAGTATTAAGGATATTTTTGAGAGTGTAAAGCCGGATATGGTTGTCTTCATGGGGGCCTTCGATACAAATTTTGACTGGCACAGAGAAAGGCAGGAATCTGTGCGGTATACGGCGTCACTGATGAATATTCTGGCTACGTATTCCATGGTGGGCAAAGGAAAATTTGTCTATTTCTCATCCCACGATGTGTACAGCGGAGCCTGGCACAATGATATTCCAGAATCCGCCGTCGTCTCTCCAAGAGGGTTTAAGGCCATGGCGATCGCGCAGGGAGAAGAAATCTGCGAGAACTACAGGAAAACACAGGGGATCAGCACCCTCATCCTGCGCTTCGACCATTTGTACGGTGTGCCGCGCAAAGGGCAGGAGGAAAGCAATCCATGCTTTCAGATGTGCCTGGAAGCGTTGAAGACAGGCAGGGTTTCGGCCAGTGACAGAAAGGTTTTTTCCATGCTGTATCTGAATGATGCGGTAGAACTGGCCTATAAGGTGATGATGGAAGAGAACCCGGCGATGGCCTGCTATCATATTTCCTCCATGGAAGAGATCAATGAGATCAGGCTGGCAGAACTGGTTATCAAAGCCATGGGCGGCGGGATCAGACTGGTCAACAACTCGGTGGGTGAGAAATTCCGTCTGGTACTGGATGGAAGGATGTATCAGGAGGAATACGGCCAGAATATTTTTGTTCATTATGAGGAGGGTGTGGAGCAGGTTGTCAGATATATGAAGCGGAATGCCGATGCGTTTATCAGCGCGGAGGATGCCGGAGGGAGCAGGGCAGGAAGAATCTGGCATGGCATCAAAGTTACTTTTAAGCGGGTATTTCCGTTTGTTGAGAATCTGATCTGTTTTATTCCGTTTTTTATATTGAACAGTAAGGCGTCCGGAAGCGAATATTTTAACAGACTGGACTTTTTCCTGTTATATGTCCTGTTATTTGCCATTATTTATGGACAGCAGCAGGCGATCTTCTCGTCGCTGTTGGCCGTGGTTGGTTATTTTCTGCAGCAGATGTACGGTCGTACAGGGTTTGAAGTGCTGCTGGACTACAATATCTACATATGGATGGTGCAGCTGTTTATCATCGGTATGGTAGTGGGATATATGCGTGATCAGCTGCAATTCGTCAAGGACGAGAACGAGGAAGAGGTGCGTTACCTGAGCAGGAAGGTGGATGATATTGCAGATATTAACGACAGTAACGTCCGCATGAAACAGAGTTTTGAGACGCAGCTGGTAAACCAGCGCGACAGCTTGGGAAAGATTTATGAGATCACCTCCAGTCTGGAGGCGTATGAATCGGAAGAAGTGCTATTCTATGCGGCGAAAGTGCTGGGAGAACTGATGGACAGTAAGGATGTGGCTGTCTATACGGTGGCGAACGGAGATTATGCCAGACTGTTTTCCTTTACTTCCGGCGAAGCCAGGAAGCTGGGGAATTCCATTAAATATACAGATATGGAAGATCTGTACACAGATTTGAAGGAGCATCGTGTATTTATTAATAAGAAGATGGACGAGAAGCTGCCGCTGATGGCCAGCGCCGTGTACACAGAGGACAGGATGGAACTGATCCTGATGATCTGGGGAATTCCATGGCAGCGTATGACACTGCCGGAAGCGAATCGTCTGACGATTGTGGGTTCCCTGATCCAGAATGCCGTAGTGCATGCAAATCGTTATCTGGATGCGCTTACCAGCCAGCGTTATCTGGAACAGACCAATATCATGTCACCGGATGCATTCGGTCAGTTGGTGAGAGCTTTTTTTGGCGCGAAGACAAATGGCCTGACGGAATGTGCATTGCTTGAGATTGTGACGGATGACCGCAGACAGGCGGCGGAAGTGCTGGGGAAGAATATGCGTCAGACAGACTATATGGGTATGTTGGAAGATGGCGGATTTTATATTCTGCTGTCCAATACAGATGAGAAGAATGCAGAGGGTGTGATGGAGCGTTTCCGGAGTGCGGGTTACGGATGCCGTCTCAGAGAGGAGGTCGAGTTATGACCTTGACGAGAGATGAGTATCTTTTCCTCATCGTTGTGATTGTCAATACGATTGTTGCGATCCTCTACCTGCTGATCGGTATATTGATAATGGTTCCGATCCGTAATCGGGAAAGAGAAGGTGAGGCAGAACGTCTGCATGATAATCGGAGAACTTATCTGCTGCGGTTTATCGTTATGGTGTTGTGTCCGGTGGTTGGACCGTTATTCTTCTTTGTCGTGCATCTGTTTTATCTGACGATTTTCAGATTCCAGGTGGAGCTGGATGATGTCGTCTTCAGTAAGGAACGTGTCAGAACACAGTTGAAGGCGGATGAGGAAAGAGAAAGAAATGTCATTCCGCTGGAAGAAGCCATAGCGGTTAATGATCAGAAAAGTCTGCGTACGGCAATGTTAAATGTTCTGAAAGGTGAGATACAGAATTCTCTGGCAGCGATTGCTCTGGCTTTGGAGACACAGGATTCCGAATCATCGCACTATGCAGCGGCAGTCTTAAGTCATGAATTAAGCGAATTCCGTATGGAGGCACAGAAACTCTATCTTGGAATCAGACAGGAAGAGAATGACCAGACCGAATATGAAGATATGATGATCGACTATACGGACAATGTTTTAAAGCAGAAAGTGTTTACTGAACTGGAACAGAGAAGATTCGTTCACATGATGGTGGAAGCGGCAGAATCGTTTTATACCAAGAATCCTTCCGGAATGACAGAAAAGCAGTATGAGAGCTTATGCTTAAGACTTTTGGATATTAATGATTTTGAGAATTCGGAGAAATGGTGTGAGCGTCTGGCAGAGCAGTATCCGGACAGACTTTCGGCATTTACCTGCAAATTAAAGTTGTACTTTATTGTCAGGAACAAAGAGGCTTTCTTCCGTACACTGGATGCCTTAAAACAGTCGGATGTTGTGATTGATAATGAGACTTTGGAGTTGATACGAATCTTCAGTTAGTACTGCGTTGCGGAATGAAAGGTGAATCTCTGGTAATGTATTCACCGGAAGTTCTGCACTATGGTATCAGGTTAATGTGCAGGCCTGTGGCCGATGATGCAGGGCTCGGGCTGAAGAAAGGACATGGTTGTAAGAAATGATATCACGTCGAAACTATTTTACGATCACGATCGTAATGTTTATCGTGTTTTTTCTGTTCCAGTTTTCGAACGTCGCGTTGGAAAGCTGGAATCATTATGAGGAGAATTCTTATATCGTCGATACGTCAGAACTTCCGAACAGCAGCGATGCTTATCATGTGGGAAGTGATAAGAACGAAGAGGGATTTGTGAATGCGCTTCGTGAGATGGTCGTATATGTGGGAGAAGAAGGAGAAGCCGTTGAAGAGATCGTATCGTTGTGGGCTGCCTATACGAAAAGGAATATAATGGTTTATCCATCTCTGGAGGAATACGAAGAGGCGAAAGAGAAAGATGATACGGCGGCGCCGGCATTGATCGCAGTCAATTCGGCTGCAGTGGACTGGAAGACAGACGATGGTTGTAACCTGCTGACAGGATATGTGCAGTCAGGGATTCCGTTAATGTTCTGCAATCTTCCGGAGATTTCCGTGATGAAAGAGACTAAACAGCTGCAGGAGCTGCTGGGAATTGAGATGATCAGGGCCGAGGAGATGGCGGTAGAAAACATTCATCTTCACAAAGGGTTTTTGCTGGGAGGAGAGGTTATCTATTCGGCAGAAGGAATGGAGGAAGGGCTTGCATTTGACATGCCATGGTATGTGCTTTCTTCTGAAACAGAGATTTATATGAATGGCATACCCAAAAAAAGGACGATAGGAAATGAGGTAATCGAGGACGGGGAATTACCGGCCATTCTATGGCGGAAAGATTCCGAAACCGCGCCGGTATTTGTTGTAAACGGCAGTTATATGTCGGATGTGGCCGGTCTGGGGATTCTGTCTGCAATCTCTGCCGAGAAGAATCCGTATGAGCTTTATCCGGTAGTCAATGCACAGAATATGATTTACGTGAATTTCCCCGGTCTGGCTGACGAGAATGAGGATATTTTGATGGAACGTTACAGTCAAACACTGGAAGGCATGTTTCAAAATGTAATCTGGCCGGACGTAGTGGCGGTCCGCCGGGAAAGCGGCGCTTCACTTTCGTGCATGCTGGCACCGCAGTTTGACTATGAGGATTCTGCTTATCCGGATGCCCTGCAGTTCGAGCGATATATGAAGCTTTTGAATGAACAGAGGGCAGAGACGGGTTTGTCCGGTACACGCTTGTCTGATACGCCAGTTGAGAAAAAGCTGGCAAAAGATTATGAGTTCATGCAGGAAGCGCTGCCAACTTATCAGTTCACTTCTTTTTATGTTGATGATATGACGGAAGAGGAAATAGGGAACGCGCTGCAGGAAGAGCTGTTGACGTCGGTGAGGACGATCGTTGAGAACTGTAATGATGACAAAGAAGTGATAGGGTATCTGTCCGAATATATTACCAGGCAGAGTGCCCTGATCGACGGATTAGATGATTCCAGACGGCATGATTTCCGGATCAGGTGTCTGGAGACGGCTTTGGGTTATAACAGTATCATGGCGGATATGAGCAGGGTCGCATATCCTGATCAGGATGGTATTGACTGGGTGGATGCATCCAATACATTGCGGCAGAATATTCAGGATTATCGAATCGGGAAATATGGGTTTGACGAAACCACTGTATCGGAGTGCGATGAACGGATCCGCAGTTTTCTCGCAATGGATTACAGGCAGAGACGGGAATTTAATTCGATTTATCTGGAAATAAACGATACGGGAAGTCCGGTCTGGTTTGTTTTAAGAACGGACAGAGAATCGATTAAAAGTATGGAAGGCGGCAGCTGGAAGCGCCTGGAACAAGATGTGTATCTGCTGACGATAGAAGAGAAAAATGCTGTTATTACGATGAAGCCGGTCCAATGAGAAATTTGTTGTATTGCGGAGATCAGGAGTATATAGACACCGGCAGCGTCCTGGTACTTGTGCATATGGTAGTGAAAACTCAGCGCAGGTTGAGAAAGAGAGGAATCGAGGAAAGAATGAGAATTTGCATAGTGGCGGAGGGGTGTTATCCCTATACGGTAGGCGGCATGTCCAGCTGGGCACATGGTCTGATTCGTTCTTTTCCCAGTCAGGAGTTCGTTATTCTGGCGATCGTGGCGAATCGGGAACTGCGGGGGAAATTTGTATATGAGCTGCCGGAAAATGTGGTGGAAGTACATGAACTATATCTGGATGATCTTGACTGGTGCCGACATAAAAGAAAAAGCCGGATGAATAAGAAGGAATATCAGGCGCTGCGCAGTCTTTTGCTGGGGAAACAGGTGGAATGGGAAGCCTTGATTGATTATTTCCAGAAGAAGAAGCGGTCGCTCAATGACCTGTTGATGGGAGAGGATTTCCTGAATGCCGTCACGGAATTTTATCTGCTGCATTACAGTCAGATCGTATTCACGGATTTCTTATGGACGATGCGGTCCATTTATCTGCCGCTGTTCCGAACACTGCAGATGAAGATTCCGAAGGCAGATGTCTATCATTGTCTTTGTACCGGTTATGCGGGTGTGCTTGGCTGTATGGGCAAATATATTCATGGCGGACGGCTGCTTGTGTCAGAGCATGGTATTTATACGAGAGAACGGGAAGAGGAGCTGATCCGTTCCAAATGGGTGAAAGGCATCTATAAGAATATCTGGATCGAACAGTTTCATAAAATGTCCAAGATGTCATATGACAGAGCAGATTTGGTAACCAGCCTGTACAGACGTGCCAGAGAGCTGCAGGTCGATCTGGAATGCCCGCTTGAGAAGACCATGGTGATACCCAATGGAATTCAGGTTGAGAGATTTCAGAATCTTCTGGGGAAAACGGAAGCAGAAGAGGAGGAGATCTATGTTGGTGCGGTGTTCCGTGTGGCGCCAATCAAGGATGTCAAGACACTTATCCAGGCATTTGGATTTGCCAAGGAGCAGGAGCCCAGACTTAAACTCTGGATCATGGGGCCATGGGACAGCGATGACAGTTATGCGCAGGAGTGTTTTGACATGGTAAGTGTCATGGGGATAGCCGATGTGATTTTTACCGGTAAAATAGATGTGCTGGAATATTATGGAAAGATGGATCTGATGATCCTGACCAGCATCAGCGAGGGGCAGCCGCTGACAATTCTGGAAAGTTTTGCTGCTCATAAACCGGTGATCGCTACGGATGTGGGAGACTGTAGAGGATTGATTCTCGGGAATGACGACGGAGAAGATGAATTCGGCGAAGCAGGACTCATCACGCATATTATGAATGTGGGGGAGATAACGCAGGCAATCCTTACCCTTGCGCGGGATAGACAAAGGCGCATTCGGATGGGAGAGAACGGATATCACAGAGTATCGGAAATTTACCGGATGGAGAATATGCTGCATGCATACGGTGAAGTTTACAAGGATTTTGCGGCAGTCATGCAACGGCCCTGGACGGAAGAAGACGGGGAATCTGTGAAACAGCCGGAAGATTATGTAGGAGGGGTGTGAGAGAATGGCAGGTATTGGCGTTAAATTAAACCGCATCTTTGAGAAAAAGTCTGTTTTTACGAGTCTGGTTGGATTCACTTACAGCACTATTGCGACAGTGGCTCCGATGGTACTGGTCATAGCGAATATCATTCTGATGGGACGCGTGCTGGGATTAAATAAAACGGCATATCTTGACAGAGAGGTGTTTTTCTGCACGGTACTCTATATCTTTATCTTTGCGCTGTTGACGGCGGCTCCGTTTAATGCCGTATTGTCGAAATATATGCAGGATGCCATTTTCGAGGAACGATATCAGGATATTCTTCCCTGCTATTATCTGGGATTGATGTTCAATATCGTATTCAGTTGTCTTCTGGGGATTCCCTTTTGTCTGTGGGAGCATTTTGTGGGAGAAGTGAGTGTATTCTATGTGTTTACGGGATTTTGCGGTTATATTTCGCTGGTGCTTGTTTTCTACTCGATGCTTTATCTCTCCATCTGTAAAGATTATCAGAAGATCTCACTTTATTTTCTGATCGGTATGGTGATTACTTTTATTCTTTCGCTGGTTTTAAGATTCCTGTTTCGCTGGGAGACTACGATCAATATACTGTTCTCGCTTATGGTGGGATTCTTCTTTATTGCAGCGATGGAGTTTGCCACAGTCAAACGTTACTTTGTGAAGAACAGCAGCCGCTATAAGCCTGTACTCAAATATTTCGGGAAATGGTGGCAGCTGGTGGCAGCCAATTTCCTGTATATACTGGGCCTTTATATTCATAACTTCGTATTCTGGACGACGGATATGAGGATCGTGGTGGTTAAGAGCTTTGTGTGCAACCAGCCTTATGATATGGCCACCTGCATCGCCATGTTTACCAATATATCGGCGACGGTCATCTTCATAGCGCGGATCGAAATGTATTTCCATGATAAATACAGGGCTTATTCCGAGGCCGTGATCGGCGGCAAGAGGGCGGACATCGATAACGCGAAAAGAAGGATGTTCAGGACGATCGCCAATGAGTTGATGAGCCTTGTGCGGATTCAGTTTATTATATCCGTGGTAGTGTATCTGTTGTGTATCGTGCTGTTGCCACAGTATGGGTTTGGCGGCATGGTCATGCGGATTTATCCCTGTATGGCGGCGGGATATTTTGTATTGTTCCTGATGTATGCGGCAATTTTGTTCCTGTACTATTACAATGATCTTGCGGGAGCGGTCTTAACAACATTCAGCTTTTGCCTTGTGACTTTTCTGGGCAGTGTTTATGCCACACATCTTTCAGAAATCTGGTATGGGCTCGGCGTGCTGCTGGGAGCTTTTGCCGGGTGGACGGTCGCTTATGCGAGGCTGCGCCGCGTTGAAAAAAATCTGGAGAAGAACACGTTCTGTAAATGGATGTTGTTGAAGCGGGGCAGAGGAAAGATGCCGTCCGGTGTAGTCTATCAGAAATCCGATGGAACACGGAAGAAGAAAAGGGAGCGTGGGATTGCCGGTTCGTAATCAGACACGTGGAAATATATAAAGGAGCCATATCGAAGGAAAGGCTGGGTATTAAAATGGAAGCAGGCAGTATCGTAGAGAGTGCAATGACTGCTGTAGGTATTGTGGTCATGTTATGCAGCTTCTGGTTTCTTTCTGTCAAAAGAATGACCGCGGATCTTGCTGTTATCTGGGAGATTACGGGAATGATGCTGATTGTAATGGCGGTAATTTCCCGGGTATGCGGATGGGGTGTGGGTTTGCAGGGAATGGAAGAACCGGTATTGATCGTTCTCGGAGTAGCGGGTCTGTTTGCTGGTTATCAATTCAGCCTGCTTATTTCCAGTTTATTGATGAAGAATCAGGAACTGGCAATCAATCTGTCCATGCTGCAGGGAGAGGACAGAAGACATCAGGACAGGGAAAAAAACCTGTTGATCATTCTGCCGGTCAAGAACGAGGAGAAGAATATCGGGAAAGTTCTGGATCAGCTGTCACAGCCGGAGATGCAGGCGACAGCGGACATTTTATGTATTAACGATGCTTCTTCGGATGCCTCGGGGAAGATCATCGACGGCTATCCGTGTGTGCAGATCGAGAATGTATTCGGGCTTGGCTACGGGAGTGCACTACAGTTGGGATATAAGTATGCAGTCCGCAATCATTACCAGTATGTTATTCAGATGGATGCGGACGGTCAGCATGACCCCTGTAATGTTCCACTGATTTATAAGAAGCTGCAGGAGAACTGTCGAAATGGCATGGCGCCGGATATTGTGCTTGCATCCAGATTTATGGAGGGGAGCACAAAGTTTCGGGTCTCCGTGTGGAAGAGATTTGCGTTCGGCCTGTTCCGTACGATGATCCACGCGGTAACGGGAAGACGGATCGCAGATCCGACTACCGGACTTCAGGGACTGAGCAGGCGAGCATTTACTTATTATGCAAAGTATAACAATTTTGATCATCAGTATCCGGATGCCAATATGGTGATGCAGATGCTGCTGCTTGGGTTTCAGGTGACTGAGATGCCGGCGGTGATGCATGCGAGGACGGATGGGAAGAGTATGCATTCGGGACTGGAACCGGTAAGGTATATGCTGCGTATGGTTCTGAGTGTGCTGACAGTTGTGTTCAGAATGAAAGTGTTGAAATTTAATGCTCATGATTTGGTATAGAAGAATATGAAGCGGACAGACCGGACAAATTTTTTCAGGGTACTGCTTGTTGCATTGATCGTGATCGTACCCTTATGTATTGTAATCTTGAATAATTATCAGGGAAATATCAGGATGGAAACTTACAGGTTCAAAGAATCCGCCAGGGAGCTTAGAAATCCTGGGCGGGGATTCTATAATCTTTATCGTTATATGATAACGGATGAAAAAGTGAATTATTGGCAGCTTGTGCAGGAAATGTACAGAGGGGATGATCACACGAGTCTGTCTTTGGTAGAGATCAATCTGCAAAACTATCGTGACGGTGAAGTCAGCGAAGCAGGGATGACTAATATTGAAGCTCTGTTCCAGGCATTAAAAGATCTGGATAGGCAGCTGATTGTACGTTTTATGTATGACTGGAACGGGGAGAACGAAAAGTACGAGCCGGAGACGATCGATACTATCCTGAGGCATATGGAACAGCTGGAGGGCGTACTGCGGGAGGCAAGTGGACAGATTTTTGTGTTGCAGGGACTGTTTATCGGAAATTGGGGAGAGATGAACAGTACGAAATATTCCGGGGATGAAGATATGTTCCGACTGATGGAGAAACTGGACAGTGTGACGGTGCCGTCGATCTATCTGGCAGTCAGGACGCCGGCACAATGGCGGCGGATTACCAGAATGCATCAGCTGTCGGAGGAGGCGCTTGAAGGACATTTTCTGGCTGGAAGGATCAGCCTTTACAATGACGGTATGCTGGGAAACGAGAGTGATTATGGCACTTACAGGGTATATGAGGTTCAGGGGAAGACGGTTACGGAAAGAGAACAGGAACTGGCTTTTCAGGAGGAGCTGTGTCGTTATGTACCCAATGGCGGAGAAGTCATTGACAATAATTTTTACAATGATTTTGATAATGCCGTAAAGGATCTGGCGACGATGCATGTTACGTACCTGAATGAAAAACACGATCAGGAGGTTTTGAAGAAGTGGAAGGAAGCAAAGGTCACGGAAGATGGCTGTTTTAAAGGAATGGACGGTTACTCTTATATTGAGCGCCATCTGGGCTACCGGCTTCTGATCAGAAAACCGGAATTTTATCACAATACCTTTATGGATCATATCGAGGTAAAGGTAGCGATGGGGAATGTGGGATTCGCACCGTTATATTCCAATCCGAAAGCGGAGCTGATCCTTTATGACAGGGATCTGGGCGGCTATCTGACCTATGAGATGAGCGGTGATCTGCGGAAATTATCCGGTGGAAATGAGTCTGGGAAAACATTGATCTTAAGAGCCGATATTCCGGTGGATGAATTACTGCACGTGAAATATGATGTATATTTTACGCTCACTGATCCTGTCACCGGAGCAAAAATCGTTCTGGCGAATGAACAGGATGCGGGTGAGTATGGATATGAGATCGGGACGATAGAACTGAGTAAGTGAATGTGACAGGGGAGAGACGGTATGGATATGAATACAGGATATTGGATCTTAGAATATGGAAAAGTATTTTGCGGCTATCTGTTCCTGATGTTTCTCTGGCCATCTGTGGTCTTTCATGGTCATTTAAGAGGGAAGTCGAGAACATGGCGTTTCGGCTTCTGTGTGACGGTGCCGATCGTGATCATGAACACGGTGGTGCTGCTGCTCGGATTGTTCCGCGTGTTGAATCAATGGATCATATGCCTGCTGTTCTATGGCGTATTTGTGCTGGCGTTCGTGAAAAATATGGCGGCGTTTCTTGATCGGAAGTATAAGAACATGATGGAGGCGAAATTTCCCGATGTTCGGACTCTGAAAGGAAAATACAGAGAGCTGGTGCTGGTATTGCTTTTTTTTGTGGTATGTTTCAGGTATGTGAAAAAGGCAGCCAGATATCTCAGTATTGATTACATTAAGCAGCTGAAGACATATAACTGGCCAAAGATCCGGGTAAAAGCAAAGGAGAGGATTTGGAACTTTGGCCGCAGAGTCAGCGTATTGTTCTGGCGCTATGGAATTGTATTGCTTGTGATCCTATATGGCATGATGTACTTTACCTATGGTGCATTCCAGGTGCATTCATACGGATATGGCGATCTGTATACCCATCATGGGTGGATTTATGGATTGATCCAGGGGAAAATATTTCCTGAGGGGGTCTATCCGGAGGCGATGCATTGCTTTATTTATTGTATGCATGCGGTGTTTGGCATCAAAGTGTACAGTATCCTTTTGTTTTTGCAGGGGATTCATGCAGCAGTCTTTCTGCTCTCGGTTTATCTGCTGCTGAGGAAGGTATTCTGCTGGCAGTATACGTCTGTCTTTGTGCTGATGCTGTTTCTGACACTGGATCTGAACAATGCCGATCTGATTCACAGCATGTTCCGCCTGCAGATCACGCTTCCGCAGGAATTCGGATTGCATACGGTGTGCCTGAGTACATTGTATCTGCTGGAATATCTGAGGCGGGAGCATAGCGTTGGTACTACAGGAAGAAAAGGAAAAGTCCGCAGATATTATTGGGATGAAAATCTCTTTCTGTTTTTGATGTCATGCGCTGCCGCTGCCATGGTTCATTTTCATGTGATGATGATGGTGGCGGTGATTTGCCTGTCTTTTGCAGTTTTTGCAGTGAGGAAGCTGTTTGACAGGAAGCATCTGATTCCATTGGTTTCCTCCACCCTCTGTGCCGGAATGATTGCTGTGACGCCTATGGCGGGTGCATTGATGCAGGGGATACCCTTTAATGCATCTATTGACTGGGCGGTCAATGCCATGAGTGGAAATGAGAGCAGGGAGATCAGGAATCAGGATGATAATGCAGAGGCTAGAGACGGTGGCAACACTGGAACTGATGAGCCGGGGGATGCCGTCGAAGATGGGAATGAAGGCGGGGACATTCAGGATCTGCAGCGCAATGAGATGAGTATTACGGCAACTCTCCTGCGTGGAGTGGTGGAAATTTTTGATAAAGGTTACGCAGCGCTGTATGGAAAAGAGCGGGGCGGCTGGATGATGGTTCTGTCAGCAGCAGCGGCACTTTTCTGCTGGCTGTCCAGGCGAAAGGAGAAATTTGGACAGTTTCGGGAAACCTGTGCAGGATATCCGCCCGTGATTCTGGGATCGATCCTTTACATATTGATCTATGCGGCGCCGATGATCGGAATGCCGGATTTGTTGCCGGAAGGGCGCTTTTTTGCTCCGGGACATATGATGTTGCTTGCGGTTGTGATGATGCCGGCGGATGTGCTGTTTTCATGGATGATGTGTTTTGGCAGGGATCTTGTTTTAAGAGTTTTTTCACTGGCATCTTTGGCGGGAATCTATGTAGGGATGGTCATAACAGGAAATTTCCGGGGGCTGTTATTCTATGAATTGACACGCTATAATGCAGCGGCAGCGGTGACGGAAGAAATCATAGATACATTTCCACGTTATAGTTATACAATTGTGTCACCCACGGATGAATTGTATCCGGTCATTGAGTATGGATGGCATGAGGAGTTGTTAAGTTTTGTAGAGAATTGCAGCAGGGGTGGTTACAGCATTCCTACGGAATATGTGTTCATTTATGTAGAAAAGAGGCCTCTTCTCTATGCACAGGCACACTTTTTCCAAGGGCCATGGTGGATGGGAGCAGAGAAATATTTAAAGCCCTTCTGGGATGTGTATTCTTACCGGTATCCGGACAGCGATGCAAGCCAGAGTCCGGAGATCATAGCCGGCCGGGTTTCAGAAGAAGAAGCTGCCAGGGAGATTCCGACATATGAGAATCCATGGCTGATGTATTTGAAGCCTGAGAATCGATCGGTATTGGAATCAAAAGCGTATGACTGGTGCCAACGGTTTTCCGAACTAAATCCTTCGGTATTGAATGTGTTTTATGAGGATGATGCGTTTGTATGTTACTATTTCAGGCAGGATCTTGGAAGCACGCCATACGAGTTGGGGATTGAGTAAAAAGTGGAAAGAATGGTGAAAGAATGTGGCAATATTAAAAGGTATGTGTACAAATGCGCGTAATTCATTGAGAGAGCGGGAATGGATGATGTATAAGAAAAGAAACCGCCGTAGATTACGGAATAATGATTTTACGGTTATAGCATCGAACTGCAGCGGAATGTTTATGTACTATGACCTGGAGCTGCCATATCTTACACCTACAGTCAATTTGAGCGTAGAGATGAATGATTTTGTTAAAATGGTGAGGAATTTAAGATGGTATATGGAGCAGGAAATGGTAGAAGTAGAGGGAGGGAGTATATGTCCTGTCGGTATGCTGGGAGATATCAAAATTCATTTTATACACTATGCCAGTTTTGAAGAGGGAGCAAATAAATGGTCTGAGAGAAAAAAGAGGATGAATTGGGAGAAGCTTTTTATTGTCGGTTCTGAAAAAGATGGATGCACGTATGAAACGATCGAAGAATTTGAGGAGCTGCCCTATAAGAATAAAGTGATTTTTACGCATATTGAATATCCTGAGTTTTCATCTGCATTTTGTATAAAAGGTTTTGAAAACAGAGACGAATTGGGTACTATAACGCTTTTTAAAGACCAGGGATTAAAACGGCGTTTTCTGGATGATTTTGATTATGTGCAGTATATAAATAATATGGGATGATTGTGAGGACTTATGGATACTGGTGCCAGGGAGAAAGTTTATGTGTGATGTGGGAATTTTGACATTTCATTGTGCGGATAATTTCGGTGCGATGCTTCAGGCGTATGGTTTGAAGACATACTTGAGGGAGCATGGTGTAAGGGCGGATATCATTCCTTATGAACCGCCATTTGTGACGGGCAGATATTGGTGGATTCCTTATATACCGACAGGAGGTTTAGATGTAATTATTTATAATGCCTGGAGTGGATGGAAAAGAAACCTAAAATTGGGATGGGCTTTTTTTAAACGAAGAACAAAAATAAAACATTTTCGTGAAAAATATCTTACTCAATCTGGAGGAAGAAGATTTTATTTAAGCAGGCAGTTGAGGAAAAATTTTTATCAATGCTTAATAGTGGGAAGTGATCAGATTTGGAATCCAGATGTAACGCTTGGATTGAGAAAAGAGTATTTTGGAGCTTTTGAAAATAAAAATAAGAAAAAGGTGATCGCTTATGCGGCAAGTTTAGGTGGAGAGTCATTAGATGCTGTCTATGATACTGAATTTTCAGAATTGTTAAAGTCGGTGGATCATATTTCCGTTAGGGAATGTGCAGCAATCCCTTATATAAGACAATTTTGTAAAAATGATATTTTGGCAGTTTTGGATCCGGTGTTTTTGCTTAAAAAAGAAGTGTGGCAAAAGATTGAGAAAAAGATAGAAGATGAGAGGTATATATTAGTATATTTGATGGAAAGAAATGATAGATTGGTTGATTATGTAAAGGAATTAGCAAAGAAAGAAGAACTGTCAATTGTTCAAATTGGAAGTGAAGTGGATTTAGACGAGAGTTGTATTCTGACTAATCATGTGGCAGGACCAGTAGAGTTTTTGGGATACATCCATAATGCTGATTATGTGGTGACAAATTCTTTCCATGGAGTTGCATTTAGTATTATTTTTCAGAAAAAATTTACAGTGTTTCAGCATAGCAGCAGGGGAACAAGAATTAGTAACATTCTGGAAATATTGAAGCTGGAGAACAGATTGTATCAAGAAGACAGGAAGCAGGAAATTGATTTTCATGTGGAGTGGAATGAGGTGGAGAAGCTTTTGGAAAAAAATGTAAAATTGGCAGAGGATTATTTAATGGAAAGTTTGAGGAAGTAAGAATGGTCGAGAGGTAATATATGGAGTTGTTTCGGAAAAAAGAAAAATGTTGTGGTTGTGGTGCTTGTATAGAAATTTGTCCTGAGGGCGCTGTCACTATGGAGCAGGATTGGGAAGGTTTTTTTTATCCAAAGATAAATAAAGATATTTGTACGGGATGTGGGAAATGCAGAAAAGTTTGTCCTTTAAAGGAGATAGGAATTGCCAAGGATAAGAATTTGTATTTTGGTGCACGGACAAAAGATGAGTCAATTCGATATTCCAGTTCGTCAGGAGGCATTTTTTCCGTTTTAGCGAATTTTGTAATCAGCCGTCAGGGAATCGTATATGGTGCTGGCTATGATGAAAATATGAATGTTGTTCATCAAAGTGCAAAGGACGATCGTCAATTGGGACGGATACAGAAATCAAAATATGTGCAAAGTGATATGAGAGGAATTTACAGTAGTGTTCAAGAAAATCTGGAAGAAAGCAGATGGGTATTATTTTGTGGGACTCCATGTCAAGTTCAGGCATTGAAAATGTTTATTGGTAAGGAGTATGAGAGACTTATTCTTGTTGACTTGGTATGCTATGGGGTGCCATCTCCGGGGGTATGGAAAGCATATGTAAAGTATCTGGAGCAGAAGCACAGGGGCAGGTTAACAGATTTTGTGTTTCGAGATAAACGGAATGCAGATAATGGCCACATGCGGTCTTATAAGATTGATGGAGTAGAATACATAGACTATTTGCACGAAGATCTCTATTGTAAAACGTATTTTATGAACCTTGCTTTACGTAAATCATGCCATAACTGTAAGTTTTGTAGTGTTGATAGAAATAGTGATTTTACGATTGGAGATTTTTGGGGTATAGAACAGGTCAAAGCTGAATTTAATGACGGTATGGGGATATCTTTGGTTATTGTTCATTCGGACCGGGCAAAAAAGATATGGGATCAGATAAGCAGTCGATTGATTTGGTTTCAATGTAAAAAGGAAGAACTGTTGCAGCCAAGACTGTTATACCCTACCAGCTCGGCGAAGAGGATACAAAGAGCTTTTTTTATGTTTTTCTATAAAATATTGCCATTTTCAATGGCAGTAAAGTTAATGAAAATATAGGTGGATATTTAGGGAATTTTGAATATGGTAGATATGTTTCGATATTTAACGGGGATTATCGAAAAAAGAGACAGGAAAGAGTGGCGGAATTTAGTTGTAATGAATTTAATAAGTCCTGTTACAGACTTATTTAATTTTTCTGCGCTCATTTTTATTGTCAATATGGTAGTACGTGATCGACAGGCATCTAAAGAGATTATTATATTTACTTTTTTTATGGGTATGGTCTCAGCGCTGAAGGGGCTTTTTGATCTATATAAGTGCAGGATTTATGTCAATTTCGTGTTTGATGGAACGCAAAGGCTGTCTGAAAAATTATATGAATTATTGTTGAAAGAAGATTTGGCAGATCACAATCAAAAAAGTCCGATGCAGGCGCTTGCTATGGTTCGTAGTGATACGCTAAGCTGTATGAATATTATTGTAACATATACTAATATATGGATAGATAGTATGACTATGGTGGGATATTTTGTTGTTTTGATGTATACATCAAAATGGCTGGGGATAGTAAGCAGCTTGGCATTTATCTTGTTTATGATTGTAATGTACTTCTATTATCGGAAACAGATTGGGGTATATGGTGAGAAATCACGGTTGTATACGATCAAGACAAATGCGCAGGTTACAATTGCATTTGGAAATTTTAAGGAAATGAAAATTGCCGATAATGCAAATGTCAATCTGCAGCGGTACCACGGTATTAGTGAGGAATATGCTCAAATGCAAAAGCAGTTTCAATACAAGAAAAGCATGATGAGTTTACTTATGCAGAATTTTGTTATGACTGTAATGTTTCTTATATTGGCAGTATTTTTGAATAGTTCGAAAAAGGAAGCAGGCGTTTTTCTGGCATCTATTGTAGTGTATTTAACGATGTTGATAAAGATGATACCTACAGCATATAGCATTGTAAGTGGATTGAATGATATTAAATTTTCACAGAAAGCCTATGAAGTAATACGGGAGGGAATCAATCACTATAAAGAAATCGTGAACAGGGAAAGACAGATGGAAAACATTCGACAGAGAAAATTAACCTTTCACAAGGGATTAATTGTGAATAACCTTACGTTTGCATATAGTGATCGAAATCAGGTATTTGAGAATGCTTTTATTGAAGTTCCAGCAGGATGTTCTGTTGCAATCATAGGCGTTTCAGGCAGCGGAAAGACGACATTTCTTGATCTGGTGCTTGGATTGTTGCGACCACAGAAAGGAAGTATTCTGTATGATGATTATGATATTGTTACCCATAAAGATAAGGATGGTGAATGTAAAGCAAATGTGGGAGATATTACAAGCTACATCCCACAAATTGTATATTTGAATGGTGAAACAATATGCAATAATGTAGCATTTTTTGAGAAAAAAGAGGTTGATATTGGAAGAGTAGAAGAATGCCTGAAATATGCGCAAATATGGGATGATGTGCGTCTGATGCCTGAGGGTATTAATACAGTAATAGGTGAAAATGGGACAATAATTTCCGGGGGACAGCGTCAAAGAATTGCACTGGCAAGAGCTTTATATAAAGATTTTGAGCTTCTGATTATGGATGAGGCAACGGCTGCGCTGGACATGGAAACAGAGAAGGCTGTGATAGATTCTATAAGACAAATTAAAGGAGATAAGACGATATTGTTGGCAACGCATCATATGAGTTTGGCGAATGAATGTGACATGATATACAAAATAGAGAAGAGGCAGTTGATTAGAGTCAAATAGGAAATAATTACAAAAGAGTATAATGTCAATTTATCAGGAGATTAGTTTTTTAGAAATGAGGTTAGATAAGTGAAAGCGCTTTTTTTTCTGAATTCATTTGCTGGTGGAGGTGCCGAGCGAGTGTGCTTGAATCTCGCTGAACAGCTTTATAAGCAAGGGATTGAAAGTGAATTTGTAACGATTTTTGATAGTGAGCCAGATTATGATCTTCCGCATTATATTCGTGTTTTATCACTTGAAATTAAAGATAAGCCGTTAGAATGTATGGAAATTGTTAAGAAAATTCCGAAAGTAAATGCATTTGTTTCCGGAAAAGATTATGTGTTGATAACAGCTCATATTCAGCCATCTCAATTTTTGGCATCGTTAACATTGATTAGAAAGAAATGCCTATATGTTATGCATATAGGCCGACATAAAGCAGACGGGTATAGCTCATTGCCGGAACGGATCAGTTTAAGAATTTTTTTAAAAGGGAAAAAAGTTGTAGCTGTTTCTAATGGTATAAAAAATGAATTGATCGATGAATATGGAATTAACATAAAAAACATTGTAACTATATACAATCCATGTGCTGTTGAAAAATTAAGAGCGAATACCAGAGTTGCTTCCGTAAGTAAGAGGCCGTATATTCTTTTTATGGGGCGTTTGGAAGAACAGAAAAATCCTTTGTTGGTATTGGAATTATTTTTCAAAGGTTGTTTTTATGATAGATATGATTTGATCTATCTGGGAAAAGGCTCTCTTGAAGAGAAATTAAGGGATCAGATCATTAATTATAACCTGAGTGACAAAGTATATTTATTGGGATTTCAAAAAAATCCGAAAGAATGGCTGGTAAATGCTTCGCTGTTACTCTCTTGTTCTAGCCAGGAAGGTTTTCCCATGAATTTGGTTGAGGCTTTGCTTTGTGGTACGCCTGTTGTTGCGGCTGACTGTCCCTATGGGCCGAATGAAATTTTAATAGATGAGTTATCGCAATTTCTTATTGATCCTGAGCACGATTTTGATCATAGTATTGCTGTTATAACTTCGGCTTTAGAGGATTATCCGGCTATTACGGAGAAGTACTATAAGAAATTAGATGATGCGTTAGTAACTGAAAAATATTTAAGTACCTGGCAATCCTGTTTTGGAAAGTTTTGAAATATGCAGGAGTATGGAAGAAAGTGATCAATAAAATGTGTGAACCTTTTTTTTCGGTTATTATTCCAACATATAATAATGAAAAAGAGATTAGAGCATGCGTTAATAGTGTACTAAAACAGACTTATAAGAATTTTGAGCTAATTATAGTAGATGATGGATCTGATGATCGGACATCGGTTTATTGTGATGAATTTGAAAATCAGGATGAAAGAGTCAGGGTGATCCATAAAGTAAATGAGGGTGCGGCGTCAGCAAGAAACACAGGATTGTTTCTTGCAACGGGGAGATATGTATATTTTGTTGATGCTGATGATTGGATTGATGCTGGATTACTACAAGAGGCAGCGCTGATACTTGATAAGCCGAAGGCACCGGATATTTATGTTTTTGGATTTAGAATGATCTTGGGGGAAGATCGAACAATTGCATATTCATCTTATGTTGCACCGGGATTATATTCCAGAAAACGGTTGGAACAAGTAGTGTATCCAAGAATGATGGACCCGAGAGGGAGGCATATATGGATGCCGGTTATTTCAGCTTATTTGTGCGATAAAATAATTTTAAGAGAGTTGGCTTTAGGGCATTATTGCCGTGATACATCACTGTTTATGGGGGAGGAGTCGGTATGTGCTTATGAATGTATGTATAACGCAAGAAAAGTTTATTTTTCAACATCAATTATGTATTCGTATAATCGACTAAGCAAAAGCTCAATGCAGCGTAGATATCACCAGCATTTGTTTACGAATACTCTGCGGTTGGCAAAATATTATCATACTTATTTGAGCAGAGGAAATAAAGAATTAGAAAAACAGATCAATCGGGCGGAATGCAGAAATTTGAAATATCTTATAGATCATGAAATGAAATTTAATAAGTCCAGTCGTTGGGCGTATGGTCATCTTAGAAAAGAAATGCAACAAGTTGAGACATTTCCTATTTGTTCGTTGAATGGTTTGTCGTTTTTTGACAAATGCTTTGTACTGCTGTTAAGTTCAGAATTTTTGTATTTTCTTTTGTTGACCAGAAGGATGTTGATTTGTGTGTCTTATTTACGTAAAAAGATAGATAATAAAATAAATACTTTGACATGGAGGTGAAAATGGACATCTACTGGAATATAGAAGCCATAAAAGTATTTGCCGGCTATGCTTTTCTAATGTTTATTTGGCCGTCAGTAGTTTTTTTTGATTATCTGAAAAAGAAATCTAAAATTTTTTGGTTTAGTTTTTGTGTAACAGTACAGATTGTCATTGTCAATACAGTTATTCTGTTTATGGGCCTCCTGCATATTCTAAATGAACAGATAGTAAGATGCCTGTTTTTTGGAGCATTTTTGTTTTCTGTTTGTAGAATTTTAATCAATTTAAAATCAAGTATTTGGAAAAAGACTAAAGAGATTATAGCAAATAATTCTTCATCTATCGTTGAATATGTGCTTCTTTTAAGTGTCATTTTATTTGGCATGGTATATTTTTCTTATGGTTCGTTTCAGATACATACATATGGGCAATATGATACTTTTCTTCATCATGGCTGGATCAATAAAATGGCTAAAGGGCAGATTTATCCTGAAGGAATATATCCAGTATCTATGCATTGTTTTATTTATTGTCTATATGCAATGTTTAGAATCAGAATTTATAGTATTATGCTTTTTTTGCAATGTATTCATGTAACAGTATTTTTACTGTCTGCATATTGTCTGATGCGGGAAATTTTCAAATGGCGATATTCAGCGGTTCTTGTATTAACGCTTTATTTAACAATGGATTTTACTGTCAGCAGTATGGCGCGGCTTCAAACAACTCTGCCTATGGAGTTTGGCTTGCATACTCAGTTTTTGTGTACGCTGTATTTGGTCAGATATTTAAAATATGCAGAAAGGAATACGAAAACAAATAGATTTTTAAATGGAGAATTGAATGAGAATCTGCTTTTGTTTACAATGTCGTTGACGGCTTCTATTGTGTCTCATTATTACGTTACAATTATGGCATTTGTTTTTTGCCTTTCGTTTGCGGTATTTGATCTTAAGAAAATTTTACGACACATGATTCCGTTAGTTGTATCTGTTTTGTGCGGATGCTTTATTGCAGCAGCGCCGATGATTGGTGCTTTAGCTTCTGAGATTCCGTTTGAGGCTTCCATCAATTGGGGATTAAGTGTGTTATATGGTAATAATGAAGATTCAAAAGGAAATGATGTAAATAACTATAAATGAGCAAATTTGAAATTCTACCAAAATTGCATCAAATAGCATCAAACT
>CAJTPO010000044.1 GCA_910578115.1 uncultured Lachnospiraceae bacterium | reverse complement strand
TCTGAGGGCGTCCTGCGCTCCTCGGTTCGGGCGAAAACCAAAACTGTTTCCCGAGAATTGCTTCTCATAGATTGGTGTGAGTTCCTGTGCGACTGCCTGTTGTATTACCCGGTCAACTACAGTAGGAACTCCAAGCTTACGAAACTCGCCTTTTGTTTCTTTGGGTATCTCTACCCTCCGGACGGGATTTGGTTTATATCTTCCATCCCTTATCTTTTGGATCAAGGTTTCCTGGTTCTCTCTTAGGTAGGGCAGAAGTTCATCCACCTGCATTCCGTCAATCCCACCACTTCCCTTGTTTGATTTCACTTTCTTATATGCCTTATTAAGGTTTTCTTTTCGCAAAATCAGTTCCAAAAGATTGTCCGTCCAATAGTCTGTGATGACACTGCTCTTTTCAGTAATCTCAGAGTAGTCGAACTCTTCCGCATACTCTTTCTGTTCCGCAGATACCATTTGCAGATAGTCTTCCATATGAAGTTGTCTGTTCTCAAATCTACTTTCAGTTACATTCATTGCCTGTGTCTCCTAAAGTTCAGTCCTTCCCATAACGTTTGCAACCGCCATGGTACTATGACCTCTGCTGACTTCTCGCCATTCGTTGTTACTCACGGATTTCATACTCTGTTTCCATCCGCTGACGAGATCTCCCTTGGTACCACACGTTTCTTTCTCTCCATATATCTGCCACATTTACCATAGTTAATTCCGGGTAGTTATTGGACTTTGGTTTGTTAAGCAACCTTATCCTTAACTATAGCCTGATGTGGTTTCTGTTCGTCAGACCAGAGATTTGCCTCCACCTTCCTTCAGATTCCACCTCACGATGGACACCCTTGGTGTTCGGCTGTATCCTTCCCACTACCAGGGCGGATTGGGGACTTTCACCCGTTAGAAACGTGCGCCGCAAGGCGCACGTAAAACAGCCGCACTCCTCAATGGAATGCGGCTGTCTCTGATCATACGTCGCTACAACATATAAACTTTGCTGCTGTCATGTTCCTGCTGATGCAGTACTTATGCAGCCAGCTCCTGACTTTTCATAAATTCATCAGCCAAGTAAGGACAATGCCAGCTGGTTGCTCTGATTTGCCTGCGACAGCATGGAAGTACCAGCCTGCTGTAAAATGTTGTTGTTCGCATATCTAACCATCTCGGTCGCGATATCCGTATCACGAATCTGTGCCTCAGCGGATGTGGTGTTCTCCACGATGTTATCCAGGTTGCTGATGGTGTGCTCAAGTCTGTTCTGGATTGCACCAAGATCGGAACGCTGCTCGGATACATCCTTGATCGCACTCTTGGCAAATGCATTAAGCGCTGCAAAATCGGCTGCCGTAGGATTATTCGTCTCATCAAGAGCAGCTGCCGCATCTGCATCATTAGTAGCTGTCGTATCAATGAGATCTGCCTCCTTAAAGAAATAAAATTTCTCAAGCATCTTGGATGTCAAGGTGTTATCACCGTCTTTAGTACTTTCCTTATAACCATATGTTTTATCCGTACCATCGGTCTCGATATTATTCGTACCGAATTTTGTTTCTTTGCGGATAGCATTTCCTATCAGCTCATTGGTATTCATATTCTTGATCGTGATACCAATATGCTGACCGGACTCTGCGCCAACCTGCAGACCCTTGTTAGAGAAAGATCCATTCAACAGACTCTGCTCATTGAATGTGGTCGTGCTCTGCACACGATCAATTTCGGACATCAGCTGCTTAACCTCAGCCTGAATATAGCTGCGGTCTGTAGATGTCAATGTGCCGTTCTCACCCTTTACAGCCAGTTCATTCATTCTCTGCAGCATATCCTGCACTTCATTCAACGCACCTTCTGCTGTCTGTACGCAGGAGATACCGTCCTGAGCGTTTGCAGATGCCTGCGTCAGGCCACGGATCTGTCTTCTCATCTTTTCGGAAATTGACAAACCTGCTGCGTCGTCTGCCGCACGGTTGATCTTATAACCAGACGAGAGTTTCTCCGTTGACTTCGCCTGTGCCTTCGTTGTAAGGCCCAGCATTCTGTTGGAATTCATTGCTGTAATATTGTGTTGTACTACCATAATTTACCTCCTTGTTGTTCACCGCCGTAAATCCTTTTACAGCATTCTTATAATCTATAATTATATCGGTCCGTGGATATCGTATACTGCGTATACAATATCCACGTTTAACTCATTAGCCCAGCAGGGACAATGCCAGCTGGTTGCTCTGATTTGCCTGCGACAGCATGGAAGTACCCGCCTGCTGTAAGATGTTGTTGTTCGCATATCTAACCATCTCGGTCGCGATATCCGTATCACGGATCTGTGCCTCAGCGGATGTGGTGTTCTCCACGATATTATCCAAGTTGCTGATAGTGTGCTCCAGTCTGTTCTGGATCGCACCAAGGTTGGAACGCTGCTCGGATACATCCTTAATCGCATGTTTTGCAAATGCATTCAGTGCTGCGAAGTCTGCTGCCGTAGGCTCTTTATCAACCATCGCAACATCTGTTGTAATCGCTATTTTATCACCTGCTGCACCCGTTGTTGCAAGACTGTCATCAGCCAGATCATCCGTCTTAAAGTTGTAAAACTTCTCTAACATATCCAATGTCAGGAAATTATCTCCTTCTACATATTTAGCAGCATTGCCTGCACTTATCACATCACCCGTCGCAACACCAGCTGCTTCCTCGTCATCTCCTATGTTAGCAACTCCGAATTTTACTTTATCATGCACTGCATTGGCAATCAATTCATTCGTCTGCATATTCTTAATCGAAATAGCGATATGCTGACCGGACTCTGCACCAACCTGCAGTCCCTTATTAGAGAAAGAACCATCCAACAGGCTCTGCTCATTGAATGTAGTCGTGCTCTGTACACGATCGATCTCACTCATCAGCTGCTTAACCTCTGCCTGAATATAGCTGCGGTCTGTAGATGTCAATGTACCGTTCTCACCTTTAACGGCCAGTTCGTTCATTCTCTGCAGCATATCCTGTACTTCGTTCAGAGCGCCTTCTGCTGTCTGTACACAGGAGATACCGTCCTGAGCATTTGCAGATGCCTGCGTCAGGCCACGGATCTGTCTTCTCATCTTTTCGGAAATGGATAAGCCTGCTGCGTCGTCTGCCGCACGGTTGATCTTATAACCAGATGAGAGTTTCTCCGTTGACTTCGCCTGTGCCTTTGTTGTAAGGCCCAGCATTCTGTTGGAATTCATTGCTGTAATATTGTGTTGTACTACCATAACTTACCTCCTTGTTATACACTGCCGTAAATCCTTTTACAGCATTTTTTTCAAAACTTTTTGTTGAGTCTGTCTCACCTTACTACCAACTTTTTACTCACTGCCATTTTTTTCAGAAACCTGCGGTGCATCTAAAATTTATGATAACAGTGCAGCATTAAGTCGGTACTCATTAACCAAGTAAAGACAGTGCCAGCTGATTGCTCTGGTTCGCCTGTGACAGCATGGATGTACCAGCCTGCTGTAAAATGTTGTTGTTAGCGTATCTAACCATCTCGGTTGCAATATCTGTATCACGAATCTGTGCTTCTGCGGATGTGGTATTCTCCACAATGTTATCCAGGTTGCTGATCGTATGCTCCAATCTGTTCTGGATTGCACCGAGGTCGGAACGCTGCTCAGACACACTCTTAATCGCACTTTTTGCAAATGCATTCAACGCCGCAAAGTCAGCTGCTGTAGGTGCATCATCTAAACCATTATCAGTTACACTACCATCAGCATATTTTGCATCATTATTATCAGCTGCATCTTTAACCTCTGTGTCTACACACTTCGTGCCATCAAACTTATAGAACTTTCTCAGCATATCAGCTTTAAGCTCATTCTCCTTGTCCGTAGCTAACGTCGCACTCTCCTTATAGCCAAGATCCTTATCTGTCCCGTCTTCTTCTACCTGGTTTGTTCCAAACTTAGTACCATTCTTGATAGCCTGACCGATCAGCTCATTGGTATTCATATTCTTGATCGTAATACCGATGTGCTGTCCGGACTCTGCGCCAACCTGCAGTCCCTTGTTAGAGAAAGATCCATTCAACAAACTCTGCTCATTAAATGTAGTCGTGCTCTGTACACGGTCGATCTCGCTCATCAGCTGCTGTACCTCAGCCTGAATATAGCTGCGGTCTGTAGATGTCAGCGTGCCGTTCTCACCTTTAACAGCCAGCTCATTCATTCTCTGCAGCATATCCTGTACTTCATTCAATGCGCCCTCTGCTGTCTGTACACAGGAGATACCATCCTGTGCGTTTGCAGATGCCTGTGTCAGTCCACGGATCTGTCTTCTCATCTTCTCGGAAATAGATAAGCCTGCTGCATCGTCTGCCGCGCGGTTGATCTTATAACCGGATGATAACTTCTCCGTTGACTTTGCCTGTGCCTTTGTCGTAAGGCCCAGCATTCTGTTGGAATTCATTGCTGTAATGTTGTGTTGTACTACCATAATTTACCTCCTTGTTATTGCCTGCCGCAACTCCGTTTGCAGCATTTTTATTTATTTTGATAATATCCGGCGGATTTTTTCCTTCAAACCCGCACTCCGCACTCTGTACTTTTACATACTTTCCATGCAGACTTTTATAATAAACCCGAAACCCCCAGGATAGTTCCGGGTTATTATCCCCTTGTCTTTATACTACTTTCACATCTTTTCCAGATGCCTGCCTGCTGCCGCTCTTTTTCTTCCGGTACTTCTCCGGAAGATCCGGCACCGCATAGTAATGTGAAAGCTGCTTTTGTTCATCCGCATCAACTGCATTTGCCTCAATCACCTTACTGCGGACCACATTGACATCCTTCGGAATATCCAGCATAACGCGGGTATGATTCTTACTTCCACCCAGAAAAACAATTTTGATATCATCTCCTATCATCAAGTATTCTTCCGTGCTCACTGTCAGTCTTAACATCCTCATACCTCCCGCAAATTGCCTTATCACCAAACGTCATTCTTCCCGGCACCCCTCAAATCCATCCTTCCAAAATCAAAACATCTGTCTGGATGCTTCCAGCAAAAATCTACCTGTCTGCAATGCAACAGTTGTATAAGAAGTGTTGCATTGCTGCCGACTGTTATATAGTAAGGGAGACCCGGAGAAATCAACGCACAGAAAGGAGCACCATCATGAGCACAACATACCCTATTAAGAGTGAAGAAAAACTGAAGAAATTTAAAGAGTATTATCTGTTTATCAAACCTGTCTGCCGAAATTATGCTATGATCATATTGGGATTAAATACAGCATTCAGAATCGGGGACCTTTTAAGTTTACAGTGGCGGGATGTATTCAGCGAGAAAAAGAACTGCTTCAAGGATCATATATGCATTACAGAGCAGAAGACTGGAAAAGAACGAATTGTAGCAGTCAATGCCAGCGTTTCAGATGCTCTGTATATTTTACGGGAAAAAGAAACTCTTGGAGAGGAAAACCAGTATCTGTTCCCGAATGGAAGGAAAGGCTCAGATCACCTCTCACGTTCCCAGGCATTCCGTATTATCAAGGAAGCTGCTGAGTATGCAGGATTAGAGGAACACATAAGCTGCCATTCTCTCCGAAAAACTTTCGGATATCATGCCTGGAAGCAGGGCGTGCAGCCTGCTCTGTTAATGGAATTGTACAATCATTCTTCCTATCGTGTTACCAAACAATACCTGTGCATTGAACAGGACGATAAAGACATGGTATACTTAACTGTACAGTTATAATCCGATTTTCTGATATCATTAATTATAAAATTATAAAAGTACGGGAACATTCTGTCTAACATTTTGTATTTGATTTTTTAGTATATTTTCAGAATATGACCTAAACTATTATGACATGGATCCGATATATATAATGTAAGCCAAAATGCAACACTTCTTATACAAGTGTTGCATTTTTGTCTGTATTTATCTAATAGAATATCCCCGTAAAATCTTTTCATACCTTCTTACCACTCAAATTTCAACCCATACAACACAATCTCTCTTCAATTGCTCCGTCACACTTTCCGGCATTCTCTACTATTCTCTGCATTCTTCCAACCACAACACAAATGAGCCCAAACTGCTTATTTCACAGCCTGAGCTCACCTATATATTCTCTATATCTTTTATATCTTATTATTTACGTACCAGATGTCTCGGCAGACCGTTCACATACAGCGGCTGCAATTCGCCCATGATCAACGGTCTTGCATATTTCTCATAACCTTCTGTCAGTCCCTTGCCATCCTCTGTGATCCACTCGTCGGGAACGTTTCTCTCTACGTTAGCGATCGCATGGATGTCATATGCGCTGGTACCGCACTGGTAAGGATCGTCACCGTTTCTGTCCAGCGTGATCATCATACCTGTCTTACCTTCTTCTGCCGCCACAACTGCATCGTGACCTACCTGGAATGCCTCGTTGATATCTGTCAGGGAAGCCAGATGAGTCGCTGCTCTCTGTAATGTGGAGAACTCAATCGCACGTGTCTTAAGCCCTGTCTCAGCTGCGATTTTGTCTGCCAGCATAACAGCCGTACCGGACATCTGCTTATGACCGAATGCATCCACTGCCACTTCTCTGCCAATCTCACATACATATCTGCCGTCTGCAACCTTGACACCCTCAGATACCGCGATCACTACGGAAGACTTGTTCGCTGCCAGCTCCTTAACGTCTGCAACAAACCTGTCGATATCAAATACTCTCTCCGGCAGATAGATCGCATCACATCCCTGGCAGTCGTCACCCTTTGCCAGAGCTGCCGCTGCAGTCAACCACCCTGCATTACGTCCCATGATCTCCACGATACATACGGTAGGTTTCTTCGCACCGAAGGACTCGTTGTCACGGATGATCTCTTTCACGGAAGTCGCGATATACTTCGCAGCGGAACCGTAACCCGGACAGTGATCCGTTACCGGCAGATCGTTATCAATGGTCTTCGGAACGCCCATGAATCTCTGCGGCTTATTGTGTGCTGCTGCATAGTCGGACAACATCTTAACGGTATCCATGGAATCATTACCACCTGCATAGAACAGACACTCTATATCATGCTTCTCCATAATCTCGAATACCTTCTCGTATACATCCTCATGCCCTTCAATCTTCGGCATTTTAAAACGGCAGGAACCGAGGAATGCAGAAGGTGTTCTCTTCAACAGTTCAATACCTGTCTCATCATTCAGGTACTCGCCCAAATCGATCATCCTGTCTTCCAGAAATCCCTCAATACCGTGAACCATACCATAAATCTTCTTAACACCCAGCTTCCTGGCAGCAGCGTAAACACCTGCTACGGAAGAATTGATAACGGCTGTAGGGCCGCCAGACTGACCAACAACAATATTTCCTTTCATCGTCTCTCTCCTTTAATATAATATTCTATACGACACACCCATCCGGATAAACTTACCGGATATCAACAAGATTATACCAAATAAATCCAAACAAGACAAGCCGCTATCTTACAATGCCTCATTTGTTATATACCGCAGGAGCCGGTGGTAGAAATTTGTTATTTCATAGCACGGATGGCCAGGCGGCAGGTTGTGCATGATGGGAGTTTACTGTAAATACTCGATCTGCATCAAGGTAAGTCCACATGCCGGAGCAGTTGGCCCGGCTGCCCGTCGATCTTTTGCCTCCAGAATGCATTCCAGCTCTTCCGGCTCTCTATGACCTCGGCCAACCTCCATCAAAGTCCCTGCAATGATCCTCACCATATTATACAGAAATCCTCTGCCTGTCACCCGGATCACAATCTCTCTCCCCTCCGCCAACACACGCAGGGATTCTATCCGCCGTACCGTAGACTCTACCTGCGCTTCCGTATTGCAGAAGCTCTTAAAATCATGTTCTCCGATCAAATACTCCCCTGCTCTCTGCATTCGCGTTACGTCCATCGGCACATAGGTAAAATGTGAATACAGCCTCCTTACCGGCATCGGAAACGGTGCACAGTAAATTCTGTATTCATACGTCTTACGGCTCGCTGTATGCCGTGGATGAAAATCACCGTCAACTTCCTCGGATTTCTGTATCCTGATGTCTTCCGGCAGCCGACGGTTTAAGGCATATACGATCTTATCCGCAGGAATCGGCGTCTCCGTATCAAACACGGCAACGTTCCCCATGGCATGGACCCCGGAATCCGTACGGCTGGCACCGGTCACTGTAATCTCCTCCTCCAGAAGCTCAGAAAGGCATCTGTTCAAGATGCCTTCAATCGTCTCTCCGTTCGGTTGAATCTGCCACCCGTGATAGTTTGTTCCGTCATAAGCTACAGTCAACATCACTCTTCTCATATATCGCATATCCTTTCAGACAGCCCGAAATATCATTCTCCCACTTACGCTTCAATCTCTGCTGCTTTTACAAAACAAACCCCTTCTACAGGCAGATCCCGATCGCAATACATCCTGCGAAATATGCCGCCAACACGCCATAAGCGATCCTGTCTCTTCCCGCATATTTCAATGGCTTCATCTTCGTCCTGTGTTCACCGCCCCGATAACATCTGGCCTCCATCGCCATCGCCAGATCGTTGGCTCTGCGGAATGCCGAAATAAACAGCGGAACCAGCAGCGGAACCATAGCCTTCGCCTTCTTGATCAGGTTACCACTTTCAAAATCAGCTCCTCTGGCAATCTGTGCCTTCATGATCTTATCAGTCTCCTCCAGCAAAATCGGTATAAAACGCAATGCAATCGACATCATCATTGCCACCTCATGCACCGGAACCTTAAATATCCTGAGCGGCTTCATCAATTTCTCCATCGCGTCCGTCAGGCTGTTCGGCGTAGTAGTCAAAGTCATGATGGAAGATCCCACGATCAAAAAGGACAGCCGCACCGCCATCGTCACCGCCATCTGCAGCCCCTCTTTCGTGATCCGTATCTTCCAAACGGATACCAGCACTTCCCCCGGTGTCAGAAAAAGATTAAAAACCACCGTGATCAATAAAATAAAGACAATCGCCTTCATTCCTTTTACCATATATTTAAAAGGAACCTGGGACAATTTGATCGATACTGCCAGAAAAACTGCCGCTACAACATAGCCAACCCAACTTTTCACAATAAAAAGTGAAACAATAAAACAAACTGTCGCTATCAATTTTACCCGCGGGTCCAGTTTATGAATCACGGAATCCGTCTGATAATACTGGCCCAAAGTAATATCTCGTAACATATTCTTATCCTTTCATGATCAGCTGCCGCATCTGAGGGCACGCAATATCTCTTCTTTTGCCTCCCCGATCGTCGTAACATCGGTCTTTACCGGCATTCCTTTCCTGCTGAGTGCCTGCATGATGTACGTCACCTGCGGTGCTGCCAGACCTACTTCTTCCAATTCCCTGTAATGCTTGAATACTTCCCTCGGTATATCATCAAACATGACTGCACCCTGGTTCATGACAATGATGCGCTCTACGTACCTGGCCACATCTTCCATGCTGTGTGATACCAGAATAACTGTAATTCCCGTCTCTTCTTTCAGTTTCGCAATCTGGTCTAATATCTCATCTCTTCCCTTCGGATCCAATCCGGCTGTAGGCTCATCCAATACAAGGATATCCGGCTTCATGGCCAGCACACCGGCAATTGCCACTCTGCGCTTCTGTCCACCGGACAGATCAAACGGTGATTGATAGAAATAATCATCCTCCAGCCCAACCTGCTTCAAAGCTGCATAAGCGCGCAGTTCCGTTTCCTGTCTGGACAGGCCAAGGTTTCTCGGTCCAAAACAGACATCCGAAAACACATCGATTTCAAACAGCTGATGCTCCGGATATTGAAACACCAGGCCTACTTTACTGCGCAGCTTTTTCTTATCATAATCCTGCGCGTGAATATCCTCTCCCTTGAAATATATGGTGCCACCCGTAGGTTTGATCAGGCCATTAAGATGCTGCACCAGCGTGGACTTACCTGAACCGGTATGCCCGATCAGTCCTATGAACTGTCCGTCCGGAATCACCAGATTAATGTCCTTTAAGGCATGTACCGCAAGGGACGTATCACTTCCATATATATAATTGACATGATCCAATATGATCGACATTCTTTCCTCCATGCCAGAGCGCTTACTCTCCGATTGGCTCTGCAAATACTTTCCTCAGGTAATAAGTCAAAGCCCGCCTTAACGTCTGTACTCCTGTACATGCTCCAAAGCCTGAGACAACTCTTCCACCGTCAGAATACCCGCCGGAAGATCAATACCGCTTTTTTGCAATTCATGGGCAAGCAGCGTCACCTGCGGAACATCCAGTCGAAGCTGTTTCAACCTTTCAACCTGTGAAAAAATTTCCCGCGGCGTGCCCTGCATTGCGATCTTGCCTTTATCCATCACAAAAACCTTGTCTGCATGAATAATCTCTTCCATATAATGCGTGATCAAAAGCACTGTAATGCCTTCCACATCATTGAGCGCACGTACTGCGCGCACCACTTCCTTACGTCCGTTAGGATCAAGCATCGCTGTCGGTTCATCTAAAATGATACACTTGGGATGCATGGCGATCACCCCGGCAATGGATACTCTCTGCTTCTGTCCACCGGACAGTTTATTGGGAGAGAACTTCCGGTATTTATACATTCCGACCGCTTTCAGACTCTCCTCCACACGTTCCCAGATCTCTTCCGTAGGAACACCCATATTCTCCGGTCCAAACCCCACATCCTCCTCAACAACCTGGCCAATGATCTGGTTGTCCGGATTCTGGAAGACCATGCCGGCCTCCTGCCTGATGTTCCACAGATCTTTATCGTCCCTCGTATTCATGCCGTCTACCCACACGCTTCCTTCCGTGGGATAAAGAATGGCATTGATATGCTTTGCCAGCGTAGACTTCCCTGAGCCATTATGCCCCAGGATCGCAATAAACTCACCCTGCTGCACATCCAGATCAACCTCATCCACAGCACGGGTGATCCCCTCTACATTGCCTTCTTCATCACGTCTGATATATTCAAAGACCAACCGGTCAGTCCTGATGATTCCCATCTGTTATCTTTCTCCTCTATTCTTACGCCCCACGGCAGGAGCAGGAATTTTTACAATACACCGGCCTCAAGCTGCAAAGTACGTGATGCCGACCGAACTGTTACTTATTTTACTAAAAAATATTTAAAAGCACAAGACTTTCATTTGTGGTATACTTTATGAAAATGTTTTTGATATACCGATTCAGCCTTTCAATTCGCTGTCGGCCCTGCAAAAACATCCGCATAATCTTTGAGAGATAAGGAGATACCCAATATGCAAAAAAATCTAAACCAACACAACACCGTTTCTTCTGCTCCCAATAGACGCAGACCCCCATCCACATTAAAGGAGTTCCTGCAGCAGGCTGCCCGGCCGCTGGGAATTCTTCTGCTCTTTGTCATGATATGTGCTTTTCTGGCACAGTATCTGACAGGTTCCGAGACATTACAGGAATATGCCGACAACAATCCTGAGATTGCCTACGGTAATTCTTCTCAACACACAAGTACGGACACGATCCAAAGCAGTCATACAGGTGAAAACCTGCCGGCATCAGAAGCAGAACAGGCATCCCCTGACAAACCTGCTGCATATGATATTACAGAAACACCCGTTTCTGATGCTGTCACCGGCACAGAATCGGATTCAGCAATATTAAATGTGGAGAGTGACAATATGGATTCTACTTCAGAACGTACCACCTTCCAGAATGGATTTTATTATGAACCCTTAAGTGAAGAAGTAAAGACCAGAATTACCGGTATCTCTTACCCTGAAACCGACTGCAGTATCTCTTATGATGACTTAAATTATGTAGGACTCCTCTATGTTGATTTCAACGGGGATATCCAGGAAGGAGAATTGATCTGCAATAAGGCCATTGCGCAGGATATGGTGGAAATCTTCTACGAATTATATCAAAATGATTATCGTATTGAGCGGATCCGTCTTATAGATGAGTATAACGGGGATGACACCCTTTCCATGCTGGACAATAACACATCCTGCTTTAACTACCGGGTTGTAGACGGAACCACCAGTCTATCCAAACATGCGCTGGGCTGTGCCATCGATATCAATCCATTTTATAATCCCTATGTGGTATTTAATAAGAATGGAAGCGGAGAAACCTATATTTCTCCTAAAGGCAGTGAGATCTATGCCGATCGCTCGCAGGATTTCCCATATAAGATCGATGAGACAGATTTATGTTATAAGCTCTTTACTTCCCACGGCTTCACCTGGGGAGGTAACTGGAACTCTTCCAAAGATTATCAGCATTTTCAGATCGTTCTGCCGGACTGAATCGTGATATCCATATAAAGGTGCAAAGCCATTTTCCTTCGGAGCAATTTTGTATAAATTTCATCTGTGCTCCCCTGCGCAAAAAAAGAGTACACATCTAACCGATATGTACTCTTTCTTCTTATTCTGTAAAAATCTCCGTCAACAGAACTCTTATAATTCAAACATGGACATTGTCTCATCCATCTGATTCGAGATACTCTTCAACTCATGTGCCTCGTCAGCAATTTCATTGATAATACCGCTTATCTCAGTAACAGAAGCCGATGTCTCCTCCGTACTTGCTGCATTCTCCTCTGCAATAGCTGACAGATTCTGTACCGTATCTACAACGCTGCTTCTTGCTTCGTTCACCTTCGCAGTCTTATTGGATACTTCATCAATCACGCCGATGGACTGCTCTACATTCTGGATCAACTGTGCAACCTGCTCATTTGTATTCGTAACGTTCTGACTCTGCTGTTCCATCATCTCCTTAACTTCATTCATGGTAACAACAGACTTGTCGGAATCTTCGATCAGAGAAAGAATGATTCTCTCAATCTGCCTTGCAGACTCATTAGACTGCTCTGCAAGTTTCTGGATCTGAGCTGCAACTACCGCGAAACCTCTTCCCTGCTCACCTGCACGCGCTGCCTCGATCGATGCATTCAGTGACAACAGATTCGTCTCTTCCGCGATGTTGGTGATAAGCGCTGTAGCTTCTTTGATCTTCTGTGCGGATTCATTCGTAACATTGGTCTGCTCATAGATAATATCAATAGACTCACTCGTCTTCGCATTACTATCCTGCAGCTCACGAATGGCTTCCATAACGGTCTGGCCGCCTTCTTTCATCTCACGGGCCTTATGATTCAAATTATCCAATTCGCCGGCCATCTCTTCGATCATATTACCCATAAGAATAATATTCTCGGTCGCGCTCTGTGTCTCCTCTGCCTGAGAACCTGCACCAATCGCAATCTCGTTAACTGCTTTCTCCATCTGCTCAACATGCTCACTCGTAATGCTCGTTCTGTTGCGCATATTGTCCGACGCCTCTAACAGTTCCTTGCTTCCCTGAATAACATTCCTGATGATATCTGACAGATTCTCTTCCAGCTTCTTGATCGCTCTGCAGATCTCACCCACTTCATCTGACTGTCTTAAAGATTCATCATCAAATTTAAAGTTAAGCTTACCTTGTGAAACCTCTTCCAGAGCGCTCACACCGATATTCAGTCTCTTCGACATCTTGCCTACAATAACGATCGTAATAGCTGTACAGAAAATCATAAGTACAGCCGCCAGAATCACTATGATCATAGTGATCTGTCTGATCTGGGAATCAACAATTTCTTTCTTCATGCCGGCAAAAACCATACCGACAACCTCATTCGTCTCAAAATCAAACAACGGTATGTAATATCCAAAATACGACAGTCCGGACACCATCACATGATCGGTAAAGTATTCCTTTCCCTGTCCTAACACCGTGTCCAATACATCCTTGTCTGTCAGTGTTCCCAAAACACGCTGTCCATTCTCATCTTTAGCAGACGTCATATATCTGGTTTCCCCATAATAGATGGACACATCAATATTGGCTACTTCCTTAATATCATCTGCCATATCAACCTGCTGAGAAATATTAAAATCACCTTTCACCAGCTCATTATTCTCATTCAGCCTGTATGACTCACTGTTCATCTTCCTGAATGTACTGCGCACTGCAGTTGCAGTACCACGCAGACCATCAGAAATAGTCTCTGTCATTGCATCATTGATCTTCTTATTGCTGACCACTGTAATCGCTACTCCAAGTACCAGTAACGGCAAAAGTGCAATCAATAAGATTTTTTGCTTTAATTTCATCTTCTTGTTCCTCCATGCCCCTTTTTAATCAAAATGCTATATCCATTGTAGCATATTTATAAAGAAAATCCATCCCTAATTTTTAAAAATTTCACTGGAATAACTTTCCGTTTGTGAGCCTGGCCGCTCAAATTCAAATATGCTGTGTCATTTGATCTGCTATAACAAATAAACCCTGCTGCATAGCAGCAGGGTCTATCTTCCAACTCACTTATCCTATACCAGCTCAAGAACTACTTCCATCGCTGCATCACCTTTACGAGGTCCGATCTTAATGATTCTCGTATAGCCGCCGTTACGGTTTGCATATTTAGCTCCGTACTCATCAAAGAGCTTAGCCACCAGATCTACTTCCTTCGTGTTCTTCTTTCTGCCGGCCGGTGTCTTAGGCACTTCCGTTACAGGATATAACACTTTAAGCATCTGTCTCCTGGCATGCAGTCTGGAAGGCAGGTCTTTCCTGATCTCCTTCTCTGCCGTATCGTATACGGTAACCTTCTTACCATCGACCACTTCTTTAACTCTCTTACCGTCTTTATCCTTACGCGGTACCTTGGCGGTAACTTTAACGTTCTCGAAATTATCTTTCTCTTTTACAGCCAGAGCAATGAGGCCTTCCGCCACTTTACGTACTTCCTTCGCTCTCGCCTCTGTAGTAACGATCCTTCCGTTATACAGAAGCGCTGTAACCTGATTTCTAAGTAATGCTTTTCTCTGGTCAGATGTTCTGCCGAGTTTTCTGTATTTTGCCATAACCGGCTCCTTTCTCATTGGGGAGTTTTCTCCAGAGAGTCCTCTCCCACATCATGGTGTACATCCGGCCACGCACTTTGGACTTACTTACCGAATGCTTTAACAGTTTCCATTCATGAGTAAAGCTTACGGGCGCTCTTCGGACTTATCCCTTATGCCTTCTTAATATAGAGACAGGCTCTTACGGTCAAACCTCATCACTGGGGTTCAACTGCAATCCCAACTCCTTTAACTTCGCTAATACTTCCTCCAAAGATTTACGTCCAAGATTGCGAACCTTCATCATATCCTCGGAAGTTTTGTTTGTCAGCTCCTCCACCGTATTGATCCCGGCTCTCTTTAAGCAGTTGTATGAGCGGACTGACAACTCCAGTTCGTCAATGCTCATCTCAAGAACTTTCTCTTTCTCGTCGTCTTCTTTCTCTACCATGACTTCCGCAGTCTTGGCGTTCTCAGACAGATCGATGAAAAGGCTTAAATGTTCGCTCAGTACCTTCGCTGCAAGGCTGACAGCCTCATCGGGCTCTAATGTTCCATTCGTAAAGACATCCAATGTCAATTTGTCATAATCTGTGATCTGGCCGACACGTGTATTCTCCACCGTCACATTGACTCTCTCTACAGGTGTATAGATAGAATCAACGGCAATCACACCGATTGGCAGATCTTCTGTCTTATTCCGATCGGAGCTTACATAACCTCTGCCTCTGGTAATCGTCAACTCCATATACAATTTGGTGTCTTTACCACTTAATGTCGCAATCACTAAATCCGGATTCAGTATTTCGATATCCTGATCAACCTGAATATCTGATGCTCTGACAACTCCTTCGCCCTCATACTCAATGTACGCGGTTTTAGGCTCATTGGTATCGCTGCTATTCTTTATTGCAAGGCTCTTGATGTTCATGACAATCTCAGTAACATCTTCCTTCACACCGGGAATAGAACTAAATTCATGTAAAACACCTTCGATTTTAACCTGGCTTACTGCGGCACCCGGTAAAGAAGAAAGCATAATTCTTCTAAGAGAATTTCCCAGAGTAATTCCGTAACCTCTTTCTAAGGGCTCAACTACGAATTTACCATACTTTTTATCTTCTGAGATTTCTGTAACCTCAATATTCGGTCTCTCAAAATCAAACACGCAAATACCCTCCTTTGCGAACAATGCTATTGTTATGAAAGCCAAAGACCTTCATAACATGGATGGCCATGCAGCCCGCCATGCGGCAGGCTGAGCATGATGGATGATTATTTGGAATACAACTCGACAATAAGCATCTCATTAACCGGAACGTCAATCATCTCTCTTGTCGGAAGGTATTTTACCGTTCCCTTGAATGCTTCCTGATCCACCTCGATCCATTCCGGAACAAGTCTTCCTCCTGTCACCTCCAGGATATCTTTATATCTCTGCAGAGATCTGGATTTCTCTCTTACCTCGATCACATCGCCTGCTTTAACCAGATAAGACGGAATACGTACCGGCTTGCCATTTACCAGAAAATGCTTGTGACCAACGATCTGTCTTGCCTCTCTTCTTGTTCTTGCAAACCCCATTCTGAACACGATGCTGTCCAGTCTGCTCTCGAGCATGACCATAAGATTCTCACCGGTCATTCCCTTCATTCTCTCAGCCTTCTTATAATAATTTCTGAAAGGCTTCTCCAGTACACCATAGATAAATTTTGCTTTCTGTTTCTCTCTCAACTGCAGACCATACTCACTGATCTTCTTACCTGCTCTCGCTGATGTTCTGTTGGACTTCTTGTCATATCCTAAAAAAACAGGATCTAAATCAAGGGATCTGCATCTTTTCAATACAGGAACTCTGTTTACTGCCATTGTCTTCGGCTCCTCTCATTTAATTTTGTTTACAGTGTCTGTATTCTGCCTCGTACAGATTGTACCCAGAATACAGCACCTTCTTCCAAATCTTCACTATACTTTTCAAACATTATCGCTTCGCACTATACACGGCGGCGCTTCGGCGGGCGGCATCCATTATGAGGCACAGGTGTCACATCACGGATACTTGTCACTTCCAAACCACATGCCTGCAGTGCACGGATCGCTGCTTCACGTCCTGAACCAGGACCTTTCACCATAACATCCACAGTCTTTAAGCCGTGGATCAAAGCAGCCTTTGCTGCTGTCTCTGCAGCCATCTGCGCTGCATAGGGAGTAGATTTCCTTGAACCTCTAAAACCAAGACCACCTGCACTTGCCCAGCTTAATGCGTTACCCTCTGTATCCGTCAGAGTAACGATCGTATTGTTAAAGGAAGACTGGATATGTGCCTGTCCACGTTCAACGTTTTTCTTTACACGCTTTTTTGTCACTTTCTTGGTAACTTTTTTAGCCATAATAAACTAACCTACTTTCTCTCTTTCTACATCAAGTGTTATACCACCTGGAAATATGAACCATGCGCATACTTCCAATTTCATGATCTTTGATCTCAAAGTCACTTTATTTCTTCTTGTTTGCCACCGTTCTCTTAGGACCTTTTCTTGTTCTCGCATTTGTTTTGGTCTTCTGTCCGCGAACCGGAAGTCCTTTCCTGTGACGGATACCTCTATAGCATCCAATTTCCTGAAGACGCTTGATGTTAAGAGCGATCTCTCTTCTCAGATCACCTTCCACCATATAATCCCTGTCGATCACTTCGGCAAGTCTCTTTACCTCATCATCAGTCAATTCTCTGACGCGGGTATCCGGATTTACATTAGCTGCCTCCAGAATCTTGTTGGCGCTTACTCTGCCAATACCATAGATATAAGTCAAGCCAATCTCCACACGTTTCTCTCTGGGTAAGTCAACACCTGCAATACGAGCCATTTATGTTTCCTCCATTTTCTTTGAGCCTGCATACGATTTCCTGCAGAATACTCATAATCTTGCAAACGATCTTATCCACAACCGGATAAATTCGCTTTTACTAATTGATTGGGGTAGGTTCTACCCAATCGGATCAGGTGCTCCGATCTATCCAAACACAATTGTTGGTATCAAAAAGTAATCTCCGATAGGCTCTTTCATCTATATTATAATCAGTACCGCTCTCTATAATAAACGTCCGGAAATTCACGACGCTTCCTGAATATATCATTGTATACAGGATACGAAAACGATATCTGCAGCCGCTCATAATACGAAAATTTCTTCGAAATTATCTTTGAAACTCCTCTAAAAGAACCCCGTCTAAAACCTGGAATATTCGGGATTAACCTTGTACCTGTTTGTGTTTCGGATTTTCACAGATCACTCTGATCTTTCCTTTTCTTTTAATGATCTTGCATTTTTCGCAAATCGGTTTTACTGATGATCTAACTTTCATCTCAAACCCTCCTTTCAAAAAAGACCGTTTCATATTATATCACCAAATCCTTTATTTGGCAAGACTAATTACAACTTCTTTCTAACAGTTCAGCTGTAAAACTGTTTGCAGGCCATGCATGGTTTCCCGCGCCCAAGACACTCAGCGCGAACCGTTATGCTTCATTACTTGTCACGCCAGATAATTCTTCCCTTTGAAAGATCATACGGTGATAATTCTAAAGTTACGCGGTCCCCCGGCAGAATTCGGATAAAATTCTGACGAAGCTTACCGCTTATATGTGCCAACACGACATGACCGTTCTCTAACTCAACCTGAAACATCGTATTGGGTAACTTTTCAATCACTGTTCCTTCGATTTCAATTACATCAGCCTTAGACATTTGCTTCCTCCTGATACATTTTAATTGTTCTCTTGATTTCCAGATCGCTGTAATCATCATTTGGCTTTTCCATCTTCATCCTCCTGATGATCTGAATATGCTTTTTGTTCTTCTTCTTGGGCGCTGCAGCAGTTCTTTTCCTGCCATCAGCTAAATATACATATTCACTGTCTTCCCCTGTTATGACATACAACTTTCTTTTGTCATGCCCTGCTTTAGATACAGCAAGCATTCCTGTCATGGCAGTCTCCATTATCTTACTCCTTACCACTTAAGCCAGCGTCAGTATTTCCGGCTCTCCGTCCGTAATCAGCACAGTATTCTCATAATGCGCCGAAAGGGAATGATCAAGGGAAATAACCGTCCAGCCATCTTCCAGCCATTTGACCTCCGCTGTGCCCATATTGACCATCGGTTCAATTGCCAGTGTCATACCCGGCCGCAGTTTCATGCCTCTTCTTCTCTGTGCGAAGTTCGGTATCTGCGGATCTTCATGCAGCCTCGTGCCGATGCCATGTCCTACCAGCGCTCTGACAATCCCGTATCCGAAAGAAGTGACATAAGCATCGATCGCATTGGAAATGTCAAAAAGACGGTTTCCTGCCCTGGCCATCTTAATGCCTTCAAAAAAGCTCTGCCTCGTCACGTCCATCAATCTCTGCACTTCTGCACTGACCTGACCCACCGCATGCGTTCTCGCCGCATCAGAATGATATCCCTTATAGATCAAACCGGTATCCAGACTGACAATGTCACCTTCCCGTATCATATGAGAATCCCTGGGAATCCCATGCACTACCTCCTCATTTACGGAAACACATACAGACGCCGGATAGCCCTGATAATGAAGAAAGTTTGGTGTGCATCCTCTCTCTCTGATCAACTTCTCACACATCCTGTCAATCTCTTTCGTAGATATACCTGGCCGGATCATTTTGCCAAGTTCCTCATGTACTTCCGCCAGCAGTCTGCCCGCTTCCCGCATACATGCTATTTCTCTCGGAGACTTTATTGTTACAGCCATCTTCTCTTCTCCATGATAACTTCCTCAATATCATTTTCTCAGATCTGTTTCGAACCGCTCAAGATTTCCACGATATCATGAAACACCTCCTGCATCTGCCTCGTGCCATCCACAGTCTTAAGGATACCTTTCTTATTGTAAAAATCAATCAGTGGCTGTGTCTGCTCATGATAGACATCCAGACGTTTACCAACTGTCTCCGGTCTGTCATCTTCCCGCAGAACCAACTCTTTCCCGCACACATCGCAGATTCCTTCTGTTTTTGGCCTGATATACTCAATATGGTAAGTCGCCCCACAGGAAACACAGGCACGCCTGCCGCCCATTCTTCTGATGATGTTCTCATCCGGCACATCCACATCGATTGCATGATCGATCCCGTCATTCAATTTTGCAAGCTCCCGGTCCAGTACCTCAGCCTGCGGGATATTTCTCGGAAAACCGTCCAGCACATAACCGTTACTGCAGTCTTCCTGCGCCACCCTGTCCAAAAGAATCTTTACCGTCAGTTCATCCGGCACGAGCAATCCCTGATCCATATATCCTTTTGCTTCCATACCAAGCGCTGTCCCGTTCTTAATATTGGCCCTGAAAATATCTCCTGTCGAAATATGCGGTATACTATATTTATCCGCGATCATTTTAGCCTGCGTTCCCTTGCCTGCCCCGGGAGCACCTAACATAATAATTTTCATACTTACTCCTCTTCACATCTTTTAAGAAAGGGACGTATCAGTCACACTGCTCGTCCCTTCCACCCCTGCATCGCATATCTTTCTCGATACAAATTGTTCTTACATATTTATATTCATTAGTCGTTCAAGAATCCTTTATAATTACGAACCAGCATCTGAGACTCAATCTGCTTGATCGTCTCAAGAACCACACTGACAATAATGATCAGGCTTGTTCCACTGAATGATACGCTTGCACCAAAAATACCATTGAAGAAATACGGTACAACACATACGATCGTAAGTCCGACTGCACCAATGAAGACAATATTGTTGAGCACTTTCGTAAGATATTCACTGGTAGGTTTGCCCGGTCTGATACCCGGTATAAAACCACCCTGTTTCTTCATATTCTCTGCAATCTCTATCGGATTGAAGGTGATGGATGTATAGAAATATGCAAACAGAATAACCATCGCAATATATACAACCAGACCAATGGAATAAACCGGACGTTCCGGGTTACACCAATAATTGGAATTCATTCCCATCATGATATGGCCCCATACACCTGAACCATCGATGTTGAACAAAGAGCTGGCAATACTCGGTATCTGCATCAGTGATGATGCAAAAATTACCGGGATAACTCCCGCCGTATTTACCTTAAGCGGAAGGTTCGTCGTCTGCCCGCCGACCATCTTTCTGCCCTGTACCTTCTTAGCGTACTGAACAGGAATCCTGCGCACACCGTCATTCAAAACAATAACCATAATTACCATCAACAGAATAACAGCAATGATGATGATCGCCGCTACTGCACCCTTGGCAACCGATCTGCCAATGACAAACTGCTGAAAAAGCTGTGTAATATCCTGCGGAACTGTCGACAGAATATTGATTGTCAACACGATGGAAATACCATTGCCAACACCATTTTCCGTGATCCGCTCTCCGATCCACATCAAGAACGCACTTCCTGCTGTCAAAGCCACAATTACTGTAATAACGTTAAATGCATTGTATGTCTGTAACAGTCCCTGCCGGCCAAACCCGATGGCCATAGCGCTGGACTCAATCAGGGCAAGAACCACTGTAACATATCTCGTGATGGACGCAATCTTCTTCCTTCCGTCAGCGCCGTCTCGCTGCATCTCCTCCAATTTGGGGATGGCGATGGTCATAAGCTGCATAATGATCGAAGATGTAATATACGGTGTAATGCTCAATGCCAGAATAGACATACGCAGGAACGAACCACCAGTAAAAGCATCAAGGAAATTGAAAGCATCACCTGCCGACGTCTGCTGTTCAAACCAGTTCGCAAAAAAGCCCGTGTTAATGCCGGGAACCGGCAGCTGTGATCCTAAGCGGATCACAACTAACATCAGAAACGTAAACAAAAGCTTCTTTCTGATCTCCTTGATTTTAAACGCATTCTTTAAGGTTGTTAACATTAAATCACCTCTGCTGTTCCACCAAGTGCCTCGATCTTTTCTTTAGCGGATGCACTGAAGGCACCTGCCTTCACATCGAGCTTCTTGGTAAGTTCTCCGTTTCCAAGAATCTTAACGCCATCACGCGGATGCTTAACGATTCCCTTCTCGATCAACGCATCGACATCGACGGTAGCGCCATTGTCAAATACTTCCAGTGCGCCTAAATTGATTGCCACGATCTCCTTAGAATTTCTGCATTTAAATCCTCTCTTGGGAAGACGTCTGTATAATGGCATCTGTCCACCTTCGAAGCCTGCTCTCGGTGCTCCGGAACGGGCCTTCTGGCCTTTGTGTCCCTTGCCGGCAGTCTTTCCATTGCCTGAGCCATGTCCACGGCCTCTTCTAAAATTATCACTATGCACTGACCCGGCAGCGGGTCTTAAATTTGATAATTCCATTCTGACACCTCCTTTATTTATACTTCTTCTACTTTTACCATATGTCTTACTCTCTGGATCTGGCCTCTGGTTGACGCATTATCCGGCAGTTCCACTGTCTGATTGAGTTTGCGGAGTCCCATAGCTTCGATTGTCGCTCTGCTCTTGGGTACCTGGCCAATGGTAGATTTCACCAAAGTAATTTTTAATTTCTTATCTGTTACCTTCTTTTCTGCCATCTCTTTTTCCTCCTAAATCTTCTAAAAAACTTCCAGCAGCTCAGGCGCGGACTTCATCCACAGCCTTGCCACGGTTCTTAGCTACTTCTTCAGGAGTCTTCAACTGGCTTAAACCTGCGATTGTAGCAAGTACAACGTTCTGCTTATTGTTGGAGCCTAAAGACTTCGTACGGATATTCTTGATCCCTGCAAGTTCACATACGATACGTGCAGGACCTCCTGCGATGATACCGGTACCTTCCGGAGCTCTCTTCAAAAGAACAGAAGCGGAACCGAATTTCCCGATGAAATCATGTGTGATACTGTTCTTCTCATCCAATGCAACGGGAACCAGGTTCTTGATCGCATCTTCCTTACCTTTACGAATTGCCTCAGGGATTTCAGTTGCCTTACCTAAGCCCGCACCAACATGGCCGTTGCCGTCACCGACTACTACCAGTGCCGTAAAACGCATGTTACGACCACCTTTAACAACCTTAGTAACACGCTTGATCGTTACTACTTTTTCAGTCAATTCCAACTGACTTACATCAATGATTGTACGTCTCATGTGATTTCCCTCTCCCTTCCTAGAATTCTAAGCCAGCTTCTCTGGCCGCGTCAGCTAATGCTGCAATCTTACCCTGGTATATAAAGCCGCCTCTGTCAAAGACAACCATCTTAATGCCTTTTTCAATTGCTCTCTTAGCGATTACTGTTCCTAAATATGCCGCTGCATCAACGTTATTGGTCTTTTCCAGTTCCGCTTTTACATCTTTCTCAAGAGTAGAAGCTGCAACTAAAGTATTTCCAACTGTATCGTCAATAATCTGAGCATACATATGATTGTTGCTTCTAAACACAGAAAGGCGAGGTCTCTCGGCCGTGCCGCTGAAACGGTTACGCACTCTGTTGTGTTTTTTTACACGAACTTTTTGTCTTGATTCTTTCTTAACCATTTTTACCCATGCTCCTTTCGATTATTTCTTACCAGTCTTACCAACTTTACGTCTAATTGTCTCATCAGCATACTTAATACCCTTACCTTTATAAGGCTCCGGTCTTCTCTTATCTCTGATTTCAGCCGCAAATTGACCAACTTTTTCTTTATCAATACCTTTAACGATGATCACGTTCTGTCCTTCCATGACAGTCTCGATCCCCTCGGGATCCGTCATCTCAACCGGATGAGAATATCCAAGGTTCAGTGTCAGAACCTTGCCGGACTTGGATGCCCTGTAACCAACACCGTTTACTTCCAGCTTCTTCTCATAACCGGACGTAACACCCACCACCATATTGTTGATCAGTGTTCTGGTCAGACCGTGGAAAGATCTCATCTTCTTCAGATCATTAGGTCTGGATACTACTACCTGATCGCCTTCAACTTTAATCTCCATCTCTGACGGAAGCACTCTCTCAAGTGTTCCCTTAGGACCTTTTACAGTCACTTTATTATTTTCTGCAACCTCCACAGTTACGCCTGCGGGAATCGCGATTGGCATTCTTCCTATACGTGACATGCCCGTACCTCCTGTTTTTATTGTGAAATCATATATTCTTACAATGCAATAACCATTTTAATGCGGTATTTTCTGATGCTCCGGAAATTCTTGTTGTTCGAGTTTGCGAAGCAAATCTCGCAGACTACTCGAAAATTTATCTGCTGCGCAGATTCGCCGCTTCGCGGCTACTGATTTTCTCGTTGTCAGTCGCATAAAATCAAATACTCGCTTCGCTCGTGCTTGATTTTATTGCTTCCTGCCATGTTACCAGACGAACGCCAGCACCTCACCGCCTACCTGCAGCTCTCTTGCCTTCTTATCGGTCACAACGCCTTGGTTGGTCGAGATGATCGCAATGCCCAGTCCGCCCAACACTCTCGGAAGCTCTTCCTTGCCGGCATATACACGAAGTCCCGGCTTGGAGATTCTCTTGATTCCGGATATGATCTTATCGTTCTTATCCTCGCCGTATTTCAGCGTAATATGGATCGTCTTGAAACTGCCGTTATCGATCATATCAAATTTCCTTATATATCCTTCGTCCAGAAGAATCTGTGCAATCGCAAGTTTCATTTTGGATGAGGGTACATCTACTGTATCATGCTTTGCAGTATTTGCATTACGGATTCTTGTAAGCATATCTGCAATAGGATCGCTCATTGTCATGATTTTTCCTCCTTATATCATAATTGCCTTTCTCAGCCATCTATCCTATTTCAATATACCGGAAGAATGTATCTGCATCCCTTCTCCGGTCCGTCAATACACCGAAGAACGGGTGCGTCAGCAGCATTCTTCCCAACGAAACACAGTCTACTCAGATGCGGTTCTTTCACACCTTAAGTAAAGCTTTTCGTTGTTTTACCAGCTTGCTTTCTTAACGCCAGGAATCTGACCTTTATATGCTAACTCACGGAAGCAAATTCTGCAAATTCCGTATTTTCTCAAATAAGCATGTGGACGACCACAAATTTTGCAACGGTTATATTCCCTTGTAGAGAATTTCGGTTTACGCTGCTGTTTGATCTTCATTGCTGTCTTAGCCATGAATTTTCCTCCTTTTATTTAGCAAATGGCATATTAAACAATCTCAACAACTCACGGGCCTCTTCGTCAGTCTTAGCCGTGGTAACGAAGATAACGTCCATACCTCTTACCTTGTCTACCTTGTCATACTCGATCTCCGGGAAGATGATCTGCTCCTTGATACCAAGTGCATAGTTACCTCTTCCGTCAAAGGAATTCGGATTCACACCTCTAAAGTCACGTACACGGGGAAGCGCAAGGTTTACAAGACGATCCATAAACTCATACATTTTGTCACCGCGCAGCGTTGTCTTACAGCCAATGGACTGTCCTTCTCTGATCTTGAAGTTAGCGACAGAATTCTTTGCCTTCGTAACGACAGCTTTCTGGCCGGTGATGGTTTCCATATCACTTACAGCCATTTCCAAAACCTTGGCATTTTCCTTCGCTTCGCCAACACCCATGTTGACTACGATCTTGTCAAGCTTCGGAACTTCCATAACATTTTTATATCCAAACTTTTTGACCATAGCATCTACGATCTCGTTTTTATACATCTCTTTCAGTCTACTACTCAACGTTTTAGACCTCCTTTCTTAGAATTAATCGATGATGTCACCTGTGGACTTGGCAAAACGTACCTTCTTGTCATTTTCAAACTTAAAGCCAATTCTTGTAGCCTTACCCTTGTGAACATACATTACGTTGGAAGCGTCGATGGGTGCTTCCTTCTGTACGATACCGCCATTCTGGTTTGCAGCAGAGGGCTTCTCATGCCTGGTAATCATGTTGACACCTTCCACCAGAACCTTTCCGTTCTTTCTGTCAACGGAAACCACTTTGCCTTCTTTGTCTTTATCCTTACCGGCGATCACCTTCACGGTATCACCCTTCTTAATCTTAAATGTTGACATACCGGCACCTCCTATAATACTTCCGGAGCCAGTGAAACAATTTTCATAAACTGTTTATCACGAAGCTCTCTCGCTACTGGCCCAAAAATACGGGTTCCTCTCGGAGTCTTATCATCCTTGATGATCACAGCAGCATTTTCGTCAAATCTGATATATGAACCATCCTTGCGGCGAGCGCCTTTTACACTGCGCACAACTACAGCTTTTACAACATCGCCTTTTTTTACAACGCCGCCTGGTGTTGCATCTTTGACCGTAGCAACGATCACATCACCAATACGCGCATATCTTCTTGTAGAACCACCCACAACTCTGATGCACAGGACCTCTTTCGCACCGGTGTTGTCAGCGACCTTAAGTCTGCTTTCCTGTTGAATCATGCTAATTTCTCCTTCTTTCCATATTTACCATAAAATCATTGATCACTCATACCGGGAATTTCCACCGGAAATTCTCACAAACGAAATCTGGATTTCAGTAAATCTTTCCGTCTTATTTTGCTCTCTCAACGATCTCAACAAGTCTCCATCTCTTATCCTTGGATAAAGGTCTGGTCTCCATTACTTTAACTGTATCACCGATGTTACACTCGTTGTTCTCATCATGTGCCTTCAATTTATATGTCTTCTTTACAATCTTATTGTAGAGCGGATGCTTAACATGGTTTTCAATTGCCACAACAATTGTCTTGTCCATCTTATTGCTGGTCACTTTACCAGTACGGGTTTTCCGTAAATTTCTCTCCACGATCGATTCTCCTTTCCTATGATTTCAGTAAGCTGAAATCGCAAGAATTGCTTTGCAATTCTTACAGCACTGTTGCCTAATTTATTGTTTTTGCTTTCTGCGTGATCACTGTCTGAATTCTGGCAATGTTCCTTCTGACATCCTTGATTCTTGCCGTGTTATCCAGCTGATTCGTCGCATTCTGGAATCTCAGGTTGAAAAGTTCTTTCTTCGCATCAACCAGCGCCTGCGCTAATTCTACATCTGACTTCTTATTTAAATCTTCTACAAACTTATTAGTTTTCATTAGATACACCGCCTTCCAAGTCTGCTTTAGAAACAATTTTACATTTACATGGAAGCTTATGTGTTGCCAGACGTAACGCTTCTTTCGCCACCTCTTCAGATACTCCTGCGATTTCGAACATTACGCGTCCGGGCTTAACAACCGCTACCCAGTATTCCAGGGTACCTTTACCGGAACCCATACGTGTTTCTGCCGGCTTTGCTGTTACAGGTTTGTCAGGGAAAATCTTGATCCAAACTTTACCGCCACGCTTGATATAACGTGTCATAGCGATACGGGCTGCCTCGATCTGATTCGATTTGATCCAGCATGGCTCCATAGCCACAATACCGTATTCACCATAAGTGATCGTATTACCGCGGGAAGCTTTACCGCTCATAGAACCACGGAACTGTTTACGACGTTTTACTCTTTTAGGCATTAACATTATTTATCGCTCCCTTCCGCGTTAGATTTTGTAGGAAGTACTTCGCCCTTGTAAATCCATACTTTAACACCGAGCTTACCGTAAGTGGTGTCGGCCTCTGCAAATCCATAGTCAATATCTGCTCTCAAAGTCTGAAGCGGGATGGTTCCCTCACTGTAGAACTCTGTACGCGCGATATCCGCACCGCCCAGACGTCCTGCTACAGCCGCCTTGATACCCATCGCACCCGCCTTCATGGTTCTGCCCATGCAGGACTTCATAGCACGTCTGAAAGACACACGGTTCTCCAGCTGCTGCGCAATGTTCTCTGCAACAAGCTGTGCATCTCTGTCAGGTCTCTTGATCTCTTTGATATCTACGAGAACTTTCTTGTCTGTCAGCCTGGAAAGTTCTTTCTTGGTCGCTTCAATCTCTGCTCCGCCTTTACCGATCACAACACCCGGTTTTGCCGTGTAGATAATAATCTTCACCCTGTCAGACGCTCTCTCGATCTCGATCTTGGAAACACCGGCGCTGTATAATTTTTTCTTTAAAAAGGTTCTGATATTGTAGTCTTCTACCAGAAAATCAGAAAACTCCGCATCAGCATACCATTTGGAATCCCAATCTTTAATAACACCGACTCTTAAGCCGTGTGGATTAACTTTCTGTCCCATGTTGTTCTCCTTCCTATATGATCCTATCTTTCATCAAGCACGATCGTGATGTGGCTCATTCTCTTCTCGATCCTGTACGCCCTGCCCTGTGCTCTCGGCTGTATTCTCTTCATGGTCGGTCCTTTATTTGCATAGCACTCTGCAATATAAAGATTCTCCACATTCATGCCGTTGTTGTTCTCCGCATTCGCGATCGCGGACTGAAGCAACTTCTTAATGATACTCGATGCATATCTTGGATTATATTCCAGGATCGCAAGGGCTGTCGTCACATCCTTGCCCCTGATAGCATCCAATACGAAACACGCTTTCTGTACAGACACTCTTGCATAAGACAGCTTAGCTGAAGGTCTTGTATCTTTGTTCGCATTTCTTTCTCTCTTTATCTGGGATCTATGTCCTTTAGCCATAGATGAAAACCTCCTTTCAAATTAGCGAACTTTGGACTTTCTCTCGTCCTTATCATGTCCTCTATAAGTTCTGGTCGCCACGAACTCACCGAGTTTGTGCCCAACCATATCCTCTGTAACATATACCGGTACGTGCTTTCTTCCGTCATGAACCGCAAATGTATGTCCTACGAAGGAAGGGAAAATAGTAGAACGACGAGACCAGGTCTTAATAACCTGCTTCTGTCCCGACGCATTAAGTGCGTCTACTTTCTTCAGTAAGCTCGCATCTGCAAATGGTCCTTTTTTCAATGATCTAGCCATTTCAAACCTCCTAATTTTCTCTCTGTTCTCACAACCATGGAAGAATTGCCAGCAATTCTTCCATTCGAAGCCGTAGAATTTCTCATCTCATTATTTGATCGATCTTCCGTCTCTTCTTCTTACGATCAGCTTATTGGACGCTTTCTTCTTCTTACGCGTCTTCAAGCCAAGCGCCGGTTTGCCCCAAGGAGTGCTCGGGCCGGGACGGCCGATCGGTGCACGTCCTTCACCACCACCGTGCGGATGATCGTTGGGGTTCATAACGGAACCGCGGACTGTCGGACGAATACCCATGTGGCGCTTACGTCCTGCCTTACCGATCTTGATCAGGTTGTGATCTACATTGCCAACTGTACCTACGGTAGCACGGCATACGATCGGAACCATTCTCATCTCGCCGGAAGGTAATCTCAGTGTCGCATACTTGCCTTCCTTCGCCATGAGCTGTGCGCTGTTACCAGCAGAACGAACCATCTGTCCGCCTTTGCCGGGATATAACTCAATATTGTGAACCAATGTACCGACCGGAATCTCGGATAAAGGTAAGCAGTTACCTACTCTGATCTCCGCCTCGGGACCATTCATAACCTTCATGCCGTCTGTCAGGCCTTCCGGTGCAAGGATATATGCCTTCTCGCCATCCTCATAACAGATGAGTGCGATATTAGCCGTTCTGTTGGGATCGTACTCGATACCGATCACCCTAGCCGGAATACCGTCCTTCATTCTCTTAAAATCGATATTTCTGTATAATCTTCTGCTTCCGCCGCCATGATGTCTGACCGTGATCTTACCCTGATTGTTACGTCCCGCATTCTTCTTCAAGGAAGTGCAGAGCGCTTTCTCAGGGGTACTCTTCGTAATCTCGGAAAAATCAGAACCAGTCATATTACGTCTGGAAGGTGTATATGGGTTGTATGTCTTGATTCCCATGATCTCTTTTCTCCTTTTCTTATCAGATTTTTGCGCGCAGCCACATTGGTCCGGCCCGCATACCTTATCTTCTCACTTCGCCAGGCTCCGCTTATTCTTATAAGCCTGCGAAGATCTCGATCTCTTTGCTGTCCTCTGTCAGCTGTACGATAGCCTTCTTGGTTTTGGCTGTCTTGCCGTATACCATACCACGTCTCTTCGTCTTGCCATCCTGATTCATGGTGTTGACCTTCGCAACTTTCGTTCCCTCGAACATCTTCTCAACAGCTTCCTTGATCTGTGTCTTGTTAGCTTCCGGATGAACCAGGAAAGTATATTTCTTCTCGCTCATGCCAGCCATACTCTTCTCTGTGATAACCGGTTTGAGGATTACATCATAATACTGAATCGCTGCCATTATGCATACACCTCCTCGATCTTTGCAACGGCATCCTTCGTGATCACCAGCGTGTCACCTTTCAGGATATCGTAAACGTTGATGTTCTCTGCCACTGCAGTGGAAATGGCCGGCAGATTTTTTGCGGAGCAGATCACGTTTGCATCCTGCTCACCGATCACTACCATAGCCTTCGTTACTTTAAGGTTATCCATAACCTCTTTAAACTTCTTCGTCTTGATCTCGTCCAGTTTCAGCTCATCCAACACGATCAGCTTGTTGTCCTGTACTCTGCTCGTAAGAACAGATTTGAGAGCTGCCTGCTTCTCTTTCTTATTCATCTTGAAAGAATAATCTCTCGGAACGGGAGCAAATACAACTCCGCCGCCCTTCCACTGAGGAGATCTTGTGGATCCCTGTCTTGCATGACCGGTTCCCTTCTGTCTCCAGGGTTTCCTGCCGCCGCCGGAAACTTCGGAGCGGGTCTTGGCCTTCTGCGTTCCCTGACGCCTGTTCGCAAGTGTCTGAACAACTGCCATGTGTACCAGATGTTCATTGATCTCGACACCGAACACCGCATCATTCAAATCCATCTTGCCGACTTCTTTGCCTTCCATATTATAAACAGATACGTTTGCCATCTGTATGGTCCTCCTTTCATCTGTGACTCAGGTCACTATTTCGCATTCACCTTAGTGGTCTCTTTAACGGTTACTAAGGCTTTTCTCGGGCCCGGTACAGCGCCTTTGACAAGGATAAGGTTCTTATCCGCATCAACTCTCACTACCGTAAGGTTCTGAACAGTTACTCTCACGCAGCCCATATGTCCCGGCATTCCCTTGCCCTTAAACACTTTGCTGGGCGAGGAACATGCACCATTGGAACCCTGATGGCGATGAAATTTGGAACCGTGAGTCATGGGACCTCTGTGCTGGCCGTGTCTCTTGATCGCGCCCTGGAATCCCTTACCTTTGGAGATCGCGGTCACGTCAACTCTGTCACCGTTCGCAAAGATATCTGCCTTGATTTCACTTCCAAGTGTATACTCTTCTGCGTTCTCCAGCTTTAACTCTCTCACGAATCTCCTGCTGGACACGCCCGCCTTGTCGAAGTGGCCTTTCAGCGCCTTGTTAACGCCGTGTCTGTGGATAACTTCCTTCTTGCCGCTCTTATCCTTGTTGACGATCTTATCTTTCATTTCTACAAAGCCAACCTGTACAGCGCTGTAACCGTCATTCTCTTTCGTTTTAACCTGTGTCACTGCACAAGGGCCTGCCTGAAGCACGGTAACGGGTGTCAATGTTCCGTCTTCGTTGAAGATTTGAGTCATTCCGACTTTTGTTGCCAAAATAGCTTTCTTCATTTCCTTTACCTCCTGTTACTCTACAGCGGACCAGTGTCAATCGCCTTATGGTCTGAAGTTACTCCCGCAGGGATTTGCTTCCGGTCATCCTAGTAGGGGTCTTATTTGTTTTTCATCTTGATGTCGATATAAACACCTGCAGGCATCTCCAGTCTCTGCAGCGCATCCACCGTCTTGGGTGTAGGTGTGATGATATCGATGAGTCTCTTGTGAGTCCTCTGCTCGAACTGCTCTCTGGAATCCTTGTACTTGTGAACCGCTCTTAAGATGGTCACTACTTCCTTCTTTGTCGGAAGCGGTACCGGGCCGCTCACCTGAGATCCGTTCTTCTTCACCGTCTCGATGATTTTCTTTGCAGATGCATCAACCAACTGATGATCATAGGCTTTAAGTGTAATTCTCATTACTTGACTTGCCATAAAAAAAGTCGCCTCCTTTTCGCACTTTTTGTTCTAAGTACGACAAGCGGTGACTGTACACTCCCCCGTGTGTGTCCTGATTCGCAAAACCAGACAGGAACACTAATCACGTTGTTTCCGGCATCGCCGGACATCTGTTGTCTGTACAGTGACTTGTCGTCAGTTTCCTAACTTGACATTCGCTCCACGGAAAACCTGCCCTGCAGGCAGCAACCTCACGCTTCACAGCTATCATGCCACAGCAATGACTAGTATACATGATGATTTTCTAAGATGCAAGTGTTTTTTCGAAAAATTTAAGAAATTTAGCAACAGTTCAGGCCAGGCCTTTGCATTTACTGCAAAGGCCGTGAGAATATGTAAATTGGGCCAAAAGAATCTGACCCTCGCCGAAGGCGACTTGGAAAAATTGAGCTTTGCTCAATGGGCAGATTCCGTAACAGGGAAGCCGAAGGCTGAACTGTTACGAAATTTAACGGCATTGACTGTTGCCTGTAATCCGCAACAGATTTTGCAGCGCCTTACCCAGTCTGCCGGAAACCGCGGCCGCAGTCACAGACCCGGTCAGAAACAGTGCCACTCCCAAAGGCCACTGCAGTTTATTGATAAGATCATAATGAACCAGAATGTTCAGGATGATCCAATGATACAGGAAGATGCCATAAGAAAGATCCGTTCTCAGCCGCACCGACGGGAGACAGTACCCACCCCCGATCACCACAAAGGGAAGCACAGTCCCCGTCAAAATATCCGTATAATATCCCGGCAGTTTCAGACCGGCATATTTAACTGCCAGATAAACAACCAGCATGGGCAGGCAGGCCTTCTTCAAAACCGGCAATACGCTCTGCCGTTTCTGATAGCAGAAAACTCCGATAAAAAACCAAAGCGCATAGGGAAGAAACATCCTCTCTATCAGTTTTGGAATAATTCCGTCCAGATTCTGCGCCATCTCTCCGCAGGCAAGATTCACCGCCGCAAACATTATCAAAAGCACCGTCCAGTGCCCGGTTTTCATCTTTTTCAATCCGGGATAGAAGATCCCCAGAACGATATATAACTGCATCTCCGTAAAAACAGTCCACAGCGCACCATTGACACTGCCGGTGCCGAATGATTTCAGGCATTCCGGGGTGTTGGCAATTCCAACAATCTGCGTCGCGATCCAAAGGAACAGACTCCCGTCCAACAGCTCCGGAACCAGAAAACAGACCACCGCCAGATTAACGATCGTACAGATCCACAGTTCCGGATACATCCGCAGGATACGCCGTTCAAAGAACACCTTCCTGCTCCCCGCCCGCTCAAAAGAGGCTGAGATCAGAAAACCACTCATGGCGAACAATATGACAACTCCCGGAAACAGCAAAGCAAGCCGTCTGGTTCCATCCATCGCTTCAGCTCCCAAAGCAGACAGGCCGTCCGCCAGGATCATCGTATAGCTGGAATAATGCAGGAACATAACACTCAACGCCGCAGCATAGCGCAATAGATCAAATCCATTCTTATCAAATTCCTCACGCATGGTCATACAGCCTCTCCTCCATCCCCGTTTCCTTCAAAATCCGTATCCATTCCAGTCTATTGTATAAAAACATCTCCCAAAAGACAAGCAAAGCGCTGTATAAAAAACGAGTCCCCACACAGCCGGCTGTACTCCGGCAATGCAGGGAACTCATTTATTTTGATTCAACGCCTCCTACAGTTAACGACATTGGAAATTTCATTTTCGGCCTTGCAGAAGCTGACGCATATAGCTTCTGCAAGAGCCGGAAGCAGAAATTCGTTATGTCGTTTACTATAATTATGTCAAAGGCTTTCCGGCCAGAATCACTTTCTGCAGTGTCAGGCCATCATTTTTAAGCAGTACCACATCTGCCACTTTGCCGGGCGTGATGCTGCCGTGGTCGTCATAGATGCCGACGGACTTCGCGGAGTTGACTGCCGCACATTTCACGGCGGACGTAAGCGGAATGCCCATCTTAAGCACCGCGGTGCGCATACAGTCCAAAAGGTTGGTCACGGAGCCGGCGATGGTGCCGTCGTGGAGGGTGGCCAGATTGCCCGTCACCTTCACGTCCTGGCCGCCCAGGGTATAATCACCGTCCTCCAGTCCCGTAGCGCGCATACTGTCGCTGATCAGGATGATGCGGTCGTCACCGAAGATCTTAAAGGTGGTTCTGACTGCGGACGGATGAATGTGCACGCCGTCACAGATCAGCTCTACTTCCACCTTCCTGGTATCGGCTGCCGCTCCGATCGGACCGGGCGCCCTGTGGGTATAGGGATGCATGGCATTGTACAGGTGCGTCATATGGCTGGCACCCTTCTCAAAGGCCATGACAGCCGTGTCATAATCGGTACAGGTATGAGCGATGGACATCACCGTCCGGTCATGCCTCTGCTCGATCAGCTCCATGGCGCCCTCTTCCTCCGGCGCGATGGCAAGCAGCTTCACCCGATTGCCGGACGCTTCGTTCAGTCTGTCGAACATGGCGATGTCCGGTTTGTGGATATATTCACCGTTCTGAGCCCCCTTCTTCGCAAGCGATAAGAAAGGGCCTTCCATGTTGATTCCGTGGAAATGCGCTCTGTCGTCCTTCTCACCTTCTTCGGCGTAGGCTCTGGCCGTGCTGCAGATGCCGTGCAGCATCTCCTCGGAGAGCGTCATGGTAGCCGGTACGATATTCGTCACGCCCACCGATGCTTCATAGGCCGCCATCGTGTCGATGGCCTCTCTCGTGCCGTCGCAGAAGTCCTGGCCCATGCAGCCGTGGAAATGAATATCCGTCAGGCCCGGAATCGCCACGCATCCGCCGGCGTCAATCTCCGTCTTATCGCTGACTTTCTCCGCACAGTCCACGAAACGGGTTCCTTCTATATATATATCCTTTTCCAGAAAGATTCCATCTTCCGTATATACACTGGCATTTTTAATGATCATATGATGATTTTCCTTTCCGTATTATATCTCTGACAATGCAGCCTCGTCCGCTACGATCGTCACGTCGTTGTGCAGCTGGAGGATGGAGCCCTGCACCTGAGGGGTGATCGGGCCGAAGCAGGTTTCCTTGAGGGCCGCTGCCTTATCCTTACCGCTGATCACCACCAGCACCTTCTTCGCCTGCATGATCGTCTTAATGCCCATGGTGTATGCCTGACGCGGCACATCGTCTATGGACGCGAAGAATCTCTGGTTCGCCTTGATCGTCGTCTCCGTCAGGTCAACGCAGTGTGTCTCTGCCTCAAATACATCGCCCGGCTCATTGAAACCGATATGGCCGTTATGGCCCAGGCCCAGAAGCTGCAGATCAATACCACCCACGCCGGCAATGATCTCATTGTAAGCACGGCACGCCTTGTCGCTGTCAGGCTCTGTGCCGTCCGGCAGGAATGTACGCTCCGGCTTCACATTGACTTTGCTGAAGAAGTGATGGTTCATGAAATAGTAATAACTCTGGTCATTATCCCGGGGCAGCCCCTTGTACTCGTCCAGATTCACGGTGGTGATCCCGGAAAAGTCAAGATCGCCCTTCTCATAAGCTGCTGCCAGATTGGCATACGTGCCGATCGGGGAAGAACCCGTCGCCAGACCAAGCACACAGTCCGGTTTCATAATCACCTGCGACGCAATGATAGCCGCTGCCTTTCTGCTCATATCTTCATAATCTTTTGCTCTGATAATCCTCATGTCTCCTCCATTCTGAAGCGTATCCCATACGTTGCGTCCGGGCTTCCTTCACACCTTCCTGTAAAGACAGATCCTTTTCTTATGCCAGAACTACTCCTCGTCAGATGTGTCTGTATTCTGCGACGCTTCCACACAACTCCTGAAATAAGTCTGCCCGATAACTGCATATTTATAATGTTTTCTCTATCATTCTCTCTGTAAATTCTTAAGTTGTCAAGATAAAAACGGAGACCCGAAGGCCTCCGTTCTGCTAGGGGTTTCGGTATTATGAAAATGATATAATACCTATAACATCTTCTTCATTTCATCAGCAACGAACTGTACCTTCGTACCTACGATAACCTGTACAGAAGTCTTGCCCGGCCTCATAACGCCTGCAACGCCTGCCGATTTGATCTTCTTCTCGTTAACCTTCGTGTTGTCCTTGATCTCCAGACGAAGTCTTGTAATACAGTTGTCAAGAGATGCAACGTTCTCCTTACCGCCAAGACCTTCCAGAATGATAGCTGCCACTTCTGTAAAGTCATTGTTCGCCAGAACTGCCTTCTTTTCTTCTTCCAGATCGTCGTCTTCTCTACCAGGTGTCTTTAAGTCAAACTTAACGATCGCGAAGCGGAACACAAGATAGAATATCGCGAATGCCGCAATACCCAGCGGAAGGATCAGCCATGTCTTGTCTGCTGCGGGCAGGAATGCCGAGAACACAAGGTCCGTAGCGCCTGCCGAGAAGCTGAAACCTGCACGGAAGCCAAGCAGTGCAACTACTACTGTGAAGATACCGTAAAGGATCGCATAAATCACATACAGCAACGGAGCCAGGAACATGAAACCGAATTCGAAAGGCTCTGTAACACCGCAGACAAATGCACAGACAGCTGCGGATGCAACAAGACCACTTGCTACTTTCTTCTTGTTATCCTTCGCCGTATGGATCATAGCCAGAGCAGCGCCAGGAATACCGAACATCATACAAGGGAAGAATCCTGACATATACATACCAAGACTCCATGTAACGTCTGCGCTGGTCTCACCTGCCCAGAAGTGGGTCAGATCGCCGAGACCGATGGTGTCAAACCAGAATACATTGTTCAATGCATGGTGCAGACCTGTCGGGATCAGCAGTCTGTTCAGGAACGCATAGATACCTGCGCCAACCGGGCCCATTCCTACGATTCCCTGACCTACAGCGATCAGTGCACCGAATACTACCGGCCATACAAACAAAAGAACTGCCGACACGATAATGGATGTCACACCGGAAATGATCGCCACACAGCGTTTGCCGCTGAAGAAGGACAGCCAATCCGGCAGTTTCGTCGATTTAAATTTGTTGTAGCATGTTGCGCCAATGATACCAGCCAGAATACCGATAAACGGGTTGCCGATCTTATCGAATGCCAGTGTCTTGGTTGCGCTCTCTGCGATCGAAGGCATCATCGTTGTCACTGCGCCTGTCGAAAGCAGATTGGTGATCATCAGCCAGGATGCAAATGCAGCCAGACCGGACGTACCGTCATGGTCATCAGACATTCCCACGCCGACACCGATAACAAACAGGAGCGCCATATTGTCAACCAGCGCGCCGCCGGCTTTCACCAGAAAGAAGCCCAGCTTCTGTACAAAGCCTACAACCTCACCACCCTGCATAGTGGAAGGACACAATGCATATCCGATTCCCATCAGGATACCGCAGATGGGCAGACATGCTACGGGAAGCATCAAAGCTTTACCCAGTTTCTGTAAATACTTCATCATACACTTTTACCCCCTCATGAAATTATTGTTCAGTTCTACCCTAGCCATAGAACCAATGCCTTTTGTATCTATATCTCATGGATCCCTGGCGGATCCAATCAATATCGCATAAACTCTGTGCCGCACCATCTTACACTGCCTGCGCAGATAACGGAAAATCGCAGGCTCCTGCGGCAGTGTACTACTTCTCGATCGTCAAAACGACGTCGCCCTGCGCCACATCTCCCGACGCCGCCATCTCGAATTTCGAGAACTCATCCGTATTGCAGATCACCACCGGCGTGATCGTATCATAGCCTTCCGCCTTGATCTGTTCGATATCCGCTTCCAGAAGCAGGTCACCCTTCTTCACCTTGTCGCCTTCCTTCGCATGGATCGTAAAATGTTTGCCGTTCAGCTTCACGGTGTCCAATCCGATATGGATCAGAATCTCCGCACCCGAATCTGCGGTGATGGCTGCCGCGTGTCCGGTCGGGAATACCGTGCTGACCGTACCGTCCGCCGGCGCGCAGATCCGGTTATCCGAAGGGATCACCGCCACGCCCTTGCCAAGGATCTCATCGCCGAAGGTGGGATCGTTCACCTCACTGATCGCTACCAGCTTCCCCGATACCGGCGCTGCGATCTCAATACCGCCTTTACCAAATAAATTCTGAAAAAGTTTCATTCTCGCCCCTCACTTTCTATCCTGCATAGAGGTCCTTCATACGTTTGATGTCCAATGCCAGATAAATCTTCTCTTCCTCTGTCATGCTGCACTGGTATGTGGCCTCTATATAATCATTGATACCATTAATGATCTGATATTCTTCTCTGTAATTGTCCTGTACGAAACTGTAAAGCGCTTCGTCCTTGCGCCCGCTCATGGGTTCTTCCGAGACCAGTCTGTTGGCAAGCTGCTTCAAGTCGGAGATCAGCTTCTCCTTCGGGTAGTTCCGTCCCTCGGGGATTGTGATGTGCCGCTCGATGATCTCCATCATCTCCCGCATCATCCTGATCATCTGAAAAGCCTTGCCCATGATCAGATTCGTCTCACCGTTAATGATGTGGAGGGCGATGGATGCTGCCTCATCCTCCACGAGACGGCAGCCGGTCCTCTCTTCGATCTTCTCCAGTGCATATCTGCCAACCGAGTACTCTACCGGGTAGAACAGCCGCACTTCATCAGACAGTATATTATCAAATTTCATCCCTGCCCGGTATCTGTCGATCACGAAACTGATATGATCCGTCAGCGTCAGATAAACGTTCTGGTTGAGATTGATTTTCAGGCTCTCTCTGGCGTACGAGATAATGTCGTTGGCCAGTCTGATGTGTTCCAGTGGCAGGGATGCCAGTAACTTCTTGAACTGCTCCTTGTCATCCATGTTGTCCAGCCGAAACGTCTTCTCGACTGCGGCACTGTCAATTTCGCTTCCCGGTCCTTTGCCGAATCCGATTCCCCTTCCCATGACGACCAGCTCCACACCGTTATTATCCCGCGCCTGGATAATATTATTATTGATTACCTTCTCGATACGCACTTTTCATTCCTCATCCGCTGAATCTTTTGATAATAAAATAAAAAACCAAACAATATAAACTAACCTTCCGGTCAATTCATATGATCTGGTTTTGCCCGCTCGATTGCAGTAACAATCCAAATGATTGAATTCTTTTGATGTTACGATTATAGCAACCTGCACAACCAAAGTCAATAGCTTTTCTGGAGATATTTGTCAGTTCGTCAGATGTGTGCATTTTGATAGGTCATGTTTTGTGTAAAATATATATATTTTAAGGTTGTTATCCCGCTTCTATTTGTCGTGCAGTGTTTTTTATTTGCACAATAAGCACAATACGCCGTTTTTTACTATTTGCGAAAAATATTTTTTTATGCATAATAAATACAGATAAAAGGGATACTGCCGGCCGGCAGAAAGGCAGCGCGGGCCAACCGCCGCAGAAAGGTTAAAACAATGTGGACAGCAGATGCATGGAAAGATTATGAAGTAATAGATACCTCCGGTGGGGAGAAACTGGAGCGCTGGGGTGATTATATCCTGGTGCGCCCCGACCCGCAGGTCATATGGGACACGCCGCGCACAGACCGGCGCTGGAAACAGAAGAACGGCCACTATCACCGGAGTTCGAAAGGCGGCGGCGAGTGGGAATTCTTCCAGCTGCCCGAGGAATGGAGCATTCGATACCGGGAACTTACTTTCCGCCTGAAACCATTCAGTTTCAAACACACAGGGCTTTTCCCGGAGCAGGCCGCAAACTGGGACTGGTTTTCTTCTATTATAAGAGATCGAAAAAAGGCCGGACAGCCGGTAAAAGTTCTCAATCTTTTCGCCTATACCGGCGGAGCCACCCTGTCCGCAGCCAAAGCCGGAGCCGCCGTGACCCATGTGGATGCCTCCAAAGGCATGGTCTCCTGGGCAAAAGAAAACGCCGCCGCTTCCGGCCTGGCGGGAG
>CAJTPO010000043.1 GCA_910578115.1 uncultured Lachnospiraceae bacterium | reverse complement strand
CGGCCCGCCAGGCGGCAGGCTGAGCATGATGGAATTTACTATAACTATCGGCTGTGACCGCCGCCTCCATGGCTCCTGCCGCCTCCACCACCGCTGCGTCCGCCGCCACTGCCGCTGCTCGTCTGGATCTTACGCGTCACAACGGACTTGCGCAGGAATCTGTCCTCCTTCACCCGAAAATCAGGTTCCATACCGGCCACATAGGTGACTGCCGTAGTCGTCTTATCTCCTTTCTTTGATTTTCTGTTGCAGATCACGAAAATAACCGCCGCTGCCAATCCCACGATCCACGGGACACTGCCCGGCACATATATGGAAAACACCTGTATGCCCAGCATATCATGATAGAAATCATTGATATAAGTCTTATAGGCGCGGTAAGGGTTTCTCTCCACATACCGGTAAACATTATCCAGGATATGATCTACCGCCGCATCCGAATATTTGTCCTTCACTCTCCCGGTCGTACACAACCATGTATAGATACGGCCGTCATCTTCCCGGTACCAGTTATCCACCAGCAGGATACCGTCCCCGTTGGCCCGGTCATATCCGAACTGATTATCCTCATAGAATCGCTCCGCATAGACTCTCACAAATTCATCATAGTGCACACCGGGTTCAATTTCCCGGGCATACTCCTTCAGCGATTCCTGCAGTGTGATCAGCACGATATCACACCCCGTCTGCTGCTCCCGTTTGGCGATCATCCTGCGCAGACTTTCTTCTTCCTGGTCCGTCAGCACATCGCCGTAATCAAATACACGCTCTTTCGTGGTACAGCTCTGATTCGTCCTCTCATAGTGGAACATTCCGGCAATCCCCCAGTGTCCCACATATAAAGCCGCGAGCACAAGCGCCAATGCCCCCAGCACGATATACATCCATTTAAAATAGCGGAAATATTCTTTCATCGTTAATCTCCTGTTCCTGCCCAACCTGTCAGTATACTGTGAAAGTCTCTGACTTTCACAGCATGATGTAAGTTTACTATGAAAGTCTTCGACTTTCACAGCATGGATGGCCATGCGGCCCGCCAGGCGGCAGGCTGAGCATGATGTAAGTTTACTATAAAATCTCCAATATCCTTATCGCCATGTAACATCCGGCTGTCACCACTGCAAACACCGAAACGCTGTAGCTCAACACTTTAGCCATGGAAACCGGTGTCGTACCGATCACCTTGCCCGTCTGTCCATTGACATGGTACTGGTAAGTTTTTCCTTTATAGCGGTACAGATACTGCCATACCGGCATCAACGCATAATGTACCGCCTGATTGTCCAGTCGAAGATCCCTGCGAAGCGTCCTGACACTGCTGTACGCCTTAAGAGAATCCTGCATCAATTCTTCCGAGGCAGCGCGCGATTTCATCTGTGCCCTTCCTTCCAGCTCCGCCGCATCCTGATTGTAGACTTCCCCGTAAAAGCCGGACATGTATTTCGGATCGAATCCCTGCAGCTGCCTGTAATCGTAGGGCTCCATGAGATCCATCACACCATCCTCCATCGCATAGGAAGCGTCCACAGGAACCTTATCGAAATCCAGGTCCATCTTTCGTACCACCTCATAATAGGAAGTCTCGGTATACTCCGTATTCCCGGATGTCCATCGCCTGACTTTGATTCCTTCCCCGGCAAAATCATAACATGCCTTATAATCATACATCCAGAAAGGTACATAGATGCCTTCCATACTTTCCAGACTTTTTGCCGACAGAAAGTCCGCAGGGGTAAACAGCCGCCTTGAAAATTCACGGTCAAGCGCCTGAGCCGCCGCTTTCTTATTAATCCGGAATGGAAGCAGCATATGCGGCTCATAAACACCTTCCACCCGCTCATTAAAGACTATGTAACTGCCGCAATGTTCGCACCTGCCCGCCGACGTATACTCCTGCATTTCAAGCGGCGCCCCGCAATTGACACACTGCTGCAGCGTACCACCCTGTATCGTCTCTTCACTGTCCGCACTCTCACAATGCGGACAGTACATACTGCCTCTGCCCGGCTCATACACCGTATTCCCACCACAGTTTTTACATTTAAATATCATTTCCGTTTCCCTCTCTTACCACACTGCCTGATCCGTCTTCCACTCCTATTTTATCAAAAATCATCAAAAATAACATCCTTTTTTATTAACCTTTCCCAAAAGGCTTATCTTTTCCTGCCTGGCGAATCTCCCACAGACACAGGAGCGCAAAGACCACCGTCACCACGATACAACTGCCCACAGCCGCCGCACTTCCCGCACCGAAAATCAGGCCCGCCGCTTCCGCAACGCTCAAAACGCCAAAGACTACGAAAATCCCGAACGATATCTTATTCAAAATACCCGTAGGCACTTTACTCTTCAACACCACGCCTACGATCAGCCCAATCAGATCAGCCAGAATCAGCCCCAGCGTACAGCCCAGAAATACAAAAACGGCGTTCGCCATACTGTGGTTTGTATAATTGGCCGCCAACGCTATACCGGACAGCTGCGTCTTATCCCCCAGCTCACCGACAAAGAAGGAACAGAAAATGGCAATCACCGGTCCCAGATTATGCTTCATTTCCTTCTCCTCCTCCTCTTCTTCCTCATTTTTGAGGGCTCCGTACGCAAAACAGAAAAACGCAAATCCCGCCAGCGTTTTGATGATCCTCATATCCAGATAATTACCCAGGGCCGCTCCCACCCCTACTGCCAGAAGATTCAGCACCGCCGTCGCCAGCCAGGTACCCGTCAGGATATGTCTGACCTTATACTTACCTGCCATCGCCACAAGCAGAAGCTGTGTCTTATCTCCCATTTCCGCGATAAAGATCGTCGCAAGCACCGTCAAAAAAACAACCATACCGTTATCCTTCCTTTCTCTGCATGTATCATCTATGGCTTCCTGAAATATCCCTTCCCATAACATCTGTCTGTGCAATCAAAAAGGACAGGTACCATACAGTATCCGTCCTTCACTCTTCTCATCAGACACACGCATGGTATCATTACGCCATACATGAGTCTCATCAATTAAGATATACCAGATGACAGAACCCGCTGTCATCAGTGTGTTGGCATATCGCACCTGCCCTGGAAAAGCAGGAGCCGATTACTCCCTCATTCATGTAATATTATATACAGCATCTGCGGTTTCGTCAATTCCAATTGACAATTTTTCCCTGTCTGCAGAAGGTTCGAAGTTACTATGCAGGGGTCAGGAATGAGCTGAACTGCGCATTCCGTGAGAACATGATTCACGGTACCCGGCACCCGGTCGATAAAGTTGTGGTTACCGACATCCGGTCCTGTCCTCTTTCTGCGCTCACCTTTACCGTCACCGCTCCGCTCTCCTTCGTCTGATAGATGATACAGCCCTGTGCCGCAAGCCGCTCCAGCAGTTCTGCATGAGGATGCCCGTACCGGTTATTTCTCCCGGAAGACAGGAGGACGATTCTCGGATTCAGCTCCTGTAAGATGCTTTCCCCCGTGGAATATCTGGATCCATGATGTGCCGCTTTGAGCAGGGTGATATCCTTAAGCTTCAGACCTGCCGGCCCATTGCGTAACGCCCCGCCACCCGGTGTCTGATCATTTCCCACTCTGACAAGCTCTTCTACCCGCCGCTCTCCTTCTCCTTCCAGATCCCCGGTGAACAGTGCGGTAAAATTTCCATAAGACAGATGCAGCACCGTAGAATACGCGTTGGTATCCTCCGTCTCCCATCCTTTCTCCGGATGCAGGCAGGTTAACATAACATTACCATGCCGCAGCCGGTCCCCGTATCCGATATACCGTACCCGAACACCTGCCTCAGCCGCCCTGTGTTCCAGCTCCCGATAGCCCTCATTCCGTCCGGCTTCCCCCACATCCGGCAGATACAGTGTTTCAATGGTCATACCGCCGCCCTTCACCGCTTCCTCCAGCATGGAACAGATGCCGTTTATGTGATCGCTGTCCGGATGTGTGATCACGACGGCATCCAGACGCGATACCCCCTTATACCTCAGAAAAGGAAGGATCTGATACTCTGCCACATTGCTTTTATCCGAACTGCCGCCATCAATCAACATATGGAATCCACCACTCTCGGTCAGATAGATACAGTCGCCCTGTCCCACATCCACCATGGTGATCTGCAGCCCCCGCGGCACTCTGACACAAAAGACCAGCAGCGCACACAAAATTCCCTGCCAAAAAAGGAATTTGGGCAGTCGTTCGTTACCGACCAGAATGACCAGAAGAATCCCAAAGAAAACCAGCATCTGCCATGGTGCAGGATGGCCCGTAACCCAGGCATGGCCCGGCAGACGCTGACACAACTGACAGCATTTCTCATAGAACATCAGAAAAAGATGTACCGGATATGCCGCTGCCGCTCCCAGAGGCAGATAACATGCCGCAGCTCCCAGACTGATCAGTCCGCCCGGCAAAATCAACGTCATGCAGGGGATCACCACCAGATTCAAAAGCACGGAATAAGGCGGAAACTCATAGTAAAAGCAAAGATACACCGGCAGCGTGGATACCGATACAGCAGCCCCTGACAACAGTGCCTTTTCCACTCTGCTTTGTCCAAACAGATTCTGCTGTACTGCCGGAAGCAGTATGCCGATACCGCAGACTGCTCCGAAAGAAAACAGGAATCCGCTGTGTGTAAGATACAGCGGCCGTTGCAACAGGATAATCAATGCCGCAGCCGTCACGGCCGTCAACAGGTCAAAAGTTCTGCCAAGCAGTCCTGCCAGAAGGCGCATGGCAAACATAACATAGGCACGCACCATGGATATGCCCATTCCGGTCATCGTCCCATAACAGTACATGAGTCCGGCACACAGTATTATGTTAACTGCATAGGGCATTCTTATCCGACGAAAAAGCTGGTGACAGCCCATGCCGAGCACCGACAGATGCAGGCCGCTGACGGCAAGTATATGTATGATCCCGTTGGCCTGGTACAGTTTCCTGATCTCTGCATCCAGCATCCCCTTTTCTCCCAGGAGCATGGCCTTCATCACCGAAGCGTCTTCTTCGTTGTAACTGGCATCCAACAGCAGAGACAGATACTCCCTGATCCGGTACATGATTTCCCGGAAGCCATCATATCCACCGCTCTTTACAAGCAGTCTGCCCTCCATGATCCTGCCCTGCCGGCCCATGATCTCATAGTAATCCGCCGCATCGAATTCTCCCGGATTCGTGGCATGCAAAAAGGCCCTGTAGCTCCCGTGCACCATAACAAGACTGCCCATTTCTGGCAGTGCATCCTCCCCCATATAGCATAGAATCCCTTTGATTCCCTCCGTCCCCTCTTTTCTTAAACTGTTCTTATTCTCTTTCCAAAAATCATGTAATCCATATCCTGAAATTTTATCGGAATCCGATAAGAATCGTTCCAGATCTGCAATTTGACTTTCTTTTAGAATTACTGCATCAGATAAATGTATGACCGGCGTCCTTGTATCCCGGGACGATCGGTACTCTTTCCATTCCACATAACCGGCGGCGACGATCTGTTCCCTGTCAATACCGTCACAGACTGCCGCCTTATCCGGCCTGCAGAGCATCACGATCCAGACCGCCGCCACATACACCAGTCCAAACAGACAAAGTGGTCTCCTCAATATATCCCTCCTGTTCAATTGGCAGGCTCACAGGATCCGCTCTCCTGCACCTGCCTCCGTGGCAGACCTTCTGTGGGCCGCACACAGATTCAGGCAGCGTACGTTCCATAGGTGCCCCACATACTCCATCACGGCGAAGTCTGCCCGCTGTCCGGCGTTACCAGAAGATCCAGATTCCGCTCGAACAGTTCACTTAACTTAAATTTCTCCCGGTACGTAATACCCGTCTCTCCATCAATGGATATCTGTACCTTATTTACATTGGACAATTCCACCAGTGAATTGGTAATGGAATAAATTGTTACTTCCGCACTCACATTGTAAGGCTGGTTCAAAAAATCACTTCCAAAGTTAACATAACATATTCCGTCTTTCACCGAAACACTGATCACCTTCGTCGAAGAATTGATCGTCGGATATGCTCCCTGTGCCATGGGCCCCTTAACCAGCTGCTCTACGACCAGTTTCTCAAGGGAAATATTACTGTTATACACCACATTCCGGCGGTTTTCCTCAATCAGCCCCGTGCCATCCTCATTCGCATAATAGAGCCGGAGATTCACTTTCTCGTATGCATTGATCTCGTCGCCCGCATTTTCGATAAACGTATCCGCGGACATCGTTCCGATGGCCATGCCGTTACTGTCTGCCAACGGGTCGCCCTGTACCGTAAAGGAAACATAACTGATCTCCGGAATCTGCGTCACGGTCCTGACGATAGCCGCCCTGGTCAAGATCTCTTTCATCTTGTCCATCGCCTTATACTGTTCGTCGAAATTCAATGTGAGCTGTCCATTATCCAGCGCATACCCCAGCAGATTGAAATCATTGGCCAACGGAGCCTCGTACTCCAGTTTATCCGGAATCTGCCCCAGCTTCTTTAACATTTCCTGCAGCAGCTTCTCCGGATCGACCGTCATGCTGTCATATTCCCTCGTAAGCGTATTCGTCTCATCATTGTTAACATAATAGATCTTATAAACTTTTCCCACATCCTCCGGCACTTCCTGGCCGCATGCCACACACAGAAGCATGAGGAAACAGATGCCGGCTGTCACTGCCCTTTTTATATTCCGATTCATCGATAGCTCTTTTCTTCTCCTATGCCTGTAGGCTGTACAATTCCCTGTATCAGGTCATAAATACACAGTTCAGACAGGAATATATTTTAACGGGATCCGGATCGTAAATACGGTTCCCTGCCCCTCAATGCTCTCCGCCTTAATGGTCCCTCTGTGCATCAGGATCGCGCTTCGGGTGATGGCAAGTCCCAGTCCCGTGCCGCCGATCTCTCTGGAGCGTGATTTATCCACACGATAAAAGCGCTCGTAGATATGCTCCAGACAATCCTGCGGGATACCTACGCCCGAGTCCGCCACCTCCACCGTAAAATACTGGTGATCGGCATCCAGTTTCACCTTCACCCAGCCGTGCTCCTTATTATACTTGATCGCATTCTCCACAAGATTAGAGATGACCAGCGTCAGTTTCACCTCGTCCACAGCTGCCGTGACAGGCCTGACACTCTCATACACCACTTCCACATCCCGCTTCTGTGCAATCGGCCGCAGTCTGCGCATGATCAATTCCACCAGTGCATCAATATCCACCTCGGAAATATTCAGATCCGCCGATGTTCTGTCCATCTTCACAAGAGAAAGAAGATCCGTAATAATCTTATCCTCCCGCTCGATCTCCTCTGCGATATCCGCCATAAATTCCTGATAAAGCTCAATCGGCACATCTTTCTGACTGATCAGGGAATCCGCCAGTACCTTCATGGAGGTGATGGGTGTTCTCAGCTCATGGGACACATTGGAAACGAATTCCTGTCTGGAGGTATCCAACATCTTCATTCTGCCCAGCACCCGGTTAAAAGCGTCTCCGATGCGTTCAGTCTCCAGGCAGTCCGTTACGGAGATCGGATCATCGGTGTAACCCTCCTGCGCCTGGTTGAGCGCCTCCGTTATCTTCTCAAAAGGCTTAAACAGCCCCTTCGCGGCCAGGATCGAAACCAGCACAATAGCCAGCATCACAATGACCTCCACAAGCAGCGCTTTCCGGCTGAGTATCTCCAGGGTAGCTCCGATCGTATCGGTAGAAGCGCTCACCAGCATGACACCGCGGACGATCTCCTTTCTCTCTGCCGCCTCCGTCTTGTCATCATCCAGCGTCACCGTCTCCGTAATGGGAACCGTCATCTCCACATAACCATTGTTCTTGTCATACCGGCTTGTGTTCTCCCCCTTGATGCAGCGCACCACTTCCTCCGAAATGATCGTTTTATTCTCGCTGATGCCGTACGTGTCCTTGACGACCCTCAGGTCATTATTAATCACCAGCACCCGTCCGTCATAGAGACCGGACAGCTGGTCCAGCTCAGCATTGATCACTTCGGAAGAAGTGTCCTGCAGATAATGATAAGTTATCAGGTGATTTGCCAGAATCCGAAGCTGCGTGGAAACATCCGAGATCTTCACATTGACGGCACGCTGCTCATAATTCTGCAGGATCGCATATCGCATACTGATACAGGGTACCAGCCCTACGATAAGCAGGATCAGAAAGATTCTTGACTTCAGACTTCTTAGAATTTTAATATTACGCAGTTTATCTTTAAGCAAAATAGTATCCTACACCCCACTTAGTACGTACATAAACCGGATCGCCGGGAACATTTTCGATCTTCTCTCTCAGCCTTCTGATATGTACGTCCACAGTTCTGACATCTCCCGGATAATCATTCCCCCACACGAGTTTCAGCAGATTCTCCCTGCTGTATACCTTCCCCTGATTTTTCATCAGAAGTTCCAGCACTTCAAACTCCTTGGCTGTCAGATTAATCTCTTTACCGTCAATATAGACTCTTCTGCTGTCACAAACCAGGCGCATACCGCCCTTCTCCACGACCTTACCCGCATCTCTTGTTTCATTGCCACGGGCAGTCCTGCGCATGATCGCCTTAATCCTTGCCTTGACTTCCAGAATATTGAATGGTTTGGTGATATAGTCGTCAGCTCCATACTCGAGACCCAGGATCTTATCCATATCCTCGCCCTTGGCAGTCAACATAACTATAGGAACATTGGAAAATTCACGGATCTGCTGGCACACTTCAAATCCTGTCATCTTAGGCAGCATCACGTCCAGCAGCACCATATCATATGTATTGTTCCGTGCCAATTCCAGCGCTTCCTCACCGTCATAGGCACAATCCACCTCCATACCGTCCTGTTCCAGACTGAAACGTATTCCTTTCACGATCAATTTTTCATCATCAACCACTAATACTTTCTGTCCCATTCCCGTCCCATTCCTCTACTTTACTTTTATATAATCCTTGATTTTTGCATAGGTTCCTTCCTTGATCCCACTCACCTTCATGATATCCTCTATGGATGCAAAGCTGCCGGCCTGCTGCCTGTAAGCTTCAATTGCAGCCGCTCTTGTCGCACCGATGCCCGGAATCTCACATAACTGCTCTTTGGTAGCCGTATTGATATTGATCTTCCCGTCCGCAGAAGGTGCCGTATCATCCAAAATCTCCTCCTGCCCGTCGAGCACGCCGTACTCTGCCGCCGGATTTGCTTCTGCCTGTCCGGCAGTATCGACCTCACTCTCGTCGCCTGCCGCACCCTCCTGCCGGAAACATACCTGTTCTGTGGTGGGGATGACCAGCTTGATGCCGTCCGCCAGCTGCTGCGCCTGGTTTACATAACTTTCATCCGCTTCTTCTGTAAAGCCACCGGCCAGTTCCACAGCCTCAAATACCCTGCTGCCCGCCGGCATCTCATAGACACCGGCATTTCTCACGGCCCCGCATACATGTACACAGATCAAAGCATCCCCATCCGGCTCAGACGGATCAGCCCCGTCCTGTTCCTCCGCCTCCGGAACATTCCTGCCTGAGCGGGCTCCTTCTGATGCATCCACCGCATCTTCCTCCTCCGCCCCGGCTGTTCCGGTCCATCCGGCCTCCTGCACACGCCGCTCTCCATCTCCCGCATCCAGTATCAGCTGTTCTTTGCGGGTACAGCCACACAACACCCCCGCCAGAACAATACAGACTGACAATACAAAACATACAGCTCTCTTATTCTCTTCACACATAGATTCCTTTCCGGACTCTGCAGGCCCGCAAAGAAGTTCCCGCTATGCACTGTATTCTCATTGTAAAGTAATTTATTCCTTATGTCCACTTAAAAATCACAATTCCGGCAATGGCTACTCCCATTCCCACCAGTCTGCGCACCTCAAGAGGCTGCTTTTCCACACCAAACAGCCCAAACAGCTCGATCAGATACGCGACAATTAACTGCGATATCACAATGATCATAACGGCTCTGGCCGGTCCTAACAGCTCCATTCCCTTGATCACCGTATACGTGATGACTGCACCGATGGCACCCCCGAGAAGCATATACTTCGGTTCCACCTTCCATAACGCCGTAAAAGACGATCTGTCCGTGACAAGCCATGCCGCCAGACAGACTAAAAGTGCCGTAAACTGTACGAAAGCATTGGCCACCCAGATACTGGATGTCTTCGTCACCTGTGTATTGAATACCCCCTGTACACTCATCAGCGCACCCGACAATAATGCGATCAGAAACCCAAACATAACAGTTATCTCCTCTTAAACTATAAAATAAGACAAAGCCCTTAACATGCTTTGTCTTATTGTTTCCATTTCCTGTTCAATTATACCTGTCTGCTATAAGCCCGCTGCCGTCCATACCATCAGTTTCCGTCCGACGTTTCCTCCTCCGGTACTTCCTCATCTATATACTCCTCCGGTATTTCTTCCGGAACATCAATATACTGCTCCGTATACTCGCCCCCGGTCACCTGTGCCATGATTTTTTCAGACAGCGTTTTCAAGGCATTGTTGGCATCCTCACCTTCCCAGATCCTGGCAAACGCTATCTCCAGTTCCACCCAGAAATTGCTCGTCTCCACCAGCTTGGGCATCGGTATGGAATACTGGTACTCCTGCCAGAAAGCCGCTCTGTCCGCATCCGCATAAGTATCCCCGGCCTCGCTCGCCGGAAGCTTCCCCGTCCTTGCAAAAAGCATCTCGGAAGCATACTTTGTCAAATATACCGCAAAATCATTGGCCATTTCCTTCTTAACGGAATAACCGTTGACCACCACACACTGCGTCACGGACAACGATGCAGACTGCAGATCCTCACTCACATCAGGCAGCATGGACACTCCATATTCATAGACAAAATCACCTTCCGTCTTTGCCGCCTCGATCTTTGACAATGCATCGGATGTGGCCACCGTATACACGATCTTACCATCCATGAAATCCTGCAGCACACTGTCATAACTGATCTCCTTCGTATCGATCGAGAAGAATTGATTCAAGTCCTGGTAAACTCTCAAACACTTGATGGCATCTTCATTATAAATATGGATCGAATCTGCCCGGTCACCATTGGCTCCGCCCACATCAATGGCATCACCCACGAAGAAATAATTATAGAAAATATCCGATACATCCCATTTGAAAACCGCTTCCACCTGTTCCGGCGCATCGTATACATCCGCAAAGGTACGAATATCATCTATGGTAGCCGGCAATGCCTGCTCGACTCTCTCCGCTACCGTCTGTCCTGAAACCTCAGCCAGATTCCCGTCTTCCACCTGGTCCTGGCTGTCCTCTTCCGCTCCCGTCTCTGACGCCTGTCCGTCCTCTTCCTGCTCCGGTGACTCCTCCGCTTCCTCCTGCTGCGCCTCGATCTGCGCTCTGGCCCAATCTTCCAGATAAGTCAGATTATACAAAAAACAGCTGGTCTCATAGTAAAACGGATAGGCAATCTGCCTGTCTTTATAAGTCACCGAGCGCACAGCCGTCTCCGGAAACCACTGCTCCATGGGAAGCTCACCCTCCGGCATTCTGACTTCCGACGCCAGTCCCGCCAGATACGCCTTCTCCAGAGAATCATTGCTGACAATATACAGATCCGGTACCTCCTCTGTATGCAGAGACGCCTGGTTGACAGTTTCCAGATATTCCCGCCCTGCCGTATAGACCGGCACCACACGCACCTCATCCTGATATTCACTGTAAGCCACCACCACGCTGCTCAAATAGTCGGTCAGCGCTTCATCCGTATACCATAGATAGAGCGTCTCCCGGTGTCCAAACACAGATTCCTCCTCCGTCTCCACATCCTCCGTCTGCCGGATCGACAGTCCAAAATGCCCCGCGGCATATACCCCACCGGCACAGAGTGCAATGATCAGAATCGTGATCAATCTTTTTCTCAAAATCACTTCTATCTCCTTATTATACTGTCTTCCTGCTGCGCGCTACCGTATCGTCGCAGTCTTTAGATCATCCTGTATACTTTCCCGTAGAATTTGTACCATATCATCTACATGCTCCCTGGTGATCACCAGCGGCGGTACAAATCTGATAATATCCGATCCGGCATTGATCAGCACCAGTCCCCTGTCCATAGCCTTCTTAATGATCTCTCCCACAGGCCTGTCAAAGACAAGCCCCTGCAGCAGACCCACACCCCGGCGCGTCTTCACACAGTCGAACTCTTCCACCAGACTGTCAAGACATGCTTCCAGATATACACCCACTTCCTGCACATTCGCAAGTACATTCTGCTTCTCAAAAAGGTCGATCACCTTACTCACTGCCGCACAGGCTAACGGATTGCCGCCATAAGTGCTGCCGTGGTCACCCGCCACCAGAGAATGCGTTCCCACCTTTTCCGTCATCAGAAAAGCTCCTACCGGCACACCGCATCCAAGCGCCTTCGCCACCGTCATCACATCCGGCTTAATACCATAGCGCTGCCATGCAAACATGGCTCCGGTCCGGCCCATGCCGCACTGGATCTCATCCAACATCAGCAGGATATCCCGCTCGTCACACAGGTCCCGTACCCTGCGCATAAAGTCTTCCGTGGCCGGGTAGATACCGCCCTCCCCCTGTACCGTCTCAAAAAGGATCGCACAGGTTCTGTCCGTCACCTGCTCCAGCACGCTGTCGAAATCATTCAGATCGGCAAAACGGATATGTCCGATCATCGGCTCAAAGGCCTCCCTGTAGTGCGGATTCCCCGTCACCGACAACGCTCCCATAGTTCTGCCGTGAAAAGAATGATGCATGGCGATGATCTCATGATCCGTCCTGCCATCCTTCAAAAAGGCATATTTCCTGGCCGTCTTCACCGCTCCCTCCACAGCTTCCGCTCCGCTGTTGGTGAAAAATACCCGGTCCATGCCGGAAACTTCCTTCAGTTTTGTGGCCGCCTCGATGGCCGGCAGATTATAGTAATAATTTGAAGTATGGATGATCTTGTCAATCTGTTCCTTTAAAGCATCATTATACTCTTCATTATGATACCCCAAAGCGAACACCGCGATACCGGACACGAAATCCAGATACCGCCTGCTATCCATATCATACAGATACACACCGTCCCCCTTTTCAAATACCACCTGATAACGGTTGTACGTATGTAAAAGGGCTTTCTCCGCCTCATCGATATACTGCTGCATTGTTGTACTCATTCGCTTCTTCCTCTTCTACGCTCCATGCGCCTGTCTTTTCCGCGTCTTTGCTGCTCTCTTTGTCTTGCCTGCCGCTCCCGTATCCTTCCCTGACAGGTCGGATACCGGGCTTTCCTGTCGTTCCTTCTGTCTGACGCCTGCCCGCTATACCGTATCCTCATCTGAGATGATGGCTGTCCCGATCCCCTGGTTGGTAAAGATCTCCAGCAGCAGGCAGTGCGCAATACGTCCATCCAGAATGTGGACTCTGTTAACGCCCTCCCTGATGGCATCCGTACAGTTACTCAACTTCGGCAGCATACCGCCACCGATACAGCCGCTGCCGATCAGCTCGTCCGCCTGCGACGCCGTCAGTCTGGATATGAAACTGCTCTTATCATTGATATCCCGATAAAGTCCTTCTATATCCGTCAGGAAGACCAGCTTGTCCGCCCCCACCGCCCTGGCGATGGCGCACGCCGCATCGTCCGCATTGATATTGTAGGTCATAAACTCCAGGTCCAGTCCGATGGGAGCCACAATAGGCAGGAAATCCTTCTCCAGCAAATCGTAGAGCACCTTCGGATCCACACCGCAGATCTCGCCCACATACCCGATGTCCTCCCCGTCCGGACACTTCTTCGTACACTGCAAAAGCCCTGCATCCTTGCCGCTGATTCCTACAGCCCTGACGCCCAGCTCCTCCACCATCCGCACCAGATTCTTGTTGACTTTGTTCAGAACCATCTCCGCGATCTCCATGGTCTCCTCGTCAGTCACCCGCAGCCCGTTCACGAACCGCGCTTCCTTGCCGACCCTGCCCACCCAGCGGCTGATCTCCTTGCCGCCGCCGTGCACGATAATGGGTTTGAAGCCTACCAGCTTTAACAGCGTGACGTCCTTGATGACGTTGCGCTGCAGTTCCTCGTCACTCATGGCGCTGCCGCCATACTTTACCACAATGATCTTGCGGTTAAACTTCTGAATATAAGGAAGCGCTTCGATCAGTACCTCTGCCTTCCCCAGTATCTTATCCATTTCTTTTTGTTCCATGTTTATATCCATTCCTTTCGCTCCGCTCAAGGCACAAAACGCCATGAAAAGGGTTTTCGTGCCAAGCATTTTGTGTTATAGTTAATCTAATAATTAGGCATCCCGGTATCAATGGCTGATGCACCCACCCGTTAAGTATTGATATGCAGGTGGCCTCTTTTCAAAGGTGGGAATACCGTAGAATAGGTTCACTATGTGAGCCTGTTTTTTGTGTCTTATTGCCAATTTTGGCTTAATTTACTATTTTTCAACCTTTTCCTGTCCTTTTATATTATTTCATTTCACGAACTTTACAGCCCGCATCAGCTCCTGTAATCCGCATTGATCTTCACATACTCATAACTCAGGTCACATCCCCAGGCTGCCGCCTCGGCATCTCCCATATGCATATCCACCAACACCGTGACCTCCGGGGACGCCAGCACCTGCGTAGCCTCCTCCTCGCTGTACTCCACAGCCGCCCCGTCCTTGTAGATCAGAATACTCTTTTCCGCATTCTGGAAATACAGCTCGATCTTCTCCGGGTCAAACTGTACGCCCGAATATCCCAGCGCACATAAAAATCTGCCAAAGTTCGCATCATGTCCGAATATAGCCGCCTTGCACAGGCTGGAACCGATCACCGACTTGCTTAAAATCCGCGCATTCTCCCTGGTATCCGCATGAATCACCCTGGTCTCAAAAAGCGCAGTCGCACCTTCGCCGTCCCCGGCCATCTTCTTTGCCAGTGTGGTATTGATATAGTTAAGCGCCTCCCGGAACTTATCATAGTCCTCATTCTTACAGGTAATCTCCGGATTGCCCGCCAAACCATTGGCCAGCACCACCAGGGTATCATTGGTGGAAGTGTCCCCATCTACGGAGATCATATTGAAAGTATCCACCACATCCTCCCGCAGCGCCTCCTGCAAAAGCTCTTTGGAGATAGCCGCATCCGTGGTCACAAAAGCCAGCATGGTGCACATATTCGGATGAATCATGCCGGAACCCTTGCACATGCCGCCCACCGTCACCGTCCTGCCGCCCAGCTCGATCTGCACCGCAGCCTGCTTGGACACCGTATCTGTAGTCATAATGGCTTCCGCAGCCAGCGTCCCCGCTTCCTGCGTATCTGCTTTGGCTGCCGCCAGCTTTTCCACACCGGCTAATAGCTTATCCACCGGAATCTGATTGCCGATCACGCCTGTTGACGCCACCAGCACCGCATCCGGGGATATCCCCAGAAGCTGCGCCGTCTTCTCTGCGGTCTGTCTGCAGCAGTCATATCCTGCCTTACCGGTACAGGCATTGGCGATACCGGAATTCACGATCACGGCCTGCACAGCCGGAGAGTTTTCCACGATCTTTTTATCCCACAGCACCGGTGCTGCCTTCACCACATTGCTGGTAAAAACGCCTGCCGCCCTGCAGGATGTCCGGCTGTACACCATCGCCATATCCTTTCTGTTCTGATATTTGATTGCCGCCTCGATGCCCGCCGCCTCAAATCCCTGCGCCGCGGTGACACCGCCCTCTATAATATTCATTGCTCTGCCATTCCTTTCTTTAACTGTTCCTGTATCACCCTGCATCTATCCTGCATCATTTCCTGATATCGATCCCTGCAGACACTACAGATTTTATCATAAAGGATCTGCTGTGTTTTCACACAGTGTTCTTTATTTTAATACATTTCCCTTGTATTGGAAAGATTAATTTCACAGATTTTATGACTGATCATGTGTTTGTACGGTCCGGAATCTCTCTATACTTCCCCCTCCGCTCCGATATCCGGGATCTCCACATTAATTTCCGTCTCCCCGGCTGTCTCTCGCGGATCCGTCTGACCTTCCTTCCCTTCCTCTTCTTCCTCCCACAGCGATTCATACTCTTTATGCTTCTTATCCATATTCATCACTGCCATGTTCTTGGCCGCCTTATAGATTTCCATGTTGAAGTCCATCAACTTCTTTTCATCCGATGCAGGCACCCTGTCGCCATTGGCGATCCGTCTGGCGATCTCCAGACATTTGGCCACCTCTTCCCCATACTCCTTCATGGCCTCTCCCTGCTGCTTCGCCGACTCTGCATTGGCAATTCCGGTCTCCAGTTCAATCACCTGATCCCGCAGCTTTATATGCTCCTCAATCTGTTCCTTCACCTTGTCGATCTGCTCCTGCAGTTCCTGGGCACGTTTACGATATTCTTCCGACAGTTCAAGCACCACCCCGGAACCGCCGTTCCAGGCTTCCTCATCGGAGCCGTATTTGAATTTCGCTTCGTTCTCTTCCTTTGCCTTAAACAGCTTTCTCTGCCTGTTTTGCAGCACTTCCAGCTGCGCCGTGTACGCCTGCCTTGCCTCTTTGATCTTCATCGTTTTCTCCATTTCTGCGCTGCTTTTGTCTCAACTATGTTGAGACAAAAGCATTAAATACCTTTACAGCTTATTGAACGCCGTAATATTCTTCTCATTCAATGTAAAATCATAATAGTTCAGATCTTCCCGCTTCGTCCATCCGATCTGCCTCCAGAACGCATTGCCGATATCATTGGCGGTAAAGGCGATCAGCGATACCTTATTGATCTGCTCCGCCTTAAGCGCCTCCATACAGAAGACCACCATCTGTCTGCCGATCCCCCGCATCCGGTATTCCTCCGCCACACAGACATGATACAGACAGCCGCGCCTGCCATCATGCCCGCACAGGATCGCTCCTACAATCCTTCCGTCCTCCACCGCCACCACACTGCTGGACGGATTTCTCACAAGGAAACGCGCAACACCTTCCCTGGAATCGTCCAGGCTTCTAATGGCAAATCCCCTGATGGACAGCCAAAGCTCCTTCACGCCCTCGTAATCGTCTATTGTCATCGTCCGTACCGTCATCTTCTTTATCCATGCCTTTCTCTTATCCCAAAAATATCCCAAAAACCTGTATTTTACCGCCGCATTGGCCTCCAAATCACAAACTCTACCATAATGTCAGTGTTTACTCCCTAAAAACTCAATATCCCAATGTCCCCTCCAGCGATTCATCGTCGTCGATCCACTGCCGCACCGGAATGACCCGATAGTCGTCTTCCGTATCCCGGATGTAGACCGTCTCAATTCCGGCATTGATAATCTGCCGCTTACACATGGAACAGCTGCAGGAGTTCTTCACATATTCTCCCGTATCCGCCTCCACGCCCACCAGATACAATGCACTGCCGATCATCTTGTCCCTGGACGCACTGATGATTGCATTCGCCTCCGCATGGACGCTGCGGCACAGCTCATAGCGTTCTCCCCGTGGAATCTCCATCCTGATCCGGACACATTCCCCGATATCCGTGCAGTTCTTCCTGCCGCGCGGTGCTCCCACATAACCTGTTGATATCACCTCGTCATTTTTCACGATCACCGCACCGTAATGTCTTCTCAGGCAGGTAGAGCGCTGTGCCACCATCTTCGCCAGATCCAGATAGTAGTTTACTTTATCTCTTCTCACCATGGTTCCTTTTCCTTTCCGCTTTCATAAAAATAACCCTGCCTTTCCATAGTGTGAAAAATTTGTTTTTCGCACTACGGGAACATCGGTACCAACTCCAGCCCTTCGCTCTCCGGAAGTCCTAACATCAGGTTCATATTCTGCACCGCCTGCCCCGCCGCTCCTTTTACCAGATTATCAAGCGCACCCATCATGATGACTCTGCCGGTCCGCTCATCGATCACAAAATTGATATCCACATAGTTGCTGCCCTCCACCCACTTCGTTTCCGGACAGACACCTGCTTCCAGCACGCGGACAAATTTTTCCTGCGCATAATACCTGTCATACACCGCTCTGATCTCCTCATAAGTCGGCAGACTCTCCTGTCCGTCCGCTCTTTTTACAGGGATAAGCTTCGCATATTCCGTCACCAGTATGCCCCGGTTCATGGGAACAAGATGGGGCGTGAAATTCACCAAGATCTCTCTGCCCGCCGCATAACCCAGCTGTTCCTCGATCTCCGGCGTATGCCTGTGGTTCGCCACGCCATAAGCCTTGATATTTTCATTCACTTCACAGTACAGATTCGGCACCTTAGCTCCCCGGCCGGCTCCCGATGTTCCGCTTTTTGCATCGATAATCAGCGTGTCCGGATCGATCATGCCTTCTTTTATAAGCGGATAAGCCGTCAAAATGGAGCAGGTCGTATAGCAGCCCGGGTTGGCCACCAGTCTGGCCTTTTTCACATCCTCCCGGTTGATCTCGCACAGCCCGTACACCGCCTCATCTATGTACTGCGGAGATCTGTGCTCGATCCCGTACCATTTCTCATAGACAGGTACGCTTTTGATCCGGAAATCAGCACTCAGGTCTACGATCTTCACCTTCGATAAAATGGCATCGTTCACCACGGAAGCGCAGAATCCCTGCGGCGTCGCCGTAAAGATCACATCCACCTGCCCGGCCAGTTCTTCCATATTATCATCCATACATGCATCGTCCACAATCTGAAACAGATTCTGATAGACAGATGCATATTTCTGATCTACATAACTGCGGGAGCCGTACCATTTAATTTCCACTTCCTTATGCCCCAGTAGAATCCGCACCAATTCACCGCCCGCGTATCCTGTCGCTCCTATAATTCCTGCTCTGATCATCTTTTCCTCCATTCCGAAACACTTTGCATCCCTGTTTTTCTTGCATAATAATACACCAAAGTTGTATATTATGCAATATATTTTATTTTTAAACATTATTAATACTTAAAACATAATAAATATACACTCGCTATCTTGACCCGCGCTCCTCCTTCATCCGCTCCAGATAAGCCGTCACTTCCTCTGAAGCTCCGTCCAGCAGATAATTACGTCCGCCTGCCTGCGTTACCTGCGGACTTAAGAACATCTGCCGCAGTTCTTCACCGGTCTCCATCACTTCCTCCTGCAGTTCTCTGGCAGAGACGCGGACCGCTCCGGCTCCCATGATGATCAGCTGTTCCAGCCCGTCTGACGTGGCTACACGGACATGATGCTTTCTGCCAATCTCGTGCGTCACCTTCTCAATATACTGATCGGCAGTCTCCGCCTCCTTCGTATAAACCACATCGATATTATGATACCGGACAGTACTGCCCGGATTTCCTTTCACCTTATAAGCGTCAAATACCAGAATAAGACGTGTCTTACGATAGCCCTGATAATTGCTCAGAATATCCATCAGCCTGCCCCGGGCTCCGTCCAGATTTACCTGGGCCAGTTCTTTCAGGAAATCCCATGCAAATATAATATTATAACCGTCCACCAGAAGGTATTCTTCCCTGGACAGGCTGTCTGCCTGACCACCTGCATTCTTTCGCCGGCTGCCGCTCTCCTCCTGATTCCGCCGCTTCCCGTCTGCACCGTCTCCGGCATCGGCACGCAGCACCGTCCCCTCATCGCCGCTCCTGTCTTTTCTCACGGCACCGGAAGACCGTATGGTTCTGGCCCATCCCTGCTTCTTCCGCTCTTTTACCCCATAAGTACGGTTCATGATCTCGTCAATCTCATCCTGCCCGATTGACACTGACACCGAGCCGGATCCCTGACCATTCTTTCTGCTGCTATACCGAACCGCGTACCCGGCATCTCCTTCCCCCTGCACACCATCCGTGCGCTGCCGCCATTCTCCCCGACAGGCAGCGCACTTTCCAGATGCATATACGCCTCCACCTGATCCCAGGGCACCACAAATCCCGCCCCATGGGCACAAAAAACAGACCCGCAGGGGTTCTCCACGTCATGCTCCGCCTCGTAGCCGATGGCCGCGATCACTTCCTCCGTGTTATGGCAGGGGGCATAGCCTTTCAGTTCCGTGTGCAACCTGCCCTTTCCGCCGGAATAGGCGCGTACCTGGGCCTGATAACCCGTCATCTCGGACACCGGCACCGTGCCCCGCAGAACGGCAGACTCCCCTTCTGTCTCCGGCGCTTCAAATTTCCCCGACCGGCTCTGCATATCGGTCATGCCCCGGCCGATCAGAGCCAGCGGCAGTTCCAATCGAAAGGAATAGACCGGCTCCAACAGCACACTCTGTGCCCTGCACAGCCCCTGTCTGACTGCCCGGTAAGTGGCCTGCCTGAAATCTCCGCCCTCAGTATGCTTCTTATGAGCCTTCCCCGCTGCCAGCGTGATCCGCATATCCGTGATCGGTGCCCCCGTCAACACCCCCGGGTGCTCCCTTTCCTCCAGATGGGTCAGCACGAGCCGCTGCCAGTTCCGGTCCAGATCGTCTTCGCTGACAGCCGTGGCAAACTGCAGCCCGCTGCCCGGATCACCCGGCTCCAGGATCAGGTGCACCTCCGCGTAATGCCTGAGCGGCTCGAAATGACCTACGCCTTCCACCCTGTCGATGATCGTCTCCTTGTAGACGATACTGCCCTCCTCAAAAGTAACCTCCACGCCAAACCGCTCCCGGATCAGATTACGCAGCACCTCGATCTGCACCTCACCCATCAACTGTGCATGAATTTCATTCAGCTGCTCTTTCCAGACAAGATGCAGCTGCGGCTCCTCTTCTTCCAGTTGACATAACTTCTCATACATGCGGTGCACATCGCAGTCCTCCGGCAGACCGATCCGATAAGTCATCACCGGCTCCATCGCCGGCAGCACCGTTCCCTGCTCTGCCCCCAGTCCCTGTCCGCAGAAAGTTGAAGTCAGACCCGTCAGTGCACAGACCATCCCCGCACAAACCTCCTGCACCGCCGTGTACTTACTGCCGGAGTAGATGCGGATCTGGTCTGCCTTCTCCTCCCACGTCGTAACCGCACCGCCAGTGTTTTTGCTGTTGTCCATCCCGGAACCCACACTGCCGGCACCGCCATCTTTGCCACTGTCGAATACGCTGCTGTCAAAACTCCCACAACAATTGCCGGCAGATATCATCTGCTTCACGCGCAACGTGCCGCCCGTCACTTTCACATAAGTCAGCCGGCTTCCCTGCGCATCCCTGGCGATCTTATAGACCCGCGCACCGAATTCCTGTCCGTATGCCGGCATTTTTGCATAAGTATACAGTCCGTCCAGCAGACTGTCGATTCCCTCCACCCGCAGAGCGGATCCCATATAACAGGGAAAAAGCCGCCGTTCTTCGATCAGTCCGGCGATCACCTCATCCTCAACAGGTGCTTCCGTTTCCAGATACTGCTCCAGAATCCCTTCGTCACAGACCGCAACTTCCTCATAGAAAGCCTCATTCCTCTGCCCGAACCTGACGATCCTCTGATCCAGTTTCTCTTTCAATTCCGCCAGAAGCCTGTCACCATCGGTACCCGGCTGGTCCATTTTATTGAGAAAAAGAAAGACCGGCACCCGGTAACGCTCCAGAAGACGCCACAGCGTCAACACATGCCCCTGCAGACCGTCCGCAGCGCTGATGACCAGCACCGCATAGTCCAGCACCTGCAGCGTCCGTTCCATCTCCGCTGAGAAATCCACATGTCCCGGCGTATCTAACAGCGTGATATCCATTCCATGCCACTGCACCTGCGCCTGCTTGGAAAAAATGGTGATGCCCCGGTCACGTTCCTGCACATCCGTATCCAGAAAAGCGTCTCCGTGGTCCACACGTCCCAGCTTACGAATCTGCCCACATGTATACAGAATGCTCTCCGCCAGCGTCGTCTTTCCGGCGTCTACATGGGCCAACAGACCGGCACATATATGTTTTGTTGGCTTTTGAGACTTCTTATCCTCCGCCTGTTCGCCCATAAGATTTCTCCTCCCGTGAAAAATACTTCATTTAGTATATCACAAGAGGAGGATATAGTGATGAAAAAAATTATTTTCAATCCGCAAACAATACAATCTTCTGCGCAGTTCTGTTCTCGTCGCTCCAGATCAGGCAGCTGCTGCCAACCTGAACATCCTGCAGCGTCACCACATTTCGCGTTAAGAAGGGCAGGATCTCACAATCCATCGGAACCAGGTACTGTATTCCGTTATTCCCGGACAACAGATAGCTGCCGTCCGGCTGCTCTTCCATTGCCGTCACCTGCAAATAATCAGGAAGCCGCAGATCGCCTGGAATCTTACACAGAATCAGGGAAGCATTCACGATGGGCGGTTCGCTCATCGTTGCAGCGGGTCCGATATAAGCAAATACCGCTTCCCCTTCGTTAAGCTCCGAAACCTCAACCGGATAGCCGTTTTCCCCGTCCAGGATTCTGGTATGTTCCGGATCCACAGTGATCACCATCTCTCCACGGAATGACACATCCGCACGGTTATCGATCACCAGATTGCCATCCTCTATGCGCAGGATCGGCCCCCACACTCTGATCGAAGCGCTTTCACCTGCCAAAGCGACATCCTCTTCGTTCTGCAGTTCTGCAGACTCTTCCATACCCTCCTCCGAAGGTGGCTGACTCTCCTGCCCCTGGGAATCTGTCGGCGGCCGATCTTCCTGCTGCTGATCCGTTTGATCCTGCTGCTCTTTTGACGGCTGGCCCTCCTGCTCCTGTTGTTCTGACGCCTGCTGCCCGTCCTGTACCCGTGTTTCTTCCGGTGCTCCACATCCTGCAAGTGTCACCAGAAGCATGGCACTCCCAAGCAGGCACATCATTTTCTTAGTCATTTTCATTTGCCTGTTATCCTTTCAGCTTCCATAAGTACTCATATCATATCGCTTTATGAGTCCGTCAACATAACAATATTATTATAAAGTAAAAATGGATTTTTAATTCTAAATTAATTCTTAATGTTTCCGTAATCAAATAAATTTCCCGACCACTCGCCGGATGAAGTCTTTTATCCTCTTTGTAAGAATCAAAATTTGCAGGATTAAACAGCTCTTCCATGCTCACTCCTTTAGAAATACTTATAAATGAAATCAAATGCTCATTTATCCACATCCAACGACAGCTTGAGTTTTGTTGATATTATAACAGGTTATTAGAGAAACTCCCACGATTATTATAAGTAAAAAGCAGGCTGACAAACCTCCTTCGTCCATCACCCTGCCATATAAACCTGATGTTATTCTCCTGTCCATATATTATAAAATCTGTAACATTTTCAAAATCCAGTATACTACCCCCAGCGCCCAGCTTGTAAAAATCCCATACAGGATCACCGGCCCGGCGATGGTAAAGATCTTACACCCGATCCCGAACACCTGTCCTTCCTTCTGGTACTCGATCGCCGCCGAGGCCACCGAATTGGCAAAGCCCGTGATTGGCACAAGTGCACCGCCGCCGCCCCACTCCACCAGTTTCGGATAAATATTAAATCCCGTCAGCAGCACACTGAGGAGCACCAGCAGCATGGAACACCAGGAGCCCGCCGTCTCCTTGTCCAGCCCCATCGTATTCGTGGCATAGTTCAAAATAAACTGCCCCAGCAGACAGATGATGCCGCCTGTCACAAATGCCTTGACCATGCGTACCGGCAGGCTGTATTTCGGCGTCACCTGCTCCACATGCTGTCTGTACTCCTGCTCCTTTTGCTGTTGTACCGTTTTTGGTCTGTCCTGATTCTGTGCCATACTATTCCATTCCTTTCTACTACAATATATTTATGGTTAATATCCCTTATTCTAATGTCCTTACAGCCGCATCAGCATTAACATCACTGCATCATCCCCCATACAGATACACCTGCTGTGTAAAATAGACCAGACTGCCCACCAGTTTCCCCAACGCCACCGCCAGGATCGCAAATCCAAGCCCGTGCCGGAATCCAATACGCCGCGCAAAAATCGGTATCGTGTTGAGCATTTCCGCGATGGCCAGCGCAAGACACCCCACAAAGATACCGGCGAATACTCCAAATACCAGTAAAAAGACCGTCCCAATCAGGTTCCACACGCCTTCTGTCGCCCCGCTGCCAAACACCGCATGCTCCCGCACAAACTCTCCGATCATTCCCCAGTCGCCAAACACACTGAAAAAACCGCCAAACAGCGTCCCAAACACCACCATCTCTTCCAGCACGAAAATCTTCCGTGCCACATGCATTTTTCCCGCAAAACGCGGAATCAATCCCACGGAGATCAACACCGTAAATACACCCGCCGATACGATCAGACCGCTGCTGACACCGATAATACCCAATAAGATCTGTTTAAGCAGCATCCGCCTACGTCTCCTTTCCGTTACTGCTTTCACGATACGTCTATCGTTTTACCGCAAACCTGCTCTTTTCACTGTACATCAATCGTCTTTCCTTCTCTATCCGCAGTCGCGATCAGCGCCTTATTCACATCCTCCTCATAAATACGCATCTCCACTTCAATAGGTGTCGGGTCCCTGGTGATGCGCCTGCCGCCGATATGGTTAAAGAACACGATGATACCGATTGCCAGCCCGGCCGAGTAAGCCAGTTCCAGGATCCCGTATCCGTCTCCCGGCTGTCCCATCACCATCTCATACATCTTGGAAAAAACATCGTTGATACCGATATCGTTATGAAAGGCCATAATCGTGAACGACGTACCAAAAAAGCTGACCATCGCCACAAAGGCCAGCTTTACCCACTGGACAAAACCTTTATGTTTATCCACATCGATGTATTCTATCAGCGTCTCGGCATCTCCGATACTTGAAACACTGACATTGGGGCAGACTTTTTCAATTTCCTCGATCACCTTAAGCAGACTGATCACCTGCCGCTTCGGCCCATCCTTTTTAAAATGATGCAGCTTAATAGCCTTAACTTTGGCCAGCACATGTTCGTCACTGCAGGTCAGGCTGCCGATATCCTTCACATACACATCTTCAGACTGCAGCTCTACATTTTGCTCCGCATTAATATAGATCGTCGCATTCATATTTGACATACCTTTGAATCCTCTGCCTTTTCCATAACAAATTCATTTCCTGATCCCTGCTATAGTATGCCGGACCTCGCACAATTTTATGCGTACTTCCTTCCATTTCCGCCCCGCTTTTCTGAATCACCGGCTTTGGACGCTTTGGATGCGGCAAATTATATTTACAAATATCCCGCCTTATGCTATATTCAATCATAGTGAGAGTATCGTTGTAACGCATGAAAGTAAACCTGTATTCTGCGGTTATCCACTATATCATTTTCAGAAAATCCCCGGAGGTCTGTTTTATGAATAAAAAGCTAAAGAATGATTCTGTAGATCAGCTGTTTAATGCCGTACTCTGTCTGAAAACAAAAGAAGAATGCTATACTTTCTTTGAAGATCTGTGCACTGTCAATGAGCTGCTCTCTCTGTCGCAGCGTTTCGAAGTGGCTGCCATGTTGAAGAGCCATAAAACCTATCTTGAGATAGCCGAAAAGACCGGAGCATCCACTGCCACAATCAGCCGCGTCAATCGTTCTCTCAACTACGGAAATGATGGTTATAATATGATATTTGAGCGTCTTTCATAAAGAAACCAAACCGTAACCGGCCTGTGGCTCACCGCGCAGGCCATATCCATGTGTATATTTCCATATACATAGTTGGGCGGACAGATCTTCCAATAAGATCTGTCCGCCCTGTCTTACACACCATCGTCTTACATTCCGCAGTTTCTGCCGACTTTATCCGTCAATATTGATCAGGCCCATCGGATCAATGTATTTCTCTTCATACATAATCTGATAGCCAAGTTCCGTGTTGTCTTCCCCAATCACATACAGAATGGCTCCTCTGACCACTTCATCGCCTTCCCTCACCATAACGTCACCGTCGTTGCGGTAGATACTGTTGTACCCGTTGCCATGATCGATCTTGATACAATGAAGATAGCCACTGTCCGTTGTAATGGAAATGATCGTACCGTCCGCAGAAGCTATAACACTGCTTCCCTCGCTTCCACTTAACTTAACCATGGGATTCTCCCCGTCATCCTCCTCTAAGGACGCCGAAGAAGAGAGCGGAAATCCAACCGGCATATGAGCCTGGGCCCGTTCCTGTTCCAACGCTTCCTCTTCTTCCACCTTCTGGTTGATCGTGTCACTAAGTATAGTAACCTTGTTCATCAACTCCTCCCTGAGTGAAACAAGATCCGCTTTCTCTTCCGTCAATTCTTCAATACTCCGCTTCTGCTGTTCTGTCTCCGCCATCAACACCTCTATCTTCTTGTCACTCCGATAGCAGATTACCGAGAGAACCACCACCACCGCCAGTCCAATGATCACTACCGATTCTACCAGATGCGGCCCAAACCCCATCTGACGGATGCGTCCTTCCTTGGAATCCATGAACAGCATTAACATGTAATTTGTTTTTCTTTTTCTCCTGCTGCCTTCTGCACTCAATAAAAATCACCTCCGGCCACATATTTATTTATGATCAGTCCGCTTTGAACTGTCAATAAGCTCCCGGGACCTCTTTCCTTCCAAAAAATTCCCAAAGGCTTTATTACCCTATTTTAGCATAACCAGCATGTAGATGACAATCTATGTTTACATAAGACTACATTAAAGCCAAACTTCCCAAAGTTACAGTTCTTCCAACAAAAAACCTTCCTTTGCAAGCGCCTTCATCACCCTGTCCAGAGTCTCCTCCTGTTCGGCTTCGATCGTATGAAAATGCACCCCCTCCGTCAAATCCGTCAATGGTTTCGTTCCATACGTTTCAACCCGGTTCATAAACTTTCTCACATCCGCACGATTGTGGATCACCAGTTCGCCCACGATCTGTCCATAGATCGCATGTTCTATGATTACATTCATCACTCTTCCGCCGGCGTCCACGATGCAGTCCAGCTCCCGCAGGATATCTTCCCTGCTGTGCTTCACCTTGACCACTCTTCTGTACATTTTCTCTGCCTGCACCGGCTCATAGAGAAGATATCCCCTGTTCGTGGACAGAATGTTTTGATAGGAAGTACGCAGCAGCGCTATATCCTGAACGATCACCTGTCTGCTGACCCCCGTGCGCTTTGCCAGTTCGGTTCCGGAAACCGGTACACTTTCTGTCTGCAGGATCTGTATGATCCTGTTTCTCCTTGCCTCGCCGTCCATAAACTGCATCCCCTCTTCCCCACAATCGAAATCCAACAGGTTAATATCTGTTTCCTATCATAATTGACTGAATTATAAAAAACAATGCTTTACATTTGGCGAGACATGTGCTATTCTATCAATGTTGACAAAGTCAGCTTATTTATAATTTTTTGGAGGTATGTACGATGAACAAAGGTACAGTAAAATGGTTCAACAACCAAAAGGGCTACGGATTCATTTCCGATGAGCAGGGTAACGATGTTTTCGTTCATTACTCAGGACTTAACATGGAAGGCTTTAAATCTCTTGAAGAAGGCGCTGCTGTTGAGTACGAAGTAGTTAATGGCGAAAAAGGTCCTCAGGCCGTAAACGTAACAAAATTATAAGAGACATCGTTCTTATAATCTCATAATCAGTATTACGATGTGCCTGTTCTTAAATATAAATGATGAATTTTATTTAGAATTTGCAATATTGTCATAACGGATTAGAAAAAACCTGTCAGTCGACAGGTTTTTTTTATGTCTCTTTTAGCCATCAATATGGTTTTATTTCAGGCCAATATTTTACTATTTTTCTACCATATAGCATATCTTTGGCTAATATAGTGTTATGTTTTTATAATATAATTATAGATTTTATCATTTCATAGTACTATAGTATATATAGACTTGATCACGGAAGTCAAGTCGGTTATAGCAATTCCGGAAGAATTCCCCTTTTACACAAGCGAAAACCTCGAAGGACCCAAACCTTCGAGGTTTTTGTTTTCAGATTATTTTCTCTGCCCGCAGCTCTTCAATCTGCTGCTTCGTATAGCCAAGCGCCTCCAGAACTTCCTCATTATGCTGCCCAAGGGTGGGAGCCGGATAATTGATCCTCGGCATCATATCCATCAGTTTAACCGGATTACCGTTCACCTTCGACCTGCCGATCACCGGATGTTCTACCTCGATAAACATCTCCCGCGCCCCTGCGATATGTGCATCCTCCGTGATCTGCTTTACATCATAGAGGGGTGCTGCCGGAATGCCTTTTCCAAGCATCTTCTCCACGATCTCATCCACCGTATACTGCTTACTCCACTCTTCGATATAGGCTTTCTGAATTTTATTGTTCCTGACCCGCAGGGGTACTGTCAGGAAACGTTCGTCCGTGATCATCCAGGGCATATCCAGCACTTCCGTACAGAACTTCTCGTAGAGTTTCTGATTTCCACAGGCGAGAATAACCCGCCCGTCCTTCGCCATATAGGTATCATACGGGGCAATGGAGGCGTAGGCATTGCCGGTCCTCTCCGGGATCTGCCTGGACTTGAAGTAACGCACATACGCATTCTCCAGGCTGGCCACTACCGAATCCACCAGCGATACGTCTATTCTCTGCCCGACACCGGTCAGGTCTCTCGCATGAACAGCCAGCAGAACACCGATCACCAGATTCATACCGCCCAGTATATCTCCCATGGCATTTCCCGACCTTGTCGGTTCACCGCCTTCCGCTCCTGTAATACTCATAAGGCCGCCCATTCCCTGGGATACGATATCATACCCCGGCCGCTGGGAATAAGGACCGTAAGATCCAAATCCGGAAAGCGCACCGTAGATCAGACGGGGATTTATTTCATGTAATACCTCATAGCCAAGCCCCAGCTTATCCATCACGCCCGGCCTGTAATTCTCCAAAAGAACATCCGCATCCCTGACCAGTTTCAGGAAGATCTCCTTTCCCGCATCCGTCTTTAAATTGAGTGTGATGCCCTTCTTGTTACGGTTCAGATTTGCATAGTACATACTCTCACCGTTTTCATAAGGCCCATACCCTCTCGCATCGTCTCCACGCCCGGGAACCTCGATCTTCAGTACACTTGCGCCAAAATCCCCCAGAATAGAGCCGGCATAGGGTCCGGCTACAACTCTCGTCAGATCAAGTACTTTTAAATCCTGTAATGCCTGTATATCCTGAATCGTTTCGCCGCTCAATCTTTAAACCTCCTCTATATCCCGCTGTACGGATTCTGTCCGGCAGTCCGGGACTCGCACAGCATCCCATACAGATGCCCTCTGTCCATTTCCAGGCCTCAAACAAAACCCGTCATCGTGGGATATTACTTTATGTGCTACTGTCGCTGACAGCATGACTTATGCTGTAATCTCCGCAAGCTCTTCTTCCGTCACATGAACCTTCATCCGCATCACTGCACTTCCCATCGATTTCCCCAGGGAATCCAGTCTGAGGCTCATGGTCGCTCCGCCTCCCAGGGCATGTTTCATCACAAAGTTAAATCCCCCCAGGCTCGGAAGGTCATACCGGATGATCTCTCCCTTCACCATATCGCCAAAATGCGCATGCAGCGCTTCCGGTGTCACTTCCCGTTCGATGATCTTATAATACGCAGGCTTCCTCGCATAGACGCAGACATTGCTCGTATCTCCTTTGTCCCCGCTGCGGCCGTGAGCGATATCATTCAAATAGATTTCCGCCATCTTACATTCCTTCCTTTCTTTCTGCTAAACTTCCAAAATATGCGCCTGAATGTCAAGGGCATCCCTGGGAACATAGGTCGGCCACAATGCCATCACTTCCTGTACATGGGCACGTCCGCCGAAGAAAGAAGCTCCTGGAGGTCCGTTTAACTGCAGGGGGCTGATCTCCGGAATGATCTTCGCACATTCGGACTTATCCTCGCTGAACACGGCGATCCGCAGCACGCACTCGTTAAGGTTTTTCAGAGATTCCTCACTCATATCCGCCACATTCAAATGCAGACTGTTCACACCGATATAGCTGATATGCACATCATCCGCCTTCATGCCCCGTCTTGCCATCTTCTTCATGATCACATCCGCACAGTACTGTGCCTTCTCATAGGCATCCGGCCAGGCGAAGCTTAACATGGACACTGTCTTCCAGCCCTTATGATACCCGACGCACAGCTTCAAATCATCCGGTCTCTTCCTGCCGCGAACATTGCCGATGCGCACCCTGTCGGGCCCCACCTGCGTGATCGTCGCCTGACTGATATCCACGTTGACATCGGGCGTCATATAGTTTGCGGGATCCAATACTTCATAGAGGAACTGCTCCTTGCAGCTCTGCTCGCAGATCACACCGCCGCAGTCAGGCGCTTTCGTGATCTCAAAGGTATCCTCCGTGATCTCCGCGATCGGGAATCCCAGCTCATCCATTCTCGGAACGCTGCGCCAGTCATACATGTAATTTCCGCCTGCACCCTGTCCGCCGCACTCTAACAAATGGCCCGCCATAATGCCTCTTGCCAGGTTATCCCAGTCGTCTTCCGCCCAGCCGAATTCATGGGCAAAGGGTGCCAGAAACAGGGCTGAATCCGCCGCCCGCCCGGTGATCACCACGTCAGCGCCCTGATTTAAGCATTCTTTGATCTTCTCATGGCCGATGTAGGCATTGCAGTTATAGATCTTGTCAACGATCTCGTGAAAATCGCCGTCATAATCGAAATTCGGGAAAGTCCAGCCTTCTTTCAAAAGCTGTGGGATCTTCTCCTTAATGGAGTCTCCTGTCACATAGCCGATCTTATAGCCCTTCATCCCGGCAGACTCCGCCCACTGTCTGATGGCTTCCACACATCCCGTGATGTTCATACCTCCGGCATTGGTCAGAATACGGATCTTCTTCTCCCAGGCTTCTTTGCCGCCGTCCTTCAAGATTCTCGTCACGAAATCCGGCGCGAATCCTTTACCGGGATCCTTCAACTGTTGTTTGGCCATGATGGACATCGTGAGTTCCGCCAGATAATCACATGCCATATACTGAATGTCCGCATGACGCAGCATATGGAGCGCAGCATCCGGGGAATCGCCCCAAAAGCCCTGGCCGCCGCCAATCGCAATCTTCTTCATCGCTTTTACCCTTCCTTTTCTAAGATTTAGTTGTGTGACCGATCGGTTTCCCGCCTCACAGTCACATTTATTTACCATAACGCCGCTCTCACGGCAATACAGTCTGCTCCATTGCCGCCGCCACCGGCAGCTCCAGACAGCATTCCCCGCTGCCGGTACAGATCACCTGACGGGCGATCCTGCTCTTCTCCTGATCCGACCAGATGCCCGCGTAATTACTGTGGGCAGCGTACTGCGGAAAATCAGAGGACGAAATATCCAGCCGCAGACAGCTTCCCGGCTGTATTGTCCACACAATATCCCAGAAATCCACACTGACCTCCGTCTGCTCTCCGGGTATGTAATCTGCCCCCTCCGGCAGATCTGCCGCAATGGTGGTGATCCCGCTGCGGATGTTATATGCCCTGCCATCCGGAAAGACTTCACACAGCTTTGCCGAAAAAGCAGTGTCCTCCACATCCGTCTTCACTTGAAGGCGCACTTTGATCCGCCCCGCGATCTCCAGCTTCTCTATAAGCGGCCTGCTGACAAAACTTACCACATCAGGCCGATAATCCGGTGCCGGCTGCCGCAGCGTTCCCGCCTCCGTGATCGTCGTCAGCACACTCTCCGCCCCGTGGGAGGGACAGGGATCCTCCGGATCATAGATAAAAGCGATCTCCCCTGCCTTTCCCGGCTCCAAACTTAAGCTCTTGTCCTCTGCAAGATAATATTTCCTGATCTTCTCTGAGGGAAGCGGCCATGCCTTATGCTCCTGCCAGCGGTCTTCCCGCATCACGTAAGTGCGGATCCGCTTCTGCGGCATCTTCTTCTGTTTAAGGAGCAGATCAAACCATTCCAGGACCCGCTTCACATCCCCGTTTTCGAGATGTTCCTGCTGCCCCCATTCGATGCAGTCTGCAGACATATGATTCCAACAGCCGATATCCAGCCAGCTGTGTTCCCTTGTCTCCTCGTTTAATGCGCTCCAGGTATTCATGGCACTACCGAAGTGATGATCATACCAGGCCTCCACAATATAGATCGGCACCCTGGTCTTAGCCGGGATATCCATAAGCTGTTTCCACCACCCCTGCTGCCAGTAGGCGTCATCACGTTCTACCGCATGGATCCAGTCCTGATACCACGCAAGTCTGCCGCCCCACAAAGCCTCGTCTACCTTTGCATGCGGCTTATATCTGCAGCTCTCCAGATAATCAGCATCCACCGGATGGCCTGCATTGGCCATACTCCACCCGGTCAGCACATCGTGACGGAACAACCGTTTCTCATAGGCTGACTTAAAACGATCGGTGCCATATACAGTCAACATCATGCCTTTGACCTTCTCCGGAACCGCATCCGCAATGGCCCAGCCTGTCAGAGCAAGATAACTTGCACCGAAATAGCCGATACTCTCCGCCCATTCCTGATCATTCAGCCAGCCAAGCGCTGCCAGTCCGTCCCGGCGCTCGTTCACATTCGGTTCCCATTCGCCTTCGCTCCTGCCCGTCCCCCGGCAGACCTGCAGAACATAGCCATAGCCACGCCTGGCCAGTTCTTCTCCGTATACTTTATAGATTTCCATCTGGGACGGATAACAGCTTCTCTGAATCAATACCGGAAAGGTGTCCTTCCCGACCGGCTTGTAGATCGTCGTGTGCAGCTTTACCCCATCCGGCATCGGCAGGAAGCACTCTTCCACCACGTACTTAAACGCTTCTCCCATGACCGGGCAGGCATCAAACTCTGCCCTGATCCCCAATGCTCCCAGACGGATCCGCTCTTCCATCTCGGCCTGCATCCTGGCCGCCTTTTCCTGATCAGTCATACTCTCCTCCTAACCTGTTTCTTCTTGTCTGTCTACCCTCAGTGCACAACATTAACTATAATACTTTTCTACAGCTCACAAAATGTCCCGGTTCCACTTCTGTGAGTGCTATATCCTTCCCCCGGCATTTTTCTGTTGCATAGGGACATCTTGCCGCGAAACGGCATCCCGGCGCCGGATCGATAGGACTCGTCAGTTCTCCGCGCATCACCTGCGTAGAAAGCTTCTTTGCTTTCAGACTGGGAATCGGCACGGCATTCAACAGTCCCTGCGTATACGGATGCAATGGGTTGGCAAACAGATCTGCCGTCCTGGCATACTCCACACACTGCCCAAGATACATTACCATGATCTCATGGCTGATATGTTTTACCACACTCAGATCATGGGTGATAAAAACATAGGTCAGCCCCTTCTCATCCTGAAGATCCATCAGCAGATTCAGAATCTGCGCCTGAATGGAGACATCCAACGCCGACACCGGTTCATCACAGATAATAAACTCCGGATTCATAGCCAGCGCCCGTCCGATCCCGATACGCTGCCGTCTGCCGCCGTCCAGCTCGTGGCTGAAACTGTCCGCATACATTTCATTCAGTCCTACCGTCTTCATGATCTCGGCTATCTTTGCATCATAATCGTCTATACCGTTATATGCCTTATAGATCTTCAGCGGTTCCCCGATCAGTTCTTTCACGCTTTTACGCGGATCCAAACTACCGGACGGATCTTGGAAGATCATCTGCATTCTGGCGCGAATCGGTTTAAGTTCCTTCGCATTCATCGTAGTGATGTCAGTCCCGTCATAAAGGATCTGGCCGTCCGTCACATCATACAATCGCAGAAGCACTCTGCCAAGCGTCGATTTACCGCACCCGCTTTCTCCTACCACGCCCAGTGTCGTCCCTTTACGGATCTTAAAATTCACGCCGTCAACTGCATGAAGCTGACCTCCTCCGGCCTTGAAATATTTCTTCAGATTCCTGGCTTCAACAAGTATTTTATCTTCCATGGCTTCACCTCCTCCTTCCAGTGTTATACATTTGCCTGCTGTCTGTCGTAAAGACAACATCTGATGATATGCCCCTTACTGACTTCCCGCATCTCCTGCTTTTGCCTGCACCGCTCCGTAGCATGCTTACATCTGTCAGCAAATCGGCACCCCTGTATTTTCACTGTCGGATTCGCCATCATTCCGTCGATCGCTTCCAGGCGCGCACTCTCCTCGTTCAACTTGGGGATCGCATTGAACAGCCCTTCCGTATATGGATGTCTCATGTCTGTCTCAAAAATATCTTCCGCGCTTCCGTACTCTATCGCCTCCCCCGCATACATGACAATCACCTTCTCACACGTCTGGGCTACTACCCCAAGATCATGGGTGATCAGTATCATCGCCGTACCAAGGCGTTTCTGCAGATCATTGATCAGTCCCAGCATCTGTGCCTGGATCGTTACGTCCAGCGCTGTAGTCGGCTCATCTGCCAGAATCAGCTTCGGTTCACATGCGAGTGCGATCGCGATCACGATACGCTGTTTCATACCTCCGCTGAACTGGTGCGGATACTCTTCCTTTCTGTTAGCCGGAATCCCTACTAACTCCATCATCTCATCAACTCTGGCCTCCAGATCCTTCTTGCTCTGCTCCGGATGATGAATCTTCAATACTTCCAGAATCTGTGCTCCGACTGTCATAACAGGATTCAATGCGGACATTGGATCCTGGAAGATCATGGATGCTGTAGCACCGCGCATACTGCGCAGCTTCTCTTCCGATGCCGCCAGCATATCAACTCCATCCAGGGTGATGGATCCGCCGGTCACGAAGCCGATCCCCTCCGGCAGAAGCCGGATCACACTGAGCGCCGTTGATGTCTTGCCGGCGCCGGTCTCTCCCACCAGCCCTAAAGTCTCTCCATATCCCACTTCCAGATCAAGGCCGTTTACTGCATAGACCGTGGATATTTCCGTCTCATATTCTACACTCAGATCTTTGATCTCAAGTAACTTTTCATGCATAGTGATCACGCCCCTTCCTGCTCTGCTTCTCTCTCTTTCTTCCTTTTCCCAAAGTACCTCGCAGCTTGGGATCCAGCGCATCACGCAGGGCGTCTCCTACCATATTAAAGCACAATACAACGATAATGATCGCTACACCCGGAGCGATCGCAATGATCGGCTGTGTGGAAAGATACTTATAGCCGCCGCTTACCATAGCACCCCAGCTCGCCGTCGGCGGGGAAATCCCCATCCCCAGGAAGCTCAGATTGGCTTCCGCCAATATCGCGCCGCCCAGGCTGGAGGTCATAGTAACAATATTGGCAGACAGGCAGTTCGGGAATACATGCACGATCGTATTTCTGACCCAGGAACCCCCGCAAAGCGTACCCGCCGTAACATAATCGGCATTACGCACAGTCAACACCTGTCCTCTCGTGATACGGGCATACCCGGGCACCATGGATATACCGATAGCCAGGCATACATTGCCCAGTCCCTGTCCCAGAATAGCCCCCAGAAACAATGCAAGGATCAGCATCGGTACCGCCATCATGGCATCCATCACACGCATAATGACTGTGTCAACGGCACCGCCGATCACCCCGGAGATTAATCCCAGCGCCATACCGATCACACTCGAGATCACCACCGCTACCACGCCTACTGTGAAAGAAATCCGGCCGCCATAAATAATGCGGCTTAAAACATCCCTCCCATTTGAATCCGTGCCCAATAAATGCTCTGCCGTGCTTCCTTTCAGCACATTATACAAGTCATCCTTATTGGGATCATACGGCGCTGCCAGCGGCGCAAATATCGCCAGCAGAAACATCACCACCAACATAACACTGCAGACTACGATCAGCTTTCGCCCGAACATAACTCGAAAGATGCGGGAGGATCTCAGCCTGGATAATACGCTCTTTTTGTTCTTCTCCATCATTCATCCCTCCTATCGAGTCCTGGGATCTATGATCCCGTATAAGATATCCACCACCAGATTACAGACAGCCACGAAAATGGAGATAATCAGCACGCCGTTTGCTACAAGCATGAAATCACGGTTACTGATACCATTCATCATCACACTTCCAAGCCCCGGTATCACAAACAGGCTTTCGATCAGGACAGTGCTGCCAACCATTGTTCCCAGGCGGCTTCCCATCACTGTTACAATCGGAATCAGTGCATTTCTTAACTGATGTCTGATCGTGACGGATTTCTTATCTACCCCCTTCGCTTTCGCTGTCGTAACATAATCCTGTCTGATCACTTCCAGCATGGAGGAACGCGCCAGCCTCATGAAGGATGCCATAACACCCAGGCTCATGACGATGATCGGCATGATCATGTGCTTCAGCCAATCCCCGGGATCACGTTCAATCGGTACATACCCCGATGTCGGGAGAATATGAAGTTTTAAACCAAGAACCAGCATTCCCATCATACCCAGCCAGAACATGGGGATGGAAACACCTATATTTGAGAAAAAGGAAATCAGGCTGTCAACCCAGCTCCCCCTTTTCTGTGCGGCAAGAATACCAAGAAAGACACCCAGTAATACGCCGATAATAAAAGCAGGCACTACCATGGATAATGTAACTAACAGCCGCGGAAGCAGAATATCCGCAATTTCTGACTGATAACTGATCGACTGTCCCATAGTACCGCGAAACAGTCCTGTGATCCAGCTTATGTACTGTACCGCGACCGGTCTGTCATAACCATACAGATGCGTATAATACTCAATCTGTTCGGCGCTGGCAGTCGCTCCCAGATAATTTGCTACCGGATTGCCGGGAACCATCTGGATCAGGGTAAAGACAAACAAGGTTACAATGACGATGGTGATACAGCTTTGTACAATACGCTTACCGATCATTTTTAACAGATTTGAACTCATAGTTTCACTCCTTTTCATTCTGTTTAAAGGATTGATTCATCCCTGTACGGGACAGTACGCATAAGTGCACGATCCTGTACAGGGATGTGAAATCAACTATTTATCCAGCCAGCACCCGGACAGATCCCAGGCTGATGCAAAAGCTTCTTTTGCCCTGTCATTCATGACATAGTCATATTTATACATGATAGATGGGCTGATATACAGAGGTCTTCCGAACAGGCAGGAACCCTCTTCTGCATCGTAAATAGCCTTCTGCAGTTCCTTCTCAAGATTTCTTCTTTCCGTCTCGTCCGTACAGGTACGGATTTCTTCCAGAAGATTCATCTCTTTGTCAGGATGCTGGATACCCTTCGCGTAGTAAGCGCCGTCGTAATCCAGATGCCGTCCCATATACAGTCCGAGATCCGGGGATACCGTCGTCCAGTGAGGCATAAGGCCTTCCCAGGTACCGTCCATATACATCTGGTTCTGCGTGGAACCGTCTACTAACTGGATCTCACAATGGATGCCCACTTCCTCGAGCATATTGGCGATCGCTGTAAACGCATCCGAAAGGGTGCTGACCGTCACGAGGTTTGTCGTGAAACCGTCTGCATAACCGGCCTCTGCCAACAATTCCTTCGCACGTTCCGGGTCATATTTAAAATGGTTCAAATCGTCATTATAAGTTACTGCGCCAGGGGCTGCCCACTGGTCTGTCAGCTGCGCTGTTCCAAGCTGGAATGCAGCGTTAATCGCATCAACGTCGATCGCATAGCATAATGCGCGCCGCACACGCTCATCCGTCCAGGGACTATCGATCGCACTGTTGGGAATCAGTCCGAGCGTACCAACGCCCATACCGTTCTCATTCTTCTCCGTCAAGTAGATCCCTGCACCGTCCAGTTCCTGCAGGATCGTCGGTGAGGAGGCATCGATCATGTCATACTCACCGGCCTGGAATGCCGTACTCTTGGTCGTCTCCTCAGTGACCGTAGTGATCGACACACTGTCAAGATAGGGCAGACCCTCCTGCCAGTAATTCTCGTTTTTCGAATAGATCGCATACGCATTGTTCTCAAATTCTGTCAGCTGGAAAGGACCTGTACCGCATGTAGAAGTATCCAGGCTCGCCCGGTCATTCTTTAGCACATCAGGACTCATATAGAATACGAAATACCCGACTGACTCCAGGGTAGAAGAATTGACCGACTCCAGGATCATCTTGATATGGGTGTCATCGATCACTTCACAGCTCTTGACATTTGCAGTCTCTGTTCTGCTGTTAGCCTGATATTCTTCAATGTTAACCTTAACGGCCTCTGCGTTAAACGGCGTACCGTCGGCAAATTCCACACCTTCGCGAAGAGTCCATGTGATACTGGGTTCATCATTATCGATCACCCACTCTGTTGCAAGCTTTCCAATGATCTGGCCATCGTTATCGTACGTGATCAGATTTTCATAAGCAAGCGTCAGGTAATACAGATACGCATTGGCGGTTGCCATGGGCGTATAACCCGGCGTCGCAATACTGGTACCATAGCCAAAGCGAAGCGTTCCCCCATACTTAGGCTCACCTTCAGCAGTCTCATTTACTGCTGCTTCCTCACTCTCCTCAATACCCCCCCCCGGGTGTTTTTTCGGTGGTTCCGGCAGCATCGGTCTCTGTCGTGCCTTCTGACACATTATCAGAAGAATTTCCACAGCCTGCAAGTGTCGTAACTGCTACGACTGCAGAAAGTAGTACTGCTAACATCTTTTTCTTCATTTTACATCCTCCTGTAAGTTTGTTTTAGTACCACGTTGTACTTATGTTGCAATTATACTCCAATTTGTCCATTTGTCAATATACAACGTTGTACTTAATTTACATTTATATGTTATGAACAAAAACCTTATTTTGATATTGTATACTTTATACAACATCGCATATCTGCTGTGTCTATATTTTACAGACATAGTTACAGTTCACAGCCAATGTCAGTCAGTTAAATCAGTACTCAGCGTCTGCCGCTTTATGTTTCTCCTGAAGACCGCCTAAAAACGTCGGTACCTAATGAGGTTTTTTACCATGGCGTTATTTCTCATAAGTTTGTGCATAAGCTTGCATTTCTTATGTATCTCGTTTATTGTATAGTTGATGCCATTAAAGGCTCTGCGAAACTGCTGCGCTGTTCGCGAATGACCGTTATAGGGCGGGGCATCAAAGACTGTAAACACTTCGGAATGGAGGAAAATATGACTACCATTAAGGATATCGCCGCCCGCCTGGGGCTTTCTCCCAGCACCGTCTCCATCGTTTTGAAGGGAAACGGGGACAGGCGCAAGATCAAGAAAGAAACACAGCAAAGGATCCTGAAAGCAGCCAGAGAAATGGGCTATAAGCCGAATATCCAGGCCAAAATACTGCGGGGCAGTCTCTCCGCAAAAGCAAATATATCTCTCTACTGGGTATCCGATAACCGGATCCATCTGCTTTCCCGATTCCTGAAAGGACTGCAGACTGCCATTATGGAAAACAATTATCAGTTTCAGCTTTCCATTGTTCCCTATGAGAATAATCATCTGCAGGATGTACTGACCAATGAATCCGTGCTCACTACCAACGCGATCATTATCTGTAACCCTTCCGAGACAGACATGGAATATCTGGAGGCCAACGATTTCCACATTCCGATCGTTCTCTATAACAGATACTCCTCGAAATATGCAACCGTAAACATGGACGACAAGACAATCGGCCTTCTGCCGGCCGACATATTTGCCGCCCATGGCAAAAAACATCCGGCACTTTTAAAATCTCCGGCCACTTTTTCCGGAATGAATATCAGAACGAATGTCTTCGAATTCCAGGTCAGTGAATCCGCCATGGAGCGCCCCGTCTCCGTTATGGTGGACGATACCATGAGAGGCGGCTATCTCGGAGCCCTCACGCTGTGCGATTTAAATCCGCTGCCGGACTGTCTCTTCTGCACCTCCGACAGCATTGCGCTGGGAGCGTTGAAGGCTTTCTATGAGAAGGGGATTCGCATTCCCGAGCAGATCGAAATCATCAGCGTGGGCAGTGGAAGACCCGAACAGGAAGAATACTGTATCCCTTCTCTCTCCGTGATCAGCCTGCCCCTTGAAGATATGGCCGAAGAATGCCTGAGAATACTGTCGGACTCTCTTACTAACTTTAAGTATACCCCTGCCAGCATTACCTTTCCGACGCCGTACGTGGCAAGGCAGAGCTGCCCCGCCCTGATACAGTAAACCCCCATCATGCGCAGCCTGCCGCCTGGCGGGCCGCATGGCCATCCATGCTGTGAAAGTCAGAGACTT
>CAJTPO010000042.1 GCA_910578115.1 uncultured Lachnospiraceae bacterium | reverse complement strand
CTCTTAGGCTGCGTTCTCTGCTGCCTTGGAGTTGGTTAATGTTTTTCTCACACTATTCTAACATAGAATCCATAAGTTTAAAATCCCTGATAAATAAATTCTCCGGCACTATATCCCGGTCCGTAACACCCGAACAAGATCACTCCGAAGAGCAGCGCATACCACAGGATCCAGCGAATCGGCAGCGCTCTGGCACCGATCCGGTCCCTGATCGAACCCTTCTGCTGTGCCAATGATACCCCGTACAACAGCAGCAGCGCACACAGCACAACGACCAGTTCCTCCCACTCCAGCCCCAATTCCAACAGCGAGCCATTCCACAGGATCGAAAGATTCCACACCGACACCGCTTCGCCCAGCATGGCGAAGGCATCTTTCACCGATGCGGCCCGGAAAAACAGATCGCCGATACATACAAGCAGGAAAGTCCTCAGATTACGGAGCAGTCCGATCCCTCTCCCCTCCGGGTCGATGTGCAGCTTATTCATAATCTGTCCGCAGACCGGAGCCAGCAGTTCTTCCGACACGATATAGACCCAGTGCAGAAGGCCGGAACCGATCACAAACTTCCAGTCGCCGCCATGCCAGATCCCCACCGTCAGCCAGAGAAGAAACATCGCTGCAAAAGTGGCATACTGTTTCCCCTTTTTCCTGCCGAACCGCTCCCGCCACGATTTATTCAGATCCGTAAAAAAACGGGTGCGCAGTACCGGATAGAATACATAGTCCTTCATCCAGACACCCAGCGTAATATGCCATCTGCGCCAATATTCCGCAATACTTTTTGCAAAGAACGGCGTCTGAAAATTCTCCGGCAGTATGATTCCCAGACTCTCCGACATTCCCAGCACAATGTCCATACAGCCTGAAAAGTCGGTATAAAGCTGAAATGCATAGCACGCCGTAGCCACCCAAATATACGCCCCGGGATACTCCGTGTATCCGCCATATACGGTATCCACCAGCGTACCCAGCCGCTCCGCGATCACCAGCTTCTTAAAGAATCCCCACACCATACGCTGCAATCCGCGGGCTACCCGGTGATACTCAAATCTGTGCGGCGCAAAGAACTGTTCCCCGTGCTCTCTGTACTTAAGAATCGGCCCGGACAGGATCACCGGAAAATACATCCCGTACAGCAGCAGCTTCAGATAATTCTCCTGTGGCCTGGCAATCCCGTAATACACATCCACCACATATCCCAGTAAGGAAAAGGTATAGAACGATACGCCCAGCGGAATGAGAAAATCCACGCTCCGGATCAGTGTCTCCGAACTGCCAAGCATACGGGCAATACCGTCAATTGTATAGATTCCGAAGTTCACATACTTAAGCACCACCAATATCCCGATATTGATCAGAACCGTCACCGCCAGGATCCACCGGCGTCTGTTCACGGCTTCCGCCGGCGAGTGCAGCAGCAGACGGGTTCCCGCATAACAGGCCGTCACCGAGACGACCGGATAAAGTATCAGAATACCATTGCCGCTCAACAGATAGTATGCCACGCTGCCAAGAAGCAGCAGTCCCCATTGTAATTTACCGGGGATCATATAATACAGTATTAAGATTCCAGCAAAAAAACATAAAAAATAAAATGATGTGATACCCATCTAACGCTCCAATTATAACATTTCCGACTGTTTGTCCATTCCGGCTTCACCGTCCGCTTTCCCGCAACATCATAATAGTATCATATACCCTTCGTTTTTTCTACTTTTTATCATGTACAATTATTTGTCACATTTTTTGTTATTTTATAAAAAACTGCTGGTAATTCTTACATTTTTCTTAAATCACTCCGGGCAGTCAAATACTTAATTGCATAATTAAGGAAATTGCAGTAGAATAAAGCCGTTAAACGCTCAAAATAATACCTGAAATATAGATACTACAATGTTAAGGAGACTGTCCTATGCTGTTCAACTCCATGGCTTTTGCCATATTTCTGCCGATCGTATTCATACTGTACTATCTCGTACCGCACAAATACCGCTGGCTTTTTCTGCTGGCAGCCAGTTACGCTTTCTACATGAATCTTCATCCAGGATACGGCCTGCTGCTGCTGTTCACCACCGTGCTCACCTACACGCTGGCACGCACGCTGGAGCGGACACCCGCCGCAGCCCGGAGGAAACTCTGTCTGTTTTCAGGCATACTCCCTCTGGTCCTGATCCTTCTGCTGTATAAGACAGCAGCTCCGGTGATTGGCCGCCTCAATGAAATGATCGCCGCCGGAAAACTGTCCTTACAGCCGCTCACACTGACGCTCCTGCTGCCGGCAGGCGTTTCCTTCTATTTCTTCCAATCCATGGGCTATCTGATCGACGTCTATCGCGGTAAGTGCAGGGCGGAACGACATTTCGGCTACTATGCACTGTTCGTCTCCTTCTTTCCGCAGCTTCTGTCCGGCCCTATCGGCAGAGCGGAAAGCCTCCTGCCGCAGTACAGGAAGGAACGCCCCTTCGTCTATGAAAACGTGACCTACGGGCTGAAGCTGATGGTCTGGGGATATTTTAAGAAGCTGGTGATCGCCGACGTCTTTGCCGCTACTGTCAATAATGTATACGATAATGCGCAATCCTATGTCGGACTGGCCTTCCTTGTTGCAACGCTGATGTTTGCCATCGAAATATACTGTGATTTCTCCGGTTATTCCGATATCGCCATCGGCTGTGCCAGATTGTTCGGCATTGAGCTGATGACAAATTTCAAAAGCCCGTATCTCTCTTTCTCCATCCGGGAATTCTGGAGCCGCTGGCACATCTCTCTCTCAACATGGTTCCGGGATTATGTATATATCCCGCTTGGCGGAAACAGGACTGCGAAATGGCGCCACTGCCTGAATCTGCTCATAACCTTTCTCGTCAGCGGCTTCTGGCATGGAAGCAGCCTGACCTATATCCTCTGGGGTGGTATCCACGGATTGCTGCAGATTGTCGAGACACTCCTTTTTCCCGGAAAAAGGCACGGTGTGGAAGTAAAGCGCCGCAGACACTGGTGGCAGCTTCCCATCACCTTTCTCCTGCTGTGCTTTACCTGGATCTTCTTCCGGGCAAACAGCATACAGGATGCAATGTGGATTCTCTCCCGGCTCTTCTGGGATATCGAAAGACCATTGAATTATCTGCAGACCGGCATCGTATGCCTGGGGATCTCCCCACTTGTGGCCATCGGCATGCTTCTCAGCGTCATGTTACTTGCCGTCTACGACCTTGCTTCCCTCAAAGGGGATGTAATCAACGCACTGTCCCGGCAGAAATGCTTTATCCGCTGGCCCGTTTACGTGCTGTTCCTGGTCATGATCGCACTCTTCGCCCCCAAGAATGTGGCGACCGAGTTTATCTATTTCAAATTCTGAGCAAATTTAAGAATCATGGAGTTTGTGTCTGCGCGCTGCCTTTCACAAACCCGCAGGCCATTTTGACTTTGCCATAAAGCAGCGTAGAAACGAGGAACAAAATGAAATCCAGACTAGATATCGTACGTTTTGCATTGAAATGTATTCTGATCCCGGCGGCTGCAATCCTCATCATCTGTGTGATGAATGAGCCTTATAAGAAGATCGACAGGCAGAAATACCAGGACGTTGTTAAATTTGACTCATTGGGACGGGAGTATTGTGAAATCCATGTGGGCAATCTGGGCAGCTCCCACGGCGCCTATGATTTCGACTATAACGATATCCGGTCGCGGGGATATATATGCTTTAACTTCGCCAACACCAGTCAAAGTTACGACTACGACTACGCGCTTTTGAAAGCATACGGACAGTACATGGAGACCAACAGTGTTCTCTTCATTCCCGTATCCTATTTCTCCTTCAACAATGAGGTGGTCAACGAAGCGGAAGCCGAGGCCATGAGCCTGCGCTATTATCACTTCCTGCCTGCAGAATTTATTCCGGATTACGATCCCTATGTTGACCTGATCACCAACAGACTGCCCATCCTCTCCGCCGGAGAAGATCTCCTGAAACTTTTTCCCAATATCAATCCGGCCCTGATCGCACATGCTGCCGATACCGGGATCGATGTTGCCGAGTTCGCAAGAAGAGCACAGGAACGTTACAGCAGGCATTTTGATAACAAAGACGCGTATTTTCTCCCGGAACGGATCGAGGAGCTGTATGCCATTATTGACTATTGCTACGGGCACGAGATCACACCCGTGCTTATCACCACACCCTTTTCCAAATACTACACGGATCTGATCCCGGAAGACTTCCTGAACGAATTTCAGACGACCGTCAACACAATAGCGGCCGAGACAGGAACCCGATACTACGATTACTCAAACGACAGCAGATTTCGGGAAAATCTTGAGTATTTCTCAGACTCCGATCATCTCAACGAGGCCGGTGCAGCATACTTCTCGGGCCTGTTATGGGAGGAAGTGGAAGAGCTGAAACGCTTTCACTAATGTATTTTCCCCACGGCTTCCATCTCCACATGCCGATCCGGCCGCAGATAGAAGTCTTTCGCCGCCTCTTCTCCCATCTCCTCCGTCACTTCCTCCGGCAGGGTTAGGCCGGGATGAAACAGGATCTCCAATGTCCGGCCTTCCTTTTCGGCTCTGGCCGCTATCTGCGGATACAGGGCCTTAATTCTCTCATAGTCCATATGTCCGCTCATCACAAGTCCCCACAGGTACATCCGCTCCATCCCATGGGCAGCTCCATAACGGTCCACCTTGCGGGAATAGAGAAAAAGCAGCCTGTTCTTCACGAAATTGACCGGACGATAGGTGCGCCAAAGCGACGGCTTCATAACAAATTCTTTCAGCATCTCTCTGGAATTGCGAATGTACTCCACCGTATATCCTTCTTCCGCGATCACTTCGATCAGCGCCTCCCAGACGACAGGGATCATATGGGCATGCTGATGAGAATCAATCCGAATTCCCTTCTGGCCGCAGGCAACTCCTGCCGCTGCCGCAATCTCCAACGCCCGTTTTACTGCCGCGTTCACTGCTTCGATCTGCGCTCTGATCTCTGCCCGCAGCTGTTCTTTGGCCGCGCCTTTCTTCCATCGCTGACAGGACAGTGCAAACAATCCGCCCCATGATAATTTCATCAGGGAAGTGGCCCGGTCTGCAAGAAGCGGTACCTGTCCGGCTCCCGCAAGACACCGCCCCTCCACAAAGTCCAGATGCACGGACATTGCCGGCAGGAAAGGCAGCCGCGGAATCGCTTCATACAACAATTCCATACACTCTTCGAAGCAGGACATATTCGGTACAATGCTGATGCTGTCCAGCTGTCCCTTTTCCATACAGGCCAGCATATCCCTGGAGGTATTGACCGTCAATGCATAATCGTCTGCATGTATATCCGTTTTCATCATGACGACTCCTCTTCCTCCTTCTTCCACACGATTGTATCAATAATATATCTCGGCCTGTGTTTCGTTTCCATGTATATTTTACCGATGTACTCCCCTATGATCCCCAGCGAGAGCAGCGTAATACCTCCGATCAGCAGAGAAACAGTCATGGTCGTCGTATAGCCAGGCACATTGTTTCCGTTGGCCCAGTCAACCAGATTAATGACAAGCATCACACAGCTGAAGATACATACCCCCATTCCCAGCACGCTGATCATCCTGAGCGGCCTGGTACTCATGGAAGTAATACCGTCCATCGCCAGCGTCATCATCTTGCTGAGCGTATATTTGGAATGTCCCGCCTCCCTGGCCTTGACATCGAAATACACAACATCAGAGGGAAATCCCATCGTCGGGATCAGCCCCCGGAGAAACAGATTCGTCTCCTGATATTCCGCCAGGGCTTCCAGTGCTTTCCTGGACATCAGACGGTAATCCGCATGATTGGTGATCACCCGGCTTCCCAGCAAATGCATCAGATTATAATACAGCGTGGCGCTCCCCTTCTTGAAGACGCCGTCGGAATGCCTGTCATTGCGGACACCATACACCACCTCGCACCCTGCCATATAACTGTCTATGAATTTATCCAGTGCCTCGATATCCTGCTGCAAATCCGCATCGATCGTCACCACGGCATCGGCATACTCTTTTGCCGTCATCATCCCCGCCAGAATAGCGCTCTGATGTCCATAATTACCTGCCAGACTGACCACGGAGAACAGCGCATCCTCTTTCGCCGCAGTATGCAGCAGTCTCAGCGTACGGTCTTTGCTCCCGTCATTGACGAACATGACCTTACTCCCGGCCTCAATCTTTCCTGCACGCTGCAGACGCCGCATCTTGTCACCCAGTACCTGCATCGACCTCTCAATGACTTCCTCTTCATTATAGCAGGGAACTACCAAATACAAGATCGGAATCTTCTGCTTAAACTCTGTACTGTTGTTCTCCATATCCTGCCTTCTCTCCTCTTTCCAAAATTCTACCTGTTCTGCCTCTACCGCCGACGACAGCCTTTCCCGCACCATGGTACGTGTACACCGACGCCGGTTTCGGTCATTCTGCACCTACACGATAATACGCCCGATACCATTCCACAAATCTGCTCAGGCCTTCTTCGATCGTCGTGTCCGGCTTGAAATCATAATCTCTCATCAACTCCGATACATCCGCATACGTCTGGTATACGTCACCGGGCTGCATCGGCAGAAACTCCTTCACCGCCGTCATGCCCAGACATTTCTCCAGAGTCTCAATATAATCCATTAATTTCTCCGGCTTATTATTCCCGATATTATAGAGCCTGTACCTGACACCCTTGTCATTTTGTTCCGGCGGATTGCACAGAATATTTTCCACGCCTCTGACAATATCGTCGATATAAGTGAAATCCCGGTACATGTCACCGTTGTTATAAATCTGGATCGGTTCTCCCGCCAAAATCTTCTGTGTAAATTTATAATATGCCATATCCGGCCTGCCGAAAGGTCCGTATACCGTAAAGAAGCGAAGTCCCGTCACCGGTATGCGGTACAGTTTGCTGTAGGCATGTGCCAGCAGTTCATTGGATTTCTTCGTCGCCGCATACAGGCTCACCGGCTCGTCCACCTTGTCTTCCGTAGAAAAGGGAATCTTCTCGTTGCCGCCGTACACTGAACTGGAAGAAGCATATACCAGATGCTCCACCGGAAAATACCGGCAGCCCTCCAACACATGGAAAAATCCCATCATATTGGACCGCATATAGGCATCCGGGTTGTCAATACTGTAGCGTACCCCCGCCTGCGCCCCCAGATTTACCACCACCTGCGGAGCATATTCCTGGAACAGTCGGAATACATCCCCTTTGTCTCCCAGATCACCCTTGATGAAAGTATAATTCTCATACTCCCGCAGAACAGCCAGCCGGTCCTCTTTCAGCTTCACATCGTAGTACTCATTCATATTATCGAATCCGACCACTCTGGCCCCCTTCTCCAGAAGGCTCTTTGACAGATGGAAGCCGATAAATCCCGCTCCTCCTGTCACCAAATATATTTTGTTAATATCCAATTGCTTCATATCTGCACCCCGTAATTTTCTGTTTTACTTCATATCACACCGCTTCTGTGCATGATCCTCATCGTCCGATACTGTAGTACTCTACCCCTGCATTTTTCATTTCGTCCAGATTATACAGATTGCGCCCGTCATACACAAGCGGGATCCTCATCTTCTCCCGAAAGACTGCCGGGGCGATCCTCCTGATCTCTCTCCATTCCGTAAAAATGAAACAGATATTCGCATCCTGAAGTGCCTCCTCCGGTGTCTTCACATAGCAAATGGTCCCTCTCTCGTTCCGGCCTTCCGGATACTTCACCTTAAAGTTATCCGCCGCTACCGGATCATAGGCATAGAGATCGGCTCCACTCTCCAACAACAACTGCACGTTGTCCAGAGAAGGCGCCTCACGCAGGTCATCCGTCCCCGCCTTGAATGCAAGCCCCAGCACTGCCACCTTCAGATTCTGGAAAGTGATCATCCGGTTGCTCGCCTTATGGAAGAGCCTTGTCTTCTGCTCCGCATTTACATCCACCGCCGCCTCCACCGTGCGCAGTTTATAGCCGTTCTGTCTGGCCAGATACTTAAGCGCCTTCGTATCCTTCGGGAAACAGCTTCCGCCATACCCAACACCTGCATTCAGGAAACGGGAGCCAATTCTTGCATCGTAACTCATCCCCTTCGCCACGGCGTCTATATCCGCACCCACCAGTTCACACAGATTGGCGATATCATTCATGTAGGAGATCTTGAGCGCCAGGAAATCATTGCACGCATATTTGATCATCTCCGCCGAGCGCCTGTTCACCGATACGATGGGCAGTCCAAACGGTTCGTAGATCTTCTTCAGGACTTCCTCCGCTTCCCTGCTCTCCGTACCGATAATGATCCTCGCTGCATGCAGCGTATCGTGTACCGCCGAGCCCTGCGCCAGGAATTCCGGATTGGAAGCCACCTCGATCTTAACGTCCCTTATAAGAAAATCTCTGATAAACTGCTCTACCTTATCGTTGGTTCCTACGGGCACGGTAGATTTGACAACTACCAGGCAGTCCCGTTCCACGGACTCAGCGATCTGTCTGGACACGGTGGCGATATAGCTCAGATTCGCGGAACCATCCGGCCGCTCCGGTGTACCCACTCCTATAAAGATGGCATCCACATCCCTGTAGGCACTCTGGAAATCCGTCGTATAGTGCAGTCTGCCGGTGGCATTGTTCTTCTGCATCAACTCTTCCAGTCCCTCCTCGTAAATAGGAGAAACACCCGACTCCATCAGCCTGACCTTCTTCTCATCCACATCCACACAGGTGACCTCATGTCCCTTCTCCGCGAAACACACACCCGCCACCAGTCCCACATATCCTGTTCCTGCAACCGCTATCTTCATCTCTCTTCAAGCCCCTTTCTCCATCCGCCGCCACGCGTTCCCGGCAGCTTTGGCCCCTTTCCTGTTTACTCTATTTCCGTGCTTCTTTTCACCATTCTTTTCAGTTTCCGCACCGCGCGTTCCCTAAGAGTCGGTCCATGATTCCGCCTCGCGGCAGTCTCATCAAACAGATCTTTCAGATCAGGCTGTGACTTCACATAATCCCACCATAGATATCCCAGATTCGTATCATAGCGCTTCCACGGCTTGTCCCCGGCATAATGAATGATCACCGGATGTTCCACCGCCTCCCTGCACTCTCCCTCTGTAAAGATGCCCTCTCTGATCAGAGTTGCGTGATCTTCCTCCCCTATATAGGCAAAACAGTTATATTTCAGCGGAAGATACACGATCTCTCCTTTACAGGTGAGATTCAGAATATCCTGATCCTGATAATACAGCTTCTCCTGCGCCCACCGGTTCCACGCTTCTTCCAGATTCCTTCTGCGTATCTGTGCCAGATTCAAAAGGAGCACACCTGAATTAATATAGTTGCCTTTCATATCTTCCAGACAATGCCAGTAAGCTCTGTCGCTGTTCCACTCCCACTTATCGGCACAGTTTACCATACCTTTCACCGCAGCCAGTATATGATCCGACAGATCCACTTCCCACAGTCTCGCCAGTTCTTCCCGAAACAGCACGTCAATATCCGCATAGAGGATTCTGTCCACATCGGGAAGCAGTCTGTGAAGCATCAGCCGCAGATAGGCTCCCGTCGAAATCCCCCTGACCTCATAGGCATTTTCATATAAATTATCCACCACTTTAACGGTAAGCACGGACTCTCCGTCCCGCCGCTCCACGATCTGCCGCAGCCTGCCTTCCACCTGTGACGCTGCTTCCGTACAAATACAGTAGATATGGTAATGAACATGATCCGTCACAATACAGTCCAGCAAAGATGCCACCGCCACCTGCACCTGCCTGATCAGATTATGGTCAAAACAAAAAGCTATGTCAATATACATATCCTCATCGGAACTCCCTGAATTCTTTCCTTTGTATTACCAGCATTTCCATTATACCAAATTCTTTCCATAATAGCGATATAAAAAAACCGTACTACGGCTCCCCCTTTACATATCCTTACCATACTTCCTCTTCCAGGACAGATACAGCATCAAAGCCGGTATCTGGCAGACAATCCACAGCCCCTTATCGTGCACCCGCCTGAAAAGCTCTTTTCCACGGCAGCCCGCAAACCGGCCGTATATGAGATAGAGAAGCATCATCTTACATTTGACTTTAAAGCAGGTATCCCTGTTATTGAGATAGATTTCCGAGCGCAGCACCATTCCCCTGGGCGAATGTATCTTCATCCTGCGTCCGGTTCTGGTGAGTCCGTCTTCCAGATAATCACAGATATATACATTCTCATTGATATGCACCATCTGATACGGGCCGGACATCTGCATCCACACCACATCCTCCGGCATATACTTCTCCCCGGCAAACACCGGGAACGGATACCGCTTTAAAATATCGGTGAAGAAAACCTCCGCCTTGTCGCCGCCGATGGCGCCGTTGATCCTGCTTTCCAGATAAGTGGAGATCTTCTCGTTCTCCGGAAACAGGGCCGTGTTGACCCGTCCGTCCTGGTGGCAGCGCAGGAAGCTGTAGCCGCATATCCCCGGCGTATCTTTATATTTCCGATGGTAGGAAAGAATGATCTCGACGGCATTCCCGGGCAGATAATCGTCACTGTCCACTATAAAAGTCAGCTCCGACCGTATGCCGGCTATCCCCCGGTTGAGTGCCGTGTGCTTGCCTGCATTCGGCTGCTTCACATAGGCAATCCTGATCCTGCCCTGCCCGCAGTATTCCCGGATCAGGCGCTCCGTATCATCAGTGCTGCCGTCGTCTACGACAAGCCACGCAAAGTCCCGGACACTCTGGTGCAGTAAGCTCTCATACAGCCGCGGCAGCAGTTTGGCCCTGTTGTATGCGGGGGTGATAATGGTAATGCTGCCCGCTGTCTCCTCTCTCCGTAAATCCTCCTTGAGATCCTTAATCCCGTCGCCCATAGCAGTAATCCTTTCCCTTCCGCATTTCTCATCCGCAGGAACCCAATCCGTCTAAATGTCTGCCGCCCTCAGAAATTCTTCCGCTATTCTGGCCAGCGAATATTTCTCCCGAATCCCGGCGGCATTCACAGACAACCTCTCTGTCAGCACCGGATCCGACGCGATCCTGCACATGGCCCCGGCCAGTGCCTGCCTGTCTCCCGTAGGGACGAGCAGACCGCTTACCGAATCTTCCATGTAGATTCTCGCGCCGCCGATGGGACAGTCCGTAGAAACTGTCGGAATGCCCATGGCCAGCGCCTCCAGCATGGAATTGGAGATTCCCTCGAAATCGGAGGACAGAACGAACATGCCTGCATCTCTGATCTGTTCCCTGACATTCTCACAGAAACCATGCCATACCACCCGATCCGCTATCCGCAGTGCCTCCGCCTGCCTCTTGAGTGTCTCTTCCAGCTCTCCCTGCCCGTATACGTGCAGTACATAATCGGGAAACTCCGCGGAAAAATCTGCAAAAGCATTCAGCAGCAGCGCATGGTTCTTCTGCTTATGCAGTCTTCCCACCGTGACGACGCTTTTGTTCCTTTGACCCACATATCTCTCCGGCACGGAAGCATCCACCGGATTGGGGATTACCACTGCTTTCGCTGCTATATCCTGCGGAAAATAACCGATCCCGTCCTCCGTCTGGAAGGTGATTCTGTCTGCTCGTCTATATGCCCAGTTCCGCAGCTTCTTAATGTTGCAGCTGTCCGGGCTGTTGCGCTCCGCCACCAGCAGATATCGCTTCATCCCCCATGTAGTCGCCGCCGCATAGACCGCTCCCATGACGCAGAATGCAAAGATCCGGCAGTCGGGGTTTTTCCTGAAATACCGCCGCATGTTGATCAACTTTCGCAGCATGATAAACGGGTTTCCCTTTGACCGGGGTGCAACACTGAAATCTTCCACCTGCCTGTTCAATTCATAGGCATGTTCATACCCTGCAAACTGCATGATGGCCACTTCATGGCCTCGACGCACATATTCATCCGACAAAAGAGAGATGACCCGTTCCGTACCACCGCCCGTCATATTCGGAATTATAAATACAATCTTCAATACTATTCCCAAACCCTTTCCTGTTATGATTACTGCTTTGCAATTACGATTTACTTCCGAAGAAGAAACATAAAGCGACAGGCACGTCCGGCTTAACCAACTGCATCAGGCCGCGAACCGTAACGCATCCGGCGCTTGCTAAATTTTACCGGACACGATACAATAAGACAAGTAGCTCCCGTCTATAGAAAAGAGGAAATAACCATGGCTGACAAACCCTTTTTAAGCATCATCATACCTGTTTATAACACCGACAAATATCTGTCCTACTGTCTCGACAGTGTTCTTGCACAGAACTTCACAGATTATGAGATCATTCTGATCGATGACGGCTCCACAGACGATTCCCCGGTTCTCTGTGACCAATATGCAGCGGCGCATCCGAGAATCCGCTGTTTCCATCAGGCCAACTGCGGCCATACCGCTACCCGGCAGAAAGGTTTCCGTGTAAGCCGCGGGCAGTACATCGCTTTCGTAGACAGCGACGACTGGGTCTCCCCGGACATGTACGGCCGAATGTGTACTGCTGCCCGCGAAACCGACGCTGACATCGTCCACTGCAATTTCACGGCGGTCATGCCACGCAGTCAAAAGGACTGCAACATTCCTTTTCCTGCAGGTTTCTACTCTAAAGAACAGTTGGCTGAAACCGTCTATCCCAACATGATCTATTTTGGCACTTATTTTGTGTTCGGTGTCGCCCCCAACCTGTGGAACAAGCTGTTTCGGCGCGACCTCCTGGAGAAATACCTGTTCCGACTTCCCAACAGCATTATCGTGGGAGAGGACGGCCTGATCACCTATCCCTGTATGCTGGAAGCTTCCAGTGTATATTTCTGTGACGAAGCCTTCTACTACTACCGAAGCAATCCACGTTCCCTCTGCCATCAGATGAACACAAAGCGGTTGTCCGAGAACCATACCATGTTCGAAACCTACGAACAGTTTATCGATTCGGCTGCTTTTCCTTCCATACAGAAGCAGCTGCAGTATTTCTTTGTCTATCAGAGTCTGTTAACTTTTGCACCCGTATTTAAGACAATACGGCGAAAATCCGGCAATTTCAGACAGCTCTTCCTTGCAGAATGCAGGAATCCGTACATCATGGACGCCTTCCGGGCCGTTCCGGTCCGGGACATCGCCGGACTCCACAACCGGCTTTACGCACTCTGCATACGGCACCGGCTTCCCTTTCTGTTCAGGCTGCTGCTGTAAAAACAAGGTAAGGCAATGCAGGTGTCCCGCGGGCGATAACGCTTCCGGGACACGAAAGTGTCTGCCTACCATGCGCAGACCCACGCAATATAATCCTTATAATATACGGTTTGTCCGTTCCCATCCACAAACCGTATCGTCTCCGCTCCGTCTGCCGGCTGCGCAAAGCGGAACAGACACTTCTTATATCTGCCGCCGCCAATCTGCTCCGCCTCGGCAAGAATACTGCCCTCCGCGTCCAGCAGCTGCGCCCGGCACACCGACAAATCGATCCGCGCCGGACGCTCAATCATCACCTCCAGCACCTTCTGTCCATGTTCCCCTTTCGGCAGCGTATACATACTGTGATAGCCGTCCGCCGTCTCTTCCAGATTCACACAGGGAGCCTCCTCGAAGTAAATATCCGTTCCCACCTGATATACCGTAACATTACTGCTGTATCCCCAATGATCGGCCCGTACCGGAATGAAAAATGCACTCTCCGCAAGCATCTCCCTGCATTCCCACCATCCTGTATTGATATCCTTCGCATACACCCGGCTGTCCGAGACCGCCGCATCCGCCCAGCCGGACAGCCTCATGACAGGATTCGTCACACAGAATGCGCACAACAACGCCACAACACCATACCGTCCGAAAAGTCCGCGTACAAAGCCGGTCTGCCATCTCCTCTGATACACGTCCGCCGTCTTGAATTCCACCCCCGTCTTATTCTGTCCGCACAGACCGCCCGCCGTCAGCAGCAGCATATAGAATCCCATGTTGGAAAAGATCTCATACTTATGCCCCATCTGCTGAAACCCGATCTGCCCCATATCCTTCCAGACGGCCGGAACCTGCTTGACCGTCACGAGATAAAAAGCCGATACCATCAGTTGAAATATCACCACCGTATAGAATGCCGCTCTCCGCCTGTCTATAGCCTTCCCTTTTATCAAGGGCAACAGTACCATTCCCGTAAATCCCGCTGTCAGAAAGACAAATACCGCCAGACCCAACAGAAAAACCGGTCCCGGTATATGCTGCACAGCTCTCCCCGCCGGAGCCAGAAGATAAGCACCAAACTCCACAAACACTCTGCCCGCCAGCCGAAACCAGTGGCCCAGCTGTCCGCCCTCTCCGGCCGCCGTATCGATCCAAATGCCTCCGTCCCCCTGTCCGCCGAAAGAATACAGAAGCTGCAGTAAGGAGGCCGCCCCCACCACAAAGGCAAATATCCTGTCACGTTTCCCAACACTTCTGCGAAAGAAGACCAGATACAGGATCATCAGCGGCAGCATGATCACGTATGTGCCTTTCGATAAACAGATCAGCGCACTCATCCCCAGCAGCCCCGTATAGATCCAGCCCGGAAATCGTTCCAGATCCACCACCAGCAGGAGAAGCAGCAGGTAGATTCCCCAATAGGCATGATTGGTAAAAAACAGCGTCTCCTCGCAGAAGCATGACAGCATCACCAGCATACACCAGAGGATCCTGTTGGATAGCCGCATGAATTCATGAAAGGGATGCAGTACAAAAAAGGCCCAGATCATGCTGCAGAGCAGACATGCCACCGTCTGCATAAAATACAGCGCATACTCTGACGGCAGCCGCAGCACCTTTATATAAAATAACGTGATCAGACGTGGAAGAAGCGGAAGATACCCCGCATCCGCCATCAGCAGATTTGTTACAAGCCGCTCACCTCTCGCATACTGCAGAAAGTTCGTCACCGCTTCCGCGTATGTGGGTTCCAGATACAGGGAACTGTCCAAAAGATAGAGCACCGCCATAAACATCACCGTCATGATCCCGAAAGAGATGAGACATTTCCTGCTCTCTCCGATTCTCCTGCCGGGTATAAGCAGCGCCAGCCCGGCCATACACAATGCCACCACACCGAAACACAGCAGCCTTACCGCATATTCCATCCCCGTAATATGATAGTGATATGCCTGCGCCAGCGTCACTTCCTGTCTCGTACCGTTGTAATCCACAACACCGAATCCATAATAATCCGGCCCCGCTGCAACCGCAAGTTCTCCCTCGGCCACATGCCTGGTTCGAATATGCAGAACGGCTTCTCCGCCTTCCAATTTCCCAAAGGCAGACTCCCCAAGCCTCAGCCACGCTCCCTGTTCCATCTCCCGCAGCTCGATCTCTACACTGCCAGGCTCCGCCCCCTGTTCCAGCGTGCAGATGAGCTGACCTATGCTGTTCCTGTCACACTCTGCAAAGAAAAGCGCGTAATATCCCTGCCGCCAGTTCATTTCCTCCGTGATATGAAGCGGCTGCCGGATTTCGATCCCATCATACAACGGCAGCGCAGTCGTTATCTCCGCCTCATCACTTCTGACGTCCACCGGCTCTCCGTTAACGACATAGCGTGACAGTACCAACAGAACGATCGCCAGCCCTGCCAGAAAAACCCGGTAGCCAATATCCTTCTTCTCTTTTACTGCAGCACCCATCTTTGCTCCTCACTCCTGACCAGTTCCTCCAGCGTCACTTCCCCACCTCTCCAGGTCAGCGCCATACCGTTTATCACAATATAATAACCGCCTTCCTCCGCCGGTCTGAAATTCCATTGATAGAAAACATCTCCTCCCGGCTCATAAAACATATTCATACCGTCATCCAGATAAATGTCCAGCTCCGTCACGCCATTCTCCATCCTGACCGCCAGCACCTGCTCATTGCTGCGAAACCGCATACTGATCCCGGCCGCCTCCGAATCGGACGCTTTCCTGTTATTCAACAGGATCTTATGTGCCATGTCCTGCACATGCCGCGCTCCTTTCACCGTCTCTGACGCGTCTGTCAGTTCTGATGGCGCCGTCGCGAGTGACACCGTCGTCACTTTTCCTTCCTCTTCCACTACGGCTGTCTGACGATCCATGTATGGCGACAGATAATAGCAGCCGTCTGAGATTCCTGCCATATCAGCCTGTGCCGCCCTGTTTTCCAGATAGCCGACATCGCCATCCTCATGGTAGAACTGCCGGTACGCGGTTTCTCCGTCATTCAGAGCGATCGTATTCCGGAAAAGATTCGTCCTGCCAAACAAAGCCAGAAGCACCAGCCCGGCAGCACCACAGCCCACCAGCACTCTGCCGCGCCGCATGACGGCCACAATTCCCGTCTTATCATTCCTGTACTGCCTTACATAAGACGGCACCCTGACCGCATATCTGATCCAGTCTGCCAGCCCTTTGACCGCATAGGGAATCAGAACAACGAAGTACGGAATGGTGTAGGAAGCACTGGATTCCCATACAAAATGAAACAGATAGCCGCCCAGAAAAACCACCGCTCCCATCAGCTCATAAAGATTTCTGCTGCTCCAGTGAAACAACACATACAGCAGTGCTCCCAAAAGCAGCAGCGTCTGCGCATAATTCAGAATGACCGAGAGTACCACACTGCCCCGGCCTTCGATCAAACTGACTGCAAACGCCGGTACCTCCGTTGCCGGCATCCTTCCGCGAGTCCGGTCCAGACTGATAAAGGTGGGATCGTTCCACTGAAAAGCATTCTTGCGTGCAAAAAAAGTCACACCGTCATCCAGTATATTTTCTGACATTCTTGTCACAATCTTCTTGATATCCGCCGCCGACGCCGCCTTGATCTTCTCCGTATCATACTCATATCGCAGAAAGATCTCTGCAATATAGCCGCTGTAACCTCCCGGTCCCAACGGTGTTTCCTGCAGCCCCATAACAACCCAGGAAAGCATCGCCTCCCCGTCCCCCGCCTTATATCCCGACAGATGTTCCACCCAGCGTTCGGACACCCTGTTACACCCGGCCACACTCAGTCCCATAAGCACGATCATTGAAAGGGATACCAGACACCTTTTCCAGGATTTTCCAGCGTCGAAACGCTTCAGACCATTTTCCGCTTTCCTGTCTGAATGAGCGCCAATCCCTGCAAACACAGACTCAACCGCATCGTAGAACAGAAAACAGACTATGGCGATCATGTAGATCAGACAATTCATCTTAATCACCGTCGCCAGTCCCATGCAGATGCACGCGGGCAGAATATACCGGTATTTCCCGGTGTCGATATACCTGGCTGCACAGTATACCGCCTCCAGGGACAGAGCCATTCCCGGAAGAATGCCATACAAATAGGTTACATAGAAGGATAAGGGCACCCAAAGGATCAGCGCAGCATACACGATGGCCGGAAGCGCCCTGTCCTTCTTCCAGAACAGTCCTGACAGTTTCGCCAGCAGTACATAGATGGCCGCCAGCGCAAGCACATTGACAAACTGCGGTCCAATATAGTTGTCAACACCGAACAGAAATGACAATAGATAATAGAACAGGATAATACCCGCCTGAAAAGGATAGCGGAACAGATAACCGCCTTCCGCATAGGATGAGAAATCTCCCCGTCGCCACTGCATGGCAATGGCAAACACCTTTGCCGGATCAGACCCCGGCACAAGCTGCGTCGCCAGCACCCAGATCGTTCCCATCAACAGCACCACGACACTTAAGATCCACAACACATGCTGCCTGCCGCTTCCGGCACAGATCCTGCCCTCCGGCTCTGTGAATGTCTGCGCCGTGTCACCCTTTTGTCTGTATTTAACAAAAGCTGCATATACACGATACAATACGACCCCCAACAGAGTAAACAGCACAAACACAAGCAGATGTTTCCACGGATAATCCGCAATATTCAATGTTCTCTCCTGCCGGCCCCCGTCTTCCCCCTCGATCCAGCCGATGAAACTGGTGCTGAACATACTCTGCAGATACAGTCCTGCCGTGATCACCAGCAGCAGAATACGAATGGCCGTATTCGCGGCCGGATATATAAACTTACGAATCTTATCGCATTTACCCATTTCAACTTCTTTTCCTTTCGCTCAGTTCAGACACCTGCTTCCCGCACCACTCCCGCTGTGCGTCGAAAGTCAAAACTGCCTGAGCACAAGCAGCGTTCTCTTTAGACTGATCAAAATCGGATGCCGCACACCATTGCGCTTTAAACCGAGGCACCCTTCCCAGAAAGAGACCATATAATTACGCAGCCCGGCATTGCTGATCCCACCATAGAACATGGCGACCAGCACTTCCGGCACATAAGCCAGACGATTACTCTCATCTTTCAGGAAACGCACCATGAATTCATAATCCGCAGCGCATTTATAAGATGTGTCATAAACACCATACCGCTCATAAATCTCCCGCTTCAGGAACATGGTCGGGTGTCCCGGCAGCCAGCCGTCCCGCAGGCTCCCCTCTCCCATATGCCACGTCCTGACAACACGTTCACCGTCCACATAGACAAGGTCGGCATGCGCTCCTATACAGCCCGCGCCGCCCTGCCTGATCGCCCGCACCAGCTTCGACACCGCATCCGGCTTACACAATCTGTCATTGCACACCGCCACGATATCCCCGCTGCACATTTTAAAGGCCTTGTTCATGGCATCATAGAGTCCGTCATCCGGCTCCGAAATCCAGCGCACCATGCAGGATGTCTCCGGCCCTTCATGCCGGCCGGCAAATTCCCGAATCACTTCCAGCGTGCCGTCTTTCGACTGCCCGTCCACCATAATCACCTCAAGATTCGGATAATCCTGCTGTTCGATGGAAGACAGCGTAATCTTTAAATTCTCTCTCACATTGTACGTTGTAACCAACAAAGAAACTTTCCACATTGTCATGCCACTTTCTGCAAACATTATGATACATTGGAAAACAGCTTATTATGCATCGCGTTAGAAAAACCTCCGCCACAGTGCGGCAGAACAGTATCATTCTACCTTATTTTAGTAGAATATGCAATCCGGACATCCCAAATCGCTTCATGTCAGACGTAAATGCGGACATAAAACAGCAGCTGCCACAATACCGGCCGCTGCTGTTGATACTCTTATTTACTTGTTGATCTTCACATTCATGGTGATTGCCGTGCCCGGTGTATTCGTACCCTGTCCCTCAAATCTTACATACATCGTGAGTTTATTGGTCGTATTACATCCGTAATGCACCGTATCTCTCAATTTCAGTTTGACCTCCAATGACCCGTCGCTTAACTGCTCTGATTCGATAACGGTATTCTTTCCGGTATTCTCGTCCATTGTCGTCACGAAGGATTCCTGTGCATTGGTATCTTTCTCACCAAAGGCTATGGATTCCACGTTACCGATGGCCTTCGCATCCTTCTTTTCAACGACGAAGGTGGCCACGTACTCCTTATTGGAAAGATACAGATTCACAGTGCTCTTGTCGGTGGTGACTTTCGGCAGAATCTGAGCGGTTTTGATACTAAATGGCTTTTCGATCATTAACCCTCCACCGCCGCCAACGTATTCCCGGAATTTGTAATTTTCCAGTTCAACCCAGATAAATACTTTATATGTCGTATTATTCTTAAGCTCCGCATCCTCTTTTGGTCGAACATAAACCTTTCCGTCTGTCAGCACATGTGCCTCGAAGTCTTCACTTTCCATATCATCATAATTTGGCAGCCGGCCGCCACCATAATCATATACTTTTGCGTCAATCACCTTATCTTTTATGTTTTTCAGGGACGGCGTATATACAATACTGTTGGTTGCCGTCTGCGTACTCTCCCTGTCAAGCAGATTCAGCTTACCTTTTGCCGACAGTGTTACATTCGGTTCCCCATCGTGGATCTTCACGGTAACTGTAACCTTCTTTGCCTCCAGCTGTCCGCCGCTTCCACTGAAAACAGGTGTCATCCGGAACTTATAGGTTCCATTTTTGCAGTACTCATTCAGAGAAACAATCAACTTCGCTTCTGTCACTTTTCCGTCCTCTCCCACCTGTCGGTCTACCAGTTCCCAATCAAAACGCTCCTCATAGCCTTCCTTATCCTTCGTTGTACATTCAAACGTCGTGGAACCGGCATCAAACTCATACCCCTCCGGAAGATTCTTTGTCGTCAAAGTGACCTCGCTCTTCTCCACAAAACTGTTGTCTTCTGTCTGCGCCTCATTATTCAACGAGATACTGCCCTTCACCGTAACAGACGGAACTCCTTTCTTGATCTTAACCTTCAGCGTCACCTTATTGGCCGCTTCTTCATTGTCCATGAATATATATCGCGCCTTATCACAGACATATGTATACGTTCCGTCTTTGATATCCTCTCCCTCAACCGTAACCGAACCGACGCCGCCTGTATATTCCACTTTCAATTTCGCATATTCAGCCTGCGTCTTCTTTGTTGATTTCTCTTTAAACTCCTGATCGTCCGCGATCACAACTCCTTTCTGATTTGCTTTCAGGCCAAACTCAACTGTTTGTTCCGGATAATTAGGATTGATCGTGACCGTTGAATTCTTCAAGCTGACCGCAGATGCAGGTCCCTCGCTCAGACTGATCACCGGCGTGGCCTTCGACAGCTTTACCGTGTAGGTCAAATCTACTTTCTCCCCTGTCGCCCATAACGATTTATTCTCCAGTCTAAGCCTGACTTTGCCTCCTTTGGATAACCCCTCCTGTAATGTCATGACAAATCTTCCCTCGTCATCAACATTAAACTGATCCTCTTCTATCAAAGGACGCCCGTCTTCGTCTTCTCTGAAAACCGACAATTCATAACCGCCGTCGGACAGATCGGCCGGGTTTTTCTTTTTGTCCAACAGCTGCAGCTCTATTTCCTGAGACTCTCCTCTTGTCCTGAAAGTATCCGTCGTCCTGCTCAATTTAAAGGAAGGAGCTTTCCGCTCTGTAGGAAGCGTGATCTTGATATCCTGATAAATCTCCTCCCTGTACCCTTCAAAATACAGGCGCAGATATCCGCACACCACAGGTTTTCCCTTGTTTTTTCCCTTTTCAGCTGACTTCAACTGATCGACCTGCTGCCGGATAATACAGGTAGCCTTGTCAACATACTCTACGTCGAAGTTCTCCTGAAATTTCCTGTCATCCGCATTGTCTTTGTCAAGCGGCTGTAACTCGAAATCAGATACCGCTGCTTTCCCCAGATTGGATACGTTTACTACAAACTCAGTCCCGTCATCCGCATAGAAGATATTTTTCTTCGGCTGCTTCTTCTGAAATGCGATCTTCGCTTTCGGCTTGGATGTCTTCACCGTAACAGTCAGCGGAAGCAGTGGATATTCTTCTCCGCCGTTTATCTCTACAAACAGCTTATAATCCTTATTCTCCATATCCTGGTATGGAGTTGTCAGTCGAAAAGAGGCAACCGTGTCATTGCTCTCTCCCGCCGAATAGGTATAGTCAAATTCTCTGCTGGTTACTTTATTCCCATCCTCGTCATACTTAACCAGCCTTACTCTGTCCTTATCGATCTGTCTGCCATAGGCACTGACGATCTGCAGGACGGTCCCGTCCGCATGATTCGGATTCACCGTAAGTTTGTTTGATACCAGTCTTGGCGTCTGATCAATCACTCTGACAACAAATTTCTGTGTGATCGTCTTTTTATCTGCGTTAGTCGCAGTCACCCGAATCGTAGCCTCGCCACTCGTATCCTGAGGAATGCTGACGATGTTAACCGGGTTTCCTACTGTCGTTGCCGTACTGGCCAGCTTTGCCACTTTGGCGTCACTGCTTGACCATTTCAACGCCACTGATACGCTCTCATCGTCCGCATCATACGCCGTCGCCCTCAACTCAAATTGAAGTTCCTTCCCATTCCATTTCTTCTTGTCAACAACAGCAGTCTGCAACTCACCTGCGGAACTGGTCACGATCTGCACTGCCGAAACATCATATCTCTCCGGTGTAAGCTTCAATTTCTCCACGCCGGAAGTAACAACATCCACACGAACAGACTTGGTAAATACATTATCATCGCCACCCATTACCCTGGCGGTAATCTCCGTATATCCCTTTTTCAGTGCGTGGATCGTACCGTCATTTTTTATTGTAGCCACTGCCGTATTACTGGATTTATAAGTGATCTTGGAACTGGGAATTGCTTTATTATCCTCCTGCTTATCTGTCAGAAACATTCTGGAATACTGTCCGGCTTTCAATTTCACCTGTATCACATCACCCTGACTGTCCGTTCTGACCTCACCGTTAGATATCTCAATCTTTACATCCTTTTCCTGTCCCGATGTTTTATTGCTGGATGCAGTATTCTCAAACTCTGCCGTAATACGCGCGCCGCCGATCGGCATTTCAAAATAAAGTCTGGACGCCGTTCCTTCCGCTCCTGTCTCCTCCAACACCGGCACGCCATTGCATTTAATACTGTTCTGAACCAGTTTGCTTCCTTCATTCGCTTTCACATAGACATATAATTTTGTTCTGGCTTTAACACCCTGTTTCTTGTTCAGCGTATTGGGATCCTGCCCATCAGCATCTTTGATCATCAATGTACCATTGCCATCCCCCAAACAAGATATATCATACTTATAGAAAACAGTATCCGGATCCGCATTATTCTTGACAAACTTAATATTCTTACCAATCGTATACCGCTCTGTACTGGAATCCTCACTTCCGATCAGGGTCAGCGAACTCTGATTCGGGAATACACTATCCCCATAAACCACCTCTGAATTCAGGACTTCCACTCTCACCAATCCCGTACAACCCTTAAATGCATAACTGGCAATTGTTCTGACCGTCCCCGGAATCAACAGGCCGCCTAATTGCATACAGCCTTCAAAAGCAGCCTCCCCGATGGTCTCGTTCCCCCGCTTAAATTCCAGATTGACCAGCTTGTTACATCCTGCAAAGGCATTCTTTGGTATTACTTTTATGCTGCCGGACAGTATGACCGATTTCAGCATATTACAATACTGAAATGCACCCTCTCCCAACGTCTGAATACTTTCCCTGAATTCTATCTCTTTAATTGCTCTACAGTCATAGAAAGCAGATGCACCAATTGCCTCCAGATTCCCCGGAATGACAAATCCCTTGTCGGAGCAGAAATACTCCAATGCCCGACACTGGTAAAACGCCTCATCCCCGATCGAAACGAGTCCGCTGTCAGCTGCTTCCTGCATGTAAATCATAAATAATTTATCACTTCCATAAAAAGCCGCATTACCTATGGAGGTCACCCGTTTGGGAACAGCAACTTTTAACAGACCTGTACAGCGATAAAATGCACTGTTTCCAATTGTCTGCAATTCACCTGGCAGATAAATTCCCTGCAGATTATAACAATTATTAAATGCATTATCCTGAACAGAAATTACGCCCCTCGGTAACTTAACATAGGTAATGTCCTCATTGCCTTTAAATGCAGTGCCGATCGCCGTGATCCCCTTGCCTTCCGGTATGACCACTACACCCTTTACCGCACTGCCATCCTCATAAACGATTCCTTCCAGAACGCCGTCCGTTACGATAAGGTTGTACTCCTCATTGGCGTTGTAGGTGATCCGCATACCCGTATCGTCAGTGAAGGTCATCATTTTGACTGTCTGCTCTGCTTTCCCGGTAAGCTCTTCACTCTCGTCTTTCTGATCTTCACTGTCTGCACCCAGTGTATTGTCTGACACACTGACATCTATGTCACTTTCATCCGGATTCTCTTCCCCGTCGGAATCCTCCTCATCCGTCTCATCTTCCGCCGGCTGTTCATCATCGCCTTCCTCCGGCGGCACCTCTCCGGACTGATCCCCACCGCCTTCCTCCGGTGACACCTCTCCGGACTGATCTCCATTGCTTTCCTCCGGCGGCATCTCCCCGGCCTGATCTCCATCGCCTTCCTCCGGTGACACCTCCCCGGACTGATCTCCATTGCCTTCCTCCGAGGTCACCTCATCAGGCTGCTTTGTATCCTCTTCACCCGGCTCCGTCTCCTCCGGCTGGTCAGAATCTGTTTCTTCCGGATTCGCCACATCAGACGGATCTGAGTCAGACTGCTCCTCCGCGGTCTCTCCATGGTTGCCGGCATCTTTTGTTGATTCTCCGGACGTTCCTGCTTTCTGGCCTCCTGCGCTGTCTTCCTTCTCATCACCGGCCGGTTCATCTTCCGCCGCCGTAGCCGGAATAACCGCCGGATCAGGCGATGCCGCCAGAACCGTCAGCCCATTCATGCTCATCGAAATGCTGAGCGCCAACAGTAATGCAAGTATCCTACGTCTCTTCATTCTCTTTCCTTTCTCTTTACCGTATCTCAATTCTTAATAGTTAAACGTATTCTATATTATACCTAAGTAAACGACATAACAAATTTCTGCTTCCGGTTCCTGCCAAAGCCGCATAACGAAAGCTTTTGCAGGAACCGAAAGCGAAATTTCCAATATCGTTAACTATAATCTAAATCAGTATAACATTTCTGATTGTATGACACAAGCGTCTGTTCTACAAGATATAGGGTTTTAAGGAAAAATTAATTTTTTAAAAAAGATTTTTCCACCATACCAGCAGCTTGGCTCCTATTGTATAAGTAACCTTCCTCTCGCCGCCATAATTGCCAAGGCCGCGAATCGTTACAGCAGCCTTCCCCTTGTTCTGATTCTTCCTGTAAGTGCTGCTGTCAATCGTATAATCCGTACCGTATTGCAGAGGCTCCTGACTGCCGGATGCCGTAATCCGCAGATCCTCCTCTGTCAGAATCACCGGCTGCCCGTTGAGATATTCTTTCGCCCGGACCGTCACCTTCGCCTTGGAAATATCCGCTCTCACAATTCTGTACACCGCAGACATCTCCGCCGTTTTGTCCCCTGCATAAGATCCCGTCCCCCGTACCGTAACACGAATGGATGTTCCCGCCTGTGGAATATCACCTGCCTCCACCGGTGAACCGGCAGCCTTCAATATGACATCTCTGTCATCTTCCTCCATGCCCGTCTCTGCCCTGGCTTTGCCATCCGCCGCACTATTCTTCACCTCGACATATGCATCTTCTGCGTAAGTGTATGCAGGATTTCTTTCATAATCTTTGCCTGCCGCCAGCTTCTTACCGTCACAATCCGTCAGGGTCACGGATGTCTTATAAGCATTCTCTTTGTTCCGAAATACCACATCCCTGACCGTCATTGTCAGCTTGCCGTTATCCTGCGCCATCCTCCCATCCGTGATCGTAAATGTCCCGGCGATGCTGCCTTTGAAATTCCCCTTGCCGGTCACCGTAATATGGGGAATTTTCCCCGGAATTTTCCCCGAAACCTGTCCGGAAGTGCCATTCTCATCCTGCCCGCCCGGTTCTCCCTGCGTGACTGCCTTATTATTCGTATATCTGACCGTAAAGTCTTTCCCCTGTACAAGCTCGATTCCATTATATCGCAGAACCACTGCCGGCCTGCTGCCGCCCTTCACATAAGGCGTCGTAATCTGCGACAGATCAGTGATCTCATACAGCTGATCCGGGGCATCCTGCGTATAATACTGCAGGGAAATGGCCGGATTCACTCCGCCTTCCGGCGTATTGATCTGGCAGCCCGTTATTTTATAACTTTTCTTGAGCTGGCCCGTATATTCATTGACACCCTGGAAGATAATCTTCGCCGTGCCTGCCCTGGAAAGATTGGCATAAGATACTACGTAATCTCCCGTCACCCCACCATCCGTACTCTCTGTCAGCACCTGATCGTCAAGGAGCAGTCTGCATCGGCCGGACGCAAGATTTTCCGTCTGCTTGACGTCCTCTTCGTCTCCCGTGTACTCCCTCGCCTCCAGACCTTCCACTTTTGCATTGGCGATGGAAGTCCCGACAATCTTATACGCAACACTTTTGCTTCCCGTAAAGCCACTTCCCGCCACTGCCGTGATCGTCACTGTAGCCGTTCCCACCGCCATATTATTTTGATAGGATACCGTATAATCTCCTGTCATCCCACCGTCTGTACTTACGGTAAGCGGTTTTTTCCTGTAGGTTACCTGCAGGTTGTCCGGCATAATACCGATTCCCTGCTCCTTATCCACCAGCTCACTGCGATAGGTCTGCCTGGGAATTCCGGCTACACTGACCTTACTCATCAACACGTCCCGCGTGATCGTCTCGTAGACCGTGATCCTGCCGCTGTAGCCGCCTTTCCCCGTAATCACGATCGGATACGTTCCGGCCGTCTGATAGGCTCCGGCTCCTGTCTGCGGATAGGTGACCGTATAATCCGTGTTCTTTTTCAGTTTCTTTCCGCCCCGCCAGACCGTCGGTGCGCTCTTGATCGTTCTGCCGTTGTAGGCTGCAGTAATATTGTCCGCCACGATATCCGTATCTGTCAGGGCTTTGGGAACTATATTGAACGAAATCGTTTCCGTTCCTCTATAATTACCTTTGCCCTTGACCGTGATCTGCGGCGCTGCCTGTCCTTCCAGATTGACTTTCTTATTGTTTTTATAGGAGACCGTATAGTCCTTGTTGTACACAAGTTCGATCAGTTCCCCGTTTCCGTCATTATAGGCCACGCTGTCATATACCTGTATGGCGGGCTTGATCGCACTGCCGGTGTAAATCTGATCCCCCACCGGCAACACATAAAATCCCTTTCCCTGTTCTTCATAATATGGGTACAATATGAGATTCTGCCGATAGATTACGGTAGTCTCGTCAAAACGTCGGCCGGTGCCGTTCTCCCCCGTATACCAGCCGATGAAAAGACTTCCCTCCACGCCTTCTTCCACCGGAAACTCTTCCTTCGGCAACGTTGTACCGTACAGCACATCCTGCTGCTTGAGCACGGTCTTGCCGTCATTTTTCATGAAAGTCACACTGCCTGATTCCACTTCCACCGTATGCTGCGCCGTATACCCTTTCTCGCAGCCTGCCACTCCGGCGGTGACCACCGCCGTCCCCCGGCCTTTGGCATACACTCTGCCATCCGTCACCGTGACGACCTCCTCATTGGAGCTGCTCCATGTGATCTGGGTATCAGAAGTCGTATCCTTGGGCCAATACTCCGCCGCGAGATTGACGCTCTGTCCCATCAACAGAGAGGTCCTGTCTACAGTGTCCGTATCGGTGGCATTTGGATTCGTCAATTCTATTCTGTAAATCGGCGCACTCACCCTGACCTGACAAACCGCCGTTTTGACCGGATTGCCGCCTGCTTTGGATGCTTTCGCGGTAATGACCGCCTCGCCCTTGCCGGTTGCATTTACTACTGCTCTGGAGGAATCCTCCGGATCCGCCTGGACTTTCGCCACCTTAGTATTGGAAGATGTCCATGTAATGGTCCTGTCCGCCGTCGTATCGTCCGGAATATAAGTCACCTGAAGCCGGGCAGACGCCACATTTTCTTCCAACTCTGACGGGCTTAAACCGGTGGTGTCCGTCACCACCGTATCGGGTCTTCTCATTTTGATCTCCGTCTTATCCAGCGTAATTTCTGTCAGGGAGATCACTACCTTAACTTTACAGACTGCCTCCACTTCCTGCCAGGACGCCGTAATGACGGCTTCTCCCGTTTTCCTTTTCGCAGGATCAGCAATCTTCACCAGACCGTTCTCGACAGTTGCGACAGACGGGTCACTGCTCTTCCAGGATGCACTGGCCGGATTCACTTCCACGCCATCCGCATACAACTTCAGCTGCTGCCCTTCCTCACAGTCTGCTTCCTTGTTCACATCCAGCGTCATACTGGTCTTATTCAGAGTGAGTACCGGATAATACTGCTCGTCCGACATGTTGTCGTAAACGGGTATCTTGAATACAAAGGCGGAATTAAGAGACCCTGCGTTGGCGTACATCCTCCTCGTACTGATTGATTCGCTGCCGGGGGCCTGGATATTCTGCATATACTGGTGGTTGTAAATACCATACGGACTGTTTCTGTCAACATTGAACTTCTCCAGATAAATGGTATCCTGATATTTCAGAATGTAGTTATTGCCGATGGTGGTCGCTCCGCCCTCCAGTGATTTATAACGGGTGTCCCAGCCCTGCTTTCGGGCATAGGTCAGTCCCTTCACAATCTTCTCCGCTTCGGAAGCCCCGTTGACTCCTACATTAAAAAAGTTATAGTATCCTTCATATCCCGGATAGGTTCCGGAGATCAGTCCGGAATTCCCCTTCCCCTGCTCCTGATACACGCGGGATGCAAGATGGATCGGACTCAGCTTACGATTCTTACCAATCTCAAAAAACGCCTGCGCGTACGTGCGCTTAGCGGTATCGTCCGGAAGAATACCCTTCATAAAAGTTCCGTTTAAGAAACTCTGCACCGCCGCCTGGGTATGATAGGAACCGTTAAATGTCAGCTGCTCAAACTGGAAAATGTAATTTTCCGTCAGAAAATTGCGCGGATCCATATGATAAGCCACTGCCGGCTTCGTGGCGTAATACCATCCGCTCTCGCTGGGACACGCTGCGCCAACCCAGCCCTTGGAAGCGTTCCCCGTCGTATTTTGAATCAGACTTTTATCTCCCATCTCATTTGTCACAGCCGTCTGGAAATCCAGTCCTGTCTTCATCGGTACGAAAGTCCAGTTCGGATGCACCTCCTTCAGGCTTCGAAGCGCACTCTGGTAAGTCCCCGGAAAGGCGTTGATGTCTGACGTGTCTACGGCATACGGCATCATCGAACAAGACGCCATCCCATAAGCGGTAAATCCGTAACCATCTCCTACGCTCAGAATTGGAACCAGATACTTCTCCTCCCAGAAGGTCCAGTCCTCATCGGAATATGCCAGATAATAATTCTGCACATAACCCGTGCCCTCCGCTCCATTCAGAAAAAACTGCACTTCATACCAGACATCCTCCTCTGTGATCTCAATTCCCCTGATATATAATGTCTGCCCGCTCTGCAGCACCGCCACCTTCTCACTGTCCGGGTCTGCTTCACGCCTTGCCTCATAGCTGTCCGCATGATAAAGAAGCGCCATCAAATCCTTTTCCGCGAGAAGACGGGCGAATGCCTCTGCAGCTTCCCGCATCATGGCCTGCTGATTAGCAGAAACGGCATCCAGACTGTTCTCGGAGACAGACCGGATATCATTCTCCGAGACAGACGAAAGCGTATTCCCGGAAACAGACGAAACAGTATCATCGACATCTTCTTCTATATTCGTTTCCTCATCGTCAGTACCTTCTTCTGCATCTGTCTCTGAATCGTCAGCACCTTCTTCTACATCCGCTTCCGAATCGTCAGTACCTTCTTCTGCATCCGCTTCCGAATCGTCAGTACCTTCTTCTGCATCTGTTTCCACATCATCGGCATCTTCTTCCAATGCAGGCGGCAGTTCGTTCCCTGAAACAGTATCTGCACCGGGTTCAGAACTACCGTCACTATCGTCCCCGGAATCAGACGACATTTCCATCGCGGTTTCTGCTGCCCATACCGGTACCGTAACGCTCTCCATGCACAATGCAAAACACAGAAAGTAAATCCACCATTTATGTTTTTGAACTACAGATCGTTTCATCCTCAAATCATTCCTTTCCACACAATGAAACAGGCCGGTCTCTCCTAAAAACCAGCTCCCATGTTATGTCTACCTGTTTTATAACATAATATCATGTTTTTTTAATATATCCAGTAGAAATATATGGACAAATATAAAAAAAACGGAACAGAAATGCATCAACCACATCATCTCTGTTCCATCTATAGAAATAACCGGCACTCAGAACTGCGCATCTGCTGCGCTGTTCGTGACCGCACCATCACAGTAAACCACCATCATGCTTAGCCTGCCGCATGGCGGGCCGCCTGGCCATCCATGCTGTGAAAGTCAGAGACTTTCATGGTAAACTTACATCATGCTTAGCCTGCCGTCGGGCGGGCCGCATGGCCATCCACGTTGTGAAAGTCAGAGACTTTCACAGTAACATCCCAACAATATCCTTGATCGTATTCCAGTCTGCCTTATCCGAAGGAAGTACACGATACCAATAGGCCGCCATGCAGATCAGATTCCACACAATACAAAGCCCACAATATACAAACACCGCCCCGGACAACAGACCTGCCATACTCTTCCTGCCTTCCCGCTTTTTCTCCCGTTCCAGTCTGTCCAGCAAAACAGCAATAAAGACCGCAAACAGGCACATAAAGTCCACTGCCACACGCTGTCCAAAGGAGCCGCCATAATACCATGACCACCACGCACTGGAAACATACACGATCAGAACAAAGAAAATGACCAGCCCCGTATATAATTTCTCTTTCGCCTTACAGGCAGTCACCATGCCAACCAATGCAAGAAGAAGAACCGGACTCCAGAAAAATAATCCTTTACGCACACTGAACAGGAAGTTTCCAAGCTGTGGAGCCAGCCAGTAAAAAGGTTCATCCCCGTAGGAATAAGCAAACCAGTGCCCGGTAGCCGTATGCCAGTAAAGCAGCTGCGGAAAAATTGTCACACACCCCGTTAAAAGGATCGGAACCGCCCTCGCCGGCATCAGGATCCTGACCATCCTCGCCTTCCATGTTTTCCAGTCCTTAACTCCGTAAAATACATAAGTCAGTACAAACAGAATATTCGTATTCCGACACATAAAGATCAGGCCCGCCAAAAATCCGAATATACACGTCTGCCACAGCCTGTTCCTGTTCTCAACATCCCGCTCCTCGTACCAGCACAGATAATAGAGAAACAGATTAAACAGAAAATAAGAATATACATGGGAAAAACATGCATCATAGGACGCGTAATGGAACAGATTCGTTCCATACGTGATCACGATACAGGTAAGCAAAGCTACCCTGCCGGAAAACCCAAGGTATTTCTTCAACAGCAGGTAGAGCAGAACCGTCCCCGCTATCCAATAACAGACGCCGCCAAACAGCACCATGTACTGGTACAGATTGGTATAGCCGGTGGCCGTAACACTCCCTGTCAGGGCATCCCGCAAAAGCGAGAGCAGATGTGCCGCCAGAAAGAACGGGCTCTCCATGACCGCAACCCCCACCGGATATTTATTGACCAGCCCGCCGGCGGCCGGAATAAGTTTCAGCGGATGCTCCCAGCCTTCCACGAACCCAAAGGTAAAATCGCCGTAGATCAATGCCGGCAGATATACATAATACCCAAACCCGTCAGAGTATACCTTGGGGGCATTCAATACTTTGGTATGATATACCCAGATAATGCTGAACAGCATTAAGAAAGCTGTTGCTACCAGAAAAAGTATCAGCGCTTTCTCCCGCCATAGCCGCTGTACAAGCGTATAAATACCCTTTTCCCCAATCTTACTTCTCTTTTCTTCCATCATTCTACTCCATCTCAACACTGCTTTTGCCCTGACGGCACACTGAAACGGCTGCACTGCACTCAGCCGGATCTCAGCTTATCACAGTATTCTGTTCTCATCAAACCTGTCCGCCTTCCTCCGGTATAATCTATAATAATCACCGTGGTTATACCGGTACGCTGCGATATCCTTTACACTCCACAGCACAGAAATTCCCGAATCTGTCTGTCCATCGTCTCTGCAATATCCTCCCCGTCACGATATGCGACCGTCCACTCCACAATCTTCTCCATTGCCGTCTCGACACTCCACACCGGCTTCCAACCGAATGTCCTTTTGATCCTGGAGCAATCCAGCTTCAGGAAATTGGCTTCGTGGGGGCCACCGTCATACTCGCTGCGCCAGGTTGCCTTCTGCCCGGTACTCTGCCTCCATTTCTCACAAAACAACTCCACGATCTCCCCCGTCGTATAGCAATCCGTCTCATCCGGTCCAACATTGTAACAGCCCGCGAAACCGGAATTGTCATACTGTCTTGCCGCCAGCATCAGATAAACCGCCACCGGCTCCAGCACATGCTGATACGGTCTCGTAGAATAAGGATTCCTGACAACAATCTCCGAATCTGACAATACTGCACGTATACAGTCAGGTATGATTCTGTCTGCCGCAAAATCCCCACCGCCAATCACATTGCCTGCCCGTGCAGTTGAGACAGCAGCAGGTCGTCTGCCATCATCTCCCGGTTCTCCCTGATTCATAAAGGAATTTCGATAGCTGTCGGTGACCAGTTCCGAGCAGGACTTGGAATTGGAATAGGGATCATAACCATTCAATTCTTCATTCTCCCGATATCCCCACTCCCACTCTCTGTTCAGATATACCTTGTCCGTCGTCACATTCACGAAGGACCGAACACAGGTGTGCGTCCGAACACATTCCAGTATATTCACCGTTCCCATCACATTTACTTCATAAGTATACACTGGATTTCGATACGACTCCCTGACAATGGGCTGCGCCGCCATATGAATGACAATCTCCGGCTCTGTCTCGTCAAACACCCTGCAAAGCTGCTGCAGATCGCGGATGTCACCTGTCACGGAATTGATCCGGGACGCAATTTTGCTTAGCGCAAACACGCTGGGAGTCGTTGGCGGTTCCAGAGAATATCCTGTAACCTGCGCCCCGGCCTGCGCCAGCATCCTGCACATCCACGTGCCTTTAAATCCCGTATGTCCCGTGATCAACACCCTTTTTCCTTTATAAAAATCCAGCCCAAAATCATATCCTGCCATAAAATCACTCTTTTCACTATTTTAGTCCTGAGTACGTAACATTCTGCAACTGCTTTCACTAAACTGCCACATCACATTGCATCACTGCACCGCTCAGCGTCCTGGCCATATAATCAATCATCTCATCCGTCATCCCCGGATAAACCCCGATCCAAAAGGTGTCCTCCATAATACGATCCGTGTTCGTCAGTTCTCCCACGATCCTGTATCCTTCCCCTTTCGCCCTCATTTCGTCAAAACAGGGATGTTTCGTCAAATTTCCGGCAAAAAGCATTCGCGTCTGAATACCGTGATCTTCCATATACTGCACCACCCGATTACGGCTTACGCCCTCTTTACAGGTAACCATAAACCCAAACCAGCTGGGATCGGCATGCTCACATGCCTCCGGCAGGATCAGCCGGTCAATGACATTCACTGCTTTATCTGCCAGCAGCGCCGCCTTTAATCTGGCGAAATTATGCCGTCTTCTCTCCACAAAAGAAGGAAACTTTTCAAGCTGAGCACACCCCACTGCAGCCTGCATATCCGTAGCCTTCAGATTGTATCCGAAATGCGAATATACATACTTATGATCATACCCCAGCGGCAGCTCACCATACTGTCTGTCGAACCGATGTCCGCACAGGTTGTCCCGTCCTGACGGACATACACAGTCCCGTCCCCAGTCTCTGAAAGAACGGATACATTTATGGAGCAGCGGATCATTCGTATATACCGCCCCGCCCTCTCCCATAGTCATGTGATGCGGCGGATAGAAACTGGAAGTACCGATATCCCCAACCGTTCCCGTCAATTTTGTCACGCCATCCAATGTGTATTCAGACCCAAGCGCATCGCAGTTATCCTCCACCAGCCACAGACCATGCTTTTTACAGAATTCACTGACTGTTTTCAGGTCAAAAGGATTGCCCAGTGTATGTGCGATCATAACCGCCTTCGTCCGCTCGGACAACGCCTCCTCCAGCATCGTCACATCGATATTATATTGTGGAATTGTTACATCCACAAACACCGGCACCGCTCCATATTGAATGATCGGAGCCACCGTTGTCGGAAATCCTGCCGCCACCGTAATGACTTCATCACCACGCCTGACCGCCCGCTCTCCCAAAAGCGGCGAAGTAAGCGCCATAAATGCGAGAAGATTCGCCGAGGAACCGGAATTCACCAGCGAACAGAATTTCACCCCCAGATACGCCGCCATCTTCTTCTCAAATTCATCCGTATAACGCCCTGCTGTCAGCCAGAACTCCAACGCACTGTCCACCAGATTAACCATCTCCGCACTGTCATAGACTCTGGACGCATAGGGAATCCGCTGTCCCTCCTCAAAAGGTTTCCTGACGTTGTGCCAGGTATCACAATACTCCCTGACTAAGGATAAAATTTCTTCTCTTGCCTGCTGCTTTGTTTTTTGCTTCATATTTTTATCGATCCCTTCCTGATTTCTATCGGCCAAGCCAACACTCTATCTTTTCAGATCTGTTTTCTCATGCTCCTTAGAATTTCCATATATTTCTTTCAGCATATTTAATTTTTTCTGTCTGGTGCGCATTGCATTGGTTGCCGTCACCTTAATGTCTTTCCATGTCAGGCTCGTTCCACGCTCTCTGCACAGCACAAACACTTCATACAATGTTTGCACTGTTATCCCGCTTTTTCGAGAAAAAAAGCTTCGGGTCAGTGTTCCAGCATCTGCATCATCAGACATAAAATATGGACATCCCATTTTCCTCGCCATATAGAGTGAACGAATTTCTCCAAGACTCTCCCCTCTATCCGCATAAATATACGGATCTTCACCTTTCGGAAACGAATAATAATTAATCCTTTCGAAAGCTTCCCGAAAATAATTTTCATAGGGCTTTTTGTCTTCTTCTTTCAAATAATCGCTATAGCGGATTACATCAACCATCCCTGTGTCCAACAACTTCTGCAAATACTGATTTCCATTCAGTTCCGTCTCCGCAACAAACTCGTGCATAACCGGCTGCAGATTCAATTCATTCATCACCCGCAAAAAAAGCTTCGGCCCATGCTCATACTCTGTTATCTTCCTGAAAAAATCTGCATCTATTACGGCCCTTATCCGCTCGTCCATCTCTCACTCTCCAAAGTTATAGGTTCCCTCCTCTACATCCAACCTCCTCAGATGAAACATCTCCCGCAGGCGAGCCACCTTTTTCTCCGAATATATCTCATTTTCTTCTAACAAATTAATATCCTGCTCAATATTTCCTATGGAGTAAGCCCTGTTAATTGTCTCCAATCTGGTATACTGATTTTCTTTGATCAAACGCCTATAGAATTCCAGCTGACCTTCAAAACCATTCAGATACTGTTGTTCCGCACTCTTCTCAATATATCCCAGTTCACCAAACCTTCGTATGATCGCTTTATATGGCGTACAAAAATAATTCATAAGATATGTCACCAATCGAACCATCATACTCCTAGACATTGCGGGCCCTTTATACTCATACTCAGCCAGTTTATCCTCCAATATCGTTCTAAATATCTTTTCCGGCAGCAACAGTTCTGCCGCAAAACGATTAACCAGACTTTCTGAATCCAATTCATACTGTGCTGTTTTTTCTTTGATATATATGTCCACCTGCCATATATGCCCCAATTCATGCGCTGCCGTCCACGTTTGTTCTTGTACTGCTTTTGTAGTATTTATAAACACAAACTGCCTGATCTCCCCATTGAGCGGTTTTACTATATGGCATCCTTCAACGTCATTATCCTCCAAAGCATAAAACAATACAATACACTCTGATTTCAAGATTGCAAACACATCGTCTCTAATCACTTCATTTACAATGTGTTTCTCATCCCGTATTTTCAATATAAAATCCTGAACCGCTTGAACAATCAATCTGTCACTATCCAAATTCACTGCCATATTTTCCACTGCAAGAAATCATCTGCCTAAACAGATGACTTCAATCCTTCCTCCAATAAAGTTTCCTGTACATCACAATACACATCAAAAAGATCTAAAATTTCCTGCTTACTCTCTATAGTGGAAAATCTGCCTCTGCATTCCAGACATCCCGCCTGTTCATAATATTGATCATCCAACACCTCATATAAAGTTTCCAGTGAAACTCCTAACGCCTCTGCTATCTGCACTTTCTCTCCGCAATCAGGAATCAATCTTGCATCCATTATCTTTCGTACTTCATATTCGGTATAGCCAAGCTTTTCGGCAAACTCCTCTATTCCTAATCCAGCCCTCTTCACATACAATTGCAGGTTGTTGCCAAACACTCTGCTTTGCTCTCTCATCACAATCCTCCTGTTGCTTTCGTGACCTAATATCATTAAATATATACTTCATAATATGGTGAAATTTCATTATCAGTATACCATAAATTATGTAAAGTCTCCATTCCTTTCGCATCACTCAAAGAAAAACCCTGTTAAAGTCTGTCTCATCACGATTCTCTTTACCACACCTTCCATGGTGCTCTTCCGTCTCTCCACAGCCCTTCCAGATATGCCCGGTCATGCACCGTATCCATCGGTGACCAGAAACCCGGATGTCTGTATGCCGCCATCTGCCGTTCCCTTGCCAGCCACTCAAACGGCAAAGCCTCCAGCATCTGTGAGCCATCCCCCAAATAGTCAAACACTTCCCTGTTAAGCACCATAAATCCTGTATTTACCCAGGACTGGTCTCTTCTCGCCTTCTCTTTAAAGCTCTCGATCATATCATGTTCATCTATCTTAATCGCGCCAAACCGCCCTTCCGGCTGTGTTGTGGTAATTGTCGCAATCCTGCCATGTGACCTGTGAAAAGCAAGCAGCTCCGGGATATCCACATCCGCCACACCGTCCCCGTATGTCAGCATAAAACTCTCATCTTCTCCGATATAATCCCGGATCTGCAGGATCCTGCCGGCAGTCAGCGTCTCAAGTCCGGTATTCGCCAGCGTCACCCGCCATGGTTCAGCTGTGGAATTATGATATTCCCTCGTTTTATCCTGCAGGCTGAATGTGGCATCTGCCTGATACATATAATAATGAATAAAATAATCCTTGATCATATGCCCCTTATAGCCACAGCAAATAATAAAATCATGGAATCCGTATGTGGAATATATCTTCATAATATGCCAAAGGATCGGCTTATCGCCGATCTCTACCATCGGTTTGGGCTTTAAAACCGATTCTTCACTGATGCGGCTGCCCTTACCGCCGGCTAAAATGACTACTTTCATAGAATCTTTCGCTTCCTTTTCTTTTTCCCCTTCATTCGGCTGTCAGCCTTATCTCGCCAGCTCCACGATCCGTTTCCTGTCATTTTCCACCAAATCTTCCTGTAAAAAACCATGATACTTATTCGCGTAGGAGTAGCGAAATTCAAATATTCGGTTATTCTTATCTCGATCAACCGCAAACAGTTTTCCTTTATATTCAATAGCCTGATTCAGGAGAAACTGCCCTTTTTCATCACTTTCCGGCGCAATGCCAACCTTTTCTCCCCCTGCCCGAATATACTCACGCATACCATGCTTTGGATTCAGCTCATATAAACGAAATCCAAGCTCCTCCCAATAAAAATCTATGTGCTCCTCCAACGCTATATTTCTGATCACACATTCTGTCCCATCGCGTAAAGCACCCCTTATTGTTTTTTGAGCGAAAGCACTATCCGACACAATGCTCAAAAGAAAACCCTTTTTATATCTGGCACAATGTTTAGATCTATATCCTGAAAAGCAAAATTCATCCGGATCATTCTCTGCTTCCTCTCCCACCATTGTCAGAATCTGTAATATACACAAATATCGTTCCATATTGACGGACCTGATATCATTCAGTGCTTTAATCAATGTGTACTGCGGCGCCAGCTTCAGACTTTTATTAACCTTATAGTTATTAACAATATCAACGTTTGTATCTACCTTGCTTACCCGATCATCCCTCAACCGTAATGCAGCCTCTCCAAACTGTATAAGCGCTCTTCTGGCCACGGCAATCTCTGCAAACCCATTTAAAAAAGAAATATCATTGATCGCAACCTTCATCTTCTTTTCTTCTTTCGTATTTTTCGATATCACAACAGATCGATCAGCGCCTTTTCCCACTCATCCAGAAAACCTTTCGGCCATGTGCTCAATCTGCCGTCCTCAAAAATCTGCAGCGTCTGATACGTATGTCGATACCCCTGCAGCTCATCCTTAAAGAAAAAAGCTACCTGCACATTATCTTCAGAAATATATTTTTCCTTCACCGAAATGCGTACTCCATTGATGATATGGTCACTGTGTGTCTCAACTATAACCTGTGCTCCACCTGCGCCCGCTCTTGCAATGAGTTCTCCCAGCATTCTCTGTCCTGCCGGATGGATATGTGCTTCCGGATTTTCTATTATGATCAGATCTCCCGGTCGTGAAGACAAAAGCGCCACGACTACCGGCAGAATATAAGTAATCCCAAAACCCACATTAAGGCTCTTATAGGAGTTGGTCTTCTCTTTTCCTTCTATGAAATCAAATGATAATTCGGAAAACCTGCTGTCCATCATTACTTTAATCTGCGGCGACACCCCGGGAGACACTTTATCCAACCATATCCTCACCTGATTAATCAGTGATTTCCCCTTCGCATCCTCCACAACAACACAGGGATTTTTGACATCTTCATCGCCGTATACACCCAGATACTGCAATGCAAATTCACCATTATTCCCGAAATTTCTTGTTCGCAGATCTTTTTCACTGATTACCCCGTAACGTTCCTGCGGTTTGATTCGATATGCCGACAAATAGACAAAATTCTCTCCATATAGAGCCTCGCCGCCTGTCTGCAAGTCCTTCATGCTGTCTAATGTGTTCTTCACCGCTGTAAGATAATCAGTGTCCTGTTCATAGGAAAAAACATGCATACATTTTTTTCCGTCTGACGTTGTCAGATTGATCTCCACAAAATCCTCCTGTGCTTTATCATAAACAGCGTCCTGAGAATTACCCATCTCCGCATATTTGCCGTTTAAATACAGCCTGCGGCTCTCGCTGTCCGTAAAAAAAGACTGTCGCAGCAACAGCAACGCCTGGATGACCGTTGATTTCCCGACTCCGTTAACCCCGGTAAAAAGATTCACACTCTTTAAATCTATCCGTATCTTCTCAAAACACTTGAAATTTTTCAACTCCAGATCCGAAATCATAGAACCTCCTCAACAATCTCTCCAACAATCTCAATGCGTCTTTTCAATGCAGACAACTTTCCTCCTTTTAAAGCCAGGTTAAATTCATTATCACACATCCTGTCTCCAAGTTTTATCAGAAGTTCTTCCCTGTTTTTCACCAATACATCAATTTTGTCCTGCGTCAATTGCGCAAGCACTACTCCCCATGCCTCAAACAGCGCTTTATTCACAGGACCGCGTCGCATCGTATCATTATTATATTTCCGAAAAGCATACTTGCCAAATATATCTATGCATCCCTGCATCACACGGTAAAAAGTCTGCTCAATCCGTGCAATGTCCTTATCGCTGTATTGGTTCACTGTTTTCAAAGCTTTACGCAGAAAGTCATCAACATTGCCTTCATATTCATTCATATAGTCTAATTCAGTAAAAGCAATAAAACGATTGATATATTCCCTGTCCTCCATCCGCTCCGAAGAAACCGCATGCTGCGTTGCCTGTATAAACGTCTCACTCTCTGCAAGCCTCTGAAGCAGATCCGTAGCGCTGCCTCCATACATTGCATGGCGGATCTCCTGTTTTTCCAGTTTGACTCCGCCTGTATTTATTCTTTCAAAAATATTATATACAATACCATCTGGAGTGCCTTTCTCTACAAAATAAGCCACTATCGGCGTCTCCTTAATTCTTCGGATATACTGTCTTGGCAGGTCATCAAACGTTTTACCATTAAAATCCGCCATATACTCCAATCCACAAAAATCTTCCTTGACCCTGATACCCTCCTCATTCTCTTTTCCAACCAGAAAATCATGAAATGCTGTCATTCTCTGCAAACCATCTATAACGATCCACTCTCCCTCATCAACAGCATTAAAATAGAAGGTAGGAATCGGAATTTTTAACATCAGTGATTCTATCAACCTGCTCTGTTGCTCCTTCGTCCACACCCTATGCCTCTGAAATCCTGGTGTCATATTGATCTCGTGATTTTCCAGGCGTTCCATAAGATTATACACATTCATGGGGCGCTGTGAGATATTCACATCTGCCGGAATAAAATTATTTACAGCCGCATCATCGTTGGGATAATCCTCATCCCGTTTTCTCTCGACACTGATTCCCACTTTCTCTAATTTCCGAATGACAGCCTCTATGATCTCATCTGTCACGGAATCGTCTTTATCAGAAAGAATATCCACAACCCGATCATACCATATGATATTATCGTTTTTGTCTGCATAAGCCTCCAACTGTTGGATCTTTTCTTTGATTCCTGCTTTAAATTCCATTATGCTCTCCCACACCTGTCACGCATTTACAATCCCTGACAGTGAAGAAACCCACGGAGCCACTCCTGCATTCCATAGATTCTCCATATTAACCCTGTCCCGGTAGGTCTCTACCGGCGTCCAGAAGCCATTATGCCTGTAAGTAATAAGCTGCCCGTCATCCGTCAGATTATCTGTCAGTATATCTTCCAGACTGTAATTACCATGCAGAACATTGAAAACTTTCCTGTTCAGGAAATACAGACCGGCATTCGTCCATGCCCGACTCTCCTGAATCTTATTTTCCTTTCTTATGACCAGACCATCCTCCGCTATCTGCAGCGCCTCATTACGCCCTGTGGGCTTTGCCACGGCCATGGTCGCCTTCTTCCCCTGTCTTTCATGATAGGCAAACATAGCTTTGAGATCGATATCGGAAAGGCAGTCCCCATTGGTTACGATAAAAGTATCTTCTTCTATATAATTCTCTACCTGTGCTACACGCAGACCGGTAGCGCTGTACAGACCCGTATCGACCACCGTTACCTTCCAGTCTTCCGTGCGATTCTTATGGATCTGCACCGTATTGTTTTGCAGATCCACAGTAATATCGGACTGATAGATATAGAAATCCATGAAGTATTCTTTGATCAGATTGACCTTGTAGCCTCCGCATATAATAAATTCACTGATCCCATATGCCGAAAAGCTTTTCATGATATGCCACAGTAATGGCTTTCCCGCCGATCTCTACCATCGGTTTGGGAATGCCCTGTTGCTCATTGCTGATCGTACTTCTTGTGCCGCCGGCTAAGATAATTGCTTTCATTTACAATTCCCTTCTCTGTAACTCCTTCGTCATCTCATCGCCATCAGCGCGGGTCTTTCCAACAGAAGGTTTCTCCTTCATCTACCACACTTCCCCAATCGCTGCTCCTGGTTCTTCTTTCGGTATATTCATAGAAATATTAAACGGTATCCTTTGCTCTCTTACTATGAAACAGAATCTTGCG
>CAJTPO010000041.1 GCA_910578115.1 uncultured Lachnospiraceae bacterium | reverse complement strand
CGCAGCCTCCGCAAAAAACTGCTTCGGAATGGAGGTAAGGTTGAATAAATTCTCTGATGAGCAATTTATTCAACCAGGAATTTGTGCAGAAGCGTCACAAATTCTATTGATCGCAGAGCAGAATTTAAAATTCTGCTCGCGCCCTCAGCGTAAAACGCTTCGGCATGGAGGTAAATATGAAAGATACGAATTGCATTTTCTGTAAGATTGCAAATGGGGAGATTCCCTCTAAGACACTGTATGAAGACGATAAATTCCGGGTGATCCTGGATCTGGGACCGGCATCGAGGGGACATGCCTTGATCCTGCCTAAGGATCATTATGCAAATCTCTATGAGCTGCCCGATGAGACGGCAGGCGAAGTGATGAAGCTGGCGAAAAAGATGGCGGTGCAGATGACGGAGCGTTTAGGATGCGAAGGATTTAATCTGGTGCAGAATAACGGGGAACTGGCGGGACAGACTGTTTTTCATTTCCATATGCACCTGATTCCAAGGTATAAGGATGATGGGCAGAAGATTGGCTGGAAACCACAGGAAGTTACGCAGGAAGAGCTGGAAGCTGTTGTGAAATGCTTCGGAACAGAGGGGTAGAGGAAAGGACATCGTAAAATGGTGCGGAAGATAGACGTTGCGGATATTACGCGTAACATTAAGGAAATGTGTATCGAGGCCAATCATTTTCTGTCCGGGGATATGGCAGCGGCAATGGAAGAAGCGGCTCAGGTGGAAAAGGCGCCTCTGGGCAGGCAGATTTTGTGCCAGCTGCAGGATAACCTTAAGATTGCGGGGGAGGATATGATCCCAATCTGCCAGGATACGGGAATGGCCGTGATCTTTCTGGAGATCGGGCAGGACGTGCACTTTGTGGGCGGCCTTCTGGAAGAAGCGGTCAATGAAGGCGTCAGACAGGGATACACGGAAGGATATCTTCGCAAGTCAGTGGTGAAGGATCCGATTCTGCGGGAAAATACGAAAGATAATACGCCGGCTGTAATCCATTACGAGATGGTTTCCGGCGATCGGGTGAAGATTACAGCAGCACCTAAGGGATTTGGCAGTGAGAATATGAGCCGGGTATTTATGTTGAAGCCGGCGGACGGTATCGAGGGTGTTAAGAAGGCGATCCTGACGGCAGTGCGGGATGCCGGGCCGAATGCCTGCCCGCCCATGGTGGTAGGTGTGGGTATCGGCGGTACTTTCGAGAAATGTGCGCTGCTGGCAAAGAAGGCTCTGACGCGGCCGGTGGATCAGCGTTCGGACATTCCGTACGTGAAGGATCTGGAAGAAGAGATGCTTAAGACGATCAACCGGACAGGCATCGGCCCCGGAGGACTGGGCGGCACAACGACGGCGCTGGCTGTGAATGTGAACACTTATCCTACCCATATAGCAGGGCTGCCGGTGGCGGTGAACATCTGCTGTCATGTGAACAGACATGCGGTTCGGGTGTTGTAGGAGCGGAATACCGGGACAGGAACGCAGATCATAAATATAAGGAAAGGCATGGACAAAAGAATGGAACGACATGTACAGGCTCCCATGAGCAGGGAGACTGCGGCCGGATTACAGGCCGGTGATTATGTATATATAACCGGTACGATCTATACGGCCAGAGACGCGGCCCATAAGAGAATGCAGGAAATATTGGAACAGGGCATGGAGCTTCCGCTTGCGATGCAGGGAAATGTGATCTATTATATGGGACCTTCCCCGGCCAGGGAGGGCAGGCCCATTGGTTCTGCCGGGCCGACTACCGCCAGCCGTATGGATAAATATGCCCCGAAGCTTCTGGATATGGGGCTGGCCGGTATGATCGGCAAGGGGAAGCGGAGTGCTGCAGTCAAAGAGGCCATTGTCAGAAATGGCGCCGTTTATTTCGCGGCGGTGGGCGGCGCAGGGGCGCTGCTCTCAAGATCTATCAAGAGTTCCGAGGTGATCGCCTATGATGATCTTGGCACTGAGGCGATCCGCAGACTGGAGGTAGAGAATTTCCCGGTGATCGTGGTGATGGATTCAGAGGGAAATGACCTGTACGAGACCGCAGCCAGAGAGTATTGCACGCTGGCGGAATAAGATAAACGATAAAATTATATTTGCTTCTGAAAGGATGAGAATTTTGGAGACTGCAGACCTGGCAGCCCAGAAGGATCGTCCTTTTTATAGTTAACGGCATTGGAAATTTCGTTTTCGGCCCTGCAGGAGCTTCCGTATCTTCAGAGTAAAGTGCTTTGGCATGGAGAAAAATTTATAAAAATAAGTTTCACTGCGTTATCATACAAAAGTAATTGTCTGAAAATTACAATTCATGTATAATTGGACAAAGGGAAGGAGGAAATGCTTGTTACAAACTCGTTTAATGCGATGTCTCAACATAGTTGAGACAAAAGCAGCGCTGAAATGAGGGAAAGATTGAATAAATTCTCTGATGAGCAATTTATTCAACCAAGAATTTGTGCCGAAGCGTCACAAATTCTGTTGATCGCAGAGCAGAATTTGAAATTCTGCTCGCGTCCTCAACGCAAAGCGCTTCGGAATGGAGGGAAAATATGGCTGAAAAGCTGACGAAGGGAGTTGCAAAATGGAATACATTAAACTAATAGGAATTTTGATTATTGTTTTAGGCTTTGCGCTTAAACTGGATGTACTGGCGGTTGTTCTGGTTGCGGGAATTGTCACGGGTCTGGTCGCAGGGCTGGATTTCGTACATATCCTGGAGATCATCGGGGAATCGTTTGTGAATAACAGGCTGATGTCTATTTTTCTGATCATGTTTCCCGTGATCGCGATCATCGAGAGATATGGCATGAAGGAGAGGGCGGCATATTTGATCGGAAAGATCAGGAATGCATCTGCAGGTAAAGTGCTGTCGATCTGAATGGTGACCCGTTCGATCGCATCTGCACTGAATATCCGTATTGGAGGCCATGTGCAGTTTATCCGTCCGTTGATTCTGCCGATGACGTCTGCGGCGGCGGAAGCCTCCAAGGGATGTCCCTTGAGTGAGAAAGAGGAAGAGAAAGTGAAGGGCCTTTCAGCGGCGACAGAGAATTTCGGGAATTTCTTTGCTCAGAATTGCTTCCCTGCTTCGGCCAGCGTAGTGCTGATTCAATCGGGACTGGCAGTGGCGGGATATGACGTATCCCTGTCGGATATCGCTTCTTCGGCAATCTATGTGATGGTCATTTCTGTGGTATTGACGATCGTTCAGGTATTGTTGTTTGACAGGAAAGTGAAAGGGGGCAGGAAGTCATGACGAACTTTTTAGGCGTATATTTTCCGGAGTTTTTCTATGTACTCTGCGGGCTGGTCTGCTTTCTGACGGCATTCCGTGCCAGGAAAAATGAGTCGGCGAAGCTGGGGACGATGCTCTTCTGGGCGCTGACAGGGATTATTTTCATGTTTGGTAAAGTTCTGCCCTCGGCAGTGGTGGGAGCGATGCTGATTGTTATGGGCTGCCTGACAGTGACCAAATAGGTGAAAATCGGGAAATTCCAGGAATCCACACCGGAGTTTCGGAAAGCATCCAGCGAAAGGATCGGCACGAAGATCTTCGTTCCGGCAGTTACCGTGGGGCTGATTGCTCTGATTCTTTCTTTTGTCAAGTATGATGTGGTCAAAGATGGAGTGGCGACACCCACGGCTTTAAACGGGGCGATCATGACAGGTGTTGCCTGTGTCATCGCGCTGGTGCTGGCTTTTGTGATCTGTAAGCCAAAGATTGCCGATACGAAGGAAGATACTTCCCGTCTATTGATGCAGGTGGGGGCGGCGTGTCTTTTGCCGCAGCTTCTGGGGGCACTGGGAAGTGTATTTGCGGAAGCGGGTGTGGGAGAAGTGATCTCCGGGATGATTTCTTCCGTTGTTCCGCAGGGTAATATCGTGGTCGGCGTTATCATCTATGTCTTTGGTATGGTGATTTTCACGATGATCATGGGAAATGCTTTCGCAGCTTTTACGGTGATTACGGCCGGAATCGGTGTGCCTTTCGTTATATCTCAGGGCGGTAATCCGGCGATCATCGGAGTGCTTGGCATGACGGCAGGCTATTGTGGTACATTGATGACGCCCATGGCGGCAAATTTCAATATTGTGCCTTGTGCGGTTCTGGAGACGAAGGATCCCAAGTGGTCGGTGATCAAGGCGCAGATACCGATGGCGCTGATGATGATCGTCGTACATATCATTTTAATGCTTGCGATCGGTTTTAAATAGGCGGCAGGAAACAGAACTGGGATTTTGCAGAGCAAAGCGTTTGGGAATGGAGGTAAGGTCGAATAAATTCTCTGATGAGCAATTTATTCAACCAAGAATTTGTGCAGAAGCGTCACAAATTCTATTGATCGCAGAGCAAAATCGGAGTATTCCTTCGGAAAACTCCTAAATTCTGCTCGCGGCCTCAGCGTAAAACGCTTCGGAATGGAGGTAAGGATGAAAATATTAGTTACCGGGTTTGACCCGTTTGGCGGGGAGAAGGTCAATCCTGCGATCGAGACTGTGAAGAGACTGCCGGACACGATCGATGGAGCCGAGATCATCAAATTAGAGATCCCCACGGTCTGCCATAAATCTCTTCGTGTGATCGATGAAGCGATAGCAAAATACGATCCGGATGTGGTTCTGTCGATCGGACAGGCAGGCGGCAGACCGGATATCACAGTGGAACGTGTGGGAATTAACGTGGACGACTGCCGGATTCCGGATAATGAAGGGAACCAGATCATAGACGAACCTGTTTATCCGGAAGGACCGGATGCATATTTTGTAACGGTGCCGATCAAGGCAATGGTACAGCGGATTCAGGAGCGAAATATTCCGGCGTCTGTTTCCAATACGGCGGGCACCTTTGTATGCAATCATGTTACTTATGGTGTGTGCCATCTGCTGGCGACCAGGTATCCGGGGAAACGCAGCGGTTTTATCCATATTCCTTTTTTGCCGCAGCAGGTGCTGGATAAGAAGAATATGCCTTCCATGTCGCAGGATATGATGGTGGAAGCGATCACGGCGGCGATTGAGGCGATCGTGGACACGGAGGAGGATATTAAAGTGACGGGCGGAGCCACGCATTAGTGACGGCGTGACGGAAAAGACCTGGTACAGGCTGCGGTTCCATATTTTGTGGTTTGTATATGATGAGGGTTACATGGCTGTGCAGGAACGGGATTGCTGTATATTCCCGCTCCCACAGCGGTGGACTGGAGTGAAATTCGAACTGTTTCTCAGCAGATTTGCCAGTGCTGCATTGGTTAAAAATATTCTGAGAATTTTTTGGGAATTTTGAATGATTTTTTAGGCAATAAAAGATTGACAAATGGGAATACTTTGGGTATAATAAATTTTGCGTTGTTGCGAAACGCATAACTTCATATTGGTAGAGGATAGTTCAGACTATGGAGAAATACTCAAGAGGCTGAAGAGGCGCCCCTGCTAAGGGTGTAGGTCGTTTACGCGGCGCGAGGGTTCAAATCCCTCTTTCTCCGTTTTACTATCGTATGAAATGAGAAGTGTTGATTTAGTTCAGCACTTCTTTTTTGTTTTCGAGGTGTACACGGTATGAACAGATCACATTTCAAATTAATTTTAAATTGCAAAATAATCTTTTCCGTAGTACAACAGGTGCTGTTTTTGGCAGCGAGTCTGTGGCGCAAAGTGCCGGATTGCAGTAAAAGGTAAAATTTGATTTGTAATAACGAAAAACCATTGAAATATATTCCACAATATGCTACGATACAACCATCGAATTAAGCATATAACAAGATACAATCTATGGGAACAGCACCCGTCACACATACAGAGAAGCAATGTAAGCAATTTTCTGTCTGATTAGTCTGATTAAAGTCTTTATTATCGGTGACTTACCGGTAATCGTATGCTTATTTTTCAATTTACAAAGAAAATAGCAGAAGATTTTAAGAGGACAGAGGAACGGAAGAACGACACAGCAGGATCATTGGTTATCTGTAAAGCAGCTGCTCATAATAGATGGACGGCAGTCTGATCGTTTGATCTTGTTCCGAAGCGTTCAATCACAATCTTCTGCGGACAGGAGGATGAATGGACTATAGTGGAACAAAGGAGAAGAAAGACACTGCCCAAAAGGATTTCATGGCTTTCCCGGATATCACAGCGGATACGATAAATGTGCTGCTGTATCAGGGCAGAAAGCTGGTGGATGCGGGAGATTTATGGGCAGGCCCGACGGAAAGTTTTTATCAAGGCAGAGAGAAGCTCAGGGACCAGTATGAGGATTTATGCAAATATGAACTGAAAGACGGTAATGTCAGGATCATGTATCTGATTGCGAATCAGAGTGCGGTGGACGGTAAAATGCTGCTGAGAAAAGCCGGCTATACAGGCGGAGCATACAGAGAACAGTATGAAGGAAAGACACAGGATATTTTCCCGGTCATTGAATTTGTACTCTACTGGGGTGAACCGGGGTGGAGGAGTGGCCGGGATATCCGGCGTTTATTTTCGAGACGGAAATTACCTGAAGAAACATGGAGATATATTGACGATTTGAAGCTTCATGTATATGAGATGCGGCATCTGCCGCGGGAAATAAGAGAGCGGTTTCAGAGCGATATGAGGATCGTGGTGGATTTTCTGGCAGAAGGCATTGGTTACCGTTCTGACAGGAAGATTGTACACAAGGCGGCGCTGATCAGAATGATCAAAGTATTGTCGGGCGAAAGTGATACAGGGAACATAGAGGACTGGCTGGAAAAGAAAGGAATCAGAGAGGAGGATGAGATTACGGTGTGTGAATTATTTGATCAGTATGTAAGACAGGGCCGAGAAGAGGGCAAAGCAGAAGGCCGGTTAGAAGGTAGAGCAGAAGGGCAGTTTGAAGGCAGAACCAGACAGCTTGTGGAAGACATTGAAAGAACGATGGAGTTTTTTCACGTTACGCTGGAAAAGGCCTGTGAAAGTCTGGGCATAACGGTAAGCAGGTATGAAGAAGCAAAGAAAATATAGCCTGTTGCAGTTTATAACACCCTGGGTCGATAATTGATAATATAAAGAAAACTGTCGTGCAGAAGAAATATAACTTCTGTATGGCAGTTTTTTTGATTAAAAAGAAGAAGTTTATTGGTAAAGCATTGACTTATTCATACAGGGGGGGGGTATTATGGGTATATATTGCAGACATTGTATCGCTGGATTTGTTGCCATACATTGAACAGATGAAAGCGGTAGGATTGTACTCAAATATACATACAAAGTGGAAGGAGTGGTGAGAAATGTTTAAACGAAACTTGCTTAAACGGGTTTTACCGATTATGCTGAGCGTGGCAATGGTGTTCCAGTCAGTGCCGATGACGGCGTTGGCGGTAGAAAACCCGGAAGCAGTTGTGTCAACGACAGAAGCTGACCCGGCAGCAGAGCCGGAAGCGGATGAGACGACTTCACCTGATGGTGACAGCGGCTCAAACTCGTCGGATGATGCAGGTGGAGCGTCTGATTCCGAGAAGGTTTCTGACGAAACAACAGAAATGGGTGACGGTGGAACGGAAATAACAGATACCGAAACCGAAACAGAGACAGGCGGTACAGAAACAACAGATACCGACGCGGAGACAGGCGATACAGAAGCGGAAGACACCAATGTGGAAACAGGCAATAGTGAATCGGGAGACGGCAAGACAGAAGCAACGGATGTCGAAACCGAATCAAACGGTAATGAAACGGATGAGGATACTACACAGTCTGGTCAGGACGAACAGGTTGCGGTTGCATCTACGGAAGTTACTGTCAATGAGGGCGAACTTTCGCTGGGGAGCGGGTTTGTGCGTGACAACAGCGCAGACAGGCTTACTTATATCGTGCCTTACAGCTTAGACGACTTGTTTGGCAACGTTATAAATGTGGTAAAAGATGCAGCTGTTATCAAGGTAAACGGTGAATCGGTTCCGGCACTTAAGGACGATTACCTTATCCTGGAATGGAAAGAGGTAAAGAAGTCTGAGGATGGTGCAGAGACGCTGGTGGCAATGACAGGAACGCCTCAGAGCGTGGGCAGCTATGCGCTGCATCTTACGACGAGAGTGCAGGAAGGTGTCTGCGGCGCTGTGCAGGAGGGGTATAATGTATACTTTAACATTACGCCCAGGAAACTGACAATTGCGCTGGAAGGTGAAGACAGTGCAGAGGAAATTTTATCTGTGAAAGCCGGCAGCAAAATAGAAGATTTCAAGGCGGATGTCAGAAATGCTGTCAAGTTAAAGGATGGTAGTAGAGATTTCAACGGTCTGCAGTACAGCAGCACAGTCAAAGTGTATAAGGTTGGCGAAGAAGCTGAGACGACGGAGCTGTCCTTTAGTAAAGATGGCGACTACAGAGTCAAGGTCGAGGTTGTACTTGATGCCGCTGCCATGAACAATTACGAAGTGACAGGCGGAGAATACCTTGTCAGATTTGACGGTCTTATGCAGACCAGTGTTGATGTGGAGATCAAGAATCCCGGCAGTGAGATTGTCAAGACTTATGAGAAAGGTAAGACTTATAAGGCTTCGGAGATCGCGGCAGAGTATGGTTTAACCGCCGTGGTGAAGGCTGTGGGAGCAGACGGCCAGGATGTGCCGCTCGGCGACGATGTGGCTGATGCCGATAAGCAGGCTGTGCCGAAGTGGTATACGAAAGAAATAAATGATTCGAGTATCACAGAGTTCCCGGAAGAGGACGAAGTGGATGGAATCACACAGTTTTTCTGGCAGGATGGTGCCCTGTACACAATGATGACGGAAGAAACTGTAGGGGATGTTGGCGAGTACTACCTTGTATATGTGTACGAGGGTGTGGACGGACGATATGATAAGAGTCACAGTGATCCGGTCAAGATTGCGATCGATCCGATCGAAGTGATATTGGTGCCCACCAAAGCTGGCGAATTGAATACTGGAATGACCACGGAAGGCATTAGAAAAGCGCTGGCGGAAGTGGCATCGGAACTTCGCGTGCCTGATCCGGTGGACGCAACGCTGGCAGGCGCTGTGAAGAGCGACGCTCCGGCTGGGGATAAGGATTTTTACGGCGTGTCATATGATAATGTGAACGTAACGCAGTACTACAGTCCTGTATTCGAACTTATGTACAAGTCCAGAACCAGGCTGCCGGAGGCACAGTGGCCGGCTGGCGCGACGGAGGATCAGAAATGGGGCGAGTGGACAAAGCTTTCCAGCACGATGGATCTAAAAACAGATGACGATAAGACACAGTATAAATATTTTATCAGATTTACAGGTGAAAAGGGCGTATATAATGCAGGCGGCACAGTGAGTTCGAGGCGTCCGGTTGCAGAGGCGACTGATTCCGCAAACCGTAATTATAAGGTGAAAGCAGACAGCGATACGCTTGCCAATGAAAAGAACATGCTGGAAGTGACACTCGGCGAGGCGACAAAGACTACAGTCGATGTAAGCGCGATTATCGCGGAGTTCAACAAGGCAGGCGGACGCGGTATGGGCGGCGGCGGCCTTACGTCAGAGGATCCTGCATGGACGGTCTATGATCCGGATACCGCATTGTTTGCGGACAGGGCTTCCTACAAGAAGGCAGTGGTTACTTCTGAGATCAAGGACACGCATAAGGATATCACTTATGAATGGCAAGAGGGAAGCCTGAATCAATATTATGATCTCACCCATATGAAAAAGAATGAGGATGAGACGGATGAAGCTTTTGCTGCGCGGAAAGAGGACGCGGTGAAGGCGCTGGAAGATTCCTTTACGCAGGTTAGTACCAGTCCTGATATGGCGCCAAATAATGCAGGTATTTATCGCCTGCACATTACATACAAGGACAGCGCGCTCGTTCCGAAGAATGCACCGGCGGTGGGCGATGCTTATTTCCTGATCAAGAAGCAGGAACTTATGCTTGTGGCGGATACACAGTATGCAAAATATGGTGATAGCGTAGACGACTTTTCCAAGCAGGGATACAGTATCTATGCAATTCCCGGCAACGATGAGAATGCACTGGATCTGAACAGCGCTGCGCCGCTTAACTGGCAGTCCGAGAATCCGCATTGGCAGGCGATAAACCTGAAGAAGAATGCCGATGGTTCAGACAGCGCTGAATGGGAGAACTCAACAGGCACATTTATAAAGAATGATACACGACCTTACGTGTATAAGGCGGCAGTCTGGTTTGATAATGATAACAACCGCTCCGGCATTTTGGATATGGATGGCAATAAGGTGACGAATAAAATTGGCAATCAGTTGTCATGGTCCAACTATACCACCAGGAATATGGCTGCCTGGGATGCAGATAACGGCGAATTCAAGCAGCATTATAAAGCCGGTGATATCAAGTTTGATGCCGGTGAAATCGCGGTCGTTGTTGACAGAAGCAAGCTGTTTGGCGACAAGATATATGATGGAAAAACGATTGCAGATGCACTTCCGGAAGGGTTTGTCAGGCTGACAAATAAGGCTACCGGAGCTGAGATTCCGGCAACGGAGCTCAAAGTAAACGGCGAGCCGCAGGACGGCGTGGGCACCGTAAGAGTCGAGTGGGCATGGAGTGAAAGCAGCGAGAAAGTGCCTACCGGAGAGGTAAAGTATGGCGGTACCTATATTCTGGTTGCAAGCTTTGAAGGAAACGATACCTATGGTCCGCTGAGAGCGAACGACGACTGGAGTGAAAGATGGGTAGAACTTGAAGACAAGGACGGCAGGTTTGAGTTTGAAATCAAGCCGCTGGATGTAGAGATCACACCGATCCTGAAGGAAGAAGCAGCAGCAGGCGAACATATCTATGAGATGCTGGAGAACTGGCATGTAGAAGCGAAAGCCGTTGCTGAAGATCGTAAGATTCCCGATGGCACAGATGGCAGCAGTGATGACAGGTGGCTGTTCGAGCGCGGTGATGGTGAGAAATGGGATGCTGTTGAAAACAGAAAGGTTAAGTATTTCAATAGCTATCCGATACTTAATAGTACGGAAGAGGAAGATGATGATTTCTGGCCGACGTATTATGAAGATAACAAAGCGGTTAATGGTAATAAACGCATAAGATATGGCAGAAGATATGATGTAAAGCTCAGAAATAATAATGCGTTATTTGCACAGTATGATGCATCTTATAATCTCACATTTAAATCGGCATCGCCGGAGAATGTTGTTCGTGGAGAAGCAGAAATAAATCCGGTAGAGTTCTTCTGGAACACAGTGGACTACGAAGAACAGGGTCAGGTTTCTGTTAACACGGAAAAGGATAAAGACGGTACCTATAAGATCGTGCCGAGAGAAGGAATACCGTTTGTTTATGAGGGATATACCCTTAGGGCATGGGATCCGCAGATAAGTGACTGGAAAACCGTTACTAAGGATCTGGTTACTGGCAAGGAAATTCCGTTAAACAGGAACTATATCGCGGTAAATATTGCTGCACCGCTTGAGTTTAGCAGAGAATTGGAAGTAAATGACAGCTTTGCAGAAAATAACTTCATATTCGGGAACAGTATTAAATCCGCAAATGGATATGTGATCGCTGAGTATGAAGAAATAAACAGATATTACATCACGGTTCTTTTCCCGGTGGAACTTGATGAGTCCGGAAAAGTTGTTAATCCGGAGAAGAAGTTCAGCGTTACATGGGAAGAAGGCTATACAGAGAACTTCAATCTCGACCTTACGGCTGCGAAATTGGAGGCAGACCTTAAGAAAGCAGTAACTCCGAAGGCTCTTGCATTCAATGGAGTACAGGGCAAGATGGCGGTAGGCGAGGAACAGCAGCTTGACGTCAAGATTACAAAAGCGCAGCTCGGTGACGTTATACGCATAAGATATCGTCTCAGCGGCGGTGAAACAAGTAACCAATATGCAAGCATTAATCCGGAAACCGGTCTGATCACCGCGCTTGCAACGAATAATAAGAAGCCGGTGGCAGTAAATGTCGAGGCATATCCGGTACGCCTTGCGGCGGATGGCAAAACATTCGAGGAGATTACCGGTAAAGGCGTGAAAGTTGCAAAGACTAAAGTGACAGTCACAGAAGTAACGGCTCCCGTCATTAAGAAAGTGATTCCGAAGGATACGTATGCTGAAGTACAGTTTACCAGGGTTGACAACGGATATCGCGGAGAAATCTATGTCGTGAAGCTTGCGAATAAGAAGGATGCCAATAAGTGGAAGGCAGCTGACTTTGAAACAGCGATCAAAAAAATGACGAATGGTCAATGGCAGGATACGTTTGCAGTTGCGCCGTTGTATTTTGGGGGAACAAGAGGATACGACGAAAAGCTTAAGATTTGCAGGCAGTGGGTTACATTTAAAGAACTGGAAAGCAGTGCGTATGTAATCTATGTCAGAAACGTGAGTGCTGTGAGAACATTGGCGGATGGTTCCAGGGTGACAGAGTCAGCGGCCGGCACAGTGAAGATGTTCGAGACTACAAAATCGCAGGTGAAGGAATTACGGCCCTACTTTGAAGTAACTGAGGAGAAGACCAAGCAGAATCCGGTCAGATATTTTAATGACAAGGATTCCAAAGAGGGTTATATTGTAGAACTTGCGGATAAATCTGCGCAGCTTTTGGTGGATGGAGGGTTCTTCGAGAAGCCTTCGAATGCGGCTGCGGATTCCGATGATTACACCTGGTTCCAGCTTTCGTTGAAAGCGGCGGAGAAGGCGCTGGGCATAAAACTGACGGACAAATATCAGGATCCGAAACTCACATATTATGTTACAGATGGTGAGCATAAACTTGATGATAACGGTAAAGTGCTGAATCTGTCTAAGTACGTTACAATCAACAACAAGGGAAAACTTACCTTTAAGGGTGTGGATAAGAATGGTGAGGTGCGTGTAAGAGTATATGTCAAGGCGGATAATAGTATATCCGGTTACTGCGACCTTACAGTCACTGCGAGACCTGATACTCTCACCACGAAGAAAGTAAAGACGATGAAGGTTGGTGATGCGGTCAGACTCGCGGATTACCTTGAATATAAGCAGGGTAAGGCGAAGGTACCTTATCACTGGTCGTCTAATATTGAGATCACGAATTGGAAGGAAGTAGAAGAGGCAGGATTCGAGATTTATCAGGCTACATATGATGGCGAAACGCATCGGTCCATAGACGGTAAACTTCGTGAGGGCGAGTATATTATTATCGCAGCCAAGGAAAACAGCAGATGTGACCTGAAATTTACAGATTGGCTTTGGAAGTCAGGCACGGATGATAAAGTGCAGACAGAAAAGTCCATCAGTCTCGCGACATCCAGGCTTGATCCGGTTAAGAGTCTGAAAGCGGTTTATACGGACGATAAGCATATTACATTGAACTTTGCTCATGCAGGTCATCCCGAGGCGTTTGACATCGAGGTGAAGGATGCCAGAGGCAGTGTGATCTATAAGAAACTGGCTTACAGAGAGTGGGCGATGAAGAATAAGATTGCTGCTGACGCAAAATCTTGGGAACAGAATAAGCAGCGGGCATTACTGAATAATGTGGATGGTTCGAATGGTCATTTCAGATATTTTGAGAAGACTAAGATGTACGCGTATACCATCTCTACCGAGAAGCTTATGAGGCTTTCTTCCTACACGATATCCGTAACACCGGTATACGAGGGAGAGCGGGCGGCTAAATCGGCGTCTACCAAGGCAAAGACCACGAATATTCCGGCATCATATGAGAATTGTGATATTAGTAATCCGGAGTATGATTGTGGAATTTATATTTCCAATTTAGAGACGTACCTGACTTCAGGCAATACGTATACATTAGTAGCTGAGGATATAAATGAATTTGCACAGCCGAGAGGCACAGATACACTGACATGGAAGAGCAGTAATACCAAGGTGGCCTCCATTAAGGCTAATCCGGGGTCCTTCTCTGCAACGCTGAAAGCAATGCAGCAGGGTAAGACAACGATTACGGTGACTTCCAAGGTTACTAAGAAGACGATCGCAAGATACCATATAGCAGTCAAAGCCGTAGGGAAGGGTACTGGTTATGGCGGCGATTATGAGAATGGTGGTAATGATTTCTATGATGAATTTATCAAGACAGTTGACCCTTATTACGAGGGAAGACTTGAAGTGTTGACAGTATCTAATCCTGTTAACGTTTCGAATGAGGATATGTTGAATAATCCGTCTAATGACAGGACCTGGGTACAGTTTATGGCACCGTCATACGGCGAATATACGTTTGAATGTAAATGGTATTATAACAATGCGTATGATCGGAATTATCAGATCTATTACAGCAACGGAACAGAAGCGTATTTTGCTGGGGATATGAACAGGCAGACGCTTAGGCTTGAAGAGGGACAAAAGATTTACTTTAGAGTCTATGGTGCATTTAAGCTTAGCGTATCTTCGTATGTTGACTTTACAAAGCTTTCCACTTCCTATACGAAGGATAAGCCGCTGAAAGTCACAAGAGATATGTGGGTTTCGTTTACCGCACAGGAAGATAATTTCTATACGTTTGTCGGCGGAATTGAGAAATATGAGAAGCAGCCGCAGGGAAATCAGACTCCTGTTTATTCTGGGCAGTTTGAATTAGGCATGAAGACGGGAGAGACTGTATTTATTAAAGTCAGAGCAAATTCCGAGCTTTATGTGACAAAGAGAGATTTATCCAAAACACTGGCGGTTGGTGATGTCGGAGCATCCATGTCGTTTACGAAAGATAATGCGCAGGAGACACAGTACGTAAGATTCAAGGCGGATGTTACGGGCGATTACAGCTTTACTTACAGCCCTTCCGACGAGATTGACGCGAAATTTCTTGCAGTGAATGATGATACCGAATATTATGATGGGGATGCAGTGGTAGCTCCGAAAGCAAAAGTGATGGCGGATCCGGCCGAACCTGGGACACCGGCTGCTCCTGCAAGCAGGACAGTTAAGCTGTTCATGGAAGGCGGCGAGACAATTGTGATCGCTGTTACGGTTATTAATCCTGCGGCCGTTATCGGGGACAAGAAGATTGACGTGACGGTCAAGGCTGCTACAACGGCAACAAAAGCTCTGGGCGGCGAACAGACGGTTACAAAAGGCACAAGTCAGATGTTCGAATACACGATACCGGATGACAAGGCAGCTACGGTATATACGGTTGCAGCCACAGAAAATGCGATGGTAGAGTGGTATTACAGTAAGACAAAGAAAGAAACAGGCAATAGCTGGGAGAGCGATACACAGCTGGGAGAAATCAGCGATATTGCTTATAACGACAACTCGTTTACGGTACAGAATGGTGAGGTGGTTAAGCCTGCTCTTAACGATAAGAAAGCCTTGAAGGCCGGCGATAAGATTTATATTAAGGTGACGGCAGGTGATACTGCAGATTCAAAAGTTACTTTGACAAGCGTCGCTGATAATAAGACATTTGATGCGGCGGCTCCCGCCAGCATAGAGCTGGGAGCGAACTACGGCGATGCGCAGTGGTATACGTTCACGGTTAAGAAAGCCGGTTACTATGAGTTTCATGTAAAGGCAACGGCTGTTCCGGCGGAAGCGGCGGCGCAGAGCGTAGAGGTTATGCATGTCGATAAGGCTTTTAGTGACACAACCCGTGATCCGTATATTCACTTCGCCAACGGGACATCCGGCGTGCGGAAGCTGAACGCAGGTGATTATGTGTTTAAGATTATGGCTGCATCGGCAGCAGCGGAAGGGGTCAAGACGACAGCTGTACTTTCCGTGAAAGAGATCGTACCGACAGCGATAGCCAAAGGTGATACACAGGTTACGCTTGCCAAAGATGAAGTGAAGTACTATTCATTTAAAGCGGCAACAAATGACAGCTACACGATCAAATGGATACCGGATGCGGAGAGTGGAACTGCAGACGCGCAATATACAAGTGGCAGCTTAGAGAGCGGATTCTTCAGTGAGCTTCCGACAACGGTAACTTCTTCAACAGGCACCTGTTATGTTAAGCTGACACAGACCGGCGAGAAGGCTGTAAGCGGTAAGCTGCAGGTGGTTACGGATGAGAAGAGATTCCTGACAAGCGGTAAGGAAGAGACATTTGAGATCAAGGAGGATTATGGTTCAATAGAATATACCTTCACCACACCGGAAGACAGCAAATTGGGTTATATCGTTATTGTTGAGAATACTTCCGGTGCGGATGAGACCAAAAACCAGACGATGCCGTTGATAACTGTTAGAGATGGCTATGGTGATATTATTAGCGATCTGGGGAAAGGGAAAAAGTCTGCCGAAAGAACTAACTGGAATACAGCGCTCACAACCAGGAAAATAACAATAACCGCATCCGGGATCACTGCGCCGACGGCGACGGAAGCGGGCATCAGTGCAACCGGTAAGATCATGATCAGACCCGTGACCGCACAGGCATTGTCCACAGCGGCAGACAAGATCGTGAAAGCGGACTCCAAGTGGTATACCTATACCATACCGGCGGACGGCAGATATGTGCTTGACTATACGGTTGGCGCAGGTCAGGATAAGAACAGCGTTGATGTTAGATGGTACAGGAAAATGCCTGATGGCGGTAAGGGCAGTCAGATTAATACGGAAGCGTACCTGGAGAAAGGGCAGGAGCTTTACGTCAATGTGAAGGCAGGAGATATGATTGCTGACGCAGGGGTTGACGTTACGCTTAAGGCACCGGCATTACTGCAGGCAACCGAATTGACGCTTTCCAATGGCAAGGCGGAAGCGGACGTGACGATTCCGGAAGGCGCAAATGTTGTATATTATACATTTAAGGCGCCTGAGTATGCAAAGTATACTGTAAGTGGTGATGCGAATATAAGTATGCGTAAATATCTTCCGAATAAAAACGGAAATGATTACTATGAAAATGGCGGCACCTTGGAAAAGGATGAGATTATCCTGATCAAGGTGAACGCTGCAGGCAAGCTTATCATTACGCAGGATAAAATTAATGAACTGGAGCTTAATAAGGCGAAGGAGATCACGCTTAAGGCGAACGAATCAGCTGTCTTCATGCTGCCGCTCTTTGCGGACGGTTACTATGATTTCAGAGTGAGTGATGCGAAGGGTCTTTGGATCGATGCGGATAACAGTGTGTATGAGGATACCGTGAACAGATGCTATTTTGCGGCTCATATAGATCGTGAAGAGAGTGGAGACCGTTATGAATTTACGGTAGGAAATTTTGGTGAAGCGGAGGTTAAGCTTACCGTGACAGCCGGGAAACTGGAAGCCGTAGACCTGAAGCTGGGTACGACTGACGTACCGGTTGTAAAGGACAGGATCAGCATTACACGTTTTAGTGCGCCTGAGGATTATTGGTATACCGTTTCATGCAGTGCCGGCAGTAAATTTGTGGAAGCCGTTGATTCTGTTATCAGCGAAACATTCCTGTATGAAGATGATGTGATGCAGGGATGTCTGGAATATTCCGGCGCTGATGCAGCGGGAACGGCACAGGTAACGGTTTCGAAGTTGGCGCCTGCGTCTGTAAGCGGGGATACGATCGCATTGTCCCTGGAAGCCGGTGAAAGCAAATGGTATGCATATAAGACCACGGCGGCGGGTGAATATACCTTTACTGCCCCGCAGAATGTGGGTCTGAGGATTTATAGAAGTCTGAGCAGTATGAACGAGAACTTTGGACCTGTCAAAGCGGGAGCCAATGCTGAGATCTATATCAGAGTCACCAATAATTCGGAGACGAAGGTTGAAGGCGAGGGAGCTGAGGTTACAGTAACCTGTAAGGCGGCGACAGAGTTGAAGGTGAATGAATCTGTAAGCATTACCGAAAGCGGGTATTCCTACTTGACATTTAAGGCTGCCGAGGATGGATTCTATAATTTTAGCTGTACAAATGGTTATGTCAGATACTATGGTGAGAATGCATGGCAGGGAAATGTGTTTTACTCTGCACCGTATCTGATCAGGAAAGATGCTGTAGTGTATCTCGAGGTGTACAGTTCAGGGAATAATGAGATCACGGTTACAAAGACGGGTAATGCAACGGTTCTTGCGCATGTGGATGTCAGGAGTGGACGGTATCAGTGGATCACATTCCAGGCTCCGGAGAACGGGACATATACCTTCCGCTCTACGAATAACACTGGTGATCCGAAAGCATGGTTTTTCAGGAATCAGGATGTTGGGGATAAGGCCAACACCGGAACTTTGGATAATGTTTCCATTACCGATGGTTATGGGTATGATGATGAAGCAGGCGGTAACAATAATTTTATGAAAGATATAGAACTGCAGGCAGGTGAAACAATATATATTGCGGTTGGTCACTGGACTCTTTCTAATGCGATTTCCTGCGACGTATATGTAACCCATTAGCATCGTCAAGATGTAGGCTTTTACAGCAGCATCCATAAGGAAACATCGGTTTAAAAGAGCAGTAAAGCAGTATAATAAGTAGTACAATCAGAGCGGCGGAAGAAGTTTTCCGTCGCTTTGTGATTTACAATGGCTGTAGTGTTTGGAATTTTAGGATTGCCAAAAAAGATTTCACGTAGTAAAATGAGGGCGTTTTAGTAGAATATGTAAATCGGGAAAGGAAAGTGTGTTGAGGATGAGAAAAACAATTGTTATTATTTTGGCGGGCATAATGTTTGTTTTGGCAGGATGTGGTGCCAATCCGCCGGCAGAGGCGGCAGTGGAAGAGCGGACATATCCGGGTTCTGACGAAGTGGCAGACAGGTTAGAAGAGGCCGGTTATTATGTGGAGCAGTATGATGAGTTTGAAGAACTGGGCATTGCAGCGTCAAGAGTAAAGGCGGCCGCGGGTGATGATTATCTGGACATGTGTTTTGACGTTGCATCTGTTGAGGACATTAATACGGTCATGGCATTCTATTCAGAAAACTATCCGCGAAGTAATATAATGAGTGATACAGATGTGGTATACTGCTATAGCACAGATAGTGTTTTGGTTACAGTTGGACTACAGGAAACAGAATGATCAGTTACTATATATTGTTTTTGATACGGGAAAAAGAGTTGACGCAGGCAAACATGATTTTGATGCGTCAACTCTTTTTTCTTGACTTAGAGGCAAGGGGGGGGGGTAAAATGGGGTCATATTTTAATAAAATTATGAAGGAGGATTAGAAAGAATGCAAGAGTTCAGGAAACGATTGTGGATCAGGCGGATTCTGGCCATGGCGCTGGCAGTTGTCATGACAGTTACATCTGTGCCTGCTACAGCACTTGCCGCTCCAGGAGAGGAACAGTCCGCGATGGAACAGAATGCGGATGAAGACTCGACAAAGGTATCGGACAGTGAGGATGATTCCACGAAAGAGCAGACGGGTGAACCGTCAGGAGACGAAATGCAGGTCACGGAGGATGCGGATGGCATGAACGCATCGGAAGAGACAAATACGGGTTCGGAAGATGCGGACAGCATGGACACATCCGAAGAGACGAATGCGGATTTGGAAGGGGATAAGCAATCGGCAGATTTGGAGAATGCCGATCAGGAGGCGGCTGCTCCGGAAAATGAAGCGGAAAATGAAGTAATGGGAGATACTGATGCAGCTGCAGAAGGCGATCAGCAGCCGGAGGCTGTATATGTATTTGTGGCTGGTGGAAATTTGGCTTCCTATCAGCAGGCCGAATATCGACGGGGTGAGCCGTTGTTTGCAACAGAATCAACAGATGCGGACGGCAGGAAGACCATGGAGGTTGATTCGGATATTTTGTGGGCCATTTCTGTTAAGAGTGAAGATGGCAGTGAAGTGCCCCTGCCGGTGTTCAGCGCTGTCAGTGAGCTGACTTATGACTGGCAGGATGCGGAAGGAAAGTCTCTCGGTGAGGGAGTTGCTCCGAGAAATGCAGGTAAGTATAAGCTTGCGATCACGCTTCCGGCCAAAGCAGGCGCTTATAAAGAGGCGAAAGGGATCTTTGACTTTGAGATTACCAAAGCGTCTGTGAGAGTGATACCTTATGGGGACAGTCTGGATGTTATGGCCGGAATAAAGGCAAAAGATGTGCCCCTGCCGGAATTTACGGTAGATTCTTCCGACGGAATGGGTTTTGTGTCCGATCAGACAGCGGATAATAAAGACATAAGCGTTGCGGTTGATGTGAGAGAAGCATATACGGATGTTTCAATAACATCCAGTGATCCGGAAAGACAGCTGCTTATGAGTGAAGACTACGTTGTAGCGCTGAATGTGGAATTTATCGGAACAAATGCTGAGAATTATAAGAAAAATTATGAACTCAAAGGAGAAGATATTCATCTTAACATTGCCGATTTAAAGGAAACCAGGGTAAAGTTAACGTTAGGATCAGAATATGATGCGCCTAAATACGATAAGCAGGAATTTGTATTGGCGAATAATGCAGCCCGTAAGATTACTAAGATTACGGTTCCTTATCATGAAATAAAAAATACAGCACAGAATTTTGCAAAGAAAGAATATCTGGATACGCAGGTCGTAGAGGTTGTTCGGGATCAGGAAGGAAAAGAGACTGAGAATGTACTTGCGGATGCTCAAACAGATTCTGCTTGGCATGCGGTAAATTTTGAGGCCTGGAAAGAGGGCAGCCAGAATTATTGTAAGTTGACTGTTGGAGGAGAACTGGAGGGTACACCGACAGAAACGGGTGTCTATGCCTACAGGACTGCTTATGCCGGAGACGACAAAATATATGCAGGTTCTGTTGGAGACATTATTGTGGAGATCGGCGCTGTAGAATGGATTGTAAAACCGTCCCTTAAGAAGACGGAGTTTAACAGTGCACAGACAGTTGGTGAAGTGCTTGCCGAAGTAGAACCGGAAATACTCGGAGCGGATGGTGAGAAACTTGACGACAGTAATAAAATTCCCGATAAATTAAAGGATCATATCTGGGGAACCAGTTATATCGGGGCAAATATGACACAGTCGTATGAACCGGTCTTTGAAATTGTAAAAAGAACACAGATCAAGGATGCGGCAGGAAATGTAACAGAAAACCGTGAAGATATCCTTACGGAAGATGTAAAACTCGGATTTGACCAGAATGCGGAATACTGGGTTAGATTTACCGGAAAAAAAGCAGTATATATGGCAGGCGGTATAAAGCAGAATGAAAAGGATATCAACGCCGATGTAAATTCCAGCGATATTTCTTATCAGGTGAAGACGGACAGGGAAACACTGGAAAATGAAAAATACATGGTGAAACTCAGCGTGAGCGGGGCGAACGCTGTTATTGATACAACGAAAGTTGTCGGCAGTCTGGAAAAGCATCCGATCCTGGAAAATGCATGGACCAGGGTTTATGACGGTGAGAGGCTGTTTAACAGCAGAGGAGATTATAAGAAGGCGGGATTAAAGGATGCCGTCACATCTGCGGATTTAACGGCAAACGCGGTAAATGACTTTACATATACGTGGTATGAAAGCAGATACAAAACAGTAGAGGAAGCCATGGAGACAGATGCTGATGGCAATCCGCTTATGGAAAACGGTAAGCCGGTTATGAAGAGTGACTTCGCGAACTCTTTTAATAGCCGTAGTTTTATAAGTCCTGTAAATGCAGGCCTTTATAAGTTAACTGTTACGTATTATAATTCAGGCAGCAAATATGCCGCACCTGCTGCGGAGGTGTATTTTGTGATCGGTCAGCAGGATCTGGCTGTTTCGCTTAACAATGCACAGGACAAGCTTGAAGGGTTTACGGGTGTTTCCGTAGAAGAATTCCTTGCAGATCAGGATGAGGCGATCAGGACCAACGTCACTGCAGTTCCGGCCGGAAAACCTGAGACCGGTGAATGGGTGATGCTCGGCAGTTATGAAGAGCTTGAAGATTCTCCCTCATTTTATAACTGTATGCTTATATTGAAGGTAGAGAGCCAGCAGGTAGATGCTGATGGCAATCCGTTGAAAGACGCAAACGGCAATGAGGTGGCATGGGAGAAAGAGTATGGCTCGTTCCAGGAGGGTTACAGGTACAGAGTTGTACCGGACAAGCTGCATTCATGCAACCGGAACTATAAAGTAGTCAATGGTGAGAATATTCGGAAAGATATCGCTGTAACGCCTATGGGAGAAGCACAGCTTGAGATCAGAGGCGCTGACGGCAAGGCCTGGACAACGCAGAGGAAATCACAGGAATATAACGGCAGTCCTGCGTTCGATACAGAATTTCTGAATGCGTTAAACGGATTTAAGTTGTACGCTGTATCTACGAAACCGGATGGAACAAAGGATGAAGTAGAAGTTCCTGCGGCTGAGAATGTCGAGTTGATCTATCAGGTGTATTGTGACGAGGACGAAGACAGATTTGCTGTTTATAAGGGGAGAACGCTTCCTCAGGATGCTGAGGAATGGGTATGGACCAAAAACGGCGGTACATACACGGTAGAAGTATTATTTAAAGGGAACGGAAAGTATGCTCCTATGAGTACCTGTACTTTGGCGGAAGTGACGGTAACGCCCAAGAAGCTTACGGTCATGACCCCGCAGCTGACAGCAGAAGCAGGGAGCGAAGTACAGTATATTTATGATGCCGTATATGATGAGTTTGCAAAATGCAGCAATCTGGCAGGTAACTTTGTAGTTGCTGCAGATATCGTTAAAGGAGACGAGGACTATTTTAAGAAATCGTCAAGCGGATGGTTCCCGGCATGGACGGATACAGACGATGGTTTTTATTCGCCTCATTTTGCGGTATATGAGGCAGGTGAGGAGCTCTGGGATGGTCTCTTCACCGGTGCAGGAGCTGAGCGGTATACACTGAGATTAGCCTATGGAAATTTACAGGGCATCTGTGCAAGAAATTACAGCTGCGTGGCGGATGAGGGCGGTTTTATCACGGTCGTCAGAGGCCGTTCCGGTGTGGCATCGGTAAGCGTCTCCGGTATCAGTCGGGTTACAGGGGTAGATACGGTCACTACTCTGGAGGATGGATCTTATCAGCATCTTTTCGTTACACAGAGTGGAATCCCATTTGTAACTTATGATAACAAAGACGGCAACTGGGTAGCGATACGGATTATGGCGCCCGCAGAATATGGATCGGATTTGAGTATCTGGAATAAAGCGGTATATAAAAAATCGCTTGAAAAGGCAGGCGGCAGAATCGTATCCGGGCCAACGCGGATAAGGATAGAAGATGAATACGGAGATACAGTTTACAGAACTGCCGTTACCGCCGTATTTAATGCAAAAGATCCTGCGGAGGAGAAAGCAAAGGATGCTGATTTCAGCATTCGCTGGGAGGATGGATATATTGAACAGTTTAAACTGCAGTTCAGTAAATCCACCTGTCTGGGAGACCTGCGGGATGCTGTTGCACCGAAATCTCTCGCCTTTAATTCGCCGCTTAAAACAATGGCGGTTGGTGAAGAACAGGAATTAGACGTTAAGATTACCAAGGTGCAGCAGGCGGATACAATTTGTCTTGGTTATGAGGTAGAGAAAGGCAAGGAAGATATCCTGCATATTGATGAGTATGGTAAAGTAACGGCATTGAAAGAAGGTACCGCCAAAGTAACTGTTTATCCTATGCATATAGTGGATGGTATCAAGAAGAAGATTGAAGGTAAGTCTGTAAAGACAGCGACGACGGCTGTTACGGTAAAGAAGGTTACGGCTCCGAAAATATCCAAAATAACAGCGCTGGATAATGATGTGGTGATACAGTATCCGATTGTTAAGGATGGATACCGTAGAGAAATCTATGTTATGGAAGGTAAGAACCGCAAAGCAGATGATTTCGAGACGGCGATCAGCGGAATGAAAAATGGACAATGGGAAGGCAGGTTTGCTGTTGCACCCAGGTTTATGTCTGTATCTGAAGAAAATAGTAGTAGAGTCTGGGACAGCAAGAAGAAAGTTCATTTGGATATTGTACAGTTAAAGATTGAGGGCCTGGAATATGGTAAAGACTATACAGTATATCTAAGAAATGTCAGTGCAGTACGTACGCTTTCCGACGGCTGCCAGGTGCAGGAATCTTATGCGGGCACTGCTAAAGGGTTTGCAACAACGAAACCCCAGGTTGAGAGATTGGAAGCTTCTTTACAGGAAGGCACCTATCTGGAATTCCTGGAAGAGGAGAATGTGTATGTTGTAGAGTTGAAGAGCGGCAGTACACAGATCGATCTGAGCGGTTATTTCCGGGATAAGGCTCCGGCGGCTGACGACGCGCATTATGAGGACTATGTAAAACTGTCACTGCAGCCTTTGGATCCAAAAGTCAAGAGTGATTATGTTGTGCCGAAGATTTCTTATTATTTCTGCGATCAAGATTCTGCTTCCAGCTATTGGACAAAAGATGAGCGTGTGACGATTGCAAAGAATGGTAAGATTACGTTGAAGCAGCCTACAAGAAATTCTTATAATTATTATAATGATCTGTGTGTGATTGCGGAGGATGAGAATACGGGATGTGAATCCATGCTGCGGATCAGGATCGTGGCGGAAGCAGATACGATCAAAGCCCGGAATACTACCATTCAGACAGGCCAGACAATCAACCTGGAACGGCTGGTAGATTATAAGGAAGGGAAACGCACATTAGACCAGAATTATTATGATGTATATGGCAGGATTGACAGAGAGAAAGTTGCCCAACAGCTTAAGGATAATGCAGTCTTTAAACTGTCAAGATATGGAACCCTGACTGCTTATGGTAAAGGCTCCGTCAAATTGACTCTTACAGACACAGTGTTGGAACAGACAGTTACCGTAAATGTGAAATCTACGGATCTGGCTCCTGTCAAAGGCCTTACCATGACCGATGTGATCGATAATCGGGGCACAGTAAGGTTTGAGAGAAATCAGTATGCTGACGCATACCGGATTGATGTTACAGATGCAAGACAGAAAATACAGAGTATTTATTTGAGGGCATCAGCCGTAGTGTGGAATGATAAAACCGAAAGATGGTGGGCGGAAGATAATGGTAAATCCGGCAAGCAGTATAAAGCATATTATAATTACAAACTTACGGGATTGACCCAGCAGTCCAAATATAATGTTACGGTAACGGCGTTGTTTGAAGATATTTCTTCTAAACCGGCATCCAAGGCGTTCGGAACAACGAAACTTCCGGCAAGGGATGATGGTCTGGAGAAAGATGAAATTGGAGGTATTGCCATCCGCGTAAGGGATAAAGGAGGCATTTCCAGCTATCCTTTTGTTTCCGGCAATAGTTATTCTCTGGTAGCGACGCCGGCTAATCCAGGTGCAGCACAGGCAATGACAGATAAGCTTACATGGTCAAGCTCAGATACTAAAGTGGCAAAAGTTACGGCAAATGCAGGTACTTTTACGGCAAATTTAAATGCGGTAAAGAATGGAAAAGCCAGAATTGAAGTGAAATCCGGCATAACCAAAAAAGTGATCGCAAGGTATGAGATTACAGTCTATGCGGTAGGTGATGCGTACGCTTCTATGGTATATTACGGACAGAATGAGGACCTGCGTGACGAAGACGATGACCGTAAGGAAACAGTAAAAGAGATTACATTAGGTGTACCTGTTGCGGTGGAACTTGGAAGCGGACAGACACAGACATTCCGATTTACAGCGCCTGAGGAAGGACAGTATGTATGCTATAAAATCAGGAATGGTGTAAAGACCATTGGAGAAAGGTGGACGGCTTCTGAAGCAGGTGATGTTTGGGAATTTTCTTATCAAGGTTCCGAGAGTATGACAATCTGTGTTGAACGCATCGGAAGTCTGCAGGGCGGTATTGCAAATCGAACGGTACTGGAATTGAATCGGCAGATTTCCGTTCAGCCCGGACACTGGTATGTTTTCACGGCTCCCGAGAATGGATATTATGATTTTAGTAGAAATTCTTCCACTCCGACTTCTGTTTTTGACGTATATGAGCAGGGTGGAGAGACGTTGAAAGAAAGTGCCGACTATGGCTTATACCAGCTGCAGAAGGATGAAGTGATTTATCTGGAAGCACGGTCTGAGTCTTCCATAGCAGCCGAGAAGGTAGAATTTATATCGCTTACGGATGCAGGGCAGCCACTGGAAGGATGGCAGAAGAGCTGGTTCCAGTTTACAGCGCCAAAGACAGATGCATATGAGATCGGTGCATTTAATAACTCGGGAAATAATGTGTCGAGTAGTATATATGTTTATGATCAGACAGGCAGGCAATTATCCACGTCCTCTTCTTCCTATTTAAGACAGGTAGCGCTGAATGCGGGGGAGACGGTATGGATCCGGGCATATACATGGAATTATGATCTTATCTTAAAAGCTACAGCCAGGAATTCATATTTCACCTTTTCAGAGAATAATGAAGTAAGCATTGATCACGCATTCAATGGTTCGAATGATTATGTCTATCTTACTTTTACTGCAAAGGAGGCAGGATATTATAAATTTGCTTCAAGCGGTATTGCGGATATTGGTGGCGGTATACGAGCATATGTCCTGGAGAGTATGACAGATCCTGTTGGTGATCAAATCCTTAATGAGTATTCCGGTGATGGAGTCAGCAAGGCGATTGAACTGGAAGCAGGACAGACTGTGTACCTGAAGGTAAGGCCATGTGATAGGTATGCTTATGAATGGCAGGGTATTATCATCAGGGCACAGAAAGAAACCATCACAGAACTCGCTGACGGAAGTGAAGTGAGCGGTTCGGTGGAGCCAGGTACAAACTATGGGGATCATTATTCTCAATGGTATATTATTACTGCGGAGGAGGAGGCCAGATATGCTGTCACGGTCACGAATAAGAGCAGCCAACAAGTAACTCTTTACCGCAACAATAATATAAATTCAAGTGGATCTCGAATGGGGGATGTAAATGCAAATGCAGTGTCTACATTGGAAAGAATAATTTCTGCTGATGAGAAGCTCTATTTGAGAATAGGCGTATATGGAAATTTTTCGGATCCGGTAGAATTTACAATCAAAGCGGAGAAGGTGGCGCCGGCGGAACTGACGGTTGATGCGGGTGTGGCGATAAACAGCAAATCGCAGTGGGTAAGCTTTACCGCTGAGGAAGCCGGACAGTATAATTTTAATGTCTATGATACTCCATCAGAAAGCGGCGAGACCGGAGTAAGCGGTTTCTATTTAAGCGAGTATAAAGATATTATGCAGACATCGTATTTGAAAAGGGCTTCCAGTGGTTCTTCTCCGTCATCCGGTATGACGAAAGTTATGGATCAGAATGAAACGATTCTTATACAAGTGCAATATTCTTTTGGTTATGGAGATTTACCGGAATCAAGGAAGATTAAAGTCGAGAAGCGTATGCCTGTAAGTGCAGTGAGTGCCGGCTCTCAGACGACGGTAAGCACAACGAAGGTTGGTTCTGAGCATACAGCAATTGTAAAGTTCGTTGCGGAAGAGGACGGTTCCTATACGTTTGCATGTAGCGAAGGTACTTCTGGTGTTAATGTATCTTATGCACGGGTATATGTTGATAAGCCGTATCTGGATGGAACATATACGCCGCTTACAAAGAATAGCAGTACGGGGAAATATTCGGCAGCTGTAGAATTGACAGCAGGCCAGACAGCTTATTTAAAGGTTGTGACGGGTTCCGAGGCAACATCTTTGCAGGTAGAGATCACAGAAGATACGATTTAACAGGAACAGACAGAGCGGCGGAAGATATTTTTCCGCCGCTCTGTGACTTGAATTATGAAGTTCTTTCGGGTCATCTTGGAGAAAGTCTTAGGCCGTAGAAGCATTCGGAGCTGCTGAATTTAATGCAAAGCCTTTACACTTTTTCCGGAATCTGGTATGATTATTCTATTGTGGGTGTTAACCTTACGGATATTAACAGGAGGCTTTGTTATGGGATTTATGTTATTGGCAGGAGGATTTGTAGTTGTTCTGATACCCGTTATAATCGCAGTGGTGTCGTCTGTCGTATCGGCAGTGGCGGCGTCGCAGGATATCGGGGAGGACGAATAGACATTGCAGCGTGCGGGACAACGGATAAGATATGCCGGAGGACAGGGCAGGGAAAAGGAGACTTTTCACTGTCCTTATTTTTTAACAACTTCTTAACACCGGTTTTTATTTCTTTTTCATTGATTTTTCTGTAGGATAATGAATAGAGATTATTTAAGGTGACAAGGAAGATATCAGCAATCTGAGCAGGAAGGGAGGATATTGATAACAGATGAATGAGAAACTGAAAGAAAAGACGAAGGAATCCCTTTCGAGTGTGCTGCCGATCACGATGATTGTGCTGGTTCTCAGCATTACACTGGTACCGTTGGAGATCAGTACGCTGGTGCTGTTCCTGACGGGGGCGTTTCTTCTGATCATGGGCATGGGGCTTTTCCAGCTGGGAGCAGAGATGGCGATGACGCCGCTTGGACAGGGTGTCGGCGGCAGGCTGGTCAAGAGCAACAGCATCGTACTGATGGCGGTGGTCTGCTTTATCATGGGAGCCATCATCACGATCTCGGAGCCGGATCTGCAGGTGTTGGCGAATCAGGTGTCGGCGATTCCGAATATGGTGCTGATCCTGACCGTGGCGGTGGGCGTGGGAATCTTTATGGTGATCGCGCTGCTGCGTATTGTGTTTAAGGTAAGATTATCCATGCTGCTGGCGATTTTGTACATATTGGTGTTTGTGTTGTCATTCCTGACACCGTCGGATTTTATCGCGGTAGCTTTCGATGCGGGCGGTGTAACCACAGGCCCGATGACGGTGCCTTTCATCATGTCGCTGGGCGTGGGCCTTTCCGCGGCGCGGAGTGATAAAGAAGGAAGCAATGACAGTTTCGGTCTGATCGCGCTGTGCAGTGTGGGACCGATTCTGATGGTGCTGCTTTTGGGTATTTTCTACCATCCAACAGAGGCGATCTACACGGCGGTGGAGATACCGGTGCTGGTGACCACCCAGGACGTGGTGCGGGAATTTGCAGCGGAGATCCCGGATTATGTGCGGGAAGTGCTGAGCAGTATTCTGCCGGTGATCGGTGTGTTCCTGCTGTTTCAGCTGCGGGGAAAGATCTACCGCAAGCGTCAGGTACAGAGAATGGCGGTCGGGTTTATTTACACGGTGCTGGGACTGATTCTTTTCCTGACCGGGGTGAATGTGGGGTTTGCTCCCGTGGGAAGCCTGTTGGGCAGCGGTATTGCGGACAGCAGTTATAAGTGGGCGCTGATTCCGGTGGGAATCATCATCGGTTACTATATTGTCAAGGCCGAGCCTGCGGTGCAGGTTTTGAATGAGCAGGTAGAGGAGATCACGGGCGGTAACGTATCTTTTAAGATGATGAACGCCGCGCTCTCGGCAGGCGTGGCCTGTGCGGTGGCGCTCTCCATGGTGCGCGTATTGACGGGAGTCAGTATCTACTGGATCATCATTCCCGGTTATACGCTGGCCTTTATTTTAAGCAGACTGGTACCGCCTGTTTTCGTCGGTATCGCCTTCGATTCCGGCGGCGTTGCCAGTGGTCCCATGACTTCCACATTCCTGCTGCCGCTGGCCATGGGAGCCTGTACGGCCGTGGGTGGTAATGTGGTGGCGGATGCCTTCGGTATCGTGGCGCTGGTGGCGCTGGCTCCACTGATCGCGATCCAGTGTATGGGAGTCGTATCGGCCCGTAAGGCTAAGGTAGTGAAGCAGCCGATTCAGGCGATCGAGGATCTTATTGTGGATCTTGAATAACATATAGTAAACGAAATTTTTAATGTCGTTAGCTGTAAAAAGACTTGCCAGAGCATCTACGATGCAGATGAGCGGAGACTGGTATCATGAAGAGGAGGCACGGATAGTAACATGACAGATAATATAAAGCCACAGGTTGTTCCGAGACTGCTCCTTACGATCACGAAGGAAGAGGATCAGCGGAAACTGGAGGAACTTTTTGATTCCATGAATGTGCCGGTCTGTTTTCAGTTCAGGGGAAAAGGAACGGCACCCTCGGAGATGATGGATATTTTCGGAATGCGGGGGACTACCAGGCTTCTTTCGGGTGCGGTACTGCCCAAAAGCCAGGTGAAGACCGTATTTGAGATGTTGTATAAGCAGCTTCATTTCCGTCATAAAGGCGGCGGCATCGCGATCACGATTCCGCTGAATGCCCTGCAGAACCATATTTTGCAGGTTCTGGATGAAGAGGAGCGGGCGTGGACGGAGATAGAGGCGGCGAAGAAGGAAATGCCGAAGGGAGAGGAAGAGCAGATGGGCGAGAAGACGGAATATACGGTGATCTGGGTTTCGGTAGACGGCGGTTACAGCGATGACGTGGTGGATGCCGCCCGTAATGCGGGAGCAAAGGGCGGTACGGTGATGAAAGGACGTCGGCGCAATTCCAAAAGTGTCAGCAGGCATTTCGGCATTAAGGTACAGGAAGAGCAGGACTTCGTCATGATCGTGGTGCCAAAGGAGCGCAAGACGGAGGTCATGACGGCGATCGCTTCCGTATGCGGCCTCGGAACGGAGGCGCACGGGGTAGTGCTGGCGCTGCCGGTGGAGGACGTTATGGGGTTGACACATTAATCCGGGATTTTCTCTCAAATTAAAAAATAAATCAGGGCGTCTCCTAAGCAACATTGAAGAACGCCCTGATTGTCTGTGTTATCGTATGTAGTGGGTATAAACGCGCTTTTCTGTTTCCGGCAGTCCGAACTGTTCCTTCCCAAGCGCGATGCTTTTCATCAGGAAGGTCATATTTCTTGCCAGCACCCGCATTGTCTGCAGCCCTTCGTCATCCTGCATTGCCTCACCGGCGCCCCGTCCGTGTACGCTGTTCCAGTACTGGCTGGAAGCCACCGGCATACCGGTGATGGTGAAGTATTTGTTCAACTCGTCGAAGGTGGCGGAACAGCCGCCGCGCCTTGCTACTGCCACACTTGCGCCGACTTTCATCGTCTTGTCGAAAGCGGTGCTGTAGAAGAGACGGTCCAGACAGGCGATCAGGGTAGCGTTGGCGGATGCATAGTAGACCGGGCTGGCGATTACCAGGCCGTCGGCTGCCTCGAATTTGGGTGCGAGCCGGTTCACTTCGTCGTCAAAGACGCAGCGGCCTCTCTCCGCGCAGGAGCCGCAGGCGATACAGCCGCGGATATCCTTGTTGCCGATCTGTACGATTTCCGATTCGATGCCGTTTTGTACGAAAATCTGTTCCATTTCTTTCAGGGCAATGGAAGTGTTGCCGTTAACACGGGGACTTCCGTTGATCATTAAAACTTTCATGGTATTCCTCCTCGTTGTGTAGTTATCATGTGTACGGATGGAAACATTTATCTTTTCTTTCAGATTAACACATAATACAGAGCGATTCTATTCTTTTTTCATAAAAAGCCAGACCGCCAGCAGCGCCGTGAGCAGATCCGAGACCGCCTGTGCCGCCAATACACCGTAGTAACCTGCAAGGCTGGAGGCGAGAAAAAGCGCGACGGCAAAAAGAACACCCTGCCGGCTGACGGACAGAAGGAAGGCGTTCCATGCTTTTCCGGCCGACTGAAAAACGCAGGTGGTAATGAGGACTACGGCTACAAACGGCATACCGGCCAGCTGCATGCGCAGCATGGGGATGCCGGCGTCAACGATGACGGGATCTTTCATAAAAAGTTCGATCATGGGTCTGGCGGCAAAAGAAAGGACAAGGGCCAGCAACAGGGCCCCGCCGCACTCGAAGCGGTAGGCAAACGACAAAATCTCCTTCAGACGTTTGCGGTTTCCTGCACCGTAGTTATAACCGATCAGCGGCTGTCCGCCGAAAGCAAAGCCGACCAGGATCAGGACGGCGATCATATTGACCTTCATCACGATACCCATAGCTGCCACCCGCTCATTTCCGTAGGGAAGCAGGAAGCGGTTGGTCAGGGCGATGCCAAGACTCTGCATGAAATTGGTGATCGAGGCCGGAAAGCCGATAGCCAGGATCTGGCCAATCTCCGCGCCGGAGATATGAAAGCCGGCCGGATTGATGGACAGCTTCCGGCTCTTCGTCATAAGGAACCAGACAAAGAAAAGATCGGCACAGATATTTCCAAGCACCGTGGCGATTGCAGCGCCTGCCGCTCCCAGACCGAGCACCGATATGAAGATCGGGTCCAGTATAATATTGATGATGGAGCCCAGTATGGTTCCCGTCATGGAGGCGGTGGCGAAGCCTTCCGTCCGCAGCAGGTTGGAGGGCGTAAAGGACAGGATGATAAAAGGGGCACCCAACACGATAAAGGTATAATATTGAGAAACATAGGCATACGTATTCTGGTCCGCTCCCAGCAGGTGAAGAACAGGATGCCGGAATAAAAGCATCAATGCCGCGATAACGATACCGCACGCAAACGCCGCATAAAAACAGAATATGCTGAGCCGTTTCCCGTCCTCATCCTGTTTCCGTCCAAACAGTCTGGAGATGACCGAGCTGCCGCCCAGCCCGAAGATATCACCCAGGGCGATCATCAGCGTAAAGACCGGCGCTCCGAGAGATACGCCGGCGATCAGGTCGGTGTTCCCCGTTCTGGCGATGAACCAGGTGTCCACCATATTGTAGACAAGGGAAATGACCATGCTGAACACTACCGGCAGCGCCAGTTTGAAGTATGCTTTGTGTACGGGGACTTTTTCAAAGAGTTCGTTTGCCATGGAATGTGGGTCTCCTTTTTCATAAAATTGTATCGGTGTAACAGCTCGGCTTTCGGCTGCCCTGCCACGTACCGTTTTCTATTTTAACGGCATTGCTTGTGTTTTGTTGTGACATATGGCACAATAAACAAAAATATCGGAAATATTTTACAGATATTGTGGGTGTGTGGTTTGGAATATTTGAGAGTTACGCGGAAAGGCAGGGGGATGGGTCCATGAAAGAGATCGCTGACACAGAGATGCTCAATGACTATATGACAAAGAATCAGATCGAGAATCTTTTTGAAACGAAGCAGCTTCCTTTTCGCCTGTGTGAGTACGACAGGGGAGAGATCTTAAATAATATCCGGGATTCCGGCAGCTGCCTGCAGTTTGTTGTTGCAGGCGAGGTTCAGATCTACGCGGTCCGCAGTGACGGAAACCGGTATCCGCTCTGCTATCTGGACGGTTTTACGGTGCTGGGTGACATGGAATTCTGTGGGGAGGGGAATCTTCCGTTTCTTGTGGAAGCCGTGCGGAAAGTACACTGCATAGAGCTGCCGTTGTATGGCTGTAGAGCCGCGTTATGGAACGATAACACATTCCTGCGTTATCTGCTCCGCTCCGTATCCCATAAACTGGCCCTGGTCTCCCGACAGGACGCGGAATATTCCACATTGGAAGAGAAGTTGCTCCATTATCTGCGGCAGGAATGTCCGGGCGGGCAGATGCACGGTGTGGAACATGCCGCGACCCATCTGCATTGCAGCAGGCGGCAGCTGCAGAGGCTGTTAAGATCGCTGTCAGATCGACAGGTGATAGAGAAGATCGGGAAAGGGATTTACCGGCTGAAAATTTAGAAAATAACCGCAGAATAATGGGCGTGTTTTTCGTTATTTTTCATATTGCAGGATCAAAACGGCAAGCCTATAATAAGAAAGGCGATCAAGGTAATTACGGAGGAAAAAGCGCTATGACCTTTGATTTAAAAAAGGATGGAAAAAGGATTATTGTCATCTGTCTGGCTTCGGTTCTTATGGCGGTCAATATCAAAACGTTTGTCAAGGCGGGAGGTCTGTATCCGGGCGGGGCCACGGGGCTGACGGTTCTGATCCAGAGTATCTTCGAGAGATTTCTGAATATGGAGATTCCCTATTCTCTGGTAAACCTGTTGCTGAATCTGGTGCCGATCTACATTGGATTTCGCTTTATCGGTAAGAAGTTTACGCTGTATTCCTGCCTGATGATCGTACTGACGAGTGTGCTGACGGATATCATACCACAGAGCGCTATTACGTATGATATTCTGCTGATCAGTATTTTTGGCGGCATTATTAACGGTTTTGTTATCAGTATCTGCCTGCTTATGAATGCCACTACAGGCGGTACGGATTTTGTTTCGATCTATCTCTCCGAGAAAAAGGGTGTGGATTCCTGGAATTTTATTCTCGCTTTTAATATAGTGATCATCGGTGTGGCCGGTGTGCTGTTCGGTATGGAGAAGGCGCTTTATTCCATCATCTATCAATATGCTTCAACGCAGATCCTGCATATGCTTTATAAACGGTATCAGAAGCAGACGCTCTTTATCGTGACCAATAAGCCAAACGAGGTCTGCCAGGCCATCAATCTGGCGAGTATGCACGGGGCCACGGTCTTAAGCGGAGAAGGCTCTTATGAGCATCAGAAGCGGCAGGTGGTATATTCCGTCGTCTCCAAGGAGGAGAGCAAACGGGTGATCCGCGCCGTGAAGGAAGCGGATCCGGCCGCGTTTGTCAATGCACTGCGCACGGAGGAACTGTCCGGGCGTTTCTATCAGAAGCCTACGGAGTAATAGGTTTATGATTGCCGCGCTTCATCATCTCACCCATGGTGCCCATCTCTGATATCACAAGATCCGAGGCGTCGATGAGCGCGGAACTGTCCTGTGTCTGGCCTTCGGAAGTAGAGGGGATCGTGCCCTTAAGCTGTCCGGAGATGCTCTCTGCTCTTCGCAGGCAGAAGCTTCTGAGAGTGGAGACGCCCTTCTCGAATTCTTCCGTGCTGCAGAATTTTGTCGGATCGGCTTCTACGTAAGGCGCGATCAAGCGGGTGGTCTCGTCGATCAGGGATGCAAGCCCGTCATTCTCAAAATATTCATTTAAAAATTCCTCAAAGTATTGATGATATAAGTCTGTATATTCTGCGGCGTTGAAGATCCATGCAAGCATCGGCCGGGAATCAATAGAGCCGCCGGAGACAGGGGTGTCGATCGGATAATTGACAAGCTGTGTGGCATCGCTTTCGGATTCAAATCCGCCAAAGGCCAGATTGTAATCCCACGGGATCATGGAAAGCTGCCCGTCCTTTTCATACAAATAATAATTATGGATCATAGCGCCCGTGTAACTGTCGAAATTGAGCACAAAGTTATGTACCACGAAATAGCGGATGACTTCATCTATAGCTACCGTAGTTTCGATCGTTTTGAACTCAGCCTCATTCAGATTTTTCAGCGCTTCGATCAGCCGCGTTTTGTCAGCATCGGAGGGGCTGGTCTTGGCATTGTCGAAAATATTGACATAACTGTCGAATTCGTCGTCGGTATAAATAAGCGCTACATCATTGCCGCCCATGCCCTTAAAGAAGGAGCCGCCTTCGGGCATGTCTGGGAGATCCGGCATGGCAGGAGGATTCTGCATATCCGGGGGGCCTTCGGGCCTGTAAAAATTTCCAAAATCAAATCCCTGTCCGTTTCCGCGTCCGCCGCCCATTTTCATGCTGTCAGGCTTGTACAGCTCCCCATATTCGTTTCCGTAGTTTCGTGCGAGGAAGGATTCTTCCACGCCTTCCACAGCCAGATATAATCCCCAGTCCTGCCCGTTAACCGTGATGTAAACATAGCTGCACAGCGGTGAGTCTACACCGAATTCATGCATCAGTCGATAGGTGAGGTAATCTTTCATATAAGTGTTATCCTGGATGATATTATTCAGGCAAAGTTTGTCAAGACCATAATAATTCATGGCATTGTCATAGTGGTCAAATTCTATCTTGAAGCTGTAGCGGTCATTGCCGTAAGCCGCAACGGAAGAAAGAGAAGTGTTGCCTTTGGCGCGGATCGCCACGTTGCGGAAAGACTCTCCGTCGATGACAACGGCACAATCGGTATACTGTTCGTCGGTACAGGTTTCGATAAAAGAATCCCAATCGTCCATGATGATATCGATCGTATGTACTTCGGCGGTGTTAAAGAGCCGGGAGGCATAACCTGCCGCGGCACTTACCGCCTGTACGCCGAAGCGGCCTGCATTTATAAAGAGGAAAGTAAGCAGCAGCGTGGCAGTCATTATGATACAGCAGATCTTGTCAATGTGTTTGCTGGTCGCCATGTATTGTCTCCTTATTATCGTGTTGCCGTGTTGCGGAATTATCCCATATAATCGCCGTTGTAGCTGACCAGAACGGCGCTGTTCACGCCCTCCATCGCGGCAAGCGTGTTGACGAAGTCGGTGTTGTCGTCTTTCAGCCGGATTTCAAGATTCAGTTCGACGGCGTCCTTTTGCGCGGTCTTACTCTTGACTACGAGGCGGCGCACCTGCTTTTCCAGATATTCGTGGACACGCACCTCACTTGCGTGGTCGGTACAGCTGATCACGGCAATATAGGGATTTATATGTGTTTTCCGGTTGACAAAGACGAGCAGGACAATGCCGATCAGCAGGCTGCCAATGACTGCCAGCGGAATCAGTCCTGCCGCCAGCACGATGCCGACTGCGATCGACCAGAAGAGAAAGGCGATATCCAACGGCTCCTTGATGGCGGTACGGAAGCGGACGATGGACAGGGCGCCTACCATACCAAGGGAAAGCACCACATTGGAAGTCACAGCCAGAATGACAAGGGTCGTGATCATGGTGAGGGCGATCAGCGTCACGCCGAAACTGGAAGAGTACATGACGCCGGAAAAGGTTCTTTTATAGACAAAAAAGATGAACATGCCGACGCCGAAAGCCAGCAGCAGCGCCAGCGACATGTCGAAAAGACTGATACTGGTGATATTATTGAGGAAACTTGATTTGAAAATGTCGTTAAAAGTCATGATCTGTTCTCCATTCTATGATTGATGAAATGAAACTGTATGAACGCAGTTTTTTATCTTTATGTGCTGCAGGCTTTTTATACAGATATATCTTATCCATAAATTCTGCAGGCGGCGTATTTGGAAAAGGCGCAGACGCTGCGCGCGTTGAGCTGTACCACATCCCGGATGATATCGGGCAGATAAGCATCCCATTTGACTTCCAGAATGATCGGGGCGTCTCCTGCCGGTATGGTGATACATTCAGGATTCAGAAAGTCAGTACAATGCAGGGCGGTACGGAGATTGTAGTCGATCGTTACTCTGACATTACCGGCCGGAAACAGGTAAGGTTCTCTTGTATAATCAACGATCGTTTTAGGCCGAAGCCGCTGAGAGGATATTTTGGAGTAGAATTCGGTAACAAGAGGATCCGTACTGTGACGCATCCATGTATAGTCGCCATCCACGATCGCCTGCGCCTCATCTTTTTTTAAGACGGCGCTCAGTTTTTCTCCCAGTCCGCCGGTTTTGCTTTTCTTCTCCAGATGGATCAGGGAAGTGTCTCTGTTATAGCAGCGGATGCGGAATTTTTCGCGCCTGCTTACGCCGTCCAGTTTTTCGCGGAGCGCCCTGTCTGCAGGATCGTCGAAGTACAGACTGCGGATCTCATATTTTCCGTTTATGGCGTGAGGATCGGGCGTCATGACGGCGGGAAGCCGTCCCTGCAGGATGATCATGTCGGATAAGTTTATGATATGTTTCCATTCGTGGCGGTAAGCCATAGGCAGCAACCTCCCTTTGCAGTGTTCGTGCAGGCGAACCTGTCCTGCAGTTTTCTAATAAAAAATGCCCGATAGGTGAACCCGTTACTGTGTAAATTGCTGTATGAGGGGAAGCACTTATGAAGATGAAGGTATCGGCCTATCGGGCATGGTGTCATTTTATGGCAAAAATAAGGAGAAACTATGTTCAAAATGAGAAGATTTTGTGTCCGGAAGATTTACCGTGGGCTGAGGATGTTTTTGTAAAAGAGGGCTTGACAAACGCAAAGCGGCATCCCTATAATAAGATATCTTTGAAAGGAAGAGGTGGAAAGATGACGAAGTAATCGACTTTTGAAACATGAATTGATCAAAGGAGCAGTACTGTCCGCAGAGTCCGGCACGGCTGTTTCATCATGTTGCCAAAGGTAGATTATGTTTCTCACAGCCTCTTTTTTTGTGTGTATAGCGATGCGTTTTGCATGGGATATGTACTGTCGGAATCTTTTGAGCGTTTTGCCAGGGACAGGGGATGCGGCCATGTATGGCCTGCGAAGCACGACGATGCGCTTTATCGTATATGACAGTGCACACAGCACCGTAACGGAGAAATAAGAGCTACAGAGACGATTCGGGATCATTTGGCGACAGATGGTTCCTTTTTTATTTTTTCAAAACGGAGGTGGTACATCATGTCACAGATCAGTGTGTCGAACATGACCTTCTGCTATGAGGGCAGTTTTGACAATATATTTGAAAAGGTATCGTTTCAGATCGATACGGATTGGAAACTGGGATTTATCGGGAGGAACGGCAAGGGCAAGACTACTTTCCTGAATCTTCTTCTGGGAAAATATGAATTTGAGGGGCATATCAGCGCGTCTGCCGTATTCGACTATTTTCCTTATCAGGTCACGGAGGAGCAGAAAACGCAGTGCGCCGTGGAATTTCTGGAACAGCTGAAACAGGGCTGTGAGCAGTGGCGGGTCATCTGCGAGCTGGAAAAGCTTAACCTTGATGCGGAGATCCTCTACAGGCCTTTTGGTACGCTGAGCCATGGGGAGCGGACGAAGGTGATGCTGGCGGTGCTTTTTTCCGGGGAAAATGATTTCCTGCTCATCGACGAGCCGACCAACCATCTGGACCGGGAGTCAAGAGAGACTGTCAAGGCATATCTGGGGAAGAAAAAGGGCTTCATCCTTGTCTCCCACGACAGGGATCTGCTGGATGCCTGCATTGATCACGTGCTGGTGCTGAACCGCAGCAGTATTGAGGTGCAGAGCGGGAATTTTTCCACATGGTGGGAAAATAAGAACCGCATGGACGCTTTTCATCTGGCGGAGAACGAGAAGCACAGGAAAGAGATCGGCAGATTGAAACAGGCGGCCGAGCGGACCCGTGACTGGGCGGATAAAAACGAAAGCAGCAAGATCGGATTTGATCCGATCAAGGATCCCGGGCACGGCGGCAGGCGGGCCTACATCGGCGCGAAGACGAAGAAGATGCAGAGCCGCAGGATGCAGGTGGAGAAGCGGATCGCGGATGAGATCGAGCAGAAGGAAGGCCTTTTGCAGGATATCGAGGATCCGGTGGATTTAAAACTGATGCCGATGCAGCATCATAAGGAAGTGCTGATCAATGCCAGGGATTACGGGATCGCCTACGGTGACAATGAAATATTCCGCGGCCTGGCTTTCGAACTGCGGCGCGGGGAGCGGGTGTTTCTTCACGGTGAAAACGGCTGCGGCAAGTCCAGTCTGATCAAGGCGGTTCTGGGTCGCAATGAGGAATGGCATACTATGGCCGCGGGAACTGTAAAGGGGACGGAAACGGAAAACCGGCAGGGGATCAGGGAAATGTGTCTGCAGGAAACGGGTACTTTGGTATGTGCCTCCGGTTTGATCATTTCCTATATTAATCAGGATACTTCCGGCCTTCGTGGCAACCTGAAAGATTTCTGCCGGGACAATGGGCTGGACGAGAGCCTTTTCTGTGCCATCCTGCGGCAGCTTGACTTAGAGCGGGTGCAGTTTGCCAAGCATATGGAGGAATATTCCGAGGGACAGAAGAAAAAGGTGCTGATCGCGGCAAGTCTGTTGAAACCGGCGCATCTGTATATCTGGGATGAACCGCTCAATTATATCGACGTTTTTTCACGGATGCAGATCGAGAAACTGATCCTGACTTTCCAGCCGACCATGCTGATCGTGGAACACGACGTGCGCTTCCGGGAGAAGATCGCGACGCGGGTGGTGGAAATGTGAGAATGCGTAAAATTGGCCAAAGGAATCTGCCCGGATAATAAATATTGTTGCTATTTTATGCATTTTCTGGCAAAATGGAATAGGATGCGCTGCGGGTACAGGCAAAAAGCGGCGTCATCCTGTCATGGCATGGATATTGAGGATATAAAACTTAAGAGAGAAGGGGTAACAGATGGAAAGAAAAGTAGGAACTGTATCAAGAGGCATTCGCTGTCCGATCATCAGAGAGGGAGACGATCTTGTCAAAATTGTTACAGGCAGTGTTTTAGAGGCGGCTGAGGCAGAAGGCTTTGCCATCCGCGACAGGGACGTGATCGCGGTGACCGAGTCCGTGGTGGCGAGGGCGCAGGGCAATTATGCTTCCATAGAGGCCATCGCGCAGGATGTGAAGGAGAAGCTGGGCGGAGAGACCATCGGCGTTATCTTCCCGATCCTGTCCAGGAATCGTTTTGCGATCTGCCTGCGCGGTATTGCGAAGGGTGCGAAGAAGGTAGTGTTGATGCTCAGCTATCCCAGCGATGAAGTGGGCAACGAGCTGGTTACCTTTGATCAGCTGGACGCGGCGGGGATCAACCCTTACAGCGACGTGCTGACACTGGAGAAGTACAGAGAGCTTTTCGGAGAGAATAAACATCCCTTTACGGGAGTGGATTATGTGTCCTATTACGGCGACGTGATCAGAGAAGCGGGAGCGGAAGCAGAGATCATCTTTGCCAATGACTGCCGCAGCATTCTGGTTTATACGAAGAATGTGTTAAACTGTGATATCCACACGAGAGCGCGCACGAAGAGACTGCTGCTGGCAGCTGGCGCAGAACGTGTCATGGGTATGGATGATATTCTGACAAGCCCGGTGAACGGCAGCGGCTGTAATGAGAAGTACGGCCTGCTTGGCTCCAACAAGTCCACGGAGGACACGATCAAGCTGTTCCCGAGAGAGTGTACGGATCTGGTGCTGGATATTCAGAAAGAGATTCTGGACAGAACCGGTAAACATGTGGAAGTGATGGTGTACGGCGACGGCGCTTTCAAGGATCCTGTAGGCAAGATCTGGGAGCTGGCAGACCCTTGTGTATCACCGGCCAGCACACCCGGCCTGGAGGGCACGCCCAACGAGTTGAAGCTGAAATATCTGGCGGACAACGATTTCAAGGATCTGTCCGGCGAAGCGCTTAAGGAAGCGATCTCCAACCGCATCCGCGAGAAGAAGGACAATCTGGTAGGCGATATGGTATCGCAGGGTACGACACCGAGAAAGCTGACCGACCTGATCGGTTCTCTGTGCGACCTGACCAGCGGTTCCGGCGACAAGGGTACGCCTGTCATTCTGATCCAGGGATATTTTGATAATTACGTAAGCTGAGGTTTTATCTGAGGATGCTGTTGCTATGAAAGTCTTCAACTTTCATAGCATGGATGGCCATGCGGCCTGCCAAGCGGCAGGTTGAGCATGATGGAAGTTTACTATGAAAGTCATGGACTTTCATAGTATGGATGGCCATGCGGCCCGCCCGACGGCAGGCTGAGCATGATGGAGGTTTACTATGAGCAGTTGGAAACTGTGAATAGTAATCAGTTGAAGTTGTTATTTTCTGCCGGCGTCCGGCGCGGGATTTTTGATGAGTGATGACTCAATAGAATATGTTTTACATGTTTGACGAAAGAATAAGACCCGCTGTGCCTGCATGACACAGCGGGTTTTATGTGTGCCCGGTGGGCACACGTTCTAACGGGTGAAAGTCCCCAATCTGCC
>CAJTPO010000040.1:18559-43218 GCA_910578115.1 uncultured Lachnospiraceae bacterium | reverse complement strand
CAGATTGGGGACTTTCACCCGTTAGAACGTGTGCCCACCGGGCACACATAAAAAGCAGACGGATTAAAGTCCGCCTGCTTTTATGTAAATATACTCTATTCAATTAACAATACATATTAACACGCTGAATCTGCAGACTGTGCTGTTACTGACCTGGTCCCTGCTGTCCTTTTAAGTTGACATCTTAACCAACAGTCTGTTCAAAAAATAGGAACCCACCATACAAAAAATTCCGGCAAGACAACCGTACCAGTTCAACTGCACATCGGTCATCTGAAAATGCCTGCCATCTACATACTGCTTAAAATATTCCGTATAGTAAGCCAGCATATAACAGACCGCTCCTGACAACAAAATACCCACAATCCGAAAATATCCTCTGAATATGACCATACTGACAAAAGCCGTAACCAGTCCAACTACAAAAAACAAGGCCAGATGTGCTCCATAACGAATCATCCGGCTGACTGTTTCTATCTGTTCCTGCTCCGGATCCTCAAACACTGTTCTGGCAATCCGGCCGGCCAGCCGCATACTTACATTCGTAGAACTGACACCGCTCTGAAATGAAACAATCATAACAAAATATACCAGCAGCGCCAATGCAAGAACCGATGCAACGATCACCGTAAGTTCCAGCCACAGATTTTTATGTTTTCCCTGATTCATTCCAATCTGTTTTCCTATACATTCATATTCTGAATAGTCCCGTACGTCTCAATTCTGCTCGCATCCATCTCAGACATGCCGATAAAGATCGCCCCGTATTCAAATTTGCCATTCTGCTTGTTCTCAACACGCACCACTTCCAGAAATACATGAAGGACTTCTTTCGTCCAGATCGTCAGAAAAGCCTCATAGACTGCGCCCATCTCCAATCTTTCCGCACAGACAAAACCAACTCCCGTCTTGGAGCAGTCATTGATCGCAATGCCTATGTTCTCCGCCTTGCCGCCCTGATCCATTCTCTTGACCACCAGCTTGCCTTCCAGTTCTATCCGTTGATTCTTTCTTCTCTCCTGCATAATTCTTTACCTTCCTCTTACCTAAAAGTAATTCCATATATACTTCTGTTTCTATTCTACTCTATTTGTTGTCTTTTGTAAAGGAATCCGTAAGGAACATTGCATCCCCAAAACTAAAAAATCGATACTTTTCCCGCTTTGCCTCCTCGTACGCATGCAATACATTCTCCCTGCCCGCCAATGCGGAGACCAGCATGACAAGCGTAGATTCCGGAAGATGAAAATTGGTGATCAGGCAATCCATAATCTTAAACCGGTATCCCGGATAAATAAAAATCTCTGTATTATCACAGCATTCCTGCAGCGTACCGTCCTCCCGGGCTGCGCTCTCAACTGTCCTGCAGCTTGTGGTTCCCACACAGATCACCCGCCCGCCTTCCGCCCTGGCATGGTTGATCTTCTCTGCCGCTTCCCTGGTCACCTGATAGTACTCGGAATGCATATGATGCTCCAGAATGTTATCCGCCTTGACCGGGCGAAACGTTCCCAGACCAACATGCAGCGTCACATAGGCAATGGAAATCCCCTTCTCCTCTATCCGCTGCAGCAGCTCTTTTGTGAAATGCAGTCCCGCCGTCGGAGCCGCCGCCGATCCCTCATATTTAGCATATACAGTCTGATAGCGGTTCTTATCCTGCAGCTTATGGGTTATATAAGGGGGCAGGGGCATTTCCCCCAATCGATCCAACACCTCTTCGAAGATACCATCATAAGTAAAACGCACCAGACGGTTTCCTTCCTCTGCGATCTTAATGATCTCCGCCCTCAGGCAGCTGTCCCCAAAAACAATATGCGTACCAGGTCTGGCCTTTTTACCCGGTCTTACAAGCGTCTCCCAAATATCTTTCTCCTTCCTTTTCAAAAGAAGAAGCTCTATCGCGGCACCGGTATCCTCCTTGACACCCATAAGTCTCGCCGGCAATACCTTTGTGTTATTTAAGACCAGGCAGTCACCCGGTCTTAAATAATCAATGATCTCCTTAAAGATATGATGTTCCGTACTGCCATCATACTTATTCAGCAACAGTAATCTGGAGCCTGAACGGTCCTCCAGTGGATCCTGTGCGATCAGCTCTTCCGGCAGATCAAAATAAAAATCTGATTTTTTCAGTTCATTCATTTCCCGTTTCCTCAAATATTCCTGGGCACAGCGAGAATTCATGACAAGATCTTCAGTTCAGATCCGCATTCTCCAAAAAGGCCACATATCCTCTCTTCGTCTCATAGACATCGATCTTGCTGGTAGCTTCCCAAGGTGCATGCATATTCAACACCGCGACACCACAGTCAATAACATTCATGCCGTACAGCGCAAGAATATAAGCGATTGTTCCGCCGCCGCCCAGATCAACCTTACCAAGCTCCGCTGTCTGGAAATTCACATTCTCCTTCTCGAAGATCGCCCGAATATGCCCCAGATACTCGGCATTGGCATCATTGGATCCCGATTTGCCTCTGGAACCGGTAAATTTATTGAATACCATACCACCACTTAAATAAGCGACATTTTTCTTATCAAAACTGGATGCAAAAGCCGGATCAAATGCGCTGCTCACATCCGAAGAAAGCATGCAGGAACGTGCAAGACATCTGCGCAGATTTAATTCACTGTATCCACCTGTCAGATTCATTACCTCCGCCACCGCATTTTCAAAAAATCTGGACTGCATACCCGTAGCCCCTACACTGCCAATTTCTTCCTTGTCTACCAAAATGCAGCAGGCCGTACGATCCGTCTCTTTGATCTCCAGCATCGCTTTCAGAGAAGTAAACGCACAGACCCTGTCATCCTGACCATATGCCAGTATCATGCTGCGGTCAAAGCCTGCCTCACGCGCCTTACCGGCCGGTACCACCTCCAGCTCTGCAGAGATAAAATCCTCTTCTTCAATATCATAAGATTTCTGCAGGATCTCCAGAATACTCTTTTTTACTGCATCTTTTTCTGTCGATTTCTCATCCGCATCCTCTTTTTCATCCTTCTTATCGATCACAAGCGGCTTGTTCCCGATTATAATATCCAGCGCTTCTCCCTCAATCACCTTATTTGCTTTCTTCTCCAACTGCTCCTGCGCCAGATGAATCAACAGATCCGATACAAAAAACACCGGATCGTCCTCCTTCTCACCTACATTGATCTCCACCGTCGTGCCGTCTTTCTTCACCACCACACCATGAACAGCAAGAGGAATCGTCACCCACTGATATTTCTTCACGCCACCGTAGTAATGGGTATCCAGATAAGCGAATCCCCCCTCTTCGTACAGTGGATTCTGCTTGATATCCAGTCGTGGAGAATCGATGTGCGCTCCGAGAATATTGATACCATCTTCCATTTTATTCCTTCCGATCTGGAACATAACGATGGATTTATTCATCCATACGGAATAGACCTTATCCCCTGCTGTAAGCTTGTCACCGGATGCAATCACCGCACTCAGCTCTCTGTAACCTTCTTCTTCGATCTTATTGACAATCTCATCAATGCATTCGCGCTCTGTTTTACCCTGATCCAGAAAGCTCATATATTCCTGTGCGAAAGCATCCACCTCGTTTAACTGCTCCTCTTTATAAAGTTCCCATGTGTTTCTGTATTCCATGTTTTCCTCCATTTCTGCGCTGCTTTTGTCTCAACTATGTTGAGACGTCGCATTAAACGAGTTTGTGGCAAGCAACGCGCAGACACAAATCTCGCGATTGAAAATTTTAATTTTCAATCTTTCCTCCATCTCTTTCCCGCATTATGCGCAGTCTGTTTCCTGTAATTTCACAGCCATACCTGTTGTGCCGGCAATTACAGGCCTTCCATCTTCTAACTTCTCAGCTCAATTCCCATGCCTTCCAGTCCGTTGAGTATCTTTTTCATTGCTGCTGTTATATCACTCTCTTCCAGCGTTCTGTCTTTAGCGCGGAACGTGATAGAATACGCTACAGACTTATAGCCGGCTTTGATCTGATCCCCTTCATAAATATCAAACAGTTGATAATCCTCCAGAATCCTGCCGCCGCGCTGGGCAATGACAGCCTCAATCTGACCAACCATGATCTCCTTGGGAACAACCATGCTGATATCTCTCATAACAGCCGGATACTTTGCAATTCCCTCATATTTACGATCAAAAGTTGCATATGGTATGATCTTTGGCATATCCAGCACCGCCACATAGGCTTTTGTCTTCATATCATAATTGTCACAGACCTCCGGGTGCACTTCTCCCAGATAACCGAGAATGCATCCTTCATAGATCACATTCGCCTGTCTGCCCGGATGCAGGAAGTTCCTGCCGGCATTCGGATCATAGGTGATCTTTTTGCAAAGGCCGATACTTTCAAAGAACTCTTCAATGACCCCCTTCATGGTAAAGAAATCGCCTTCACCATACATACCCAGTGTAAACTGCATCCGTTCGTCAGGAAGTTCTGTCAACGGCAGCTCCTTCGGAATATAGATATTTCCCAGCTCGTATAATCTGACATCCTTATTTCTTCTGTTATAATTGGTCGCAAGGCTTATCAACATACCATTCAAGGAAACGGTCCGCATGATAGAGAAATCTTCTCCCAGCGGATTTGAAATGCTGATCGCCTGACGCGCCGGATCGTCTGCACTGAGCAGCAGCCTGTCAAATACTTTCGGACTTTCAAAAGAATAACACATTCCCTGGGAAAAACCGCAGTATTCCGCAATATCCCTTGCCTTCTGTTCAATGCGCAGTTTAAAGGGCAGTTTACCGGTTGTAGCTTCTCCATTCGGCAAGGTAGACGGTATCTTATCATAGCCATAGAAGCGCGCCACTTCCTCCGCAATATCACACTGCCGCAGAATGTCCTGCCGGAAGGTCGGGATGATCAGTTTCTCCGTCTCCGCATCATACCTTACTTCTATCCTCTTAAAGATTTCCAGCATTTCTTCTTTTGATACATCCGTACCAAGCAGTCTGTTGTATTTGTCCGGTTCAAACTTAAGCTCGACTTCCGGTGTGAGTTCACCGCAGACGTCTACCATACCGTTCACTACTTCACCACAGCCCAGCTCCTCGATCAGCTGACACGCCCTGTTGATCGCCGCCTCCGCATTATGCGGATCAAGTCCTTTCTCAAACTTGCCCGATGCGTCAGTTCTAAGCCCCACCCGCTTCGCTGATTTACGAATGTTTGCCCCGTTGAAACATGCCGCCTCAAACAGAACTGTCTTAACATCATCGGTGATCATCGAATTCTCACCACCCATGATACCGGCAATGCCGACTTCTTTCTCCGCATCACAGATCATCAGCACATCGGCATCCAGATTTCTCTCCTGTCCGTCCAATGTACGGAATACATCGCCGTCCTTCGCCCGGCGGACAATGATCTTATGTCCTGCAATCGTCTCCAGGTCATAAGCGTGCATGGGCTGTCCATATTCCTCCATCACGTAATTCGTGATGTCCACCAGATTGTTGATGGGACGGATGCCGCTGGCCGCAAGACGTCTCTGCATCCATTCCGGGGAAGGTCCGATCTGAATGTTGGTGCACACTCTCGCACAATAGCGAGGACAGAGTTCCGGATCTTCCACTTCAACAGAAATATAGTCTTCCACATTGCCGCCATTCCCTGTCACGATTACCTGGGGAGGATAGAACGGTTTCCGAAATGTTGCCGCCGCCTCTCTCGCGATACCGATCACGCTGTAGCAGTCCACTCTATTGGAAGTCACTTCATATTCGAATACGGTATCATGAAGCCCCAGCGCCTCTATGGCATCGGAACCGACCTTCACATGATCCTTGAAAATATAAATTCCATATTCCGGAGCTTCCGGATACATATTTCTGTCGGATCCCAGCTCTTCTATAGAACACATCATGCCGTTAGACGGTATCCCCCGCAGTTTACCGGCCTTGATCGAGATGCCTTCTTCCGGCAGCGGACCGCCGTCATGGCCGCCTGCGACTTTACCGCCATCCAATACCACCGGTATCTTATCCCCTTCTTTTACATTCGGCGCACCGGTCACAATCTGGATCACCTCGGTACCGATATTCACCTGGCACACGATCAGCTTATCCGCATCCGGATGTCTCTCGATCTTCTCGATCTGACCGACCACTATCTTCTCCAGATTGTGATCCCGTCTGCTGTATCCTTCCACTTTCGTTCCCGACAATGTCATAGCATCCATATATTCCTGATCTGTACAGTCCAGATCAGGCACATATGCCTTGATCCACGATAATGCTGTATTCATCTTATCCTCCATTCCAGGGCGTTCAGCACCCTGTTTCTTTCCTTTTCACTACATGATCTCTATCCCGGACATACCGATTCCCACCTCAGAACTGCTTCAGGAAACGGATATCATTCTCATACAACAGCCTCATGTCATCTATCTCATATTTTAACAGGGCAATACGTTCCAGTCCTACACCAAAAGCAAACCCTGAATATTTCTCCGGATCGATACCGCTCATCTCAAGAACGTGCGGATGCACCATACCACAGCCTAAGATTTCGATCCAGCCCTCCCCTTTACAGAAACGACAGCCTTTACCGCCGCATTTAAAGCACGTAACATCCATCTCTGCACTGGGCTCCGTGAACGGGAAATGATGCGGTCTGAACTTGACTTTCGTACTCTCCCCGAATAACTCTCTGGCAAATTCTGCCAGCGTGCCTTTTAAATCCGCCAGCGTAATATTCTTATCGATCACCAGACCTTCAATCTGATGGAAGGAAGGGGAATGTGTCGCATCCACCTCATCGGAGCGGAACACACGGCCTGGTGCGATCATCCGGATGGGGAGCTGCCCTTTCTCCATTTCGTGTACCTGTGTCGAAGATGTCTGCGTTCTCAGCAGAATATCTCCCGTGATATAGAACGTATCCTGTTCATCCTTCGCCGGATGATCCGCCGGAATATTCAACGCCTCAAAATTATAGTAGTCCTTCTCCACTTCCGGACCTTCGACCACTTCATATCCCATGCCAATGAAGATTCTCTCCACCTCTTCCAATGCAATGGTGCTCGGATGTCTGTGTCCAACGTTATTCTTTCTGGCCGGCAGCGTAACATCGATGACTTCCGTCTTCATCTTCGCCTCTCTGACTGCCTGCTCCATCTTCCTGATCGATTCTTCCAAAATCTTCTCAATCTCTGCTCTTGTCTCATTGACAAGCTGCCCCACCTTGGGACGCTCTTCCGGCAGCACATCCTTCATACCTTTCAACACAGCCGTCAATTCCCCCTTCTTACCCAGGAAATTGACTCTTACTTCATTCAGCTTCTCCAACGCGTCGCTGGCTTCGATCTGCCGCAGCGCTTCTGCCTTGATCTGCTCCAACTTCTCTCTCATCATTATTCTCCTTTGCCCAAATAAATTGTATTCGTTTTATAGAATATGGAAAAATTTTTACAAGCAGGCATTTGTTATACCATAAAAAATCCCACGTGCCTTACTTACCTGCACATGGGACGAATCATCTCCGCGGTACCACCCAGCTTCCTGTCGTGCACCATGGTTGCTTAGCCGAAAGCATTGCCATTGTCTGCAGACAGACACCTCATTTGACGTAACGTGTCCTGACGGCCCGGACTACTGGTATATCGGTTCATCCGAACGACTCCGGTGGGAAATTCAAAATACTGTCTGAACCGAAGGGAACTTCCAGCCGCCGGCTCCCTCTCTCTGTCGGAAAACAATCTTCTACTGACACCTTCACAGTCTTTCCCTACATTCTAGTGACTTTTTGCCGACTTGTCAAGCCATCCAAACAGAAATTTATACACCGGTCCGAAATACCGGTTAACATGGGCACCGATCATCAAAATATACATCAGCAGATAAAACCACAGCATCATGATCACCACGGTCGTCAGGCCGCCGTAAGTTCCAAAGCCGTTAAAATGATCCACATATACGGAAAAGGCATACGATGCAGCGCCCCACATAACAGCAGAAAACGCCGCACCCGGGATCTGTCCTTTAAACCGCAGCTTATTGCTGGGCACATAAGCATAGATCAGTGCAAATACAAATGTCAGCACCGCCCAGGAGAACAGAAACCTGAACCGCATGACTAACTGTACCACGATATGTAACGGCGGAATATCTGCCAGCAGCAGATCCACGATCACATTGCCGAATACCATCACGAATAATGCCAGGATCGTTGCTGCCAGGATGATCACCGTATAGATACAGGCGATAAACCGCAGTACAAAATAGTTACGTCTTTCTTCAAAATCGTTCACCGCATTTAAGCCCCGGATCAATGCCAGCATCGCCTTGGATGCCGACCAGATTGTAACGATCGCAAAGATTGTGATCGTCCCCGCCGATCTTGCATACACATCGGATACCACGCTGACCACCAGGCCATGCATGGCATCCGGCGTAAATTTCGTGATGGCAGTGAGCAGATTCTCCTCCGTCAATCTCGTATATGGCAGAATAGCACATAATGCCATCAGCAACGGTATCATGGACAGGAAGAGAAAAAATGATGTGCTGGACGCAAACGCACTGATATTCTTCCTCGTCATCTGCCAGTTAAAATCACGCATTATATAATACAGCCTGTAAACAGTCTTCATATCTCACCTTTAATCATTATTTACCGGCATCCTGCACGATTCTTTCACGCGCTGTTCTGCCCTGCTTCATCAAGCTCACAGCCCTGAAAAAAATATTCCAGGATCATACGATAGGACGCTCCTTCTTCCCCCAGCGCCCTGGCGCCATTCTGTGACATCCCTACGCCATGCCCATAGCCGCCGCCGGTCAACGTATATCCTATCACATTTCCTTCTTCTTTGCCAGTTTCCAACACAAAAAAACCACTCGGCAGCAGGGTTTTCGGCACCGTTGTGCTGTCATCCTGCTTTACTGCCCTGCTTACCCCGTCACACAGAACACCGCGGATATAATATTCGGAAATGATCTTATAGCTTCCCGTATCTGTCTCAACCAGCAGTTCTTCCGCCACGCCTCCGGCTCCCCGCCCTGCTATGGTAAGATTTCTAATCTCTTCAAATTCTTCCACCGGCTGAGATACATAGTAATCTCCCTCCGTCTTAGTCAATACGGATTGTGGACTGACCGCATAACACGACTGTATCCGGGCCGCCATGGCTTTTACATCCAGCTGCTCAACCTGATATCGCCAACGATACCAGGGTTCCTCTTTCTCCAGATCTGTTTCGCTCTTCGAAGTGATAAATTGATAAAAAGTATCTTCGTCTTTCAAATCATCCACTTCTGCTTCCGGTGTTTCCCCGTCCTCCGGCTGCTTTAACCGCACAGCCTGCAGATACGGGATATCACCCGCCGTTTCCGATTTCCAGATTCCCGCATTCGTACCGACACCGCAGGAAGTAGAATAGTAATAATTCTGTGCCGGTTCTCCCTGCCAGGTCAGCAGGATACCGTTTGTTTCCTTGACTGCCGTAGTGCTTGATGCATTCTCGCTGCTACTATGATAAACCTGATAACTTGTGGTGTCATCCACATGCGCCCCCATCTCCGGCAGACCTGCGTGCATGATATTCCGGTAAGCATAAGTTCTGGCACAGACCGCCTGCGCTTTCAGCGCCTCCAACGGATACAGCGCAGGCATCTCACTTGGCACCACCGCATATAAATACTCCTCCAGCGGAAGCTCATTGATCAATACCATCCCGTCTGTCATCCGATAACACTCTATCGCTCCCCGATACGCCTGATCTTCCTCCTCACGCCCTTCAAAATGCAATATCACCTTATCTGTCAACGCAGCACACCGATATACTTTGCGCTCTCCAACCTGTAAATCCTTCGCTCTAACCTGTATCGTTTCTCCATCCACTACCAACTCTACTTCGGCATGATAATTACTCTTCTTTACTGCATTTTTCAAAAGAACCCTGATCCTGTCCGCAGCCTCTTCCTCCGAGATCAGGCAGGCGCATACTTTACCTTTATATAGGATAAAATCCGTATCCGCATAGCCGATCCGCAAATCTGCTCTTGTCATTGTCATCAGACTTCCATACAGTTTATACACTTCCAGATCATCCTCGACCGGATACACTCCACAGCCCTCTATCTCCACTTCCTCCTGCGTCATCCGCAGCAGTTTTCCATGTATTTTCTCATTTTTCTCTCTCACGGCGACCAGTGCTCCGTCACGAAACGTCAAATCAGCCACACGCTCTCTCTCCACCGGGTTCTCTGCCTTTGCGCGAAATTGGATCTGATGATAAAAACAATCCAGTACACCATCCGTAGATTCCATTATCCACACGTTATTGAGCTCGTAATCCTGCGGCAGGACTTCGCACACTGTCAGCAGCTCACTTCCTTTCACATAAACTCTGATCTGCTGCAAAACATTCTGTTCAAACGCAGAAGAATGATACCGATAAGGACTCTCCATGCCGCCGCTTTCCGTATATGCCTGCCCTGTTTCGGTGTCCAGTTTCAACAAAAATACCGTTGTCTCCCAGATAGAAGATTCCGTATCCAGATATGCCAGCATCAGGCGATATGCAGCGTACCAGTCTTCCTTCAGCATCTCCTGCTCTTCTTCATATTTACTTTCATAATCGGGCAGATTCATCTGTGCACCGTCAATCCGTTTCCGTATTTCTATGTACTGTCCATAAGTCAGATACTCTGACTGAGTTTCCTCATCTTCTACAGCTTCCCGCCGTTCTTCCCGTTCCATCTGCTGCGTTAATTCTAAATGTTTAACCGTTTCTTTCTTCCCTGTCATGCCTGCGCTGTTACCAAAAAAGGGGAATTCTTCAAGCGGAAAATTTAATGCCCGCAGCAGGATCTCCACATCCTCCACCGTAATTTTCTCCCCTCTCAAGGGTTCCATTTCCCGCTCTCTTCTGCCAAGCCAGACACAGACTAAAAAAAGAAGTCCCAAAAAGATCAATGCCAGTTTAACGAGCATCCTTACATCATATTTTATTCCAGTTCCGATCTTTCATCCCTGCCTTTTCCTGATCTCTTTGTCGAAGTTATTTTCAAACCTGCCGCCCATGGCAAAAGCAGCCGCATAATGCGACTGCTTTTTCTTCTGTATGGCCCAAAATGCCGAATCCTGTATTTTGACTCCTAGCAAAGCTAGGTGGGTAACCGCAACCATACTTCTGCCTTCCACTGCATAAGGCCTAAAGCCGGAGGCCTGACATCTATATGGCAATATAAGAATCCCGTTTAAAGTATCTGTAGGTTCAAAATAACAGGACTTTCTCGCACATTTCAGGTTATTTCTATTATATCCGAGATAGTGACATATTACAACCGGATTTTATTGTTTTTTACTGGTTTTTTGTACATGGGATATTGCTTTTCACATCTCTTCTTTACACATGACCATATATACGGCACTGCCCTCCTCTATTGATGCAGCTCTGCCGTTGACAGTCACTGCCGCCGGTCTGTGCGCCATACACAGCAGAATCCGCCCCACCGGAAGATCAGTATCAACCATAACCGTGCCGTCTTCCATGTATTCGGCCATAAATTGATACGCTCTGTCAACGTCATAAACCTTTTCTTCTATTCTTGCGGCAAGATGCACCACCAGTTCCATCTCGCCATAAGGCGCCTCGCTGTCCTCCGGCACCCGGGCCAGCATCGGAATCACCGCATCCTCTCTGATATAGACGGGAATGTGTTCCTGACAGATTTCCGGCCGGATCCATCTGCCGCCCTCTGTCACCGCATGGGTATGGAAATCCATCCAGCGGCCCTTGGGCAGATACATGGCAAATTCGTCCTGATCGAACACCGGCGCCACAAGCAGGCTGTCGCCCAGGAAATACTGCAGATCAAGGTTCCGCACATTCCGGTCCTGTGGATATTCCATCAAAAGCGGCCGCAGCATCGGCACGGAATCCGTATGGGCCTTATGGGCCGCGGTGTACAGATACGGCAGCAGACGGTGTCTGATATCATTGCACGTCCTGAAAATTGCTTCCGCCTCCGTGCCGAAGTTCCACGGCTCCCGCGGCGTCTTCCCATGGCATCTGCTCAGCGGGCCAAAAAGCCCGAACTGACAACTCCGCACATACTCCTCCGTCTCCGGCGGACACTCATAGCCGTCGTGATCGGTATTGTAGAAACCGCCCATATCAAAGCCCCAGAACGGAACCCCGCTCATGGCAATGCTCAAGCCGCCCCGCAGGATGGAAGCGTGGTTGTTCAGATGGGTGGACGAATCCCCGGCCCAGGCCGCCGGTATCGTGTGGGAGCCGGCATAGCCGCTGCGTCCCCACAGCATCGGGCACTCTCCGCTTTCTGCTTTCACCTCCTTCATGATATCGTAGATCGTCTTTGCATACAAAAAGGTGAGTTTGTTATGGCCCTGCACCCCGTTGGAACCGTCATGATAGACTGCATACGCCGGAACCGCCTCCGAAAAATCCGTCTTGATGACACCCACGCCCAGTTCCACCACGGCCTTCACCCGTTCCCGGTACCATGCCAGAAAGGCCGGGTTGGTGAAATCAAAGCAGCCCACTTTGGACTCGCTCATGGCCGTTGCATAGAATCTCACCGGCTGTCCCTCGCCGTCTTTTACCAGATACCCCTTTTCCCGGGCCATCTCAAAAAATGCCGAATGCTCGTCAATATAAGGATAGATCCAGAGACTCAGATGAATGTGATGCTCTTTCAGATAACGGATCATGCCCGCAGGATCGGGGAACCGCTCCAGATCCCACTCCCAGGCGCCGGCGTCCGGCTTTCTCTGCCAGCCGTCAATATGGATCACGTCGATCTTGATCTTATGCTCCTCTGCCTTACGCACCACCTCGTAGATCTCTTCCTGTGTCTGATAGGAACACTTCGACATCCAAAGCCCGAACGCCCACTTGGGGATCATCGGCACCGCTCCCGTCATGGCGGTATAATCCTGCAGCAATGTTTTGGGATCTTTGCCAAACAGGATCGTATAGTCCAGATACTTATCTTCCACTTCCATGTTATAGGCCACGCCGGAGACCGTCCCCATGTCAAAACGGGACCTGGTGAAGCTGTTCAACAGCACGGCATAGCCCCGGCTGCTCAGAAAGAAAGGATGGTTCTTGTAAGACTGCTCCGTGTTGGTACTGAGCGCATCGGTCTGCCAGCAGTGGATCGTCTGCCCTCTCTTATTGAAATCCGTGAACTTCTCCCCGAAACCGTAGAAACTCTCGTCGGCATACAGATACATCGTCTCGTGTACCTTCTGCACCCGCTTATTCTCATCCAGCGTAAAACCGATGGGCAGGTTTTTGCACATATTATCCACGTTGGAATCCCGGACCTGCTCTTTGGTGATCAGCCGGCCTTCATAGTAATAGCTGACCTCCCAGGGGTGTTTTCTCACCCGCACCTCCAGCTGCTTACAGCCAATGCAGATAAACGCCTCCGTCTCCGAGACCTGCACCGCCTCCTGCCCTGCAAAAGAAAACACCTCATTGCGGAAGCAGTCCGTATTCCCGTAGGGAAACATCTGGAATCTGACCGCACCTGCCCCCACAAGATCGATCGACACCACCGCCCTGTTTTTGTGGTAGGTCTCCACCTCGAAATCCACGCCGCAGCGCCGCACCTCATAACGCCTGACTCCCGTCAGAAAATCAAAATCATGTCTGAAAACCGTCGCCAGATACCCCAGCTGCGGGTTGTAGCTTACTTCTACCTTTTTTGCCATCGCTTCCTCCTCCATTCCATGGTCGGTTTCGGGTTGTCTGAAAATTTTCGTCTGTCCGTATTGTTACGATTATAGCACGTTTCCTGTCAATTTAATATGCATTCCGCATGATATTCTGTTTTCTTCACGTAACAGTTCCGCCTGCGGCTTTTCTGTTCCTGAATCTGCCCATTCCAGTTCGCCTGCGGCTAGGAACAGATGCCTTTGGTCAAATTTACATCTTTATTGTACTATATTTGTATGTTATAATATGGCTACCTTTTATTATTGGGGGATACGTTTATGCTGACCATATACCAGTTAATGAAATATTTAAGGAACCATCATCTCATAACCGTCAAAAGCAATCAGACACAGGCGCTGCGGAATATCGGCTATTACCACGGCTTTAAAGGGTATCGCTTCATCAGGAATACGAGACAGCAGATTCCTTTTTCCAGTCTGGATGAAGTCATTGCCCTGAACAAATTCGATCTGCAGCTTAAGACCCTCTTCTATCCCAAGGTAATGTTCATTGAGAATGCATTGAAAAGCTATGTGATCGAATCCGTCTTAAAAGACAGCGGTTCCGAAAATCTGGATGTTGTGTTCAACCGGTCCGTCACCGATTACCGCTCCTATGCGCCCGGAAGCAATTCTTATCATAAGCAGTATGCGAAGCGCATGATCCTGAAAGGAAAGATAAACAACGCGCTTCTTCGTGACTACACGAACAAAAAGCAGTCCGTCAATCATTTTTTCGACGCTGACCAGTCAATTCCCATCTGGGCAGTCTTCGAATCCCTGACGCTTGGAGAATTCGGCACGTTCTTTTCCTGCGCGAACGCAAATGTGAAACTGCATACGTCCAGGATCCTGCATCTTCCCGGCAATCTGGATGCCGACGGAAAACTTACAGAATACATTATCTACACGATCAAGGATCTCAGGAATGCCGTAGCGCATAATAATACGATCTTCGATACCCGCTTCCAGACCGGACAGGTTAACCGCCGCCTCATTACCCTGCTGGAGATGGAGGTCGGCCTTACCAATCTTGATTTTAAATATATAGATGCCTATATCATACTCATCACCTATGTCCTACGGAAAATGGGAGAAACAAAGACGTCCTGCAAACAGTTTGTCCTGTCCTTTACGGACTGTACCAACACACTGCGGCAGCAGATGTCATCAGGCATATGCCACCAGATTCTGGGCACACAGCAGCGGACACATCTCGAGCTGCTGCAAAATTTTATCAGTAATTCGTAATGTCCTTGCATATTTTTATTCTCTATGGTATATTATAAATATGAATTGCGGTGGACGTCTTCGGACAACACTTTGAGAGAACCTGATGCGTCGGGTTCTTTTTTTATCGAACCGCGCCCGTCTGTGTCCGTTATTTTCAGAAGATCAGAACTTAAGAAAATCCCCCATACTGCCGATAATTTAAGTAAGCAAATACATATTGTAGTTATGTATCCATTTTTTACTACTTTTTTTACTTATAGAAACAGGAAACGGATTTTCCATTTATGTTCAAGGATCGGACACTCTATAAGGTTCTTTTTTGTATTCTTATATGGTATACTGGCATTTTCCAAAAGACCACCACCCTTGAACAGTTAAATATTGAACCGTATTCTGCTATCTTGTTTACAGGCAAACGTCCCGCGGCAGCCGTCAGGTATCCAAACCTGCACGGGAAATACAGCGTACCACCCGCGGACATGAATTCATCACAGAGAAAGGTAGAGGTATCGGTTATGGGCAGTGGACTCTGCGTCGGTTCCGTGAACCGGGTCAAAAATTCCAACGTAACAAAAATTGAATTAAAAAATAAAGACGGCTCTTCCGCCGGCACACTGACGATTCATCATGCAAAAGCAAAGAAGAAACCCAAACGGCTGAATTACAGTTTTAAGAAACTGTCGAATCAGATCATGCGCTCCAAGTCTTCCATGAATGCCAAGCAGCTGACGACGAAGACGAAATTCCAGATCGTGGATCTGCGCCTCAAGCTGGCCAGCGGCGACTACAACTATACGGAGATCCACAACGCGCTCAAGCACGCCGAGCGGATCGCACGGGTGGCCAAGAAGAAGATGAAACATCTGCAGGAAGAAGAATTCTACGAGAAGACAAACGGCAAGCAGACCGCTCAGGAACAGATGGAACAACTGGAAGAGCAATCCGAAGAATTCAACCAGATCGACACTGCCGGCATGAGTCAGGAAGAAATGGAACGTCTTATGCAGCAGATTCAGGAGGAGATGCGAAAGATCGAGGAAGAACTGGAAGAAGCCATGAGCTCTCAGGACCTGATGGACGACTTCCTGCAGGGATTCAGTCAGGAAATGACGCCCAAAGATCTGGAGGCGCTTAAGAAAAGACACCGCGCCGAAGAAATGCGCGACATTATGGAAGCCGACCTGGAATACCTGAAAGCCTACTTCGATAAACTGTCCAAGGAGAAGGAAGAAGGAAGCTCCGGCAGCACCGATTCCAACTCCGATTCCTTCGGCAACATAACCGGCGTGTCTCTTGAATTAAACGGCATGGAAATCCCTGTGGAAGCCGCGGATGTTCCCGTGCAGGTAGAAGGCGCAAATGTCGATGTGATGGCATAATGATCAATAAGATCAGAATAAGAACGCGAAAAGAGAGAGAAAAGAAAGAGACTGCAGACACATACCATGCCGCAGTCTCTTTCTTAAAGAGAATGGAGGTGAATTCACTTATGAACTATATCCGAGGTAACTACTCAGTACAGTTGATAAAACTAACGGGCGTTAGTTTACTGTCAGCAGATTGTGCTGAGGATAATTGAATATGCTGACAGCTGCAACTGTACTGTCCTAATGACAATATTATCATGAAAAAAGGAGTACAGTTATGCACTATATGAAAGAAATTTTAAAAAGTAACAAAAAATGGGTAATCGTCTATCTGTTGATCGGTTTATTCAATGCCTTTATGTCAAACTACAAAGCCGACTGTTTTCAAAAGGTGATAGACGGACTGACAGACAGAACACTGACCGTTTATGGGATTTTGTTTTATGGCGTCATTCTTTTGATCAATTATGGAATGAACTATATAGACGAATATCCGTCTGCCAAACTCGGGAATGAGATTTATCTGGATTTCAAGTTACTGGCACTGCGCAAGATTGGCAGAATGGATTATTCTGAATACCAGAAGCTGGGGACCGGAAAGCTGGTGCAGCAGATTGAAAACGGGGCTAAAGCAGGAAAAGGTGTTCTCTATGACTTTTGGTTCTGCGTTGTCAGAAATTTACTGCCAACAATTCTTTTCAGCCTGTATTTTATCTGGAAGATAGACAGAACGATTACCTGTTTTCTTTTGGCAGGATATATGGTTGTATTTTTGGTAACGAATCTGCTGCTGAAAGGATTGTATCAGATCAAGGAAAAGATACTGACAGGCGAGGAAGCATTAAACCATTATCTTGTGCGTGGTTTTATGGAAATGCCGCTTTTCCGCATGAAACATCAATTTCCAAATGAAGTGAAAAAGGCATTGGAGGCAAAGCGTGTTATTGTATCATCAAAAGTGAAAATGACTATGATACACGAAGCGTTTTTCACCATATTTGCATTGCTGGTTGCCTGCCTGGATGTTGGGATCTTAGCTTATGCGTGGAGATACAACCATTTATCCATTGGCTCTGTCGTCGCTTTAATCACATTGATTGATAATGCGTATACTCCTGTCGCAATTTTTAACGTCATTTATGTGCAGTACAAATTGAATAAAACGGCCTGGCTGCGATTTACGGGACTGCTGGATCTGAAAGAAGATACACAGCTTGAACGGGGCCTGGCATTTCTGGCATTTTTAAGCGAAATTCATGTTGAGGACTTATCGTTTTCCTATGAAAACAAAGAAGTGCTTCAATCTGTCAGCCTGACGATTAAAAAAGGTGAAAAAACAGCATTTGTCGGCGAATCGGGTTCGGGAAAATCAACACTGACAAAAATTCTGGTCGGATTGCTCAAGTATGATAAAGGAACGATTCTTTTTGATGACGAACCACTCAAAAATATTTCACTGAAATCATTGTATGAAAAAGTAACCTATCTATCGCAGGACACTCCTGTTTTTGACGGCACAATCAAAGAAAATCTTGTGTTTGACAGGGAAGTTTCAGAAGACGATATTCATGCATGCCTTGAAAAAACATATCTTAATCCACTGCTTTGCACATTGGATAAAGGGATAGAAACAAGAATCGGTGAGAAAGGGACCTGTTTATCGGGTGGGGAAAAGCAGCGATTGGCATTGGCCAGACTTTGGTTTGATCATTCTGATATAGTCGTTTTGGATGAAGCAACATCAGCACTGGACAATGTGACCGAAGGTATTGTTATGAAAAATGTTCTGGAACAGATAAAACATGCTACCGTGATCGCCGTCGCCCACCGTCTGACTTCCATTAGAGAATTTGACCGTATTGTTGTATTCAGAAACGGACAGATTGTTGGTCATGGGACTTTTGATGAATTGCTGGAAAATAACAGTTACTTTTTGGACTTATACAGGAAAGAAAACACTTAAGGCAGCCATCATCTGCATCCGAGGAATAGGACACCTTGTTGTAACGGGCCAGCCTGGTATAGGACGCCTCGCAGCGGACGCCGGCTCAGAGCAACCCGGCCACATCGCTTTTGTGGTCGGGTTGCGGGAAACCCCGGAGCCGAAGGAAAAACGGCACGGCCGGGAAGGGCTGTCCAGACTGTTTTCAACCATCATACGGCAGTCCCAGATGATGGTACGTATGTTCCGTAACAACCCGCCCTCTCGGCGTTCTGTTGATAAATCCATTCTTGATCAGGTACGGCTCGTAGACGTCTTCTATGGTTCCGGCATCCTCGCCGATCGCCGCCGCCAGCGTATCCAGCCCTACAGGACCGCCTTTGAATTTGTCGATCATGGTACACAGGATGTTTCTGTCCACGTGATCCAGCCCCATCTTATCCACATCCATCAGATCCAGTGCAATAGTCGCCACCTCCTCGGTGATGACACCGTCATACTTCACCTGTGCGAAATCCCGCACCCGTTTCAGGATACGGTTGGCCAGTCTCGGCGTGCCGCGGCTTCTCTTCGCCAGCTCCAGCGCCCCCTTCTCTTCGATCTCCACGTCCAGGATTCTGGCTGAGTGCTGGATGATCACCTTAAGCTCCTCCACTTCATAGAACTCCAGCCGGTGGATCACACCGAAACGGTCCCGCAGAGGAGCCGTCAAAAGTCCGGCTCTCGTCGTTGCTCCCACCAGCGTAAAATGCGGCAGATCCAGACGAATGGAACGGGCCGAAGCCCCCTTGCCGATCATAATATCTATGGCATAGTCCTCCATCGCCGGATAGAGCACTTCCTCCACCTGCCGGTTCAGCCTGTGGATCTCATCCACGAACAGCAGATCCCCTTCCTGCAGATTGTTTAAGATCGCTGCCATCTCTCCTGGCTTCTCAATGGCCGGCCCGCTGGTCACCTTCATATGAACGCCCATCTCATTGGCGATGATCCCCGCCAGCGTCGTCTTGCCCAGTCCCGGCGGTCCGTAGAAAAGGACATGATCCAGCGCATCATGACGCTGCTTCGCCGCCTCGATGTAGATTTTCAGATTTTCCTTCACTTTTGCCTGCCCGATATAATCATCCAGATTCTGAGGGCGCAGGGATCCTTCAATCTTCACGTCCTCCTCGATCAGGTTTGTCTCGATCATTCTGTTACTCATTCTCTTCTATCTCCACATCAAAACATAAATTTCAGCGCCGCCTTCAAGATCCCCTCCACCGTGCTGTTCTCATCCACCTCTACCCGCTTCACGGCGTTCGTGGCATCGGAAGCCGAATAGCCAAGCGCGACAAGTGCCTCTATGGCTTCTCTCTTCATCACATTATCCGCACCGCCGCCAACTGCACCTGCCGTAACGACCGGTTCGCCCAGTCCCCGCAGCGTATCTTCCAGCGAGATCTTATCCCGCAGATCCAGGATCACACGCTCCGCCGTCTTATTCCCCACGCCGGGGGCTTTGGCGATGGATTTCGCATCCCCTGCCATGATCGCAAACCGCAGAGCATCCGCATTCATAACGGAAAGGATGGCCAGTCCACCTTTCGGCCCGATGCCATTGACCGTGATCAATTTCTTGAAAATCTCCAGATCATCCTTAGTCAGAAACCCGTACAGTGTAAATGCATCCTCACGCACCAGCGTATAGGTATAAATCTTGACCTCACTGCCAATCCCCGGCAGCCCCTGCGCCGTAGTGGCCGACACACGCACATTGTAGCCGATATTCCCCACTTCCACCACCACCGCATCCTCTGCGATCTCTTCCAATGTTCCCTTTAAATATGCGTACATAATTTCTCCCAGAACCCTTTAGCTTCTTATAATTTAGTGCTTCTTATACTTTTTATGCTTCTTATTTTTATGTTGCTTGCCCTTTTGTGCTTCTTATCTTTTTATGCTTCTTGTCTTTTTGTGTTTCTTATCCTTCTATGCCTCTTGTCTTTTTATGCCTCTTATTCTTTTATGCTTCTTGTCTTCTTATCCTCTTATACTTCCTATCTTTTCTCACTTCCGACCGCATTTTGCAAATACGGCAGCAATTCCATGGCCACAATGCCCAGCACCGCTCCCGTCACCGTGCCGGCAAGGATCAGAAACGGCATATAATAACCAACATAAAAAGTCTCCACTACCGCCATAGCTACAACAATCTGTCCGATATTATGAAACACGCCGCCAAGCACACTCACCCCCGCTATGGAGAAACACCCGGCGCGCTTTCCGACGGCCATCGCACTAAAGCTGCACACCGCACCCGCCATCGCATAGAAAATGGCAAAAAGATTGCCAAACAGAAAACCCGACAATAAAATGCGCAGGAAATTCACGACTACCGCCCGTCTGGCCTCACCCCGGTACAATAACAGCACAACGATCAGATTCGGCAGTCCCAGCTTGATACCGGGAATCCCGAAAGAAAAGGGAATTAATGACTCCACATAAGACAAAACCAATGCCACAGCCAGAAAAAGCCCTGATTCCGCAGTCTTTCTCATCACTCCACCACCCCATCCAGCGCTTCTTCCGTCGAATCCTGTGAATTATCTTTTCTGTCCTCGAAATTCCTTTGTCCCGTTTGTTCCTTCCCTGTCCCGCGCAGATGCGTCTCACCGGTCGTTATCTCCACCACCAGCTTATGCGGAAGACAGATGATACTCTCTCCCACGGCAGAAACAGCACGATGTCGAACGCAGATCTGATCCCGACAGTCAGCCGCCTCCATCTGCACCACACCGTCTGTAACGGAAAACAGATTAAAAGCTCCCTCGTCAGGAATCACCGGAGCATTTCCACAGTTCGATACTGTCATCTGACCGTCTTCAGCCCATACCAGATAATACTGTCTGCCCTGCATTTCCGTGGCGGCAAGCGTAAACACTGCCAGCTGTTCGCCGTCACAGGAAACCCTTACCACATCCCCCTCACGTCGATACAGAATCAAAAAAACACCGGTCAGCACCGCCGCCAACACACAGACTACTACCAACGCAATATCTGCTTTCCGAATTCCATTCGGAAATTGTCCCTGTTGTCCTCTTTTTCCGTTTTGCATAGTTAACCCACATCATACTAAATCTGCCGTCTGGCAGGCCGCATGATCATCCATGCTGTGAAAGTCATAAACTTTCACAGCAACATCATACCACACTCGAACATATGTTTCAAGATGCTGAATTTCATCAATTTTACAGCCGGGATTACAGCGTTGCAGTTCCTGCCCTGACCATCCGCGTATCGTATAACACAAACCACAGCTTTATCGTCCGGATACCCTGTTGATTATACCATCCCTTTCGCTGCTTTGAAAGATTTTATTTATTGTTTGCTGTATATAGGAATTTCTCCTTTTTCATGACGTCTGATAATGCTCATGTTACATAGAGAAAGCACCACACAAAACAAGACAAGAACAGCTGGTCCCGCCGCTGTTTTGTACAATATATTGTTAAGGGAATTTGTAAAGGAAACTTGACAGTCATATTCTCATGTGTTACATTCAAAATGTAAAGGAAACTTGTCAAAGAGGTGATCATATTTGGAAAACAGGGTTGAAGAATTAAGAAAAGGATTAGGCATGAACCAAGAGGAGTTTGCAAAAATACTTAAAGTTTCAAGGCAAACTGTCAGCTCAATAGAAACGGGAAAATATAATCCCTCTTTGGAATTGGCTTTTGCAATTTCAGATTTTTTTGGTAAGCAAATTGAAGAAATTTTTATCCATGAAAGGAGTTTGAGAGAATGAAAAAAAAGGATTTTAATTGATGGGATTTTGTTTGTTTTTGGGGAGCCGTTCTTTTGTGTATAGAATTATTAACCGATAGTGTTCTGGACAGTTTGCTTATTGGTTTTGCGGCCGGAGGTATTTGTTCTGGTATAGTTACGATTTGCAAATATTTTTATTGGAACTCGCCCAAAAACAAAGAACGGTATCAAGAAAAAATCGCAAACGAAAAGATAGAACTCCATGATGAATTAAAATCAAAATTAAGAGATAAATCTGGACGATATTCTTATACGATCGGAATTATGACAGTTTGTGCTTCAATCATGATATTCTCTATATTGGGTACACTTGAAATTATTGATAATGCCCGCATGATAGTGCTATATTTGAGCGGTTATCTTGTTTTTCAGATTATCATAGGTATTGTAATATTTAGACACCTGCTCAAGAAATATGAATAGCAAAACCAGTCGGAACTGTTTTTTATTTGGTGGACATTAACCATGAACCTTTATTAAAAAACAGGACCCATAAACTACGATGCTCACATAGAAAAAAGCTCTGCCATCAGGTAGACAACAATAAATACTATCGCTGCACTTCCAGGCATACACATTCCCGTTTGATATGGACGTTTTCTGTTGGAAAGAGCCAACAATTATGAGGGCGAAATCGAAATTTACTAAACAATTATCTGTAACAGTTCAGACTTCGGCTTCTCTGTTACGGAATCTGCCCATTCCAAATCGCCTGTGGCGAGGGGCAGATTCCTTTGGCAAAATTTACGCATCCTCACGCACTTTACCAAAGCAAAGTGCAATTGCAGTAAATGCAAAGGGCTGGGCTGAACTGTTACAATTATCTACAGCTTTTAGCGGAAATTCCTTGAAACATTTCACATTAAATGGTATTATAACAATACAAAGGGAAAGCACCCACTCCAAAGTGGATGCTCCGAGTTTAGGTTAATGATTGTCCTTACGGACACCGCCTATCCTGTGGATCAGACAGGATAGGCATTTTTATTTTCGCTTGTTTCTCTTATCGAGAAAGGCAAGCAACGCAACAATTAAGCTACCAAAGGACATCAGCAATGCTAATATTCCAATGAAAATCGAAATGATTTCAAAAGCTGTCATCGGCGCCACCTCCCTTCCAACGTACTATGTACGTTTTGTATTACCGGCACGCCGGTTTTCATAAACTCGGGAGGCTACCACCCTGTCATGGGTACTTTCCGTAGATGTATTGTAACACGAAGATATATGAATGGCAATTAGTTCTTTAGGTTTCTTGCAGGTATCACGATTATACCCTGTGTCTGTTTCATGCCCTCTATGAGCCTTTCAAAGCGCTCTTGTGCCTGCCACTGTCAGCAAGGTATGTATTCAGCTTGTAATTAAGAAAATATTGTGTTACTTTACCGCCCATGAGCATTACCTAAAGGTATCCAATGAGTACACGGATTACTCTGAACCAAGTATTATATAGTGAGCTAATACTACATTTATACTTTCCTTCTCTTTAACTGTTACAGATAAGTTCTGATCGCATTCAAAAGGGAAGTTTCACTTTGTCATCGAATGTTCCACATTCCGAATGATAATAGTTTGCAGTCATTTCTCACTCAAACTCACCAATGATACTTCCCTTTTGAATGATATGCTCTTCTACCTTTTTCAAAAAAGTTCTTTTCATCGAATTAACGTTTATGTTTACTTCACAGTCTAAAGAATAGATTGTAAAACGGTAAGTATGTTTTTTCCCTTTCGGCGGCTTCGGTCCCGCATAACGATGCAGACCATATCCTATCCCCTGGCAGGCATTCCCCAACTTTGGCACTGTCTTACCAGCAGGAATATTTTTCTTTATTCTGTCAGCAGCGGGAATGTTCCAAATGATCCAATGGGTAAAATCCTTAATCGGGTGTGATAAATCTTCCAATGTAACAGCAAGGGTCTTTGCATTCGGTGATAGATTCTTTATCACAAATTCCGGCGATATATCCTGCCCTCGTCCGGTATATTCGACGGGAAATCTGCTTCCGCTGTCCATCCCAATGCACTCAAATTCCAAAACAGTGTTATCCATAATTTCCTGCATCACCTGTCTGCCCCTCCATACTCATTTTTTAATGACCGAATCAATGTTTCTACCATATAGGAATAGCTTTCGTCAGCATCTGCCATCGTTCCAAAAAAGCCTGCTTCCTCTAAAGTAACAAATCCATGCATGGCACTGCGTATTGTCCGGCTGAAATGGATGATGTCCTTTTCTGATAGACCGCAGGCTTCCAATACAGGATATAAACTGTGTACAAGATTTTGCCCTTTTTCAATTAAACCGGAATCTCCCGCGGACGGAATTTTGACTATTGTTTTATATAATTCTGGATTTTCCTTCGCAAATCTCCGATATCCTATTGCTATATGGTAAAGCGTATCAAAAGACGATGCACATTCTGTTCCGCTGTATAGCTGGCCTGCCATCCTTTCAAATGCAAGCTGCCCGATATTAGAAGTCAGCTCCGACAGACTGCTGATATGGTTATATAGAGATGCCGTTTTCACGCCTAATCTATCCGCCAGTTCCCGAAGCGAAAACCGGTCAAATCCCTTTTCAGCAATAAGCTCAGCGGCGGCTTC
>CAJTPO010000040.1:0-18549 GCA_910578115.1 uncultured Lachnospiraceae bacterium | reverse complement strand
ATACGGTCTGTATTCAGCCCTTTTCCTGCCATAGAAATTACCTCCAAAACTAATGGTGTTAGCTATATTATAAACTAATACCGTTAGTTTTTCAACTTCAAAATCAGGAAAAGCAGACCGCCACATATGGCGGACAAAGTCCATGGTGCGGCGGTTAACTTTTGTATCATTCTGAAAGTTATAAATCCAGTCAGGCATTATTGATATGACGGCTTACAAAAAAGAAGGCCTGCCGCTCCGGCACTACAAAGGAATAATACCAGCAATGGATGAATTCCGTTTGTAACAGGCTTAAATATTGAATCACCGGGTCCTGCCTGTACCACAAAACAGAAGCAGAACGCTCCCAAATACCCGACAGCTGTACTTTTTGCAACAGAAGCACAAAGCAGCCCTGCAAACCCCGGCCCCATGCACGCCGCCAATGTCCGAACAGCATATGCGCCCATCGGGAATATACTTCCACAGCTGCGCATATAAATCTCAAATACCATCACCAGAGCAAAAGTGCCTGCCATTGAAATTCCGATCCGCAGCGCTGCCACGACCCGGAAGGAAAACGGACGCAGAGCAACCATGTCATATAAGTCACGAGACTGTTCTTTGTAAAACAAGGAGGTGAACATGGGAATCCCGACCAATGCCACCATCCGCTCCAGACAGTCAGCAGATTTTATACAGTCCAGATCTGCAGTCCCATAAAGCAGCGGAATAACCAGCAACAGCAGGATGGACGGAATGAGCGTATTCTTATAATTCATGCGGACGTTCGCCCCTAAAACAGTTAAAAAGTTTTCGGTTCTCAAAGCTATCCACCCCTTTCCGTCTTGCCTCATATAAAACAACCGAGAACGCCAAAAGCACAAAAGCCATACCGGAAATGAAAACCCTGTTCAGTACCAGCATGTGGATGTTCTCCATCATCCTCCCATATCCTTTTAATGTATTATGGCGGATGATAAGATCAAATAAATCATACTTTCCGCCTGCAATCTTACCGATAGACGGCCTGCCCGCCAGCCAGAGCAGCCCTGCGATCAAAACGCCGGCATAATTCTCAGTCAGTATCGTCAAGAACAGCCCGATGGCCATAACAAGCAGAACTGTGGGCAAAATCCACAACAAGACATATTTTGCAAAGGCAAATACATCCGGCTGTGCTCCTGCCTCCATGCAGAACTGTACCAGTGCCGCCAACGACTTGATCGGGAAGATAAGGAGCGGCAGCATCACCATACAGACGGATGCCGCAAAGCGGGTGCAGACCAGTCTTGTGCCGGGAACCGTCCGCGGGTACACCAGTGCCTGCATCTTACGGCGCTTATCCCTCATCATCAGTTCGATCGCTACCAGGGCGGGCAGCCCTAAAACCACCAGGGAAATACTGTCGCAGTAATACCTGGCAAATGCTCCCGTCACACGGTCTCCTTCATAGAATTCCCTGTGCTGCTGCTCTGTAACATGGTTTTCTTCCATATCATTCCCGCAGTAATACAGGGTCAACATTTCCTGACTGAAATAGGAATTGCGCCCGATCATGGCATCTACCGCTCCCATGATTTCCTGGAAACGTTCAAATGTTACCTTGTCAAAATCACTTTCCGGGTTTTGGGATGCACCGGCTATATCATCATTGTTTTCCGTATATTTCCAATCGCCGGGTTCTATGACAAACTGACCGTTTTCGTTCATGCTTCCCTGCCCCGGCTCAAAAAAGAACGCACCGCCACCGGAAATCTGAAAATCTTCTGCGCTGTCCTCCCCCGCTTCCCCGTTTATGGCTTTTTTGCTCATTCCTGTCAGTTCTTCCAAATAGGAAAGGATCACCCTCTGCTTTTCTCCGGACAGCGCTTTCGTTTTTACATATCCGAACAGATAATATTCATAGGCGTTTTTGCGGTAACTGTCCAAGAGCCGTGTGACTGCCCCGGTCATCATATTTTCCTGCATTTTCACATCAGACAGCCGTTCGGAATCCCCGGTGTATACGCCATCAGGCGCAGTATAAAATATGGATGTCGGATCCTTCTTCCTGCGAAGTTCATCCTCCACTGCCGCATCAAATTGGCGGATGCAGACAAAAAACAATGCCAGTACATACAGCCAGTACAGGACGCCCCCTGCTGTTTTTTTGCATTCCATAAAAAACAGTCTCATCAGTTCCCGACCCCCTTTTCCAGCTGGCGCAGCAATTCCATATACCCGTCCCAGGCTGTAGGCACACAGGAAACGGGACAGCCTGACGGGATTCGGTCAGCCAGTACACGGATTCTTACATCCGATGCACGGCTCTGACTGGACAGGATATGGTAATCCCTTTTGACCGCATCCTGCTCCTTTTTGGGGATGGCCAGTTCAAACACTTTTCCCTCCGCCTTTTTTGCCAATTCCTCCACTGTACCAGCAAACAGCAGCCGCCCGGCATCCAGCACCGCCACATTTTCACACACCGCTTCAATGTCACTCATGATATGGGAGGACACAACCACGGTACGGCTGCCTGAAAATTCATCAAGCAGGGTATAAAAACGGAGCCTTTCTTCCGGGTCAAGCCCTGCGGTCGGCTCGTCAACGATCAGTACCTGCGGGTCATCCAACAGAGCCTGCGCAATACCAAGCCGCCGTTTCATCCCACCGGACAGCTTCCCGGCCTTTTTTGTCCTGTCATCCCATAAATTCACCTGCTGCAGGAGCCGGGGGATGCGTTCCCGACAGGTCTTTTCCGGAATGTCGGAAAGCGCCGCCAGATAACGCATGATCTCCAGTATGGACATATCCTGATATAAGGAAAACTCCTGCGGCAGATATCCAATGAAAGACCTGATTTTCTTTGTATCCTCCAGCGGGATTCCGTCAAATGTGACCTGCCCGCCGGAAGGTCTGCTCAGTGTGGCAAGAATCCGCATCAGCGTCGTCTTCCCTGCACCGTTCCTTCCGATCAGTCCGAACATACCATTTCCGACGGAAAAGGTGATGCCGTCCAAAGCGGTCTTTTTTCCATAAACTTTCTTCAAAGATGTGATCTGTATCTCCATGAAAAAACTCTCCTTTCCAGCGTTTATACGCTAAGGAACTGTTCGGGCAGTTCCTTTGATAAGGAGAGTTTACCAGCTAAAAGTCTACATTCCGTCACAATGGCTAAATTTCTTCTGTTTTTATTTTCACTGTCACCCGTGCGCCGCCTTCCGGGGCATTATCGAGCAGAATGGTACCGCCATGCTTTTGTGCAAGTATCCTGCATATGGTCAGCCCGATGCCAAAATGCTTCTTTTCTGCTTTTCCCTTATAGAAATAATCTGTTGCTTCCACACGCTCCTTTTCCGAAAATCCCCTGCCATCATCTGTTATGGTGACAGTAAGGAAAGGCGCGTCAAAAGAAACCTCCACGTCTATCCTTTCCCGGCAGAACCGCAGGGAGTTGTCTACGATGTTTTCCATAATCCGGAATACTGCGGCAGCGGACATTTTCACAGCCTGCTGTGGCAGCCCGGCCCGCAAACAGATTTCTTTCCCGTTCTGACCGGCCATGACGGAAAGCTGCGCCCGCATTTCTTCCAAAAAACTGCCCAGCAGGACTTCTCCGTATTCCAGGCGCATATCCTCCAAAGCCTGAACCTCACGCACGGAATCCGCATATTCCTCCAGCCTGACCGCGGCCTGATTGATATACCCTGCAATTTCCCGTATGCCGTCCCCTGTCATGTTTTCCTTTCCGGCATTCCTGTCCAGGTACTCGCTGTAGCCTTTGATGACCGTAATCGGCGTCCTCAGATCATGGGCGATGCCTGCATTGATCTTTTTCCTTTCCTCTACCAGCCCCCACATATAACGGTTATTTTTTACCAGCTCGCCCCGCATGGTCTCAAATGCCCTGCACAGTTCCCCCAGCTCGTCCTGCTTTCCATAGCCGATTGAAAAATCAAGATCATTGTCCGCTATATGGCTGATTCCCTGTTTCAAAGCCGTAAGCGGCTCTTTCAGCTTGACGTGGTAAAAACAGGTTCCGGCACATACTATCCCAAGGGCAGAAAACAATACGGGAAGGAACACAATCAGTATCTCCGTAATCCTGCATATCCACAGTTCCCTGTCTGTAAATTCCATATGACCATCCTCTGTGCCGCCGCTCTCCGCTTCCATGATGCAGTATTCGCCGTCTTCGTCATCAAAAACTGCCGCATCCATCCTGAAAGCATGGGACAACGTGATCCGGTCATGTATCCGGGAACAGATTCTCACGGATACCGCAGACAGACACAGCACAATAACTGCCGTGACTGACACGATCAGATAGAATGCTTTTTTGAGCGTCATATCCTTTAACTTACCCACTTATACCCGCACCCCCAGACTGTCTCTATATACTCCCTGTCTGTCACCTTCGCCAGCTTTGTACGTATCCTGCGGATATGCTCTTTCAGGATGTCACTGCTGCCTTCGGCGTCATATCCCCAGATCCTCTCATAAATCCTTTCCCGGTCAAAGACCTGCCCCGCATGGAGGGACAGGAATTCTATAATGTCAAACTCCTTTTTGGAAAATGGGACAGCCTGCTCTTTGCAGTACACGCAGCGCCCTGTATAATCAATGAACAGCTCGCCGGACATCTTCACGCTGCCATGCCGCGGCCGACTCTCCCGCCTCAAATGTGCCTCCACACGGGCTGTCAGTTCGGCAAGGCTGAACGGCTTCGTGATGTAATCATCCCCTCCCGCCTGCAGGCCGGTAATCTTATCCTGCTCCGTAACACGGGAGGTCAGGAAGATGATCGGACAGTCAATATGGTTCCGTATCTTTCGGCAGAACTCCAGCCCGTCCGTTTCCGGCATATTGATGTCTAACAATATCAGATCCGGATTATAGGAAAGAGCCTGGACAGCTTCCTTTGCATCCAATGCGGTATATATAAGGTATCCTTCGGTCTGAAAGTGCAGTCTGACCAGATTGCATATGGATTCCTCATCATCAATCAATAAAATTTTAGGAGCCATTTTTGTATTCCCCCATACTGCCCTTTTTCTTCCCTGAGATTTCAAATACTCTCCTGTCTTCAACTAACTTATCGGAAAAATCAGGGAGAATTTTAACGCCTGCTTCGTGAACGGTTAATCTGGCTTCCGGATAATACCATCTCCCTTCCCCCAAAATACATCTGTTGCTATCTCCCCGCACTGATTATGTAACAAGGGAACCGGACAGAACGTGATGTGTTCATGTTTGGTTCCCTTTTATCATTTGTGTATTATTGGTTTCTTATAGTTTCTTTACCAGAACTACCCTGAATTTCCACTCCAGTGGCATCATCATCAACATTTATCCCCTGTTAAGCTCCTACTCATGCTTTTTACCAAGTTTCTTTACACATATAAAAACTACTACGGCAGTCGCTATAAGAAATTCTGCAAAAAGTATTTCTTTACCACCTAATACATCGAGCTTATGAAAGAAAAAACGCTCAATAAAACATACAGCAAAGAATACCAGATATACTGCAACCGAATACATGATACAGCTAAAAACCAGTCGCTGTTTTAGCTCCCGCCCAAGCATCATCTGCTGCTGTTTTTCCAGCATTTCCGTTTTTACTGACAAGTCGTCTATCTCCGACGACTTTAACAAATAATCAGTCGTGACATTAAAAACCGCACTCATTGCCACTATTTTTTCCAGTTCTGGAGTTGCCTGCCCGCTTTCCCACTTTGAAATGGACTGCCTCGAAACATCAAGTTTTTCAGCAAGCTGCTCCTGTGTCATGTCATTGGCTTTCCGCAAAGCTAATAATTTTTCTGAAAAATCCATATTATCCTGTCCTCCTTGTTTTTGATACCTAAACAATATCAAAACCTTTAACTGCATTCCATATAGCCCTCTATACATCTATGCAACCAGTGGTAGAAATCTAAAATCAATTCGTAGAATTTCCTATAATTCAATTTTTCAGTCATGCCAGTCCATGTCTCATCAGCTCGTCCATTCACGATGCCTCTCACTGTTCTCCATTCTGCAAGAAAGCCGGGGAAGCCTGCCCTGTAATATCGGCGGATACACCCGCATTTATTCATTACTTATTTCATTCCATCAATGACAGAATAAAATTTTTATCTTCATCTGATACAGTAACATAAAATATCAAAAATTCTTTTGGAACATATCCTCCCTTTATTGTTTCCGGGACAATCTGTTCTTTTATGATATTTGAATCTTCATATACCGTCAGTTCCATCAATTTTTCCAGACTTCCATCATGCCAGGCAGCCGCTGGTGTCTTGTAGGAAATAATTGTGCATATTACGTTAAGATCTCCAATTTTACTCTCCAGTGCATCCATCTCCTCATCTGTATCAGACGGAATGTCCGTATAATTTATATCATTAAACTGGCTGAGAATTTCTTCATCCAAAACAGTATTGACCAAATGTCCATCACTTGAATATATTTCTATCTGTGAAAGTCCCTGTAAATCTTTTCCTCTGTCACTCTGGTCTGCACCACAGCCAGCCAGTCCTATGGTGACCAGAATATCCATCAGTATAAATAAAATTATATTCTTCATTTAGATTCCCTCTTTTCTATAAGAAGTTTGCAGACAGTTACCAGCAATACACAAAACAGGAATATGATTGGGAAAACCGGCCTCCACGCATTTGTGACAATCCCCATCACCACTGCCAGAACTGTTGCAGGCAGAGCTGCATAAACCCATGCAAACTTACCTCGTGAATTTTTCTTATGAATATACTCTGTATTCTGTGCAATGATATTTTCCGCATGGATTGACATACCCGCCATGATCAGCAGCATAACTGCCGCAGCATCCATCAGCCAGTCCAGGGCATTGCACACTTCGTTTCCCACGATATCTTTTGCCATAAATATAAATTCTGCCCCGAAGAAGAACAGCACAACGCTTAATACGATCATGCCTGCATATCTTTTCCGATTCCGGCTGCTTTTCTCACGAAAAGACTTTATGATTGCCTCATCAAACAGCAATGCGTTTGAGCAGATTTCCTGATAATGCTTCGGCTGAAAAAAAGTCCATACCAATATGGCTATGCCTATTGCCATAGCTCCCCAATATAGTGGAAGCAGAAGCTGCCTGTAATCGGAAAAGCTGCCAAAGATATCAGAACCGATAATCAACCCCACCCCAATAGCAATGTTCTTCGCCCGATGCCGCTTATAGGAAAGGAATCCATCAATCGTCTCCCGGCTTACATAATATCCACCACTTTGGTTATTCTCATCCGGGCTTTCACTTTTCAACAGATAATCCAATGTTACACCGAACATATTGCTGATCTGCAATAATTTATCAATCTCCGGTATTCCCCTGTCGCTTTCCCATTTGCTTACAGCCTGTTATTCTGTCAAGAAAAGACTAAAAAAAATTGATTTTCCCACATCCCCACAGATGCGGCAGTTAACCGCATCTATGTATTGTTTCCATATCTGAAAAACCTGCTTCAAACTTCCAGCATATCTCTATCCTATTATCAGCGTAGACCTTGACCTTGTCAATCAGCTTTTCCTTGACCTCTTCCGTCAGCTCCATCTGGTCTGCAAAAACATATAGCTGGTCTTTGCGCTCTTTCTTCTTCCTGCTGGACTCACTCCGCATTTCCTGTTTCTTTTTCAGTTCCCCTATGCGCTGTTCTATTCTGTCAGTCTCTTCCTCATGTTTCTTCTTTTCCAAAAGGAACTCTTCCCTTGACAGCTTCCCATCCGTATACTGCTCATACAGCGGCATCCACGCCCTTTTCATTGCGTCCGCTGTCCTTTCCAGCGTTTTCAGTTCTTCCTGTTCTGGACAGATGACCGCCCTGCTCTTTGCGCTTTTTGAAAGTTTCTCTGATTCTGCTTCCATTTTTATCTGCCCTCTGACCGCTTCCAGCACTGCACTGTCTGCATCCGCTTTCCTTATCTTTGCTCCCCGGCAGTCGCATTCCTGCCGGAAGTATCTCTGTCCGCACAGGATATTCCCCCTGCTGTCACCGCCCAGCATCCTTCCACAGTAACCACAAAAGTATATGTTCCTCTCCTTCCTGCCGCCTGCCTTAAACTCACACTGCTTCAGCATGGAGTTTGCTTTTACGAATAATTCATAGGGAACGATCGGCTCATGGGTTCCTTCCACCCTCACCCACTCTGACGGTGGCTTTTTCCTGCGTTTTCCCTTTACCGTCACAGCATCCGTTTTTAAGGAGACCATTGTTCCCGTATACCGCTCGTCTTTTACCATACGTCGTACCCGGTCATCCGTCCAGAAGCACTCCGCCCCATACCGGCTCCACTGTCTCCGGAAGCCTTCCATATCGTGGAACTTTGACGGTGCCGGGATGCCCCTCTGGTTCAATATCCTTGCTATCTTTCTTGGGGAGATGCCGGATGCCATCATCTCAAATATCTCCCTGACGATCTTACCTGTCTCTTCATGGATGGCTAATTTATGGATGTTCCCCTCTGACTTTTTGTAGCCATACAAGGCGCAGTGGGCATTGTACTCTCCCTTCTCTGCCATATGCCGCCACGCTATTTTCTGCTTCTTGGAAAACTCCCTGCTGTAGAAATCGTATATCATGTTCTTGAAAGCAACATCAAGCCCTCCTGTCGTACCGTCAAACTGGCTGCTGTCATAACCGTCATTTATGGAAATGAAGCGTATGCCGAGGAATGGGAAGAACTGTTCAAGGTAATCGCCCAGCTCCACATAATCCCTGCCGAACCGGGAAAAATCCTTTACGATGATGCAGTTGACCTTCCCCTCTTTCGCAAGCCGGATCAGTTCGGCAAACTGCGGTCTGTTGTCAAATTTCACGCCGGAATAACCGTCATCGCATTTCTCAATGACCGTACTGCCTGCAAGTTCCTCATGGCTTCTGACATATTCCCATAAAAGCGCCCTCTGGTTGGTGATGCTGTTGCTCTCCGTCTTGTCCTGCTGAAAAGAGATATCCCGGTCTTCCTGTGACAGCCGGATATACAGGGCGGTCACATAATCACTGCCATTTACGCTTCTTTCCTGCATATCCCACCGCCCCTTTCTTCAGCCACATCCAGAAGTTCCTTAAATTCATCCTCAAACCGGAAGCGGATTTCCAGCCGCCCGTCACTGTAAGCAAAAATTTCACTGATGAAAGCATGGATGACCTCTTCCGTCAGGTTCTCAAAATCCCGGTATTCCTGCACAAGTGCTTCCAGCCTGCCCTCTTTCCTGCTCCCTGTCCTGTGCCGCCGCTCCGTCTCCTGTAATTCCAGAATCTTCTGCGCTTCCTCATCTGTCTGTTTCAGGTATTTCTCCTTTGCGTAGAGGTAGTCGCTCTCATTTAACAGCCCGTCCGCATAATCATTATATAAAGAGGCTGACATGCTTTCCGCACGTTTTTTCCGATTTTCCGCTTCCCGGATCTCTTTCCGGAAACCTCCATCTGCTTTCTGTTCCCGGTTCAGCCTTTCAAGTATCTGCCTGCTGTCGAGGAACAGTTTTATGTGCATCCGCAGGGCTTCCTCTACCGCCCTCTCCACATCCTTCTTATCCAGGCGTTTCCTGACGCACCCTTTTTCTTTCAAGTGCTGGTAGGTCTGGCAGATATATTTATAGTACACCCTTGGCGGATTCAGTTTTGCGCCGCTCCGGTCTCTCCACAGCGACATCCTTTTTCCGCAGTCACCGCAGATGAGGATTCCTTTTAACAGGTTCGGCTCCTTGGATAACGCATCAAACTTCCCGTAACCGCTATGGAACTTCTCCGCATTCCTTTTCCCTTTTTCATTGACCTTATCAAAAATCTCCCTTTCCACGATAGGCTCATGGGTATCCTTCACATAAAGCCTTTCCTCCGCAGGCATCTTTCTGGTCCCCATCCCTTTATAGAGGGCGGTCTTATTGATTCCCTGCTCCATATCTCCGGCATATACCGGGTTCCTTACAACTTCCGAAAGGGTACTGACCATCCATAAGCCCGACTGCGACCTGTCTTTTTTTACCCAGCCTTTCAGGTATTTATATCTTGAGGGGCAGGGGATTCCATTGTCATTGAGCCGCCTGATGATGGCGGTAAGGCTCTCCCCGTCCGCCCTCCAGTGGAAGATATGCCACACGATATCCCTCACATCTTCATCCACCACCAGTCTGCTATGGTCTTCCGGGGATTTCACATACCCGTAAGGGGCAGATGCGCCGACAAATTTCCCCTGCTTCTGCCTGATATAAAATGCCGAGCTGATCTTGCGCGATAAGTCTTTTGCGTAAATATCGTTGATAAGGTTCTTCAGCGGCACGATCAGCCCGTCTTCCGTTACGTCCGGGCTGGCGCTGTCATAACCGTCTGTGACCGCTATGAACCGCACCCCGAAAAAAGGGAAAATCTTTTCAAGGTAATCTCCTGCTTCCAGATAGTTCCTGCCAAGGCGTGATAAATCCTTTACAATGATGCAGTCGATCTTCCCTCCGCGCATATCCCCGATCATACGCATAAAATCCGGGCGGTCGAACCTTGTTCCGCTCACACCGTCATCAAGGTATTCCCCCTCTACCTGTAGATAAGGCTTATCCTTTACATACTCCCTCAAAAGGCAGAGCTGGTTCTCGATCGTTGTCCCGGCACTCCTTTTGTATTCCTCTGCGGAGAGCCTTGCATACAGGGCGGTGCGGTATACCTTGCAGGCTGGTGCCGGGGATGCCTGCTGTGCTGTGTTCTGCTTCCTGCTCTTCCTTGCCATCCTAGACCACCATCCCTTCTGTGCGTCCGGCACTGCCCGTACCGCCTAAAACACTGCTGTACTTATCCAGTTCTTCCTCAAAATTGAAGATGACCTCTATCCGCTTCCCTTCATAGACGCGCACCTGCCGGATCAGTGTCGCGGCGGCATTGCGGTCAAGGGCTGTAAGGTTTTCATATTTCTTAAATTCCTTTATCCACTCCTGCCTGCTCCCTTTATCCTCTTTCAAAAGTTTCAGTTCATTCCTATAGGAACGGAGCGCATTTTCGGATTCTTCCAGCTTGCGGTCATACTCCTGCTTCATCTGCACGTACTCCTGCTTGGTCAGTATGCCATCCTTAAAGTCCTCATAAAGCCCTAATTTCCTGCCCTCTGTCTTCGCTTTCTTTTCTGTTTCCAGCCTGATCCGTTCCTCATATTTCCCTATCCCTGCGTCCTTCCATCCGGCGCTGTCCAGAACAGAAAGCGCCTCCCCGATACCGAGTACTGTGCTGATCTGGAACCGCGCGGCTTCCAGCACTGCATCCATCAGTTCCTTCTCGCTGATGCTGTGAGGGGAGCAGCTCCCCTTCTGCTTCTTATTGCCGGAACAGACGTAATAAACATACTTCCTGCCGCCCGACGGGACAGTCTTACGCACCATGCCCTCCATGCAGTCGCCACAGAATATCTTCCCTGCCAACGGGTATACTTTCTCCTCTGCCGGGGAACGCCTTGTGTCGGTCTTTAAGAGTTCCTGCACAAGTGCAAAATCCTTCGGGGTGATGATGGCTTCATGGTTATCCCCGACACGCACCCATTCCTCCTCCGGCTTGTCCACCCTTGCTTTTATCTTATAGTTGGGCGTGGTGTGCTTCCCCTGTATAAGCGTGCCTGTATAAATCTCATTTTTCAGCACCCTTGTCACTGACACATAATTCCACCCTGCACTGTTTCCTGTGCCGAATGAAGTCTTAAGGCGGATTCCTATGCTGTTCTTATAGGCAAGTGGGGAGAGGATTCCCTGCGCGTTCAGCTTATCCGCAATCGCCTGCTGTCCCATGCCGGATATCTTCATCCGGAAGATATCCTTCACCACTTCCGCCGCATAGCTGTCCACCACGATCTTATTCTTATCCTCTTCCGATTTCAGGTAGCCATAAGTGAGAAATGCGCCGATATATTCCCCTCGTTTCCGCTTCATTTCAAGGTTGCTCCTTATCTTTATGGAGATATCCCTGCTGTATGCGTCATTGATCAGGTTCTTGAAAGGCACGATAAGGTCACTGCTGTTATCCTTCCCAATGCTGTCAAAACCGTCCGTCACTGCGATAAAGCGCACCCCCAGCATGGGGAATATCTTTTCAATATACCTGCCTGCTTCAATGTAATTCCTGCCAAAGCGTGATAAATCTTTTACAATGACACAGTTGACAACGCCTTTCCGTATGTCGTCAAGCATACGCTGGAAATCGGGACGGTCAAAACTGACGCCGCTGTAACCGTCATCCACATATATTGAATATTCTTTTATCTCTGCATGGGATTTCAGAAAGTCCATGATAAGGGCTTTCTGGTTTGATATGCTGTTGCTGACAAGTTTCGCGCCCTCGTCAACATCCCCGTCTTCCTTAGAAAGCCTAAGGTAGATGGCAGCCTGATATGTCTTAGAAATCTTCTTTTCCATCTGCAATACTCCTTCTCTTTATTTCAATTAAGACAGCCCTATCTTAATGAACCCAAGAACCAGAGTCTGCACATGATTCAGTCCTTTATGGCTCTTATTTTAACACATTTTCAGGCTCTTTTCCACATCTTCCCACGATTTTATTTCTAATCTTACGACTAATTTTCAACTGTATTTTAACGTCACACTGACAGCAGAAGTTCCTCAAACCGGTCATTCAGTGTCGCCCCATCTCCGCTGTAGGCTGCCTTTACAATAACTTTGCCTACCCGGAAACAGTAAGGATTCCCTACCTGCCGGATAAATTCCCTTCTCATCTCCTGCTGTGTCAGCGTATCATCTATCTTTATCTGCTGTATGTCTGCCACATCCTCCGGCTTTACCGTCCGTATGTCTACCGACTTTAAATCTTCCAGTGACATTCACAGCCTCCTTCATCAAAATACTTTTCTTCCCTGCCTATCTTCCTGCTATGATAAGAAATCTTCCATTCTTTCCATGCACACGCCTGTCACAGGTGGCAAGGGTAATGATGCTGGTGGGAGCATGATCCGGTTCTGCATAATATAACGCCCTTCCCTGCAACTGCTCCATCCATGCATTGTAGCTTTCCATATCCTCATGGTTTCTGGTACGGAAATCCCATTCGTCAAGGTCGGATATGTCATATTTGACCACCGCCATTACCTGATAGGCATTGGCGCTTCCATAGGCATCTGTGAAATAAATGGTTTGGTTTTCCTTAAAATAATCCTCCTGCTCATACTTAAGCAGGGTGGAAAACATGGCATCTGAACCTGTTCCCATGTTGTGTCCGTAGATGACGCGGTTGAAATCCCACACCTGCGTGTCCTTATCCATGAAAGGACATCCGGCACTGCTCTTATCCCCTGTGAAGTCATGAGAGAGGTAAAAAGCATTGTCATCTGTTCCCACTACGGGAAAATTAATTAAGGTATCAGGAATGCAGAGCCAGCCTTTGATATCCTTATTTTCACTGCATAAAGCATCCCAATCGTAGGCTTCCAATCCCTTCTCCCTCATTTCCGCCTCGTATTCCTGCTGGTAACGTTCTGCATCCGCTTCCATCTCTGAAATCATCTCCTGCAATTCTTCTTTTGCCTCCTGCTGTGCTTTCTCCCTTTCCTCTTCCAAGACAATATCAAGCTGTGCATAGGCATCCGCAATCGCCTGATACTTTTCAAGCTGTTTCACTGCTTTATAGCGGAAAATTCCCATGCCTGCCATACAGACAAGGGTAAGGGAAATACCCACTATAATCTGTACTGTGATCCGCTGTCGTTTCTTCTCCGTTAGGTCGGGGAAAAGTTTCTCCCCAAGCAAGCCTATAAGATATTTTACTTTTTCCATGCGCTTCCTTTCTTCTATATAAAAAGCAGCAGATACCAACACTTTCTAAGAAACTGCTATCTGCCGCTCTGATCTCAAAAGGCAGGAGCAAAAGCCCCTGCCACATTTATACTGTGATATTCACAGCTTACCTTACCTTCGCCTGTCACCGCATCAAAACTCACATCCGCTACAGGCTGCTCCGCTCTTCTTTCTTCCCTTCAAACACAGATGCAGCAGCAAGCAAAACGCCGCACAGCCCAAGGGCAGCAAGAAGAGTAAAGGGTGACGCGTGACCAGTCTGGATGACCGGCTCCGTTCCTTTTCCTGCATTTCCATTTCCTCCTTCCGTTTTCGTCTCTGTATTTTTATCTGAAGGACTGTTCACCGAATTGCCGGAGACAGTACCGTTTGTATTCGTGTTTTTGTCCGAAGTATTTTTATCATTATTCTTGTCATTGGTGTTATCTGTATTGCTGCTGTTCTGACCGTCTTTATCTGATTTTTCCCATCTTGCATAGAGGCTGATGCTCCTGCTTGGTTTGTAGGTCTCTCCTTCTGTTCCGATAAATACCTGCCTGTCAGTGTACCAGCCCTTGAAAATATAGCCCTCACGCTCTGCAACCGGGAGCTTCACACTGCCGCCCTTTACTACTTTGACGGATACATTCTTTGTTTTTCCACCGTTGGCATCATACTTGATGGTGTAGGTGTTTAAGGTTTCACCGGAATTATCGCCATCCTGCGTATTATCTCCTTCATTTCCTGTATTTCCATTGTCTCCTGTATTGTTATCCTTTGATTTTTCCCACTTTGCATAGAAATCTGTGTCTCTTGTAATACGGTATGTATCATGGTATGCCCCTGCGAACTGCGTCAGGGAATCATCCAGGTACCAGCCTGTAAAATCATATCCCTCACGTTCCGGCATGGGGAGGTAAAGGCTTCCGTCCTTGATAATGGTAAGCTCCTTTGTCTTGATCGTGCCTTTCCCTGCATGGAAGGTCACTTTACAGGTTTCGGGATCAGTGTCAGTATCAGAATCCTTCCCTGCTTCCTTCTCCCAAAGGGCATAAGCTGTCATATCCTTAACCGCTTTCATTTCACTTCCGGGGATTCCAAGTAAGATACCACCGTCTTTTTCTGTATACCAGCCAAGGAAGCTGTAACCTTCTTTTTCAGTCTTCGGCAGACGGATGGTATCTCCCTTTGCCACTTTAATTGATTTAACTTCCTTTCCACCGTCTGCATCAAAAGTAATCGTTACTTTTTCTGTCTCCTTTTTCTCAAAATGAGCCTTTAATGAAATATCTCCCTGTACCGTAAACTCTTCCCCTGCCTGTCCGATACAGATATTCTCATCAGAAGCTAAGAACCAGCCTAAGAACTCATAGCCTGTCTTACTGCAAGCCGGAAGGATGATCGTGCTGCCTTTCTCTGCCTCAATGCTCTTTCTTGCAGTGTCGCCACCGTCTGCGTCAAAGGTAACGGTACAGATAATTGTCTCATCTTCCTTCTTTTCATAGTGGGCTTTCAATGTTACGTCAGCAGAGACAGTGTAATCCTCTCCTGCTTTTCCGGCACAAGTATCTCCATCATACCAGCCGATAAATTCATAATCGTCCTTGGTACAGGCAGGAAGCGTAATCGTATCACCGACTTTTACAGCGATATTTCCACCTTCCATCTTCCCTCCGTCCGCATCAAAAGTGATCGTACAGATAACCGCTTCTTTCTTCTCATAATGCGCTTTCAGAGTAACGTCAGCGGAAACCGTATATTCTTCCCCTGCCTGTCCAACACAGGTATCTCCGTCATACCAGCCGACAAATTCATAATCATTCTTGGTGCAGTTCGGAAGTGTAATGGTGTCACCAATCTTTGCGGTAACCTCTCCACCTTCCATCTCCCCACCGTCTGCATCAAATGTAATTGTCGCTTCTGTCTTTTCCCATGCGGCATAATAAGAGGTATCGCTGTGAGGCGCATAGTATTTTTCTCCTGCATTCCCTGCAAATACCGTCAACTCTTCATCCTCATACCAGCCTTTGAAACTGTAGCCTTTTCTGGATGCGTCCGGGAATGCGATATTCGCTCCGGGGATAACCTGTGCGCTGTCAGTCATTCCTTCCTCATCATTATAGATATAGGTAAGGGTAACAGGATCTTTTTCTTCCCACTTTGCGTAGAGGTAAAGGTTGTCCGTCAAGCTGATCTCCTGCCCCGGTGTGTAGTCTGTGCCGCTTCCGTCCGGCTCTGTGTTCCAGCCCACAAAGTTATAACCGAAATGTACGATATTTCCCATAAGAGGGAAAAGTTCTTCCCGACCCATGATGGTCACTACATCCTCACTGGTATAAAGGTTCGGGTCGGAACACATATCGCTGGCTCCTTCAGGGTTGTTGTTGACATCATAAGTAATAAAATATGTCCTCGGTCTTTCTGCAAGATAAAGGTTTTCTCCCCTTTTTTCTGTACAGTAATTCGGGCAGTGCCATGGGAACTGCTCCGGGTCTGCATCTTTGTGGTACTTCACTCCGTCGATCAGCACCCTGCCCGGCTTGATCACATCGGTAAATCCCCCAAGCACAAAGGTGGAATCACTCTCAAAATCTTCATCCAGAAGGATGGATGCGCCTGTGTTATAAAAGAACAGGATGTCACAGGGTTCCACTCCCAATGCAAGGTTATCTTCCATGATGATCTTCCCTGCAAGGATGATCCCTGTCTCATTCATGTAGCAGATCGTGCCGCCAGCGTAGCTTCTTTCTTCTGAAAGGTTTCCTGTAAAAGTACAGTCATGTATCTCTAAGGGATCTGTCCCCTCCCCTTCCAGTGTCTGGATCGCGCTGCCCCTGCCTGCAATGTTGCCGGTAAAAGTGCATCTGATAAATTTGGGTCTGTGCCCTGTGTAAGTGCAGATGCCGCCGCCATCATAGGCAGAATAATTCCCTTCGATCAGGGTATCTGTAATGGTACAGAGGGCTTTCGTGTATATCCCACCGCCTGTAGAGCCTGCGCTGTTACCGAAAACAGTCATGCCGGAAAGCTCTGCTTCCCCTTCCAGCAGCATACCGCCGCCCCATGTGGCATAGCAGTTTTTGACTGTGCCGGAAGTTGCTGACATATGGGAACTCTTTTCTGACTGGATTCCGCCGCCTGCACCGGATGTATAGCAGTTCTGGATAAGACCGCCATCCATGGCAAAATTTCCATTCTGTGCGATATGCACTGCCCCGGCTGTATGGTACATCCTGTAACCTGTGCCATCATAGCCATTGTTGTAATTGTTCTGAAGGACTGTGCCGCCCTCCATGACATAGGAACCGTCCACATAGATCAGGGGGCTGTTCCAGACTTTGCCGGAATTGTTGAAATCATCGTCAAATACCGCGCCTCCGTCAAAAATGATGTCCTGTGTGGTAAGGCTTCCGCCTGTCACTGCAAGCAGAACGGTGTCAGTGTCCATGCCATAGCTTTTCCCTGCAAAATCATCTTCCCGGCTGATCGTTACCGGATTCCCTGCATCTACACTTTTCAGGGTGATGTCATCAGCAGTGACTTCAAGTGTGGCTGACACGCTGCAATCCTTAAGGACTACAATTGTATCTCCTGCCTGTGCATTGGCAAAGGCTTCTTCCAGCTCCTCATAACTGGTATCTCCAATCTTTGCCTCATACGTTACGGTAATATCCTGTTCCTGATCAGGTTTCCAATGCGCGTGTAACAGCAGGCTTCTTTCCGGTGTGTACTCACTCCCTGCTACGCCTATCGTCCTTTGTATAATCCTGCCATCTTCTTCAAGAATATCCACCCATCCATGAAGGTAATGCCCTTCGTAAACAGCATCCGGCAGGATGATGCTTTCCCCTTTGGGTACGGAAACGCTCTCTGTGTCACAGCTTCCCTCATAGGCTTCAAACGTGACCGTATAGGTTTCTTCTTCCTCCGCCGCCTTTACAGACAGGGGAACGCTCCCTAATACGCCTGCTCCAATAGTGGACAGCATAGCAGCGTATAGGAGGATCTTTGAAAATCTTCGTTTTCTTCCCATTCTTTTTCCCTTTCTTTTTGTTTTGGTCTTTGGCAGGGAGACAGCCTGCTTTTTTACCTTACAGACTGCTCCCTCACATAGATTCAGAGGCAGAGCCCCTGTGCTTACGCATTGTTCTTCTATACCACCCCCTTTCCAACCAGCCCATGAAAATGCACAGAGCATTCCGCCTTATGCACTTTCATGGAATGGCTGCTTTTAATCTGCATAAGATAATTGATCCTGCCTTGCCATCTTCCTTATAAAAATCTAATAATCCCTTAAAATGCCAGTACCCCTACGGGATTTTCATTTGCCCAGCCCCCTACTGGCAGGGAGTATGCAAGGCGCGGCTGGCTAAGCCGCTTCATAGTCCGCAATGGGAAACGCTTTCCTCTCCCCATCCGTCCTCCGGCGTGCTGTTCCAGCTGCCCTCACCGGGCAGAAGTATCATTATGGCTCCCCTTAGGGCTTTCCGCCACAGAAAGCCCCGCACCAGATGCCGCTCGCTGCCTTCCTTCTCCTGTTACGATCCTTCGTTTTACCCATACGGGCAGGCTGGTCTTCGCGAAGCTGATTGTCCGGTGCAACTTATTCAAGGGAAAACCTCTTAAAGCCGCTGCATACTGGTATTCAGTTGTCAAGTTTCCTACATTCAGGCGGAAAGCCTATTTATAGGATAAAAGAATCCGCCCTATTTTTTTACTCATAAAAGTAAGTATTTTCGCAAAATCTTACCTATCTTTATAGGGGTTACGAAATTTCCGCATAAAAAAAT
>CAJTPO010000039.1 GCA_910578115.1 uncultured Lachnospiraceae bacterium | reverse complement strand
GCCGCCTGGCGGGCCGCATGGCCATCCATGCTGTGAAAGTCAGAGACTTTCATAGTATAAAGAAGTAGTAACGGATACTGCGGCGTAAGAAAATATTAAGAAATTCTACCAATTTCCTTCACGATTTTTACACAAGTGGTGTGTTATAGTAAACGACGTAACGAATTTCTGCTTCCGTTTCCGGCAAAAGCCATATACGGAGCCCTGCGGGAACGAAGGCGAAATTTTGAGTGTCGCTAACGACAGGATGAGTACTTGGAAACAGACTGAGAGCATATGATAAAAGGCAGGCCTGTAAGGTCTGTGCAGCAGCAGAAATGACAGTGTTATCGGGATAGCGTGTGATGGCGGTCTTTGGTCGGAACAGGATCTGGAGACGGCGGAAATGAGGTAATATATGGTAGAATCGAAATTGTCCAGAGTAAAAGTAAATAATGAGATCGAATTATGTGAAGTCTATGACAGCGGCACGAAGGAAAGGATCAAGAAAGTATTTTTCCGGGAGGGCATCTCTTTTTATATCAAATTTAAGAAGAAATTTCCTATGGCAGGAATCGCGACGGTGAATCTTGCGGAGACGAATGTGGAGGACAGAAAGGAGAACCCGCCGGAGTTAAAGGAAGGCCGCTACATCATCTGTGTCAATAAGAGTCAGGAGACATTGGCCAGAAATTCGATCATGCGGGTGGTGCCGGACTATCGTGACAGAGTCAGCTTCTATGACGGAACAGGAAAAAAGGAGGGCGGCCGTTCCCCTTTTTGGAGTCTGATCGCCCAGATTGAATAAAGTCGAATGATGCCATGGTGGTATGATGGTACGGGATATGGATACTTAGAAAAAATGTGATCAGAAACCGGTCATCATGAGGCCCATCAGCTGATCCCTGAGAACTGCGTCGTGAGAGCCTTTCGCTTTGGAAGCCATACTGTCGAGCTCTGTCTTGGTGGCAGCAGCGGCCAGCAGTTTTTCCTGAAAGGCTTTTTTGGCCTGTTCGGCTTCTTCGGCACGCTTCTCGGCCCTCGCCTGACTGCGCAGCTTCACGGCATTTTCCATGGAGTCCAGTACCTGTGCCATACTGTCTAATGTTTCAAGTGTCATAAGAACACCTCCCCTGTCAAGAATATATGGATCGATCTGTCATGCGATGTATTGCGGGATGCAGTACATGACATGTGGATTTACAATGATTATCGACATGAGGAAAGAAATTCTGAATAAGAGGTTGCCCGGTTTTTAATCAGCAATGCGGAGTGGCAGAAAACTGATGGCGTATATGGGCGTTTTAGAATTACAGTTTATGAAAAGAAGGACTGCGCTTCTCAAAGGTCGTATAGTACCGAAAGCCGCAGTCTTTCAGTATGTCTGCCGCCCGGTCGAAGGCATGGGCGATCTGTTCCGGATTGTGAGCATCGGAGCCGGCGGTGATGATCTCGCCGCCCAGTTCGCGGTAGCGTTTTAATACGCCGATACAGGGATTGGGTTCCCGCATTCCCCTGGACAGCGCGGAGGTGTTGATTTCGATGCCTTTTTCCATATTGATCAGGCACTGCAGGATCTGTTCGAAGATATCCCGGTATTTTTCATAGGAGTAGCCCTCATCCTTCTTTGGGCCGTAGCGCACCACATAGTCCAGATGGCCGTAGACATCGAAGTTACTGAATGCCTGCAGATTTTCCGGAATCGATGTAAAATATTCCAGATAGGCCTCGTCCTGGCTGCGTCCCTCATAGAAGGACGGATAATAAGGGTCCTTCCCGTTGCACAGGTGGGAAGAGGCAATGATGAAATCATAGGCATGTGCTTTGGAGAAAGCGGCGTTCCGGCGGGCCAGGTGGGGCTGCATACCAAGTTCCACGCCGAAGCAGAGGGTGATCCGGTCTGCGTACTTTTCTTTTAATTTCAGAAAATCGTACAGATAAGCGTCCGGATTCAGTTCGAAGAAGCCGGCAGGGACGGATTCCGTGATCGGGTAGTCAAGATCATGGTGCTCCGTGAAGCACATTCTGGTCAGACCCAGAGCGATTCCTTTTTGGATCATCTCTTCCATGGGCGTATCCGAGTCGCCGGAGAAAGAGGAGTGCAGGTGGTAGTCTGCTGTGATTGGCATAACAGGGTTCTCCTTTTATAAAGTATTGCAGAACAGATAGCTCTGTTCACAGTTTTAGTATAGCGAAAATGAACAATATTTACAATTCCTGCGCCGCATATCTGTAAATTTGGATATATTTATATAATATTTTTGGTTAGATTTCATTAACAGATTTTTGAATTACATCTTGAATTTTCTGGACAAATTAGGTAGAATATAACTGCCGACTAAATTTTACCAGTTATGCGCCTTATAAATATGTAGAGACTGGTAAGATTATAATAAAAAGATTATTTAGGAGGGACTAAAAATGGCAGTAAGAGTAGCAATTAATGGTTTTGGCCGTATTGGCCGTCTTGCATTCAGACAGATGTTTGGTGCAGAAGGATACGAAGTAGTGGCAATCAACGATCTGACAAGCCCGAAGATGCTGGCACACCTGTTGAAGTATGATTCTTCTCAGGGTAAGTACGCTCTGGCAGATACCGTATCCGCTGGCGAAGATACCATCACAGTTGACGGCAAGACACTGAAGATCTACAAAGAGCCCGATGCAAACAATTGTCCTTGGGGTGAATTAAATGTTGACGTTGTATTAGAGTGCTCCGGCTTCTACACAAGCAAGGATAAAGCTCAGGCACACATCAATGCCGGCGCTAGAAAAGTTGTTATTTCCGCTCCTGCAGGTAACGACCTTCCTACAATCGTTTACAATGTAAACCATGAGACATTGAAGGCTGAGGATACCATCATTTCCGCAGCTTCCTGTACAACAAACTGCCTCGCTCCTATGGCGAAAGCTCTGAATGATCTGGCAGGCATCAAGTCCGGTATCATGAGCACGATCCACGCTTACACAGGCGATCAGATGATCCTTGACGGTCCTCAGAGAAAGGGTGACCTGAGAAGATCCCGCGCAGGCGCAGTGAACATCGTTCCTAACAGCACAGGCGCAGCTAAGGCTATCGGTCTTGTTATCCCTGAGTTGAACGGCAAGCTGATCGGTTCCGCTCAGCGTGTTCCTACTCCGACAGGTTCTACAACAATCCTTGTAGCAACTGTTGAGAAGTCCGTAACCAAGGAAGAGATCAATGCAGCAATGAAGGCAGCAGCTACAGAGTCCTTTGCATACAACGAGGACGAGATCGTTTCTTCCGATATCGTAGGCAGCACCTATGGTTCTATCTTCGATGCAACACAGACCATGGTTGGCGAAGACAATCTGGTTCAGGTTGTTTCTTGGTATGACAATGAGAACAGCTACACATCTCAGATGGTTCGTACCATCAAATACTTCTCTGAGTTAGCATAAAAGTTAATTTCTGCGGAATTCGTGAAGATGTATTTGTAAGATGTAATGTAATTTTTAAGAGGCTCGGCCGCTGGGCCGGGTCTCTTTTATGGTAAGTGGAAAGTAAATCAATAAAATCAGGAGGAACTTTAAAATGGCTTTGAACAAGAAATCTGTAGATGACATTAATGTAAAAGGCAAACGCGTTCTGGTAAGATGTGACTTCAACGTGCCTTTGAAGGAAGGAAAGATCACAGATGAGACCCGTATCGTGGCAGCGCTTCCGACGATCAATAAGCTGATCGCTGATGGCGGCAAGGTGATTCTCTGCTCTCATCTGGGCAAGGTTAAGAATGGCCCTAACGAAGGCGAGTCCCTTGCACCGGTAGCAGAGAGACTGTCCGAGAAGCTGGGTAAGCCTGTTAACTTCGTGGCAGACTACAATGTAACCGGTGAGGCTGCTACGGCAGCAGTGGCAGCTATGAACGAAGGCGATGTAGTACTTCTGCAGAACACCCGTTTCCGCGGCAAGGAAGAGACCAAGCCTACAGATGCAGGTGAAGCTTTTGCAAAAGAGCTGGCTGATCTGGCTGATGTTTATGTATGTGATGCATTCGGTTCTGCACACAGAGCACATGCATCCGTGGCTGTTGTTACGAAGTATATTTCTGAAAAAGGCGGCGAGAATGCAGTTGGTTACTTAATGCAGAAAGAGATCGACTTCCTGGGCAATGCAGTGGAGAACCCGGTAAGACCTTTCGTAGCGATCCTCGGCGGTGCTAAAGTAGCTGATAAGCTGAACGTTATCAACAACCTGCTGGAGAAGTGTGATACGCTGATCATCGGCGGTGGTATGGCATTTACCTTCCTGAAAGCACAGGGCATGGAGATCGGTAATTCTCTGGTGGACGATGAGAAGCTTGACTACTGTAAAGAGATGATGGATAAGGCTGAGAAACTGGGCAAGAAGCTGCTGCTTCCGGTTGATACGACTGTTGCTTCCGGTTTCCCGAATCCGATCGATGCTGAGATTGAGGTAGAAGTGGTTGATGCTGATAAGATCCCGGCTGACAAGGAAGGTCTGGATATCGGTACGAAGACGGCTGAGTTGTATGCAGATGCAGTGAAGTCTGCCAAGACTGTTGTCTGGAACGGACCGATGGGCGTATTTGAGAACCCGATCTTGGCAAAAGGTACGATTGCAGTGGCGAAGTCTCTGGCTGAGACATCCGCGACAACGATTATCGGTGGTGGCGACAGTGCGGCTGCTGTTAACCAGTTGGGCTTTGCTGACAAGATGTCCCACATCTCCACAGGCGGCGGAGCTTCTCTTGAGTTCCTGGAGGGTAAGGAACTGCCCGGCGTAGTAGCAGCGGACGACAAATAGAAGTAATGGTCTGTGCCCGGACAAACAGGGCACGGGTAAACAGGAGTGCCTGCGCGGCAGCCTGACGGCATGCCATGCAGGCATGGAAAGCAGACAATAAAAGGAGACAATTGAAAATGGCAAGAAGAAAGATCGTAGCCGGCAACTGGAAGATGAACATGACTCCCAGTGAGGCAGTAAAATTATGTGATGAGTTAAAAGACCTGGTAAAATCTGAGGATGTGGACGTAGTATACTGCGTACCGGCAATCGATATTGTACCGGTAGTAGAGGCTGTGAAAGGTACTAACGTAGAGGTGGGCGCTGAGAATATGTACTTCGAGGAGAAGGGAGCATTTACAGGTGAGATCTCTGCTTCCATGCTGAAGGATGCGGGCGTGAAGTACGTGATCATCGGACATTCCGAGAGACGTGATTACTTTAAGGAGGACGATGCCCTTCTGAATAAGAAGGTGAAGAAAGCGCTGGAGGCAGGCCTTGTTCCGATCCTTTGCTGTGGTGAGACTTTAGAGCAGAGAGAGATGGGCGTTACCATGGATTGGATCAGACTGCAGATCAAATCCGACCTTACGGGCGTTACCGCAGGCCAGGTAAAGGGCATGGTCATCGCTTATGAGCCGATCTGGGCGATCGGTACAGGAAAGACGGCTACCACGGAGCAGGCGGAAGAAGTATGTAAGGGTATCCGTGACTGCATCGCTGAGATTTATGATGCGGCTACAGCAGAGGCAGTACGTATTCAGTACGGCGGTTCCGTAAATGCGGGCAATGCGGCAGAGCTGTTTGCACAGCCCGACATCGACGGCGGCCTGGTTGGCGGCGCTTCTCTGAAAGCCGATTTCGGTAAGATCGTTAACTACAAATAAAGAATAATCTGCAAAGATAAAAAATACCAGATATAAGGGATTATCCCTGTGTATCTGGTATTTTTTATTGGATTTAAACAATCTGTCTGCGTCTAATTTTATTATTCCTGTGCATCATAAAATAATGCAAGAAATCAGAATCTGGTGCATTCTGGAAACCCTGGCTGCCTGTTATAATCCATTTAAGATAAACAGGGGTAACGGTTCAGGCAGAGTTGATGATATGTTGCTTTGCAGACTGTATCGAGGATGATGCGTGCAGGTATCTGGACTGTTATGACAAAGGAGATACGGGAATGTCTTTGAGAAAGATGAGAGCGTGGGTTTTGACAAAGCCGGGAGAACTGAGACTGCAGGAAGTGCCGATGCCGGAGATTTCAGAGAATCAGGTACTTGTTGAGATTGAAAGGGCCTGTATATGCAACGGTTCCGACCCGGGTATTTATCACGGGCATGAAGCCTATCGGACACCTATGGTGTTTGGGCACGAGGCAAGTGGAAGGATCGTACGTAAAGGCAAGAATATAGAGCAGTTTCAGGTGGGAGACAGGGTCTGCTGGTGGTTTGAAGCGGGTGCGTTTGCGGAGTATCAGGCTGTGACAGTGGATCATACAGCCATGTTTCGGGTACCGGCGAATCTGTCTTTAGATGAAGGGCCTGTGTTGGAGCTGGTGCTGGCATCCTGCCGAGCCATTATGGAGCTGCCTGCCGCAAACGACCGAAAGACTATGGCAATCTGTGGATTAGGACCCAGCGGACTGATTCTTCTGCAGTATGCCAGAGCGCTGGGATATGAGAGAGTGACAGGATGGGATCTATATGAGCAAAGACGAAAGCTTGCTCTGATGCTGGGGGCGGATGCAGTCTGTCATCCGGAAGAATTATCTGCGGGTGCGTGCAGGGATATGGCGGAAAACGATGTGGGAGTCATGATGATGGGGGATGATCTTCTGCCTGGAGAACCGACTATGAATTTGTTTATGCGTGCGATACGTCCTGGCGGCATACTTGTTTCCTATGGACATCCGGAACGGGGATGCCGGTTTTCACCCTATGTGTTTCAGATGAGAGATCTGCGGATGCAGGGGCCGGTGAACAATATGGAAATAATCCGTTCCCGGGGGAAAGAGATCATGGAAATGGTGGCGGCAGGAAGGATCCAGATTGAGCCGCTGATCACGCACCGGGTTGACTTCGAAGATTTTCTTCCGGCTTTTGAAAATGTGTTGAACAAACCGGAAGAACAGATTAAAGTAATTTTAAAGTGGAGGGATAGACAGTGAAGCTTGGAATATCAGGTCAGGCATTGGGAGAAGTGATGGCGTTTGAGGCTATTGTGGATGTGGCTGCCAACTACGGCATCAGTCATTTTGAGTTGTGGCCCTGTAATGTGCCTGGAACAGGATTTGGATATCGGAATCGGGATATCGGTGTAATCTGTGATATGATTCGCAGAAGAGGGATTACCATCGATTGTGTTACACTGGAGGCTGCCTTTTGTGAAACGGCCGTAGAGTCGGCGGATGCCTATGCAGATATGCTGATGGGGGCCATAGATGCGGCAGTTGCGGTAGGTGCGGGGTTGGTGAATCATTATTGTTACTATATCAATATGGATGAGAAACCGAATTTTGTTCGAATGGAGGCTTTTTGGAATAAACCGTTACAGTATGCGAAAGAGAAGCATGTTAAACTGGTTTTGGAGAATGAGGCGCATGATGGAACCAGGAGACCGGAGCTTATGGCGGCAATCATGGAACACTTTCATGACGATGCCTTTCGGACGAACTACGATGCAGTGAATTATTTTCATGCAAGTGCGGAAGGGTTTCCGGGGGCTTATGAGATTTTGAAGCCCTACATAGAATATGTACATTTAAAGAATGCCTGTCTGCACAGGGAAGGAAGCGGACAGCCGGAAGAGAATATGGGAGCGCCCATGTCCGGTGTATACGCGGGAAATGTGATTCAATATGCGCCGATTCCGGATGGCAGTGTGAATATGGCGGGTCTTTTGACGACGCTCGTAGAGAGTGGCTATGACGGGGTTTGTACCCTGGAGCCGCATACGACACCGGAATGTGTGGAATTGTTCTATGAGAGAGACACACAGTGGCTTCGGAAACAGGGATTTTTTAACGAACCGATATAAAATGATGAAGCAGGAAAAGGAGAGAGATATGCTGGCAGCAGTGGTAAAGAAACCGGGAGAATTGGTGATAGAAGAGATAGAACGGCCCAAACCGGGGCCGAGGCAGTTTATTATTAAGACGTTGGCGGCGTCAATCTGTAATGCGACGGATAATCATATTCTGGAAGGAATCTTTGACGGCAGTCATGACCGTTATCCGCAGGTTTTGGGGCATGAGATTTGCGGTGAGGTAGTGGAGCTTGGAAGTGAAGTGACGGATGTCGCGTTGGGAGAGAGGATTGCAATGTATACGCCCTATGGTGCATTCCAGGAGTATGTGCCGGTGGACAGAGACGGTTACGGATTCGCAAGAGTGCCGGATAATGTGGACAGCGAGACGGCTTCCATCTGTGAGATGTTTGACGGTGCATTCAGGAGTACAATTGCCTGTGCCGGTATTCAGGAAGGTGAGAAGGTTCTGATCGTAGGGGCGGGTCCGATGGGATTGACGGCAGCGGCAGCTGCGGTGGCAAAGGGTGCGGAAGTCTGTATAATGGATTTGTATGAGAACCGCCTTGAAAAAGCGTTGGAGATGGGAGTTTCTCATATTTATAACAGGAGCAGAATGAGTGCACAGGAAATTGTGGAAGCAATTAAAAGTGATGTGGGGGAGATCGACCTGGCATGCATGTGTATTGCGCTGGACCGCTCTGAAGAAGAGGATGCGTTCTACGTGCCCGTTGAGGTACTGCGGGAAAACGGAAGGATGACCAGCCTGAATGTGGAAGTGAAACTGGAATATCACAACCATAAGATGAATCCGTTTCACTTAAACAGAAAGAATATCCAATATCGCCATATGCTGGAGAGAGATGGAACCATTGGGGACTTCCAGAAGGGTTACGATATGGTCAGTCAGGGGAAGATTCCCATGCAGAAACTGATCACACACAGGATTACACTGGACCAGCTTCCGTGGGCGCTGGATATGTGTCATAACCATTTGGATGAATGCATCAAATTTATTGTCTATCCGCGATCAGGAAAATGAGGAGGGGGATATGTATAAGGTACTGATCGTGGAGGATGAGATCTTCGTAAGACTGGGAATTAAAATGTCTGTGGAATGGAAGAAACTTGATATGGAAGTGATCGGGGATGCGGCGGATGGGAAACAGGCTCTGGAGATCTATGAAAAGGAACATCCGGATATTGTTATGACAGACCTGAAAATGCCGATTATGGACGGGATGGAACTGATCCGCAGGATCAGGGAGAAAGATCATAGAACCAGAATTCTGATCTTAAGCTGTCTGGAGGAATTCCATCTGGTGAAGCAGGCTATTTCCATGGATGTGTCTGACTATATCCTGAAGCTTACCATGACGCAGGAGGATATGGAAAGAATCCTGCAGAAGGTCAAAGACGAGCTCGATGTGCTGGCGGAAAGAAAGAAGGCGGGGAGCGGAAATTCCGAGGATGAGAGAAGAAAAATCCTGAGGGATTTCTTTTACTATGATACTTTCAGTAAAGAGAATCTGAAATCCAAACTGGAACGTCTGGAATTGCCGTTTGGCGAGAAGAATCTGTTGATGGCGATTCTTGAGATTGATGCCTATGACCAGCTGCAGCGGCGGTTTAAGGACGAGTATGGCGTGCTGGTATCGTCAGCTTTTTTGAATGTACTCAATGAACTACTGCAGGAATATGGAAGAGGGATGGTGATTGAGGACAGAAAAAAGCGTTATATCCTGATCACGGAACAGGGAAATGTAGCGCAGAAAGCGGATGCCGAGCGTTTTTTTCTGCAGTTTTTAAAAAGGATCAAGAAGACGCTTGCAGTCTACTTCAGGACTGATGTAACGATCGGCGTCAGCCGCCTTTACGACGGGTATGAGAAGCTGAGAACGATGTACCAGCAGTGCAGTGATTGCCTGGAGGAGAAGTTTTATCACAGTCTGGGCGAAATTTTGTTATATTCCGATATCAAAAAAGAGGAAAGAGGAAATATCGTAAGGCAAAAGCTGATAAAGGCGACAACGGGAAGCGCCGGCGATGAGAGGATGAAATCTCTGATGGAGCAGGGAGCCGAGGCGTTTCGACAGAATCCTGTGCCGAAGGTGTTGATGCATTTTTTTGTGCATGTGGTTCATCTGGAGATGGATAATGTTATAATGGAGAGCCATAAACGGTTTTAGATTACCGATGAATATGTACGGCAGATGGAGCAGGCAGAGACGCTGGATCAGCTGGTGGAGTTGTATCAGGATCTGCGGTATCAGCTCTATGAGAATCCGCAGGGCCAGAAAATGAACAAGACCGTATCTTCTATTATTAACTACATCAGTAAGAATTACGGAAGGAACATTCCTCTTGAAGAAATCGCAGATGCGGTGGGGCTGAGTGCCAATTACATCTGCAGCCTGTTCAAGAAAGAAATGGGAGTGAATCTGTTTGGCTATCTTATGGAATATCGAATCAATCGGGCGAAGGAGCTCTTGCTGTCCACAAATTTAAAGTCTTATGAGATTGCGGAGAAGACGGGATTTTCTGATGAAAGCTATTTTTCCAGAAGCTTTAAGCGGGTCACAGGACAGTCGCCCATAGAGTTCAAGCGTTCCGTATTCCACAAAGGAGAGGATTGAGAGTTTATGCGGGATAATTTCGGAGGACGTCTGAAAACGCAGCTGATCATTGTATTCATGGTGACCATTACCGTAGTGATGGGCGGTATGGCGCTGATTATTTATAGAAGGGTGGAAGATGTAGTAGAGAAACAGTCGGCAGATATTACACAGCAGTATTTCAGACAGAATGAATACAATATTTCCAGCTTTGCAGCGGAAGTGAATAATATCATGCGTTCTCTCATACAGAAGGAGGAGATTATCAGCTATATTGGTACGGGATGGCAGGCGGATTTCGATGTTGTGATGACTGCCAATGCAGTATTCGATGAGATCACGAGGATTATGGGCAATTATGATTATGTGGAGTCTGTCTTTGTGTACGGGGATAATGGTGTGGTGATCGGCAGTAATGATAAGGAGCATATTGTATCACCGGCCGCAGACGGGCAGCAGAATTTCCACACGAGTGAAATGTATCTGAATGCCCTGGATAATCCGTGGAAATTTTTCTGGTATGGGATATATGATTCCGATGATTTTACGGGTTCTGACACCATGAAGAAAGAGCCGGCTGTTCCTTATATTACGATTGTCGGAAGTATCAATATCATAGGGCGTCATGCGGCCTGCGTTGTGATCAATATAAAGGAGGAGGAACTGGCCAATATGATCGGCTACTCCGATGAATACAGGAAGCGGGAGAGCTTCCTGGTAAATGAGCAGGGAATCGTTGTTGTACATCGAAATGCAGAGAAGCTTGGAATGGTGTTTCAACTGGGTGAACAGTCAGAAATGCCGGGGGGGGGTGCAGACGGGTATTTTATGCAGGATGGTATGCAGATCAACTTCCGGGAGCTGCAGAGAAATTCCGTTCCCTGGACGTTGATTTCGGAAGTACCGGTATCGATTCTGTATAAAGATATCTACTCCCTTCGGAAATGGTTTGTGCTGACGCTGCTTGCCGCGTGGCTTGCTTCATGGGGAATCTCCCTATACTGGCTTTACCGCCTGACGAAACCTCTGGACAGGCTTCGGCAGGCCATGTCTTTGATGGAACAGGGGAATCTGGGACTGCAGCTTGCGGAAGACAGCAGGAACGAGCTGGGCATACTGGGAAGACAGTTCAACAGAATGTCATGCAGCATTGAAGAACTGGTGAAGCAGATTCAGGAGGTGGAAGAGGAAAAACGTCTGATGGAAAAGGAAGCCCTGCAGGCTCAGATCAATCCGCATTTTTTGTTTAATACGCTGAGTAATATCAAGTATATGGCGATGATCGTCAAGGCGAATACCATCGTGGAGTGTATCACTGCCTTTGGCAACTTTCTGGTGCCGATCTATAAGGAGAAGAATGATATATGGCAGATAAAGAATGAAATTACCTATCTTCAAAATTACGTGAAGATTATGAATTATCGTTTTGGCGGGGGGATTGATGTGGTTTATGAGTGTCCGGAAGCGGTGCAGGAGCTTTTCATGCTGAAATTTATCCTGCAGCCTCTGGTAGAAAATGCGATCCAGCATGGCTTTAAAGAATTGTCAGGTAAGGGAACGATCCATGTCAGTTTTCAGGAGGAGGATAGACAGGTTTCCATTATTGTGGCGGATGACGGCTGCGGTATGGAACAGGAGAAGCTGGAAGATTTGCGAGAACGACTGGAGGCATACAGGGTCGGAAGCGAAAGCAGGGGAGGACATATTGGCCTGGGCAATGTGCATAGAAGAGTGAAAATTTATTATGGGGAGGCTTACGGTCTTACCGTGACGAGTGAGATGGGAAAGGGAACCAGGGTGTGTGTAAGGTTTCCTGTGAGAGAGCAATCGTAACAAAGTACAGAGCAGTGTAATAAAGTAAAAGAAACAGGCGTGCTTTAAAGTAAATGAAATTAAAAAAACGAAACAGGTAAAGAAAGTGGGAATATTTTTCATGGAATGATCCCGCTTTCTTCTTTATTATGTAAGAAATGGTTCTGCATATTCGGGTTGCCGCAGGTAAATGAAGCATACCTTCAACCAAATTGAGAGAAAAAGGGGGTCTTATAGTGAGTATGGGGAAGAAAAAGAGTAAATACAGTAAAGAAAGCATGCAGCCTTTTCTGTTGTCTCTTCCGTTTGTCCTGTTTGTGTTTGCATTTGCCTATGTGCCGTTGTTTGGCTGGGGATATGCATTTACGGATTACAGGGCGGGAATGCAGATGTCAGATATCGGTTTTGCGGGATTGCAGCATTTTGCTGCGATCTGGAAGAACAAGACGGAACTTCTGCGGGTTCTTAGAAATACCTTTGCGATGAGCCTGATCGGTCTGGTCTTTTCTCCGCTTCCTATGGTTTTTGCCATTTTGATCAATGAGATCAAATCAAACAGGTTCAGGAAACTGGTGCAGACGCTGACTACACTTCCCAACTTTATCAGTTGGATCGTAGTATTTACTTTGGCTTTTGCAATGTTTTCATCAGACGGGATGGTGAACGGGCTGCTTCACAGGGTTGGATCTAATGAAATTGTCAATCCACTGGGGAATGCGGACATCGCGTGGATCTTCCAATGGGCACTGGCTACCTGGAAGACACTTGGGTGGAGCGCCATCATCTACATAGCGGCGATTGCGGGAATCGATGCGGAACTGTACGACGCGGCACATGTGGACGGAGCCAACCGGTTTCAGACGATCATGAACGTGACAGTGCCGGGATTATATGCTACCTTCTTTGTCCTGCTCCTGTTGCAGATCAGTAATATATTGAGCAATGGTTTTGACCAGTATTTCGTATTTTACAATCCGTTGACTGCCGAAAAGGTAGAGGTGTTGGATTATTACGTATATCGGGTGGGTGTGCTGAGCAACAACTATCCGCAGTCCATTGCACTGGGGATGTTTAAGACCATCGTGAGCGTAACACTTTTATTCGGTGCCAACAGGCTTTCCCAGAAGCTGCGCGGCGAGTCTATTGTATAGGGAGGTGGAATGTGTCTATGGAAAGCGCGAAAATAAAGCAGGGGATCGGAGGCAGGATTGCAGATGTGGCGATCTATGTGGTTTGTGGGTTGTTTATGCTTCTGTGCATTTATCCCTTCTATTATGTCATTATTTATTCCATCAGCGACCCGAACCAGGCATCCTCCGGTCTGCTGTTTTTGCCGAAGGGATATTCTATGGAGACCTTTAAAGGAATTTTCAGGCTGAACGATATACCGAGGGCATTTTTGATCTCTGTGGCAAGAAGTGTGATTGGTACGGCGCTGACATTGATCGGTTCCTCGTTCTTTGCTTACCTGGTGACCAATCAGAAAATGTTTGCGAGGAAGTTTATCTATCGTTTCGTTATTCTGACCATGTATCTGAATGCGGGTCTGATCCCATGGTATATGACGATGAAGGCTTATGGCCTGCAGAACAATTTTCTTTTGTATGTGGTGCCCGGTATCGTGACAGCTTACTATGTGATCCTGATCAAGACCTATATGGAGCAGCTGCCCAGAGAGCTGGAAGAATCGGCGAAGATAGACGGTGCGGGCATTTTTACAATCTTTGGCAGGATCATTATGCCGCTGTCGAAGCCAATTATCGCAACGATTGCGGTGTATGCGGTGGTAGGACAGTGGAATGCCTGGACGGATAATTATTTCCTCGTGACGGATAACAAGCTGCAGACATTGCAGATGGTACTGTACAATTATATGAATCAGGCCAATCGCTTTCAGAATATGTCCAGCAGCGCGATGGATTCCTCGGCTGCCGTGAGTATGATCACTCCGACGTCGATCAAGATGTGTATCACCGTTATCGTAGTGGTTCCTATCATGTGTGTGTATCCGTTCCTGCAAAGGTATTTTGTGAAGGGGATTATGATGGGTGCAGTAAAAGGATAACTGCTGTTCCTGTGGACAGAACAGTTTATACAGGTCTGCGTATTTGCTGCGCTGACCGTGATATCAATAAAGAGAAAAGGAGAGTAGTATGAAAAAGAAGACATTACAAAAGGCAATGGCGGCTGTGCTTACGACAGCAATGGCGATTTCTTTAGTCGGATGCGGAAATGATGGTGCAGATGCATCCGTCGGCGGACAGGAGAGTAAAGCAGAGCAGGGACAGGATGGCAGCAGTGATGAAAGTGCATCTTCCGACAGGGAAACGGTTACACTGACCATCTGGAATACGGAGGTTATGACACCTGGTATTCAGGATAACGATGTTTCAAGGGTGATCGAGGAAAAACTCGGCATTAAAATGGATATCGTACAGGGGGATTCCCAGAAATTCAGCGTGCTTCTGGCAGGTGGTGATTTACCGGATATTATCTATACCAATCCTGCGCAGCAGGGGGTAGAGACAGGGGCATTGATCACCAGTGGACAGCTTCTTGAGCTGGACGACCTGATCGAACAGAAGGGGGAGAATATCAAGAAGAATTTCCCTTCCAGACTGGATTATTCTAAGAAATATCTGAGCAACGGTGAGGACAGGACATACTTTATCCCTATTCTGTGCTATGAGAGAGACGAGCAGAATCCGGATATCAGTTACAGTATTGAGAATGTCGGGATCATGACCAGGTGGGATCTGTATGAAGCAGTCGGTTATCCGGAAATCAAGACGACGGACGATTATCTGGATGTGCTCCTGCAGATGCAGGACTATGCGAGAGAAAACGATCTCTGCGAGGGAAAGCAGATTTATGCGATCAGCGGATGGAGTGACTGGGGGTTGTGGCCCTGGTGGCTTGCGAATGTCAGGGAGATGGGGTATCTGGATCTGGCAAATAACTGTATTCTCGACGTGAATACCAGGGAAGTAGATGTGAATTATCATACGGATGCGTTCTGGGATTCTTTAAAGTTCTATAACAAGGCATACAATATGGGACTTCTGGATCTGGAGGCGTTCACCATGAAGAACGACCAGTTCTGGGATAAATGCAATAACGGTCAGGTACTTATGTCCTATGCAAGCTGGCAATCGGAAAATATTAACAGATCGCTGGTGGCAAACGGTCATCCGGAATGGGGATTTGAGAAATTACCTTACGATGGGTATCCGTATATTTCCGGTATCGTATCGGGGGATGCGCCTTTGGGATACGCGGTGGAATATGCGACAGCTATTACGAAGAATTGTAAGAATCCTGAGAAAGAAATGGAGCTGATCGATTTCTGTAATTCCGAAGAAGGAGCCCGTCTGCTGTTCAGCGGTGTGGAAGGCGTTCACTGGGAGGAAAAGGATGGCGGGGCAGTTCCTACGGAATCCTATGCGAAACTGATCAAGGAAGATCCCAGCTATACCACGACAACAGGAATCTCTCTGTATAATAAACTGTCCGGATTGCGGGAAACACAGGTCCTTTCTGACAATACTCCTGCAAATGTGCTGAAGTCCAATGAACAGAAAGCGGTAAACCTTCTGGAGATCGACAAGGCGTATTGTGAGTATTACAGCAGGGAGAGAGGGAAAGAATTTCTGTATCCCGGCATGGTGCTCAACGATATGTGGGAAAATGGCGAGGTGGATACCTGGACAGATTACATAATGTTCACATCCCTGGTGCAGTCTCCAAGCGAGAGTACGTTGAATATACTTTCCCAGTGTGACCAGTATATGAATGTGCAGGGTGTCAAGGCGATCATGGCTGCGGATAATGAAGAATTTGAACAGATCAGGCAGGAGGCCATGGAGGCATTGAACGATAAGGGGTTCGAGGAGGCAAGACAGGAACTGATCAGTCTGTATGATACGGCAAGAACTGAGGCGGACAGCTTCGCAGTTAAGTAAAACACACCCTGTCTTGATACGGCAGGAAATCGACAAGGATGGTGTTTGGGATATGATGTATGATTTTTTCTGTACGGAAGGATGCAGTTCCTTTGAATATGATTTTTGGATGTCTCTTGGCATGAAGAGCGTGGCGTTGTTCTATCTGGATAAAAATATGTCTTTGACGGAACGGGCAGGCAAAGTGCTTTATGAGAGCATGAAGACCATGAAGCCCTTTGAAGTGGAAAAGGGACTGCCTTCCCGGCTTGCATGTTCAGCGGCAATAGCTGGAGATGAAGGAGCGGACCGGGGACTGTGTGTGGACGGAAAAGGACAGTTATGGCTTGATGCGGAGAAATTCAGCAGGCTTAAGGAAACCTTTTGGGATGATCCTGTGAAAAGCGGTATTCTGGAGCGTGCTGAACAGGACGCCGGGGTTCCGAAAGAGTTATATCCTGCTCGTTACTGGCATTGCGGAACCCATAAGGTTGCAGATATAGAGGGAATACTGAGTCAGGGCTATGACGGATATCTGAAGCGGATAGACCGGCAGATGGAACGGGCGGACGCTGCGCAGCGCTCTTTCCTGCGGGGACTGCGATACACGGCGGTGGCGATGACGGAATACTTTGAGAGATGTTCCGGCTTCTTTCTGGAAGAATATATCAGAACCGGGGAGCGGGAGTATCGCACATTGGGAGAGATAATGTCCAGGACGCCGAAAAAGTCCTGTGGATCTTTTCGGGAGGCGATTATAGTGCTGAGACTGTTAAATCTTTTCTGTGATTCTGAGTATGGAAGGATTGACCAGTATCTGTATCCGTATTATGTGCAGGATTTGGAGCGCAGAGTTCTCACACGGGAGGAGGCAAAAGGGCTGCTGAAAGATATGTATGCCTTCCTGGACAGAGACGGACTGATCTGGCATCAGGTGATCGGCGGATGCGGCCGGGATGGCCGGGCTTCTTATAATGATTTGACGCTTCTTGTGCTGGAAGCATTGGAAGGCTGCGCACATCCGCATACCTCGCTGCGTATCAGGGATGATATGCCGGAAGAGATATGGCTGGCGGCCATGAAAGCCATGGGCAGCGGCAGCGGGAACCCGGCGCTGGTACAGGAGGAGATCTTTATTAAGGATCTGGTGGAAACGTATCAGATTCCAGTGGAAGACGCCCGGGATTTTGCATTCGGAGGCTGTTCTGAGATCCTGATTCCGGGAAAGACCAACGTGGATTCCACCTGGTGTGCCTATAATACGGCGGAAATTCTGCATGAGACCATCTATCGAGAGTTGGAGGCCTGTGAGAGCTATGAGGAATTTATCGCCCGCTTCAAGGAACAGACGGCAATGACGGTCGATGAGATGGTGCGGCATGTGAATATCAGGCAGCATTTGGCAGGAACCTTTCTGGCTGATCCCGTCATGTCGCTGCATACGGTGGGATGTGTGGAGCAGGGAAAAGGGTATTGGGAAGGCGGCGCTCTCTATAATTTTGACGGTGCGGATATTTTCGGGAATACTAATGTTATTAATTCTCTGGTAACGATCAAAGCATTATTTGACGGGCGTCTTAAAGTGGAGAAGCAGAGACTGCTCAAGGCTCTGAAAGAGGACTATGCCAATGATGCTGAGCTTCTCCGGGAAATCCGTAAGCTTCCCAAATTCGGTAACGGTGACGGGGAAACAGGAAAGATTGCAGAGGAAATGACAAGGTGGCTTTTCGAATGTATGATCGGAAAGCGTATCTGGCGGGGAAACGGTTATTTCATCCCGGATATTATTCAATGGACCACTTATGCGACTCTGGGAGAGAAGATGGCGACGACGGCGGACGGAAGAAAGGCGAAGCGGGCGCTGGCGGACAGCAGCAGCGCTATGGCAGGCACGGATGAGAAGGGTCCTACGGTGGTGCTTGGCGATTGTGCCCTGCTGCCCCATGATCATGGTGCGGGTACCATGGTACTGAATCTGAGCCTGGCCCCTTTTTGCTTTGAGGAGGAGAATATCCGGAAAATGCCGGCGTTGTTTAAGGGATATTTTATGATGGGTGGAAGTCAGGTGCAGGTGACGGTGGCCGATGCAAAGAAAATACAGGCCGCCTTCGATCATCCGGAGGAGCATAAAGATCTGATTGTCAGGATCGGCGGTTTTACGGATTATTTCTATAAGCAGAGCAGAGAGATTCAGCGGGTGGTGCTGGAGAGAACGATTTACGGATTCTAGGCGGCGTAAGGAGAGCGTATGAGTGCAGAGCTTCGGATATTTCAGATACAGAGATTCTGTCTCCAGGATGGTGGAGGAATACGGACAACCGTGTTTTTGCAGGGGTGCCCGTTGGACTGCCTCTGGTGCCATAATCCGGAAGGAAAGAGCACGGAAAGCCAGTTGTCTTTCCAAAGGGAGCGGTGCCTGCAGTGCCTGAACTGTGAGAAGGTGTGTGCATATGGAGTGCACAGCCGGCAGCAGGGCCTGCATGTCGTTGATTTTCAAGCCTGCAGAAAATGCGGGGCATGTGTGGACGTCTGCCCTGTAAAATGTCTGGAGCTGACAGGCGAGCGTGTACAGGCAGAATGGCTCACCGGAGAACTGTTGAAAGATCGGGTATTCTGGGAAGGAGGAGGTGGTGTCACCTTTTCCGGCGGGGAACCGCTGATGCAGCCGGAAGGGGTGTATGAGACGGGATATCTTCTGAAAAAGCACCGCTGTCATATTGCAGTAGAGACGAGTGGGTTTGCCTCCTGGTCCTCTATAAGGAGGGTGATGAAGATCGCGGATGTCTGGCTCTTTGATTTTAAGACAGGACCATCCTCGAAACACAGGCGGCTGTGCGGACAGGGAAATGAGAGGATTCTGGAGAACTTCCGTCGAATGTATGAGGCGGGATGCGAAATGATTCTGCGGTATCCCATGGTACCCGGGATTAACGATGGGGAAGAGGACTTCGACGTTCTGCGAGAGATACTTTGGGAAACTTCCATGGAGATTCCGGTTCAGGTGATGCCTTATCACATTCTGGGAAAAGATAAGGCGCAGAGGATCGGGAAAGGTTATCCAGAGACGCTTCCCCGGGAAGAGGCGGGGAAGGCGTATGTGCGGAGGAAGAAAGAAGAACTGCGAAAGAAAGGGATTCGATTTATAATCTGACAGGATGAAGAGAATAATCAGAATGCAGGTGAGGTTATGTATTATAAGGAAGATTGGGATAAGGCGCGGGAAAGACTTAAGGCACTGTGGGACATGGAGATCCTGGACCGTTGCTGCGTATCAGTGGCCGCGCCCAGAGACGGAAAGACCAATATACATATTTTTGCGCAGGGAGAGTGTAATTCGGAGGATCCGAAGGATGTGGAAGACTACTGGATGAATCCGGAGCGCATCTGGAAGAGGAATATAGACAGGCTGGAGAAATGTTATTTTGGCGGGGAGGCGCTTCCTCTGGTAATGCCTGATTTTGGAACCAGCGGACATTGTGTCTATTATGGAGCGCAGTATATGCTGCGGGCGGATACGATCTGGTTTAGTCCTGTCATTGAGGATCTGGAGACACATACATGGAATTATGACCGTGAGAATCCGTTTTACCGCCGTCAGAGGGAGATTGTCCGCTATCTGGCAGAGAAGGGGAGAGGCAATTACCTGGTTTCCATGCCGGATAATTGTGGTACATTGGATGCGATTGGACATCTCCATGGTTCCTCGGAAACGCTGATGGACATGTATGATTGTCCGGAAGCGCTGTCGGCATCCGTTGAGGAAATAAATAAAGGATGGACCGATGCGGCGGAGACGTTCTATCAGCTGACGAAGGAGTGTAACGAAGGGGGAAGCTGTGTGGGATGGATGGACACCTGGGCTCCGGGGCGTTCCGCCCAGATGCAGTGTGATATGTCGGTTATGTTTTCTCCTGACAGATACCGGGAGTTTGCGATTCCGGAATTGAAGAAGCAGATGGAATGGGAGGAGTATCCGATCTACCATTTTGACGGGAAAGAGCAGATCAGTCACCTGGATCATCTCTTAGCGCTTGACAGTCTTATGATGATTCAGTGGACCAATGTGGACGGGCAGGAAAGCCCGGCACATTTTATACCGGCGCTGAAGCGGATGCAGGAAGCCGGAAAGAGGATTCTGGTGATGACGCCGGCATGTGATATTCCGGCGTTGATGGAGAATCTTTCGTCGAAGGGGTTATATCTGCATACTTATGCAGAGTCTGTGGATGAGGCGGATCAGATTATCAGGTATGTGGAGAAGCATACCCATGAGTAACATAATAATATTTGGAGGAACAGCGTGAAAATGAGTAGGGAATATCATGTGGGGAAGAACGGATGCGACAAATGGGAAGGGTCCAAAGAGCGTCCGTTTCGGACCATATCCAGAGCAGCTCAGATGGCATTGCCGGGGGATGTGATCACGGTTCATCAGGGGGAATACCGTGAATGGGTAAAACCTGCCAACAGCGGCCGAAGTGATGTGGAGAGGATTGTGTATCAGGCTGCGGCGGGGGAGAAGGTAGTGATCAAGGGTTCAGAGCGGGTGCAGAACTGGGAGCGGACCGGCGGCAGTGTCTGGAAGGCGGTATTGCCAAATACAATGTTTGGAGATTACAATCCGTATCAGGAAATTCTAGGTGGAGATTGGTTTGAATTTCCGAAGAATACTCTGCATACAGGGGAGGTCTATTTGAACGGAAAGGCTTTCTATGAGGCGCAGTCGCTGGTGGAAGTACAAAACCCAGCCAAACGAACCAAAGGGTACTGCCGCCTGTGGCCGAAGTATGCGGAACCGATCCGGCATCCGGAAGATACCGTATACCAGTGGTATGCGGAGGTGGACGATGAGAACACAACCATCTATGCCAACTTCCAGGGAATAAATCCGAATGAGGAGCTGGTTGAGATAAATGTACGCAGAAGCTGCTTCTATCCGGTACGGATCGGAAGAAATTATATTACGGTACGCGGATTTGAGATGGCGCAGGCAGCCTGTCCCTGGACACCGCCCACGGCAGATCAGCCCGCGCTTCTGGGTGTGAACTGGGCGAAAGGATGGGTGATCGAGAATAATGTCATCCATGACGCGAAATGCAGCGCTGTCAGTATCGGGAAAGAAGAAAGCACGGGACACAATCTCTGTACCAGGACAAATCGGAAGCCGGGATATCAGTATCAGATGGAAGCAGTGTTTTGTGCGCTCCAGCGCGGCTGGAGTAAGGAGACTGTCGGTTCCCATATCATCCGTGACAATGTGATCTATGACTGCGGACAGAACGGGATCGTGGGACATATGGGATGTGTATTCAGCAGGATTTATCATAACCATATTTATAATATTGCGGTGAAACATGAGTATTTTGGTCATGAGATTGCCGGCATCAAGCTTCATGCGGCCATTGACGTTCAGATATGTAATAACAATATCCATAACTGTAGTCTGGGAACCTGGCTTGACTGGCAGGCGCAGGGGACAAGGGTCAGCGGAAATCTTTACTACGGGAATGACAGGGATTTCATGATCGAGGTCACCCACGGTCCATGCCTGATCGATCATAATATCTTTGCTTCCGCTTACAGTATTGATAACTATGCGCAGGGAACCGCCTTCGTACATAATCTTCAGTGTGGCGGCATGCACAGGGAAGCAGTGTTGAAACGGGCGACGCCCTATCATTTTCCGCATACGACGGAAGCGGCAGGAACAGCCGTAGTTTACGGTGCGGATGACAGATTCTATCAGAATATTTTCCTGGGAGGAACAAAGCTGCCCTATGAGGCGGCAGTGTTTGACGGTACAGCGGATTACAATGAATGCCCGGAGAATCTGGAGGTGTACCTGGAGGAAGTCATCAGGAAAGAGTACGGAGATCTGGAGGATCATCTGTATACGAATCAGCCGGCTTATGTGAATGGAAATGTTTATCTGAGAGGAGCCGACGCTTATACTGCCGAAAAGGATAATTATGTGAGCGTAGAGGATCCCGGCGTGAAGATTGTGACCGAAGACGGAGCAGTCTATCTGGAAATGGAGGTGGAGCAGGGAGTTCTTAATGTGAATACAGAGGTGATCGATACAAAGAGGCTGGGGACGGTCCGGATCGTGGAAGCTCTCTATGAAGACCCGGAAGGAAACCCTGTCACGCTGGACCGGGATTATAATGGCGTGCTCAGAGGAGAGCATCCAGTCGCAGGGCCGCTGGAAGAACTGCAGGAAGGATATAATCGGATTAAGGTATGGGGCTGATGGCTGCGCTGTGGCTGTACATATTCATTGTACAGCCACAGCGCAGTCAGTTACCTTGTCAGATCCTGCACCCATTTGTATTTGCGGAACCGTGCCATCACCCAGGGGATCTTGCCGACCTCATCCAGACAGGTGCAGGCATAGACCGCCAGGGGAGACCAGTGCAGGACAAAGGCGCCGATGAGAGCCAGCGGAATGGCGATGCACCACATGCAGACGATCAGGCTGTACATGTCGAACAGAGTATCGCCACCGCCGTCCAGCACGCCGTTGATCGTGACGGTATTGACGCAGCGGCCGATCATATAGAAGGACATGATTACCATCATGCCTGTAAGGTAGCCGCGGGCCTGATCTGTCAGAAGAACCATCCGCACCACAAAAGGGGTTATGGCGAGCACAAGAGCGGTAGAGATAAAACCAATGACGTAAGAGATATTCTTAAGCTTTGTTCCATAGGCTTTGCCCAGTTCCAGACGTCCGGCTCCCAGTTCATTGCCTACGATGATTCCGGCAGCACTGCCAATGCCGTTACACATGCAGCAGATCAGATCTCTGGCAACCGCGGAGACGGAATTTGCAGCCGCGGCATCGGTACCCATATGGCCCATGATCGCGGTGTAGGAGGTAAAGCCCACACCCCAGCATAGAGAACCGCCCATCAATGGCAGGCACTGTCTGATGAAATCGGCTTTCAGCTGTTTTGGCAGCCTGAAAAACCGGTCAAATGCCGGACGGATACAGGAGGATTGTGAGGATACGGCTATGCATAGTGCAAGTTCTATAACGCGGGCAAGCGTGGTTGCAAGTGCAGCACCCCTGGCCTGCATCCTGGGTGCGCCAAATAACCCGAAGATAAAGACTGCATTCAGGCCTATATTCAGGAGTACGGCACAGGAGCTGATCAGCGCACCGGGTTTCACATGATCCGACACTTTCATGATTGTCAGATAGCACTGTGAGATGCCCGTAAGCAGGTAAGACCAGCCGGCGATACGCAGATAGGAACTGCCAAGAATGATCAGCGGCGTATCGTGTGTGAAGATATGCATCAGCATGTTGGGCATCAGTTCACAGGCCAGAAAAAACACGATGGAGGTGAAACCGCAGAAGCGGAGCATCATATTAAAAACGTCTTCCAGCGTATGTCTGTCGCCTTTACCCCAGTACTGTGCGCCCAGGATGGCGCCCGCCCCTGTGATGGCCATCAGGAACATGTTCTGGACAAACTGGATCTGAGTTGCCAGTGAGACGGCGGTCATCTCGTCCTGCGCCACTTTGCCCAGCATTAATGCGTCGCCCGCGGCCACCGATGCCAGCATCAGGCTTTGCAGAGCGATGGGCAGGGCAAGTCTTGTCAGATTTTTGTAGAATTCTTTCTTGTTAATCTGTATTTCTGTGTTTTTCTCTTTCATGGATAAATCCTCATCGTATGAATGATATGATGCCGTCTAAGTACATCGGTTTTCATCATACTATATCCGCGGCAGAATTGCCAGCAGGATTTTGTATTTACCGCAAATGGCAATTCCATAACAGGAAGGCTTAAACTGTTACGCAGAAGAATACTGACCGGGAGAGCCGATGTCACAAATGGATATACGGCCTGAAAATCGTTGAAGTGATGCAGCTTTTATGATAAGGTAACCATGACACATACAGATTAAGAAGGAGACGAATTTGTGTTGAAGCGTCCCAAATTCCTTGATGGCAGAGAGTGAGATTTTGCCGTGTTCCTCAGCAGAAACGCTTCAGAATGGAAGAAAACATGAAGATTGATCGGGAAGATATGCTGGAGCTTACCAGGCGGATGACGGTTTCGAGAAACTGCTTCAGCAGAATAGCAGGTGCCTATATGGATGAGGAAGGATTTATAGACGGCACGTTCCATACGAATTTTTTAAAACTGTCCGCCTCAGATAAGACAAAGAATCTGGAAATCGCCAAGGCCATTCCTTATTCAGAGACGAATGTACAGCTGGCAGATCACCGTCTGACAGCGGGCGCGAGGAAACCGGGCGGTGTCTGGCAGTTATTGATGGCGCTGCGGGAATGTGAGATGAAGAATGATGCGCTGCTTCTTTCTCTCTACGAATACATAGGGGAGAGGCACCGCTCGGATCATCCCTATGGTATCTATGTGTTCTATGGGAACTATGATGTTCCGGTGAAGGGGAAAGACAAGGCGAGTCAGTGGGAGTCGGAGGAGGTGTACCGCTTTTTAATCTGCGCAGTCTGTCCGGTGAGCGGGGATTATGAAGCGGGAAAACCGGAGTGCGGGTTTTTGTTTCCGGCATTCAACAACCGGAGCACGGATCTGGACGGGGTGTGTCTCTATGCGGTTGACGGGAAACATGAAGAGATGGCGGAGCTGTTTTCGTGAGCAGTAATTGCGGCAGTCAATATAAAATGGATGGCGGTGTGATAGAATAAAGAGAGAATGAAAGTATAAGGAGGCAGAAACCTATGTGGACATGTCCGGAATGCGGGCGCAGCTTTAAGCGGCAGGGACAGGATCATTACTGCGGGAAAGCGCCGGAGACGATCGACGAGTATATAGAAGCACAGCCTGAGGAGACGAGGCAGTATCTGAGGGCGGTACGGGAGGCGATACAGGGGGCGCTGCCGGAGGCGCAGGAGCGCATCTCTTGGAGTATGCCGACCTTTTGGGATAAGCATAATATTATACATTTTGCAGGCTTTAAGAAGCACATCGGCCTCTATCCGGGACCGGAGGCGGTCATGGAATTTGCGGAAAAGCTGCAGGAGTATAAGACCAGCAAGGGGACGATCCAGTTCCCGTACAGTAAACCGCTTCCGCTTTCTCTGATCGCGGAGATTGCCGGGTGGTGTTACAAAACGGGCAAACATCCGTAAGGCGGATTTGCAGGAAAAGTGGAAAAGAAAACACAGGAAGAAAAGAAAGGAAGAAAAACGATGGTAAAATTTTATTCGGAAAAGTGTTCGGAACATGCGACAAGGATCTACGGACTGGCCGGAGAGCAGATGTATCTGGTGGAGGGTACACAGAAGGCAGCGCTTATCGATACGGGCAGCGGGGCCGGGAAGCTTCGGCAGTATGTGGAGTCTCTGACGGACAGGCCTGTTACTGTGCTTTTGACCCACGGACATGTGGATCATGCCATGGGGGCGCCGGAATTCGATACGGTTTACATGAGCAGGAAAGACGATTATATTTATCTGCAGCACTGTGAGCTGGAAGTAAGAAAAAGATTCCTTTCACAATCGCCGAAGTTCGCAGAGGTGGCAGAGGAGGATTATATTCCCGTGGCCGAGCCTGACGGATTTCTGGACATGGAGGAAGGGGATGTGTTTGATCTGGGCGGTGTATCGATCGAGATCTATGCCTGTGCGGGGCATACGAGGGGCAGTGTCTGTATGCTGATCAGAGAGGAGCGGACGCTGATCACCGGAGACGCCTGCAATGCGTTTACCTTTTTGTTTGATGCCTATTCGACAGGGCTCAGTACCTATGAAAAGAATCTAACGGAGCTGAAAGCGAAGACGGCGGGTAAATTCGACCGTGTTTATCTGTCCCACGGGCCGGGAAGAGACTATCCGGCGGTATTGCTGGAGGAAGTGCTGGAGGTCTGCGAAGATATTAAGAGCGGCAATGTGGACGACGTACCGTTTGAATCCAGAGGAAGGAAGGCACATATCGCCAAGGCATTGACAAAGGAAGGCGGACGCCCGGACGGGAAACTCGGCAATATTGTGTATGATAAGGCGAGGATTGAAGAATAGAAGAAGATAAAGTACAACGTGGCAATGCCTTTTTTCCATGGATTCCCTAGACAAAACCGTACAAAAAAGTTATACTGATTTATAGTATACCGCGAGGTATTTTTACAGGGAATAAGACAGGAGAGGTTACGGACTATGGATTACAAGGCAATTCCTTTTGAGAAGAGGATCAGAAGTAATATCAGAAATTATGCGCTGGATAATTTATACACCATCGACACGCTGAGAGAATACTGCAAAGCGCTGCATGCACTGACAGGGGTGGATATTCTGCTCACGGAAAGGCATGGTGAGAAAGTGGTGTCGGTCGGCGGATTTGCCGGATTTACGCCGGATGTGGTCGGGGAGCCGGGGCGTAAAGTGCGGGTTTACGGCCGCACGATCGCACATCTGTACGCGGAGATGGATAAGGTGCCGGACACCATGCGCCGGGAAGTGGGCAATCTTCTGGATGAATTTACGAAGATGCTTTCCCAGTGGGGCGAGGAGGCATATTTACATAAGGAATCTTCTATCTATATGGACGAGCTGGAAGAGAAAGTGGGCGTGCAGCATGTTCAGACGGCCAGAGGCGAGAAGGAAGATGTCCTGACAGGCGTTTACCACAAGCACTATTTCGAGGAGCAGATGCAGCGGCTTGATGATCTGAGCGTGGCACCGGTGGCGGTAGTCAATGCCAACATCAACGACTGGAAGTTTGTCAACGATCATTTCGGGGACGAGGAGAGCGACAGACTGATCCGGACCATCGCCGATATCCTCAAGCAGGAGGCGAAGCCGGACTATGTGATCGGACGTGTGGACGGGGATGTGTTCATCATCCTTATTCCCATGGCGGAAGACGGTGAAGCGGAAGAGTACTGCGCGCATGTGCAGCAGGCGTGTAGGGAGTATGAGGACCAGATCCTGGCGCCTTCCGTGGCCTGCGGCGTTGTCTACAAGACGAACGTGGAGGAGCAGCTGAAAGATAAGCTGCCGGATGCGGAGTATGAGATGTTCAACAACAAGTTCGAGATCAAGAATGCGCCCGGCTATCGCGAGAGGCTGGAGCATGGAGTTCAGTAAATAACAGCGTGCTTACAAAGCTGCTGCAGAACAGTCAGTCAACGTTCTGCAGCAGCTTTTTGATGCGGTATACGGGAGCCGTCCGGGGCCGAATTATAAAATAAATATTAAATTCCATATGATGGCATAAAACGAGATAAAAAGAGAAAAATAGAGAAAAGAAGAGATATTAAAAGAAAAATATATTGTAAATCTTCATAAACCAATTTGCCAACGCGCACATATGAAGATAATATATGTTTCAGCAGTTAGCACTCGACATGAATGAGTGCTAATAACAAAGGGTATACTAAGATTTATTTATAAGGAGGCAACAGATATGAAATTGACACCACTTGGCGACAGAGTTGTATTGAAACAGTTGGTTGCAGAGGAGACGACAAAGTCCGGTATTGTGTTACCGGGACAGAGCAAGGAGAAACCGCAGCAGGCGGAAGTGATAGCGGTAGGCCCCGGCGGCGTAGTGGACGGCAAGGAAGTGAAGATGGAAGTAAAGGTTGGCGATCAGGTGATCTATTCCAAATATGCCGGCACAGAAGTGAAGCTGGACGAGGAAGAGTATATCATCGTAAAGCAGAACGATATTCTTGCAGTGATCGAATAAGTACTTCCGGTTTTGAAGGAAGAACAGAGTTTGAAATGTGAGGCCGGCGCGGGATAACGGCGCGGCAGGACAGCTTAAAGCAAGCGATTATTATTTAGGAGGACATGAATCATGGCAAAGGAAATCAAATATGGTGCAGAGGCCAGAGCGGCCCTGGAATCAGGTGTAAATCAGCTGGCGGATACCGTCAGAGTAACTCTTGGACCGAAAGGCAGAAACGTTGTACTGGATAAATCTTACGGCGCTCCGTTGATCACAAATGACGGTGTGACGATCGCCAAAGAGATCGAGCTGGAAGACGCATTCGAGAACATGGGTGCGCAGCTTGTAAAGGAAGTGGCTACCAAGACCAACGACGTGGCAGGTGACGGTACAACAACAGCTACCGTTCTGGCACAGGCAATGGTAAATGCCGGTATGAAGAATCTGGCGGCAGGAGCTAACCCGATCATCCTGAGAAAGGGTATGAAGAAGGCTACCGACTGTGCGGTGGAGGCAATTGCGAAGATGAGCTCCAAGGTAAAAGGCAAGGAGCATATCGCAAGAGTTGCAGCGGTTTCTTCCGGTGATGAGGAAGTAGGACAGCTGGTTGCAGACGCTATGGAGAAGGTATCCGGCGACGGCGTTATCACGATTGAAGAGAGCAAGACCATGCTGACAGAACTGGATCTGGTTGAAGGTATGCAGTTCGACAGAGGGTATATCTCCGCATATATGGCAACAGATATGGATAAGATGGAAGCGGTTCTGGAGAATCCCTATATCCTGATCACAGACAAGAAGATCTCCAACATTCAGGAGATTCTGCCGATTCTGGAGCAGATCGTACAGTCCGGAGCGAAGCTGCTGATCATCGCTGAGGATGTGGAGGGTGAGGCGCTCACCACACTGATCGTTAACAAGCTGCGCGGCACCTTCAATGTTGTAGCGGTAAAGGCACCCGGCTACGGCGACAGAAGAAAAGCAATGTTGGAGGATATCGCTATCCTGACAGGCGGACAGGTGATCAGTTCCGAGCTTGGCCTGGAGCTGAAGGAGGCTACCATGGATCAGCTTGGCCGTGCGAAATCTGTTAAGGTGCAGAAAGAGAATACAGTTATCGTTGACGGTGAGGGTGACAAGGATGCGATCCAGGCAAGAATCAGCCAGATCAAGATGCAGATCGAGGAGACCACATCTGATTTCGACAGAGAGAAACTGCAGGAGCGTCTTGCGAAGCTGGCAGGCGGCGTGGCAGTGATCCGTGTCGGTGCGGCTACGGAGACAGAGATGAAGGAAGCGAAGCTTCGTCTGGAGGATGCTCTGGCAGCGACGAGAGCAGCCGTGGAAGAAGGTATCATCGCAGGCGGCGGTTCCGCATATATCCACGCATCCAAGGAAGTTGCCAAGCTGGCAGAGACTCTGGAAGGTGATGAGAAGACGGGCGCTCAGCTTGTGCTGAAAGCACTGGAAGCTCCTTTGTATCACATCGTAGCTAACGCCGGACTGGAAGGTTCCGTGATCATCAATAAGGTAATGGAATCTGAAGTTGGCGTAGGTTTCGACGCTCTGAAAGAAGAGTATGTGAATATGGTAGAAGCTGGTATTCTCGATCCTGCGAAGGTGACAAGAAGCGCACTGCAGAACGCTACCAGCGTAGCATCTACACTGCTCACCACAGAGTCTGTTGTGGCAAATATCAAGGAAGCAGAGCCCGCAATGCCTGCAGGTGGCGGCGGAATGGGCATGATGTAAGCCTGACACGATAAACAGAGTCGTTTAGCGAATAAAAGGTTCCCGGGTCCGGAGTTTTCCGGATCCGGGGATTTTTGATATAAATTCGGCTGTTTATACCGCAAAAAAGTAATCTGCAAAAAGAATATTTTGACTTGCTTATGATTTGCGATTATAATAGGGAATAATGATATCAGAACTGACTGTTATGTCAGGTCATAAATAAGGCAGAATGGCTGGAGAGGCTATGGCGACAGAAGAAAAGAAAGAAGTCATCATTGATGATGGCAGAATTGAATCGATTGAGGAATTTCAGTCTCCCGAGGCTTTGTACGAGGAGCTTATTAACCGTGTGCGCAAATATCATCCTTCCGATGATATCTCGCTGATTGAGAAGGCATATCAGACGGCTTACGACGCGCACCGGGGGCAGGTACGCAAATCGGGAGAACCCTATATCATACACCCGCTTTATGTGTCGATCATACTGGCGGACCTGGAGCTTGACAAGGAGACGATCGTAGCGGGGCTTCTGCATGATGTGGTGGAAGACACCATCATGACGGACGAAGAGATCAAGGAACAGTTTGGGGCGGATGTGGCGCTTCTGGTGGACGGGGTCACGAAACTGGAGAAGATCAATTTTCATGGAGATAACAGCGGTGACAGGGATCGTGATGCGGAGAAGCTGGAGCGGCAGGCGGAGAACCTGCGCAAGATGTTTCTGGCCATGGCCAGAGATATCCGGGTCATTCTGATCAAGCTGGCGGACAGACTGCATAATATGCGTACGCTGCAGCACATGCGGCCGCAGAAGCAGCAGGAGATTGCCAGGGAGACATTGGATATCTATTCCCCTATCGCTCAGCGTCTGGGTATTTCGAGGATCAAGGTGGAGCTGGATGATCTGGCATTAAAATATCTGGAGCCGGAAGCCTACTATGATCTGGTGGACAAGATCGCAATCCGCAAGAGCGATCGTGAGCAGTATATCCAGACAATCGTAGACGAAGTGACAGTACACATAGAACATGCGGGTATCAAAGCACAGATCGACGGGCGTATCAAACACTTTTTCAGCATTTACAAGAAAATGAAGAATCAGAATAAGACCATAGATCAAATCTATGATCTGTTCGCAGTGCGTATTATTGTGGATACGGTGCGGGACTGTTATGCGGCGCTGGGTGTGATCCATGAGATGTATAAGCCGATTCCGGGGCGTTTCAAGGATTATATATCGATGCCGAAAGCCAATATGTACCAGTCGCTGCACACGACGCTGATCGGCAGCACGGGGCAGCCTTTCGAAATCCAGATCAGAACCTATGAGATGCACAAGGCGGCAGAGTACGGGATCGCCGCCCACTGGAAATACAAAGAGGCTTCCGATGGTAAGAAGGTGGAAGCCCAGGAAGAAGAGAAATTGTTGTGGCTGCGGCAGATTTTGGAGTGGCAGCGGGATATGTCGGACAATAAGGAGTTTTTGAATCTGCTGAAAAGCGATCTGAATCTATTTTCCGACAGTGTATACTGTTTTACGCCCACGGGGGATGTGAAGAATCTGCCGGCCGGCTCTACGACCATCGACTTTGCCTACAGTATTCACAGTGCGGTGGGTAACCGGATGATCGGAGCCAGGGTCAACGGCAAGCTGGTGACCATCGATTACGAGATCAGGAACGGTGACCGGGTGGAGATCATGACATCCCAGAATTCCAAGGGGCCAAGCCGTGACTGGCTGAATGTGGTCAAGAGTACCCAGGCGAAGAATAAGATCAATCAGTGGTTCAAACACGAGTTAAAAGAAGATAATATCGTTAAGGGCAAGGAGCTGATCGCCAGTTATTGTAAGGCGAAGGCTATCAATCCTGTGGAAGTGATAATTCCCAAATATCAGGAAGCCATTATGAAGCGGTATGGTTTTCAGGACTGGGATTCGGTGTTGGCGGCGATCGGACATGGCGGACTCAAAGAGGGGCAGATCCTTAACCGTATGCAGGAATTGTACGACCAGGATCACCGGCGGGAAATGACCGACGCGGAGATCATGGCTGAGGTGGAGGAGAACGCCCAGATCAACAGGGAGCGGACCAATAAGAGCTGCAGCGGCATTGTGGTCAGAGGCATCCATGATGTGGCGGTGCGCTTTTCCAAGTGCTGCAGTCCGGTGCCGGGGGATGAGATCATCGGTTTTGTGACGAGAGGCAGGGGTATCTCTATCCACAGGACGGACTGTATCAATATCATGAATCTTCCGGAGATCGACCGTAACCGGCTGATCGATGCGGAATGGCAGCAGGAGGAGGCTACAGGCGGTAAGTATCTGGCGGAGATCAGCATCTATGCCAACAACAGGAACGGCCTGCTGGCGGATATCTCCCGGGCGCTTACGGAGAAGGAGATTGATATTCTGGCACTGAATACCCGGGTGAGCAAACAGGGAACGGCTACCATTCTGGTCAGCTTCGAGATCGGCAGCAGGGAAGAGCTGCAGCGCATCACGGATAAGATCAGGACCATCGAGAGTGTGATCGATATCGAGAGAACGACAGGCTAACGACAGGAACCTGCACCGCGGATGCAGGATGCGCAGACTGAAAGCGGTCAGGTCATGTCCGGGAGCACAGAGGGCATTAAGGGTCATACAGAGAGCATGTAAGGATCATTAAGGATCATATAAGGAGAAACGGCATGGGGAAGTTGAAGGTTGGGCGGCTGATGCTGGGCATCTGCCAGACGAACTGCTATTTTATCTACCGGGAAGGGTCGCAGGATGTGATTTTCTTTGATCCGGCAGATAAGGGAGATTATATTTACGAAACGCTGAAAGATAAGGGATTTCAGGTAAAAGGGATCCTGCTCACCCACGGGCACTTTGACCATATCTGGGGTGTCAACAGGCTTAAGGAGCTGTCGGGAGCGCCGCTCTATGCCTATGAGGCGGAGAAGGTGCTCTGTGAGGATGCGGTCACAAATGTATCGGATCAGGTGGGGCGGCCTTATACGGTGGATCCGGACAGATATCTGAAAGACAACGAGGAAATCACCATCGCGGATATGACCTGCAGACTGATCGCAACGCCGGGGCATACGGTGGGAAGCTGCTGTTATTATTTTGCGGAAGAAGGGATTCTGATCGCCGGGGATACGCTGTTTCAGGATTCCGTTGGCAGGACGGATCTGGCGACGGGCAGTATGAGCGCCCTTGTCCGCTCGGTGAAGGAGAAGCTGTTTGTGCTGCCGGAGGAGACGAAGGTATATCCGGGACATGGTGAAGCGACAACCATCGGTCACGAGAAGAAATACAATCCGTTCCTGTCATAATTTTATGGCGTTTCTTAAAGGATACGATAAACAGGCGATTGCGCGATGACTCAATCGCCTGTCTCAATGTAGATTTTTATTGCACGTTTCCCGGGCTGAACCGATTTAAAAAGGCGGTGATATAAGATGGAATCGTCCAGGTTAAATATGCGGGTGCTCAACAGGGATGCCATCAAGTACATTGCGATGTCTGCGATGCTGCTTAACCATATCTCAATCATGTTTCTGCCCACAGGCAGCCTGCTGGCACTGGTGTTTGAGTATATCGGGTATTTTACGGCGCCAACCATGTGTTTTTTTCTTGTGGAAGGCTATCGGTATACGCGCTCAAAGAAACGTTATGGGCGGCGGCTTTTGATCTTTGCGGTTATTTCGCAGATTCCTTTTGGGCTTGCCTTTCAGTTTGACAGTTTCAATATGATCTATACGCTGCTGTGCTGTTTTTTGATTCTGGCAGTCAGGGAGACGGTGCGGGATTACTCCCTGCGGACAGTACTTGGCATCTGTCTGACGCTTGTTACTCTGATAGGAGATTGGGCCTTGACAGCGCCTGTTCTTACCATTCTATTCTATGAAAGCGGAGGGAATCGGCGTAGTCTGATCCGAGGCTATATGGTGGGATATGCTCTTTTTGTCTTTTCTATGGTGCAGAACTATATGATGGAATCCGGCTGTACCGTACAGGAGGCAGTATTTCTCGGATTTTCGTCCGGAATGGGAATCGTGGTTTCGGCAGTTGTCATAGTATTTTTTTATAATGGAAAAAGGGCACAGCGGGGAGCGGCTTTTTCCAAGTGGTTTTTCTATGTGTTTTATCCGGGGCATTTGATGATCCTGTATCTGATCAAAAGGTATGTGATCGGGTAGGTGCGGTTTGCACGTGCATGACCGGTATGGGGTGACGGAAAACGAAGCGGAGACATAGGACATACCGGTGGAAATAATAACAAAAATGGAGAAGCAGAATGACAGAAATGCAGCAGGACAGACAACTTCAGATACGAAAGATCGCCGGTGAGGTGATGGGGCTTGCCCATGACGGTATTCTGATCAATATGCGGTTCCTGGATGTGGCTTTGTCCAGGCTTAAAATAGTATGCCGGGAGCAGACGGGAGCGCATCTGTTTGACGGAATGACACTCTACTATGATCCTGTACTGCTGCTGGGTCAGTATAAGGCTTCACCTCATTATGCCGCCAGACTGTATCTGCATACGCTTTTGCACTGTATTTTCTATCATGGCAGGAATACGGATAAACTGAACAGGATTTATTGGGATCTGGCCACGGATATTGCGGTGGAGCACACGATCGTGGATATGGAACTGCATCTGACCGGGCTGCCGACAGACGATCTTCTGCAGAGCCGGTTGGAGCTTTTGCGAAAGCAGGCGGGGGGATTGACGGCGGAGAAGCTGTACCGACATTTTCGAATCGAGGAGCCTTCGGAAAAGGCGCTGGAAGAGTGGCGTAAATTGTGCCATTATGACGAACATATTTACTGGGACAGACAGGAGGAACTCGACTTGTCCCAGGCGGAGTGGCGCAAGCTCAGTGAGCGCATCAAGGCAGATCTGAAAAGTTTCAGTAAAGACAGAAACAATGCGCAGAGTATAGAACAGAATCTGAGAGAGGCCACGAGAGAGCGATATGATTACACGGATTTTCTGCGCAAGTTCATGGTTATGGGAGAGACGGTGCAGATCAACGACGACGAATTCGATTATATTTACTATACTTATGGTCTGCAGACCTACGGTAATATGCCGTTGGTGGAACCCCTGGAATATAAGGACAGCAATAAGATCAGGGATTTTGTGATCGCCCTTGACACTTCGGCGTCCTGTCGTGGGGAGGTGGTGCAGGCTTTTCTGCAGAAGACTTACAATATTCTGCAGGCCGGGGAGAATTTTTTCAGTAAGATCAATGTGCATATCCTGCAGTGTGACAGTGAAGTCAGACAGGATGTGAAGATCACACAGCGCGAAGAGTTCGATGACTTCCTTGTGCATGGCAAACTGACGGGATTTGGTTCGACGGATTTCCGGCCGGTGTTTGCCTATGTGGAACAGCTGCGGGAGAAACAGGAATTTGACAATTTGAAAGGGCTGCTTTACTTTACGGATGGTTATGGTATCTATCCGGAGTGGATGCCCGATTATGATGTGGCTTTTGTGTTTCTGGAAGAGGATGAGAACGCGCCAAAGGTACCGCCCTGGGCGATCAAGATCGTATTGGATGAGGAAGAGTTTGCGTGAGCATATTTCCGTATGGATGCCGGAAACCGTGACAGTTTGAAAGCAGCACAGAGACGGCAGAAGGTCTCAGTCCGACGGCAGTTGAAGTTTGAGACATCCAGGTTTGGGAAGTGAAGGAAGAAGAAAGGTATAGGCGGTAAGATGACAATCAAAGAAGCAAAGAATTATATCAAGGATTCCGTAAAACTGTATCTGAAAAAAGACGAAGAGGGTGAATATCGGATCCCGGTGGTCAGGCAGCGCCCGATCTTTTTGCTGGGGGCTCCGGGAATCGGGAAGACGGCGATTATGGAGCAGATCGCACAGGAACTGGGGATTGCACTGGTGTCTTATTCCATGACGCATCATACAAGACAGTCGGCGCTGGGACTTCCCTTTATCACCCATAAGGAGTATGCGGGTGAGACTTACGATGTGTCGGAATATACCATGAGTGAGATCATCGCTTCGGTCTATGAGGTGATGGAGGAGAGCGGTATCCGGGAGGGCATCCTTTTCCTGGATGAAATCAACTGTGTGTCGGAGACGCTGGCGCCTTCCATGCTGCAGTTTCTGCAGTATAAAGTGTTTGGCAGGCATCAGGTGCCGGAGGGCTGGGTTATTGTGACGGCCGGTAATCCGCCGGAGTACAATAAATCTGTGCGGGAATTTGATGTGGTGACGCTTGACCGGCTGAAGATCCTGGAGGTAGAGGCGGACTTTGCCACCTGGAAAGAGTATGCCAGGGAGCGGGGGCTGCATACGGCGATCGTGAATTTCCTGGATCTGAAGAAAGATGATTTCTATGAGATCGAGACCACGGTAAGGGGCAAGAACTATATCACGGCCAGAGGGTGGGAGGATCTGTCAAAGATGCTGGAGCTTTATGAGGAGGAACAGATTCCGGTGGAGGAAACTCTGATTGGTCAGTACATCCGCAATGAGCGGGTGGTGAAAGAGTTCGGGGCGTATTATGATCTGTATCAGAAATATAAGAACGACTATAAAGTGGAAGAGATCTTGTCGGGAACGGTCAGTGAGCAGGCTAAGGATAAAGCCAGAAAGGCGGATTTCGATGAGCGCCTGTCCCTGATGGGGATGCTGATCGATAAGATACAGCAGGATATTCGGGAAAATATGCAGACGTCGGAACTGCTGCGTGAATTGATGAATCCGTTGAAGGCGCTGAAGGCCAGGACCGAGTCCGGGTGCAGTGCATCAGAATTCGCACAGCTTGTAGAAAAACAGTCCGAGGCGCGGAGAATGAGTATGGATTCTCTTGCCAGAGCCGGTGCTCTGTCTGCCCGGGACAGGAAAAAGAACCGCGCTGTGCTTCGTTTTCTGGAGGAGGCGGAGCGGATGCTGCGAACGGAGAAGGCGGAGAGCGCAGAGGCGGCATTTGCACTGCTTAAGAGCAGCTTTGACACTCAGGTGACGGCTTATAAGCAGGATACGGGGCGGATTGGGGAACGACTGCACTGCCTGTTTGGCTTTGTAGAGGATACCTTTGGCTCCGGTAACGAGATGTTACTGTTGATGACGGAGTGTACAGTGCAGCCGGACTGTGCGAAATTCATCGCTTCCTACGGCTGTGAAGACTATCAGCGGCATAATGAGGAATTGATGTTGACGGAGCGTGGGGACAGCATTCTGGAACGGATCGATGCGCTGTTCTAAGTCGGGCGAAGGTCGGAATTGGCAGGGGTACTCCTGTCGGAGTAGTCAGCGTGTAGAAGAAAACAGGATAGAAAGGTGCAGATGCGAAGGGTGCTTCGTGAAGAGGCGCGATGATGGAGAATGAAGTCTGGATAATGTGGTGGACAGTATGAACAACAGTGGAGAATTGGCTACGGAACGTGGTGTTTTGGAGTATGAGAAAATTGAGAATACGGTAAAAATCACCGGATATCGGGGAAAGGATACCGCGGTGGAGGTTCCGGGCAGCATTGATGGCTATTGCGTTACCTGCATTGGCAAGAAGGCTTTTCTGAGTAATAAGATGGTAAAACAGATCTCCCTGCCGGAATCCATTCTGCAGATCGAGGATTGGGCGTTTGCTTTCTGTGGAAAACTGGCGAAGATCATACTGCCGTATCATGATATGGAGATCGGGCAGGGCATTTTCAAGGATTGTTCTGCACTGGTACAGATTATAGATGAACATGGTGACGAGTGTGATCCCAGGACGGAGGATATTTCCTATCTGCTGGCGGCCGTTATGAGCCAGCTGGACGCGTTCTATCTGTTTGATTTTGAGAATGCGGGCACGGAGGAGTGGCTTGTCAGATGGGATGTGAGGATGCGCCAGCTGATGCAGACGCCGGATGCGGAGGGGTTTTCCAGGATGCTTTTGTGCGGGGAAGAGGACTATGGCAGCAGGGAGAACAATCTGGATTATTATATGGAACAGCGCAGGAAAGAGAAGGTCAGGCTGGCGATGCTCAGGCTGATGCATGATTATGCGCTGGACATATCCGTGAAAAAAGAGCTGGAGGATTACCTTTTGGATCATGTCAAGGGGAAAGAGACGGAGGAGACCTGGCTGGTGGTTCTTGAAGAACACGGAGACGATCTGCGCTATTATCAATTCCTGGCAGAACTGGGCGGCGTGCAGGAGGATAATTTCCAGGATATGATGGAAGATTTGGGTGACCGGCATACGGAGATGAAGGCATGGTTGATGAACTACTACAGTAAAAATCATACGAAAGAAGATATCTTTGCAGACTTTGATTTATAACTTCACTGCAAAAAGAAAATTTTGGCTTGCGCTTGCAGTTTTTTTGTGGTAATATAAGATTTGTTTGACATTAGGAGGTGTGGAAATGGGAGCACTTAGAATTACGTTGATGGTTATTTTTATTCTTATTTGTATTGCACTTGTTATATTAGTATTGATGCAGGAAGGCAAGTCAGCAGGTCTGGGAGCAGTGAGCGGGGCCGCTGAGACATACTGGGGCAAGAATAAGGGACGTTCCATGGAAGGGAAGCTGGTCAAGATTACGACAGGACTTGCGGTGGCTTTTATGGTATTGACCGTTATTTTGAATTTGAACCTGTTTTAAATGTGAAAGCACTCTTGCGTAAGGGGTGCTTTTTTGTTATGGTACAGAGAACGGCGACACGGTCTGCAGCAGCGGGCGGCATAATTCATTCATGCGCTGATGAAAGCAGCGCAGTAGAAATGGGGAAAGCATGGATTTTGAGAAAGAGTTGGGAAAACAGAATGCGGAAGACAAACGACGCAGAAATCTAATCTGTGAATTGGTGGCGGATGAGATGTATGTGCCGATGAAGGAGAAAGAATTAGCGGCTTTCATGCAGGTATCGAAGGAAGAACGGGAAGATTTTCGCAGATTGCTGCAGGAATTGGTGTCAGAAGGCAGACTGCAGATTACCGTACAGGGTAAATTTATAAAACCGCAGGATAACCGGCTTGCAGGCATATATTCCGGAACTGCCAGAGGATTTGGTTTTGTGGAAGTAGAGGGTATGGAGCAGGATCTGTATATCCCGGAGGACAGAAGAGGAGGTGCTTTTCATCAGGACAGGGTGCTGGTGGAACTTCTGCCCGGCAGTCAGGGAAGACGGCGGGAGGCCTGTATTGTTAAGATATTGGAACGGGGAATGAAGCAGGTAGTTGGAACCTGGGAGCAATGTGAGAATTACGGCTTTGTGATTCCGGACAGCAGTAAAGTGGGTACGGATATTTTCGTACCGAAGGAACGTTCCAAGGGGGCGGTGACCGGCCATAAGGTGGTGGTGGAGCTGACCTCATACGGTGATGAGAGACATAAGCCGGAGGGGAAAGTGACCAGGATCCTCGGTCATATCAACGATCCCGGCGTGGATATTTTGTCTGTGGTAAATAGATTTGAGCTGCCCGTGGAGTTTGGGGAGAAGGTTATGCATCAGACGGACCGGGTGCCGGAACAGGTACAGGAGGCGGACAGACAGGGACGTCTGGACTTAACCGGGCTGCAGATGGTGACCATCGACGGTGAAGATGCCAAAGATCTGGATGATGCAGTCAGCCTGTATCTGGATGAGGCGGGGCGGTACCGGCTTGGGGTACACATTGCAGATGTAAGTAATTATGTACAGGAGAATTCGGCGCTGGACTGGGAAGCCTTGAAGCGTGGTACCAGCGTATATTTGGTGGACCGGGTCATTCCCATGCTGCCTCATAAGTTGTCCAATGGTATCTGTTCCCTGAATCAGGGTGTGGATCGTCTGGCTTTGAGCTGTCTGATGACCATTGACCATAAGGGGGAAGTGACGGATTATGAGATTGTGGAGTCGGTCATCTGCGTGGACAGAAGGATGTCCTATACCTCCGTAAAGAAGATCCTGGAAGACAAAGATGAGGAGGAGCGGTGCAAATATGAGGAACTGGTCCCCATGTTTGAACTGATGGAGGAACTGGCGGCGCTGCTGAGAAGGAAGCGGCATAAGCGGGGAGCCGTGGATTTTGACTTTGCGGAGAGTAAGATCCTGCTGGATGGAGAGGGACACCCGATAGAGATTAAGCCTTACGAGCGCAATGTGGCAACGAAGATTATAGAGGATTTTATGCTGATCGCCAATGAAACCGTGGCCCAGCATTTCTTCTGGCTGGATCTGCCCTTCGTCTATCGGACGCACGAGAAGCCGGATCCGGAGAAAATCATGAAGCTGTCTGCTTTTATCCATAATTTCGGTTATCATGTGAAGCTGACAGGGGAAGAGATTCATCCCAAGGAGCTGCAGAAACTTTTGGATAAGATTGCAGACACGGAGGAGGAGATGCTGATCAGCCGTCTGACGCTGCGCAGCATGAAGCGGGCCAGATATACAGTGGAATGCAGTGGACATTTTGGCCTGGCATGTCAGTATTATTGTCATTTCACTTCTCCTATAAGACGGTATCCCGATCTGCAGATCCATCGCATCATCAAGGACCAGCTTCGGGGAAGGCTGCACGAGGAGCGTATCGGACACTATACTGAGCGGCTGCCTGAGGTGGCGAAACATGCCTCTAAGACGGAGCGGCGGGCTGATGAAGTCGAACGGGAAATCGACAAGATGAAGAAGGCAGAGTACATGGAGGCGCACATTGGGGAAATATATGAAGGCGTGATCTCCAGCATTACCCAGTGGGGCATCTATGTGGAACTGCCTGATACGGTGGAAGGGCTGATCCATGTCTCTTCCCTGGAGGGAGATTTTTTCTATTACAATGAAGAGACTTACGAGATGGTTGGCCGGGATACCGGGAAGACTTTTAAACTGGGGCAGCGCATTACCATACAGGTCAAAGGAGCAGACCGCCTTGCCGGTGCGGTTGACTTTATGCTGCCGGAGGATATAATGGAGTAAACAGAGTGGAGTAGAAGAGAAAGAAGGTGGGCATATGGCCAAAGAAGCCATGAAACTGGTGGCAAACAACAAGAAGGCATACCACGATTATTTTATAGAAGAAAAATACGAGGCCGGACTGGAGTTGCACGGCACGGAAGTAAAGTCGCTGCGCCTGGGGAAATGCAGCATCAAGGAAGGCTATGTGCAGATAGACAACGGAGAGGCGTTTATCTGCGGCATGAATATCAGTCCTTATGAGAAGGGAAATATCTTCAACAAAGATCCGTTACGCGTGCGTAAGCTTCTGCTGCACAAGGTGGAGATTCGTAAGCTGGCAGGCAAAATCGCGCAGCAGGGGTATACGATCGTACCACTGCAGGTATACTTTAAGGATGGGAGGGCCAAGATAGAGATCGGCCTCGCCAGAGGTAAGAAGCTCTATGACAAACGGCAGGATATTGCCAAAAAGGATCTGCGCAGGGAACATGAGAGAGAGTTTAAAATCAAGAATCTGGGTTGAGAAGACGTCAGATCTGTGATATACTGTAAAAAGAATGTTGCTGTGATGTGGGAAGCTTTAAGGTATTTGCCGGCTTTACACAGCAGGAGCATATCAGGGCCAGTCAAGGTTTCGACAGGGGTCTTGCAGCTGGAGAAGCTATCCGCAGGCGATGCGTCAAATCGCAAACCTAAATATAAACGCTGAAGATAATTTAGCATACGCTGCCTAATGGCAGCTGTCCGCCTTAGTGCACCTACACATTAAGAACCGGGCATCGACTATGTAGGAAACGACGCAGGGGACGCCTCTATCCTGCGGGCGTAGCAGAGGCTACTGAGGGCATCGGGGTGTCGGTCTCCTGATGTACGAGGGAATGAGGAGTGATCCACAATGAGCGACTATGATAGTAGAAGGACAGGGAATGGGCTTTTGGACACGGGTTCGACTCCCGTCTGGTCCATGTAAAACACCCGGTATACGCCGGGTGTTTTGAGCTGTTTACTTTCAGGTATCGGAAAGAATTTTTTGAAGGAGTTGAAGTAGAAGAGATGGATTCCACAGATAAGAAAGAGCAGGTTCTGGTCGTAGAAGGTTATCGGTTTGCGACGGTGGCAGATGCGGAGACAGCGAGATTGGAGAAGAAGAAGATCGATAATCTGGAACAACATCTCGATTTCCGCAATTTACAGAATGTTTTGATGGTTTATAATAAGGCGATCGATAACAGAGTGTTCCTGACGCCGTTGGGGTTGGGATATTTACAGAGAATGCAGGGCCAGCTGCTCAAGTGCGGTGTGCCGGAAGAGAAGATTAGGCCGGTGCCGCTCTATGCCACTTTCAGCAATAAATCCGAGAGCAGCGGTTCTATTGTACGAAGTCTGGGGGCAGGCGGGGAGAAACCGGAGTACAAAGGGCGTTTTGTCACATCGGTGTGTATTAACGTACTGCTGGCGGCTGCTATTGGTGCGCTCATTCTGCTCTCCATGAGAAGCGATCTTCCAACGATTGTGAATTATAAGACTGCCATTGTCAATGAGTATTCAGAATGGGAGCAGGAATTACAGGAGAGAGAAAGAGCGGTGCGCGAGGCGGAGAAAGCGCTGAAAAAGAATGAAAGGTGATTTTGCTTATGGAGCGGTTGAAAATTCTGGTAGTTGATGATGAGAGCCGTATGCGCAAGCTGGTTAGGGATTTCCTGACCAAAAGCAATTATGAGGTGATAGAAGCCGAGGACGGCGCACGTGCAGTGGATATTTTTTTTGAACAGAACGATATCGCGCTGATTATCTTGGATGTAATGATGCCGAATATGGACGGCTGGCAGGTCTGCAGGGAAATAAGGGAGTATTCCAAGGTGCCGATCATTATGCTGACGGCGAAATCTGATGAACAAGATGAACTCCAGGGATTCGGATTGGGTGTGGATGAATATATTTCCAAGCCTTTCAGTCCCAAGATCCTGGTGGCCAGGGTGGAGGCGATTCTGCGCAGAACCAGCCAGGCAAACGCAGACGAAGTGATGGAAGCAGGGGGGATTTTGATCAATAAAGCGGCGCACAGCGTTTCTGTAGAAGGTAAGCCTATTGATCTAAGCTATAAGGAATTTGAATTGCTGACCTATTTTGTAGAGAATAAGGGCATTGCGCTGTCCAGGGAGAAGATCTTGAACAGCGTTTGGAATTACGATTATTTTGGAGATGCCAGAACCATTGATACGCATGTGAAGAAGCTGCGCAGTAAGATGGGGGAGAAAGGCGAACTGATCAGGACAATCTGGGGTATGGGCTACAAATTCGAGGTGAACGAATAAAGGCGGTATGCGTAAAAGTCAGTATTTATGGGCGTTTCCGGGTTTGGGGATACGCCGGGAGAGGGAGTTTCTACCAAAATACTACCAAATATATGGTTTTTTGGATTAAATTTTCTATTATTTTCTATCATTTTTTACGAATTTCATAGCAGGTTTTTACCGGGGCTGGTTGACATGGATTTCAACCAGCCCCGGCTTGTCAAAGGGCATGGAAAGGCCTGCCATATCTGCTAAAATCCTTTACATTTTTTCCGTGAATTAGCATGAATTATATTTTTATTAGCCCCAAATTAGGTAAGGTAATTTCTGAAAGCCGCATAAACACTGGGTTTCTTGACTCCGCATTAGGAAATTATGATATTTTGTATGAGCGTGTTACATGGATATGGAGGTGGGGAAAGGAAATAGAATTTCAAATTTTTTTGATAAATTTATAATTATTTTGGAGGTAACGGTATACGTAGGAAATGTTTCGGGCATGGGTTCAGGCATTTCAGTATTTCAAGTAAATTTTAAAATAACGAAGGTAAAAATATGAATACTGAAGGCATGAGATTTATGAGAGTGGACGAGGTGGCGGCGATATTGAACATCAGTAAGTCGCTGGCATATTATTTAATGCGTATTGGTGATAGTGACACAGGGATAAGTGTTTATTTATATGTTTATGATGGAACAACATTTTTAGAAATAAGTAAATTAAGTGGCAATATGGAATGGGGAAGATATTATGGTGGAACAATAACTGAGAACGGAGTGACACGAGAAATAGGGAAGGAGGAATTTAATGATATCTATGATAATTGGGAAAACAAACATACGGATTTTGGTGCAAACACTCATTTAGATATTGAGAATATAGAAAATACATTCCAAGTGAAAATTGACGTACAAAGTTCTGGTGAATGGCTTGTAACAAGTGCTGAATAAACCGTACAATAGTTATGATTTCCTGTATATGACAGAAAACACAGGGAAAATATGTAAAAAAGAGCCGCTTGCAAAACAGGCGGCTCTAGTGTATAATCTAATCAGAAAGGTTTATCGGACACGAAGT
>CAJTPO010000038.1:28746-44276 GCA_910578115.1 uncultured Lachnospiraceae bacterium | reverse complement strand
AACGCGGATCACCATACCTGCGGAAAGCCATTTTTCAAGCCGCCCTGGTCGCCGCCTTTAAGGACCCCGTATTAAGTGCCTATTACCAGAAGAAGAGGGCGGAAGGCAAGCATCATTTAACCTGCATCGGTGCTGTGGCAAGAAAAATGTGCAACATTATTTATGCTGTGGTGAAAAATAATCAGCCTTATGTTCCAAAGGCTTAAATCCTTTTCCCTTTCCAGCCTGCCTGACAGCAGGTCTTGTTGTCGTACTCTTTTTTCTATTAAATTTTCTTTTGATTTTTTCATTTATCTACTTGACTTTTAATAGTTGGTCTTTCAAACTCTGTTGTTTTCTACCTCTGGTTCTTTTTCAAACCAGATCCGGCAGTTTGGGACTGCCAGATTCCCGTTCTCAGAACAAGGCATTTTCCGGATCTTTTTTCTTCACAATATAGTTGGCTAAAACCACAAGCATAAAACCTACCATGGACTGATATACACCTGCCGCCGAGGACATGGCGATATTCCCCTGCTCCATCAGGCCTCTGTACACATATGTATCAATAGTCTGTGTTATCTGGAACAGCGCTCCCGAGTTCATCGGAACCTGATAGAACAATCCAAAATCCGAATAGAAAATCCTGCCGATAGACATGAGGATCATAATGATAACTGTTGGCCGCAGCATAGGCAATGTAATCGAAAAAATCTGCTTTACTTTCCCCGCACCGTCAATCTGGGCCGCCTCAAAAATTCCCCTGTCTATCCCTGCGATGCCGGCCATATATACAATAGCCGTATATCCCGCATTTTTCCAAAGGTATACGAGCACCAATATGACAGGCCAATATCCTTTTGCCGAATACCAGTCAATCGCATTTTCTTTCCCCAGAAGAGTATTATTAATAAAACCGTTGCTGCTTCCAAGCAGCGCATAAACCAGATACGCGGTTACAACCCAGGACAACAGGTGCGGAAATAACAGCGTGGATTGAAAAAATCTCCCCCTTAACCGCTCTCCCATCTCATGCAGCAAAATAGCCAGAAATACTGACATGGCAGTTCCCAGAATAATAAACACCAAATTGTACAGCAGCGTATTTCTGGTGATAATCCATGCATCATTGGTAATAAACAGAAATCTAAAATTGCTGAAACCGCACCATGGACTGTCCCATATCCCTTTTGCATAGCTGTAGTTTTTAAAAGCAATAAAAATGCCCATAATCGGAATATAGTTGTTGATAAACAAATATAGACATCCCGGTAACGCAATCAGAAACAGGGATATTGAGTTTTTATGAAATGTTTTTTTCTTCTTTTTCGTCATATATTTCCTCCATGCTACCACTCACACCAGTTTTTCCAACAAGAGGGCGCTTTTCAAGCGCCCTCCCGTAGTATAAGGTAACTCATAAAATATGGCTCCACTGCTTATTGTTGACTCAGCCATTCGTCTAATTGTGCCTGTTTGGATTCCATGAGTTTATCCATACCCGCGGCATTCAATCTTTCGTTCATCTCATCCAGTGTCTGCTGTACATCCACTGCACCTACCCAAAGCGCTTTCTTATATTCATTGGCAATATTCTGGCATGCCGTATACTCTGCCTGCAGGTCGCTGAAGTCGAATAAGAAACCATAATAACTGGAAAGTTTTCCCGCATAGTTCAGCGCCATCTGTGCTTCCGCTTCCTCTGCATTTAAACCTCCGGGTACCGGATAGGTAAGCCACTTATTTCCCCAGAAATAGTAGTTCATATTATCTGTATATCCTACACTGTTCAAATCTGTATATCCTTCCGGAGCCACCGCAAACCCTTCTTCATTCAGAACATAATCCACGCCTTCTTCCCCGTAAACCAGAAGATTATCCAGATATGCATCCGTATAGAGCAGGTTCATAAATTTACACGCCGCTGAAGGATTCTCACAGGATGAATTTACCATCCATGCATTATTACTGCCTGCCCATACCAATGAATCACTGATCTGGACGTTGTCAAAACTGTGGCCGTAATTCGTGGTATACTGTGCCGCAATCTTCGGATTCCCCAGACCGCAGAAAGTACCGAAGCAGTTACCCGACATCAAAAGTTCCGCCGTAGTCGCCGTAGTGGTCGCCGCATCACTTGCAAAATAGCCTTTTTCATACCAACTGTGCGTCAGGTTACATAAATCAATAAAATCCTGTGTCTCAAACATGTTCACTACGGTAGGATCATCCTGATAAGCCACGCCTGAAAACGAACTTGTAATATCTCCTCCCAAAGGATCAATATCGGCAATTTTTCCAAGATAAGTCTCAAACAAAGCGTTTGACCGGTTCGGGTCAATGATGATCATATCCGGATAAGCTTCCTTGACTGCTGCAAAAACCTCTTCCAAATCCTGTGGAGAACTTACCTTTGACATATCGATTCCCAACTCCTCGGCGATATCCGAACGATAAGTAAATCCTCCCGGCACATAGTTGGAACCCATATTCAAAATACCATATACTTTGCCGTCCACCGTAGTTGGTTTTAAGAAGCCGTCATAAATGGTTTCCTTCGTCTCTTTTAATTCATTATCCAGATAACCTGTGATATCCAGCGCTGTCCCATCCTGAATATAGGGAAGATGAGAAGTTGCATAAGCCTGGAACAGATCAACCTGTTCTCCGGATGCCAGCATCAGATTTACCTGATTCATATAATCCGCATTGGAAAACAATACAAGGTCCACCTTGGTATTAATCTTCTCCACCGTATACGCATTGATCAAATCTTCAATTCTCTGCAGGTCCGCCGCTTCCGGGATGTTGTTCTGTGTCATATAAGCAAATACAATCTCGGCTGTCTCTCCGGAATCTGCCGACTCAGCTGATTCCGTCGGCGTATCAGCTTGTGACAAAGCGCTGTCTTCATTAATCTGCCCTGCACTGTCAGTGTTTCCACTGCCTGCATCCGACTGCCCGCTCCCTTCGGACCCACATCCTCCGAGGATCATTCCAGCCATTATGGCTGCCGTAAAAATCACTGAAATTCTTCTCTTTTTCATACTTTATCCTCCATTCTTTTTGTTGGTAGTGTCATTTTAACAACAAAAAAATGAAAGTTCTTTTACAAAGCAGTACAAAAACTTTCATTTTCAAGCAATCCTCTATTTCTATTTTCTATGTTCCGAGATCCTTTTATACTCTGCCGGAGAAACTCCTTCATATTTTTTAAAGACACTGGAGAAGTAAGACATATTATCATATCCCACCATCAATGCTATATCAATAATTTTATAATTGGTAGAAGTTATCATGCTTTTCGCCCTGCTGATACGCAGGGTATTGATATAGTCGTTAATGCTGACACCCATTTCTTTTTTAAAAATTTTTCCCACATACTCCGGTGAAAAATGTACCAGCTTCGCCAGTGAATTCCTGGTAATATTTTCCTCATAGTGATTGCGGATATAGTCTATCATCACATCCGTAATGCCGACGCCCCTTTTCCGTTCCTCCACACTGTCAAACACTTTATTGATCACATAAGTATTCCAGCGCATCATATCAAACTCCGACGCCAGCGCTTTCTTTTGAATCGTAATATAGACTGGATCCGCATAGAAAAGTTCCAGATCCGTCCCGTACCTGTTCAGGAATACACCAACGATCCGCAGCAATTCCATTTGCAGATACTGCATATTAGTCAGACTATAATTCTTCTTTCTGGCCGATGACATTGTTTTCTGTAAATATTCCAGAAGCTTAACCCGCTCCCCTTTTTCAAGACACTGCAGTATCAGCTTCTGATCCAGCGGCTTTTCCAGCTTGCCGTCCCCTCTTCCCAATTCCGAAAAAAGAAAAATCTCCCCATTATCGTAGACATGAGTTCTATCGTAGTTTAAAATCTCATTTCTAACTGCTCCCAGATCGGAAATTTCACTTTGTTCGGAGATATAGCCTACATAGATGGGATTGTTGTAATACCGTTCCAGCACACTCTTCAACTCTGCTATGCTTCCCTGAAGGCTTTCACAATCTTTGTCCGACACCACCGTCACATAAAGTTCTCCTCCGTCTTCCCAGCTTACAACATTTTCCACCTGCAAAGATGAAGTCAAAAGTTCGGCAAATATATTACTCAAAATAAACCAGCCTAAAGTTTCCGGCGTTTCCCGGTTAAAAAGCGCTTCCTTTCTTACGTGGAACAAGACCAGGATATATCTCTCCCGCATATTAAAATCAAGGCCCATCTGGTAAATCTCTTTTTGAATCTCCTCCTTTTTACTGCTCAGACCGTTCTGGAGCGCGTTGCGCCAGAAATCCCGGATAATTTTCTTTTTCCCCTTGTTCCAATATCCCTCGATGTCACTTATCTCTTTTTTTCTCCGTATTTTCTCCGCAACCGTGAAAATTGCCCGGTTAATCTCCGCAATATCTATGGGCTTTAAGAGATAGCTTGCCGCCCCGTATTTCACGGCGCCGAAGGCATACTCAAACTTCTCATGACAGGTCAGGAACAGAAATTCCGTTTCCTCCTGACTTTCCCTTACCCACTCCAACAGTTCGAGTCCGTTGGCCCTCGGCATCTCTATATCACACAGTATAATATCAACTTGTTCTTCTTTCAGTATCTCCTTTGCCATGTCAACATCGTAAGCCGTATAAATCTCCTCCAGACCCAGGTATTTTCTGTCAATTTTTTCTTCCAGTACCTGCGTTGTAACAACCTCATCATCAACTATCAATAACTTCATTCTGCACCTCCCTGGGAATCCAAACGGTTACCTTCGAACCTTCAGGCTCCTCATTTTCCAGCAGCAAAAGATGTTCCTGTCCGTACAAAATCGCCAGGATCTTTTTGATATGGGACAAACCAATTCCTCCCCCTTCACTTTCCTCCCTGTCTTCATTGATCTTTCTTAAGATTTCCTCCTCAAAACATTTCCCCGAATTATGAATTTCAATTTTCAGCATTTCCTGAGAATTATGACTTTCGAAGGAGCAGCGCATAAATATCGTGACAAATGAATTAATATCCATCACATGCTTAAAAATATTTTCGATAAAAGTGTGGAGAATCATCTGTGGAATCCTGTAATTTTTTGTTTCCTCAGGAATATTAAAATAATAATAAAAGTTTTCCTTGTACAAAAATCTCTGCATCTCAAGATATTCCTCCAGGCTCTTTACCTCCTCTTCCAGGCTCACCGTATGAAGCCCCACCCTGAACATATATCGGATTGTCCGGGAAAAAGCCCGAATAAACTGATGGATATCCTCCTTTTCACTCTGGTATGCCATACTGTTAATGGTTGAGAGGGCATTTAAAAAGAAATGCGGTTTCAATTGCATGTGCAGATACTTTAACTCGGAGTCTTTTACCTGAATAATTCTTTCATACTCCTGTATTTTCAATTCCGTAATCGTATCTAACATCATGACATAGGCATCCCTCAGTTCGGACATCTCTTTATTCCTGCACACATATTGAGGGCGGAGCATCATATTCCCCCGACAGATTGTCGCTGAAATATCTGACAGGATTTTTACCGGCCGCAGGACCTCGCGATTGACAAACTGCAGAATAATAAGCAAAAACAGAAGGGAAACCAAAAGCAAACCCAATATCATAAAGAAATACAGGTTTTCTCCGACAAAATTCCCTCTTTCCATGCTTCCCCCAACATAGCAGGCTCCTCCCATGACTTCCTGTGCACGCAGAAGAACTTTGGGAGCAAAGGGTTTTTCTTCAAAAAGCAGTTCTTCCCCGTATTCCCATTCAGGATTGGAAGAACAGATGATCTTTTTCCCGGAATCCACCACATAAAAATCCACCACATTGTCTTCGCTTTGTCCGTGGGACAAAATTTCCTGAATTTTAGGCTCTGTCAAAAATGCGGCAATAATAACACCCCCGTAGTTATAATATTTCAGCAAACATCCCCGCTTCCCAATCTGTGTGGAAATCCATCCGGAACTTCTAATCCCCTGCTTTGCCATTCCGCTCAGACATTTTTTGATTTCGTCCAGTTCCCCGTACGCAATATTCGTACTTCTCGCCAGAATAAATCCTTCATAGACACTGTCCATTACCGCATACCCGTCCACATCCTCCGTGGAGGTCCGCTTTTCCGTAAGCAGAGAAGACAGGCTGTAGCTTCCCTGCCATCTCCGGAGACTTGACCTGTCCAGCAGCAGCTGAAGGGTAGACTGACTGGCTAAGATATCCTGAAGATCCCCTTCTATCTCTTCCAGCGCTCCGCTTAAATTTCTATTGTACATATTTAAAATGTAATCCATTGACTCCTGTTCCCGTCTTCGGCTGACAGATACGCCATAGTTTCCGAAAAACGCTACCAGCAGTACCAGTATGGCAAGGAGCATCAGCAAGGCTCCAATCAAAAATCTGTTTAATTTTATGGTTCCCTTTTGCGCGTTCATTCGCTGCCTCATTTCTGCACCGTCTTAAATCAGTCTTCTGGTTTCTAAACCCCCATCATGTGCACTCTTCCATAACTGTGAAAAAATTTCACTCTTAATATAATAAAATAACATGAATTAAAAATTTTTCAAGCATATCAATTTGCCTGAAATTCCAAATTAATGTATTATGATAGGGAAATACCTCAACGCAGGCTATTCGAAATATATAGTCTGTTTGGCCAACACCGAAAATCATTCGAAAGAGCAAAGACATGGAGGAACAACATGGAGCAGCAGGTGACTTTATCACAAATGCTCATTGCCCGGGAACGCCGTGCACAGCGGCAGCGGGAACTGCTTGAAAAATACCGCGCATCCCTTATCAGCTTTACCATGAATATCGCAGGACCTTTCAAGGATACTCTATTAGTCAGACGGGGCTTTGCCCTTGGGCAACGATATCTAAAGCAAAAACTGTTTTATAAGAAGATCAAATGCCTGTATGAGGAAACCATAGAGGAAGTAACCGGGTGCGAGGCATATTACGTAATTGATCTGGATGCCGTCGCCTTAAAATACCTGACGGTAGAAATAGAAGATGCCACTCCACCTGGCCGGCTGTTTGACCTGGATGTCCTGAATCCAGATGGCCTGAAAATCGAACGCACAGAATTGGGACTGTCGGCACGCCGCTGCCTGCTCTGTGACAGGCCGGCAAAGGAATGTGCCCGAAGCCGCACCCACGCGCTTAATGAACTCCAGGACCGAACTATCCAAATTCTGTCACAGGCTATGGAACAATCTGACGCGAAGGACGCCGCTTCTCTTGCTTTAAGGGCCCTGCTCCATGAAGCCTGCACCACGCCAAAGCCTGGTCTGGTAGACAGGATGGACAGCGGAAGCCACACGGATATGAATATTTTCACCTTTATGGACAGTGCCAGTGTTTTGTGGCCTTATTTTGAAACCTGCGTGCGAATCGGCAGACAAACCGCTTCGGCTCCTGCCACAGACACCTTTTCCAGGCTTAGAAACATGGGAAAAAGCGCCGAGACAGATATGGCAGTGGCAACCGGCGGCGTCAATACTCATAAAGGGGCAATTTTTACTATGGGAATCATGTGCGCCGCCTTAGGGCGACTTGACCGGGAACACTGGCAAACACCCGAAAAAATTCTTGACGAATGTGCCGCCATGACAAAAGGCTTAACCGCTTTCGACTTTGCCGGACTCAACGAAGAAAATGCTCACACCACCGGACAGAAATTATACCTGAAATATCACATTACCGGTGTACGCGGACAGATGGAGGCCGGTCTTCCTGCCGTCCGATCCGCAGGACTGCCTGCCCTGAAAGCCGCTCTCGCCCATGGCTTAAGCTTAAATGATGCAGGCTGCGCAGCACTGCTTGCCTTAATGTCCACAGCCACCGATACCAACCTGATTGCCAGAAGCGACTTAAAAACCTGGCGGGAAACCACTCTACAGGTAAGGACTCTGCTCGCCGAAAATCCTTACCCTGATGTACAGATCCTGAAACAGCTTAACGAGGAATTTATCCAGAAAAATCTTTCCCCCGGAGGCAGCGCCGACCTGCTGGCCGCCTGTTATCTCTTGTATTTTTTAGAAACGGCAACCTGAAACAGTCAGTATGTGTAAACGCTTCGACATATGGAGGTAAAAATGTCAGACTATTTCATCTCTCAAATCCAACCCACCGACCGCATCGGTCTGGCGAAGATTGATGCCCTGCTTTCGCAGGAAGACCTCCAACGAGAGGCTCATCTTGATTATACCTGTGCCATGTACGACAGCGATGGACATATCATCGCCACGGGAAGCTGTTTCGGCAGCACGCTCCGTTGTCTTGCAGTCAGCAAAGCCCATCAGGGGGAAGGCCTGTTAAATGAAATCCTCACACATCTCATCGAAGTACAGTATGCGCGCGGCAATGTCAGACTGTTTCTCTATGCTAAAATGAAATCTGCGGTTTTCTTTGAAGACCTGGGTTTTTATGAAATCGCCCGCGTGGATGACGTTCTCGTATTTATGGAAAATCGAAGAAACGGCTTTGCCGATTACCTTAAGGCCCTGGCTCTGGCAACAGATACCGCCCTCCCAGGAATGCCTTTGTGTCCGCAAAAGAAAGTCCCGAACTCAGCCGCGCTTGTTATGAATGCCAATCCCTTTACTCTCGGCCATCAATACCTTGTAGAAACGGCTGCCGCCCGTTGTGACGTACTTCATTTGTTCCTTCTAAGCGAAGACACCAGCCTGATTCCCTTTTCTGTCCGGAAAAATCTGGCATTGAAAGGGATTGCCCATCTTCCTAATGTAATCTGTCATGACAGCGGCCCATACATCATAAGCAAGGCCACCTTTCCCGGTTACTTTCTGAAAGAGGAAGAAGCAGTTATCCAAAGCCATGCAAAATTAGACCTGGCCGTCTTTACTAAAATCGCCAAAGCTTTATCCATCACCAGCCGTTATGTAGGAGATGAACCCTATAGTCAGGTAACCCGGATATACAATCAGATTATGGCAGACAAACTCCCGGCTGTCGGCATCAACTGTGTTATAGTTCCCCGGAAAGAATCAGACGGATGTCCCATCAGTGCCTCCAGAGTCCGTCAGTATCTGAAAGAACAAAATTTCAGTGCAGTCACCGGGCTTGTACCAAAATCCACCCTGGACTATTTTCAAAGCGATGAAGCATTACCTGTCATCGAGCGGATTTCACGTTCAGAAGACGTAGTACATTATTAATCAAACTTTTCTTTGCGATCTGCAATCGAGCAACTGCCGTTTGACAGCTTATCTCCCCGAAACCTGATACCGCCTGTAGACCCGTATTCCCCAAGCCACAGCCAAAAGGGCAAAGAACAGGTACAGTACCGGCACGATCTGCCAGGAGACAAGACACCGCCCAAACAGCGGAATCATCCTCTCATCGAAAATATTCTGGACTGCCGGAAAATTAGAAGGCTGCCAGTTCCAGATCTGACAGAGCATCCGGCTCTGCTCCGGTATATGGATCATCATACCGGCAATGATCCAGCCGCTGCAGACCGCCAGCGTGGCAAGACTGTTGTGCATCACCTCCGACAGGACCATCACAAACACGCCCCCTGTTACGGCAGTGACAAGTATGATCCCATATTCGATCAGACATGCCTGCCCCACCGTCAGCGGATAAGAATATCCTGCATAGGCAAGCTGAAAAGCAGCTTCAGATCCTCCTGCACCATACAGGCTCAATGCCAGAATGACCGTAAGCGTCTCCATCACCAGCGTTCCCAAAGCCGCAAAACTGATACCCGCCAGAATTTTTGCATAGTATGCGGTGCTTTTCCCTTTGGCCCCGGTCAGGATCAGCTGATCCGTCCTGCGGGTATGCTCCTCCGCAAAGATCCCCGAAAGACTGACCGCCACAAACAAAAGCGTCAAAACACCGATCGTCGGCACAAAATGAACCGCGCATCTCCCCAGCCCGTCATAATACAGATAGGTGACCGGCTTGTCGATCTGTGCTTCCTTTTCCCGCCAGAACGCCTTCTCCTTCTCCGTGAGCATTGCATCCTGCCATTCCTTTTCCAGATTCTCCTGCCGCATCCTGTAAAGCGCCTGCTCATCCGCTTCCCACGCCTTCACCTCCTCCATCTTCATTCCCGTCCATGTGCGTACCAGGTTGAAGATCTCGCTGTAAGGCCGCGCATAAGTCTGATACTCTTCCGTCAACGTATACCGCTCTGCCCCGGGCGGAATCATGGCATAGGCTTCCTCCATCTGTGTAAGCAGCTGCTGATCCACCACTCTGCCGGACAACGCTTCCATATATTGCCGGTCCACCTGATACATGTGATAATGGGTATCCCGAAATTCTCCATCCACATAATAATTACCCATCAGACCGCTGCAGACAGCCACGATCACTCCCACAAGACAGACAAACATTGTCGCCCAGACGAGCTTTCGTTTCATGATCTTTTTCATTTCATAGCAATAGAGTGTCCCCAAATTATGATTCCGCATCTTTCATTTCCCCCTCTTCCTCCGCAAACTGGCTGAGATAAAATGCTTCCAGATCTCCCATCTCCTCATCCCAGCCGCCCTGATAGATCAGCCGCCCCGCTTTCATCATCAGGATCTGGTCTGCAATATGCTCAATATCAGAGACGATATGGGTAGACAAAAGCACCACTCTGTCCTTCCCCAGACGCCCGATCAGATTCCGGAAACGCACCCGCTCCTTCGGATCCAGCCCCGCCGTCGGTTCATCCAGAATCAACAGCTGAGGATCGTTGAGCAGGGCCTGTGCGATGCCCAGCCGCTGTTTCATCCCCCCGGAAAAGGTTTTGATCTTCTTACGCCGGCTCTCCTGCAGCGACACGAGCTCCAAAAGCTCTGCCGCCTTCTTCTTTGCCTGCGCCCGCGGGATTCCTTTTAACGCCGCCAGATACAGCAGAAAATCCGTGGCGTTAAACTCCGGATAATAGCCGAAATCCTGCGGCAGATACCCCAGCACGGCACGGTAGGCCTCCTCACCCACATCCATGCCGTCAAAAGCCACCGTACCGCCGGTGGGCCGCAAAATCCCGCACAGCATTCTCATAAGCGTTGTCTTGCCGGCTCCGTTGGCTCCCAGAAGACCGTACACGCCCTGCTGCATCTTCACGCTCACCCGGTCCACTGCGATACGGTTTCTATATTGTTTCGTCAATCGATCGATCACCAGTTCCATTTCCGTCTCCTTTTCCGTTCTTAAATTCCGTTCCTGGATTCCGTTCCTAAATTCCGTTCTTAAATTCCCAGTGCAATGTCAGTTCATCCAGCATCATACGAATTCATCCAGCATCATACGAACTTTACGAATTGTATAAACCGCACACCAGCTCCACCGTATCTCCCACTAACCGGACATACTGCTTTACCGTCCCCACACCAAGCGCAAACGTTCCCGCCGCCCACCAGAGCAGGTTTCTCTCCTGCTCCGGATACCGCATATGATCAGGCATCATGAAGACCAGGATACTGATACAGGCCGCCATGCCAAAACAGTAGTAAACCGCTTCCCGTCCCCGGAAGCTGCGGACGATCCGCAGACCCAGAAAGCTGGTCAGCAGATAAGGCAGCAAAATACCAAGTCCGGCCTGTACCATACTGCCGCCCTGACCGCCGCCGTCTCCTCCCCTTCCCATAAAGACAAACAGGATAAGCATCCCCAGATTTTCCAGCCCAAGAATCCCCAGTCTTGCCAGCGCCACACTCCTTAAGGAAAACCTTGTCGCCATCTCCAGCTCCGCCATCTGACAGCTCTGCGACCGTCCGCTTTCCGCGATCACGGTCATGGCCAACAGCGGTGCCAGAGCCGAAATCCCCCATATTACCTGACTCTGGTTTCTGTCTCCCGCCATCCCCGGACCGGCCGCCAACAGACAGGCCGCCGCAAAAACCGCAGCCGACAGCCACCAGATCCCTTTGCTGATATATGTGATCTGCGAGAGCACAAAGGCCGGCAGTCCTGCGTCTACCCATTGGCCAGGCCAGGCTGCGCTTTCCGTGTCGGACGCGGACCGTTCTGTTTTCAAAAACTGTTCTGTTCCTACGGACTGTTCAATCTCCAAAGACCGTTCGGAAAGCTGTCGCAGAAATGCTTCCCTGTGCTGTGGTTTTGGAGCCGCAAATGCGCGCTGCAGTTCTTCCTGCAGCACATTTTTTTTCCGGCTCTTTATCCGATTCTTTATCCGTTTCCCTGTCAGGTTCCTCTGCCGCTTCTTTTCCCAGCTCTTTCCTTCCATCTAAAATCCCTCCCTTCGCAGATTTTCCTTCAGTTTTCCGGATGCGTTCATAATTCTGCGGTATGCCGCGAATCTGGAAATCCCCAGAATCTTCGCGATCGTCTGCAGCGGAACTTCATTCACATAGCGCAGCAACAGGAGTTCCTTTTCTTCTTCCTGCAGCCCGTTAAGCGCCGCACGGACCGCAAGGCGGCTGATGGTCTGCTCCGCTTCACAGGCTCCTGCTTCTTCGCTGCAAAACAAACTCTCGTCCGCCCTCTTTTCCGAAAGCTCCGACAGCGGCACGTCCCTGCGCCTTCGATACGCATCCACACAAAGATGCCCCGCGATCGTGTACAGACACCGCAGGGCCTCCTGTGCCGAATCGCAGCGGTATCTTTCCAGATAACGCAGGAATGTCTCCTGCGTGATATCCTCAGCCAGTTCTCTGTTATGCAGTTTGAAATAACAGTAACGGTAAATCCTGTCGTACTGTTCCCCCGGATCCATGGGCATGTCCCGTATCACTCCTCTCATAATGTATAACGGAACAGCCCGGCAGATGTGCGGCTTTTTTCTAAATTTTTTTGGATTTTATGGAAAGGCCGGCTCTTATACAGCCGTAGAGAAATCTTCTGTGACTCTTTTCTATTCTATTTTACCAGATTTACCAGACAGCAAATTTCCATGATAAAACGGTGCCGTCAGAAAAAACGGCATACAGCAAAATACTGCATAGGCATATCTGAATTCCGAATATATTGACTACTGTCAACTTATCAGCCACTTTTCTGTCTCCACCACAATAATAACACGCCTCTACACATGGTCATTCCAACATTCTTATGATCGCCTTCTTCAGTGCCGCCTTATCATCTTTATACCAGCCTGTCTGTACATAGTCTTTTTCTCTTTTTAATATAACGTGCAGACTCGTTCCATAAGTAAAATCATACCGGCCCATTCCTGCTGCCTGTTCCGGTTTTTCTTCGCCGCATCATGCTGCCGCACGATAACGATAATAAGCCACCCGTCCGCAAAGACGACAGTGGCTTATCCATTTTCTCATATTCCGGTGATTCATGCCAGCATAGAACCTGGTAACATTCTTTTATCTTTTCGGGCAATCCGCCACACGGCAAACTTTCCTGCCGTTACCGCTACCGGAAGTCCTCCCGGAGCCATAATCCACTGACTGGCAATATACAGGTTTTTTACCCCCTTTAATACTCCTTTTACCCGGAAAGACTTTATTCCTTTTCTCGTAATGAAGCCCATATATGCTCCATGGTATGCGTTACAGTACCGTTCGTAAGTAAGCGGTGTCCAGCAGTCAAGAAATTCCATATGTCCCCAAAGACCGGGGAACTGCGTCAGCAGGCGTTCCTCTATCGCCTTTACCGCCGCCTTTTTCCGACTCTCATATTCTTCCCTTGTCAGCCCTTTCCAATATAAGTATTCCTTATCGAATTGTGGGACATTTACTTGAAGCACCATTTTCCCTGCCGGCGCAAATCCAGGTTCATATTCATAACTTTTCACGGAAATTCTCTCCACGCTCTTTCCCCCTGTTTCAAAGGGAAGACAATCGAAGAAAACAGTTCCTTTCCCATCATATGCTGCCTGATCTGCCACAAATGCTGCCTGAACGGCGCTGAAAAGAGGATATTTTTTATTATCCGCGTAACAGGACTGCCATTTAGCGTCCATATACTTTTTACCGATTAATTTACCAAACATCTCCATCGTATCCACTGATGAAATTACATAATCCGCCAACACTGTTTTCTTATCTGCTGTTTCAATTCCTGTTGCTTTCCTGTTTTCTATCAAAATCCGGGAAACCGGAGCATTGCAGTATAAATTGCCGCCCAGCTGCTGAAATCGCTTCGCCATACGGTTTACCATTGCCAGTGAACCGCCTGTTGGAATTTCACCATTACCGGATACAATACTGGCATAAGAAACGAGAAAGGAACTTGCAACATATTCTTTGGGCAGATAATCGGTAAACAGTGCCTGCAGTGCAGGATGTTTAAACCTGGCGGACAGATCCGCCAAATCAATGGAGCCGTATTCTTTCATCACCTTTGGCATATCGGCCATGGAAGCCCCCATATGGATATAGTCAATGATTCCCATAGCATCCACAGGTTTTTCAGCCGGTATTTCACATTTCGTTGCATATTTCACATGCTCTACGAATTTTTTTATTTCCGATTCATCTTCAGGGGACAATGCGAGAAGTTCCGCCTCCGTCCTCTCCAAATCCTTCCACAGTGTTACCTGCAAATCCCCCTTGATGCTTGTATAAAAGCTGTCACCCTCTGCAAATTCCGTATGTTCATCTAATGCCCCGACTGTTTCCCATACTTTGCGCAGCGCTGTCCCTTTCTTCGTTCCGGTCAGCCAATGAATACAGTTGTCAATATGGCAGCCTTTACGGTTCCATCCCATACACTGCCCGCCGGCAACGGGATTTTTTTCATAGATATCCACGTCATATCCTGCCAGCTTTCCATAGATTCCGGCTGACAGTCCGGCGATGCCGCCGCCTACGATTACGATTTTCTTTCTATTTTCCTCCATACATGTTTTCCTCCGCAAATAAACGCTTTCTAATGAATTGGTTCTTTGTCATTTTGCAGCATACCTGCCAGCCATATCGGTTCCGGCAGCGGAATTTCCGGACGCAGAGCATACTGTCCCATAATTCCATGTATTGCACACCAGTACATATTTGACAGTGCCATGACATCTCCCTTGCGAATGCTTCCGTCTTTCTGCCCGGCTTCCACCCAGTTTTGACAAAATGCAATCGTGTCTACCGAAGCTGCCAGCTTACGAAGTTTCTCCGGTATGTCCTCAGCCTGCACCACATTCCCCATAAATACAAACATCTTTGCAATAAAAATATTTTTTCCACCTGCGAAAACAACATTTTTGTAAATTGATAAAAAAATCCAAACCATTCTCTGCGTTGATCTGCATTGGTGTACGCATGCCTTCCAGACCGATCTTGACCAGTTCTTCTAACAGAATTTCCTTCGTCGGAAAATAATGGAACAGCAGCCCTTCGCTGATTCCCGCCCGCCTGGATATCTGGCTTGTTTTGGTTCCGTAATATCCCCGTTCCACGAACAGATCCAATGTAGCCTGAATAATTTGTATTTTTCTGGCTTCCTTTTGTTCTTTCCTTGTCATACAGCATCTCCTCCAATGGATAAATACAACTTAACAGTAGCACAGTCATTGAAAAATTTATAGAGCAATTTACTCAACAAAATACGTTTGACATCCGCAAAATTATGTTACAAAAAAAGTAACCGCATTCTGGTTTGAGGCGGTTACTTTTTTGTGTGTTTT
>CAJTPO010000038.1:0-28736 GCA_910578115.1 uncultured Lachnospiraceae bacterium | reverse complement strand
GCATGCCTTCCAGACCGATCTTGACCAGTTCTTCTAACAGAATTTCCTTCGTCGGAAAATAATGGAACAGCAGCCCTTCGCTGATTCCCGCCCGCCTGGATATCTGGCTTGTTTTGGTTCCGTAATATCCCCGTTCCACGAACAGATCCAATGTAGCCTGAATAATCTGTATTCTTCTGACTTCCTTTTGTTCTTTCCTTGTCATACAGCGTCTCCTCCAATGGATAAATACAGCTTAACATTAGCACAGTCATTGAAAAATTTATAGAGCAATTTACTCAATGAAATTTCCGTTAAGCTCCGAAAGGCAGTTGACACAGGGAACAGAAAAGTAAAACACAACGCCGTCCGGTTGATTGGAAACACCATAAGGCAGATCCTGCATGGACAGAATCTGTGCCACAATCGCCAGCCCCAACCCCGAACCGCTGTATTTGGAATTTCTGTCACGATAGAATTTTGTCCAGATTTTTGACAGGTTTTCCTGTGGGATCGGCGGCCCCTGATTAAAAATGGAGAAGTCCAAAGCGCCGTCATTCTCTTTCAGCGATACTTTCAAAACACCGCCCGGGTTTACATTCCGCTTTGCATTGACGATCAGATTATCCAATACCTGCTCCATCCTGCCCCGATCCGCATTCACATAAACCGCCTGTTCCGGCAGCTCATACTGCAGTTCAAAATCGGCCTCCGGGGTGTCGATCAACAGGCGTCCGGCAACCGTTTCCAGAAATTCGACAAAGTCAAAGCGTTCAGGCTGCAGCTGCGAAGCTCCGTTTTCCAGTGCGGACAGATCAAGCAGCGTCGTGATGAGGACATTCAGACGTTCCGTTTCCGTGACGATCACCTCGGCATATTTTTGCCTTTTTGCCTCCTCCCCTTCATCCTGCAGCCCCTCGGCATAAGCACGGATAATCCCCAGCGGTGTTTTCATCTCATGGGAAAGGCTGTCCACCAGTTCTTTCCGCTCTGTCAATAACCGTTTTTTCTGTTCGATATCTTTTTCCATCTGACTGTTTGCCGTTTGTAACTGTAAAAGGGTCTGCTGCAGATTTTGAGACATTTTATTGAGGTTTTGGGATAACTCGCCAAACTCGTCATTTGTATTGACGTTACAGGGCACGGAAAAATCAAGCTGCGCCATCTGGCGGGCCGCTTGGTTTAACCGGGAAACAGGTCTTGAAATAAAGCGTCCCATCAGGTAGTTGATCACTAAAACCATCATCATTACAAAACAAAGCCAGATCCAGAAAGAAAGATCCGGATCGACAGGCAGCCTTGTCGATATAATATAAGAAATGATCAGTATCATTCCTGCAATCTTGGAAACCATAATGATCTTTTTGCGAACAGTCCGCAGGGTGAAATCATCTTTTATGCTCATACCGTCTCCTCATACTTTTAACCAGAACGAATCCGTGCTTCTTCAAGTCCATTTTTAGTTTCCAAATACACTATCGAAAACCGCCGCCGGATTTTAATCTCGACAGGCATCCACGCTGCAACACACAACTTCGATCCAGATGCCGTCTTCTTTCAGTAGATCTGCATGGCAGCCCGTCTCCAGATACCACTGCAGCGCTTCATAGAGGGACGGATTTCTGTACCGGACAAAGCGGCTTAATCCGGCATCCTGTAAATAAAGATCTTATATTTTCCAATAAATTTATTACATTCGGCTGCTAAAGTATATGTATCTGAATGCTCCGCAGTAAAAAATGTTTCCGACGCTTTTGCGCTGTCCAATGTATCTATTTTATTGCCGGCCGAATCATACAAAACCATATTTAAATCTCCGCTTACAATATCAGACCTGAATGAAAACTTAATTCTGTCACCTGCTTTTCCTGAAAACGAAATGTCAGAATTTGTAGTCATCTGCTTTGAATAGCTGTTGCTCATATTAGCTAACAGCTCAGGTCTGCTCATCAAACAGATGCCTGTTACACTGACCGCTGCAATGATAATAACGATTATAAGGATTTTCTTTTTCATTTTCAGTATTCCTTTCAAATATTGATTATTCGGTCGAAATGATTCTATTACATATAGTTAACGACATTCGAAATTTCGTTTACTATATCTATAAATAAATCATCTTATCCTCATTATATCAGGTTTCCTATTGACTCGCAAAAATTTCTCGTCATGCGCTACACCCAGGGTCATGTGTATCCGGTCTTATAGTAAACGACATTAGAAATTTCGTTTACTATAATTATCTCTGTCCTGGTTATCCTATTTCAATATACAGTCAATATTTTTACTTTATAAAAGCAATTCACTGTTATATGTATAATATAAGGTAATGACAACACAGCCAATCTATGATAAAATTATCAATAACTATGTTGGCATACTATGACATATCCGTTGTCTGGCCGCAAGATGGAGGTTTCGATTTACCATGAACGAATATCCGACGGATTCCAATATAATCGAATACATGTTGACCCTGCTTAATATTTCCGATCACGCGGACGGCGACCCTGATTTTCTCTCTACGATCGGCAACCTGAAAGCCGCCTCTTCCGTGCAGCCTCTGCCTGCCATGCTGGAGGAGCACAGCGATCATGTTCCAAACGGGATCATCCGGTTTATGAACCAGATGCCGGGCGGCTTTTTTATCTACCATGCCGATGACAAGGAGCAGATCATCTACGTGAATCAGGCACTTCTGCGCATTTTCCAATGTGAGACAGCAGAGGAATTCCGCCGCCTGACCGGAAACTCTTTTAAGGGGATGGTCCATCCGGAAGACCTTTCGTCCGTGGAAGAAAGCATCCGGAAACAGATTGCCCAGAGCAAGTACGATCTGGACTATGTGGAATACCGCATCATCCGCAGGGACGGCGAGATCCGCTGGATCGAGGATTACGGCCATTTCGTGCACAGCCAGTCCATCGGCGATATTTTCTATGTCTTTATCAGCGATGCCACCGAAAAAAGGCAACGCCAACTGACAGAACAACGCGCCATGATCAAGCATGCCGCCGCGGAAAGCGAACTTAAGCTGCGCACACTGATCGAGTCTTACGACGAGGAGCGCCGTCTGATCTATCAGGAACATCTGCGCCGCCTGGAAGTGATCGAGGGACTCAGTATCAACTATGAATCCATCCTGTACGTGGATCTTGACTCGGATACCATACTGCCCTATCGACTGAGTGTGCGGACGGAGCAGGTTTTTCAGGATCCAAACCGGTCCCGCGGCCTCCGGTGGTATACACAGGACTATGTGTCCACCTGGGTGCATCCGGAAGACCGTCAGCTTGTGGCAAACGCCACGGATCCCGATTATATACGTGCGAAATTATCCGAGAACAAGACTTACTATATCAATTACCGCATTATTTCAGGCGGCGAGACGCAGTATCTGCAGCTGCGTGTCGTTAATGTCGGCAACAACGCCCGGATTTCCCAGATCGTCATCGGTTACAGGCGGGTCGATGACGAGATTCTCTATGAGATGAAGCAGCATAAGGCACTGCAGGAAGCGCTGGATCAGGCCAAGACCGCCAACAACACGAAGGACACTTTTCTCTCCAACATGTCGCATGACATGCGCACGCCGCTTAACGCCATCTTCGGCTATACGGCCCTTGCTAAAAAATATCTCGACGATGCTTCCATGGTGGATTCTTATCTCGACAAGATCAATGTGGCCGGCCGTCAGCTTCTGGATATGATCGAGCAGATTCTGGAAATCTCCTGGATGGAGTCCAAGGATATCCACCTTAAGGAATCTCCCTGCAGTCTGGTGGATATCATGAACGAAGTGAGAATGACGATCCAGCCTCAGGCCGAGGATAAGAAAATCACCCTGCATGTTGATCTTTCCGGTCTGCAGCAGAGTGATGTATACAGCGATCATGAGAAGTTGACACAGATTCTTTTGAATCTGGCCGGCAATGCCATAAAATATACAGAGACCAACGGCCGCATCGATCTGATCGCCGCCAGGAAGGAACAGCTTCCAAACGACCATGCCGTTTACCAGTTTACAGTTCAGGATACGGGCATCGGTATCAGCCAGGATTTCCTGCAGCATATTTTTGAACCTTTTCAACGAGAACGGAATACTACTTTCAGCGGCATCTACGGCACCGGCCTGGGTCTTACCATCGTCAAGAATGTCGTAGAGACCATGAACGGAACGATCAGCGCCGACAGCACGCCCGGACAGGGAAGCACTTTTACGGTCACGCTCACGCTCAGACAGCAGAGCAGCCCTTCCGCGCCGGACAGCAATATCGATCACACCCATGCCCTTTTAGTCGGCCGTAAGATTCTTCTGGTGGATGACAATGAGATCAATCTTGAGATTGAGACGGAACTGCTTCAGGAGCTTGGTTTCCGCATCGAGACGGCAACGGACGGCCTGCAGGCCATCGAGAAGCTACAGGCCTCCGCCCCCGGAGAATATGCTTTTATCCTTATGGACATCCAGATGCCCGTGATGGACGGACGCAAAGCCGCGGAAACCATTCGCCGGCTGGAAGACCCTGTCCTTTCCCATATTCCGATCATCGCCCTGTCTGCCAATGCCTTCGAGAGCGACAAGCGGCTGTCCACGGAAAGCGGCATGAATGCCCACCTGACCAAGCCCATAGATGTTCCGATCCTGTTGGAGACCATCGCCCGAGTCGTTCCGGCTGACAGCTGACAGCCTTACGCCGCCATGCCGCAGCACAGGATTGTCTCGATTGTCTCAACTAAGAGACAACACTATGAACAATCATAAAAAACCAGGCCAGTATACCCTTCTGCAGCGTATACTGGCTTTCGTCTGTGCTCCTGCTGTATTCAGATGTTCTATATTCAGATCGCCGAAGCGATCACCTGCATAGTTCCCTCCATGACTACCTCGCCGAATCCGCTCGGCAAGATGAAATGATCTCCTTTACGGACCGTCTGTCCGTTCACTGTCCCCTCTCCTTCGATCACGCTCATGTTCAGAAAAGGACAGGTCTGCTCAAATGTGACCGTGCTTGTCACGTCCGCTTTCCATATCCGGAAACATGCACAGGCGCAGAGCAGATTCATCACGTTCTGCGGCAGTTCGTCCGCCTTCACGATGGTGTCCTCAATCCTGGCCGCCGGCACTGTGATCACGTCAATGCTCTTGTCGATATGCAGTTCTCTCGGTTTACCGTCTACCAGTCTGCCATAGTCATAAACACGGTATGTAATGTCACTGCTCTGCTGCAGCTCCATGACCATAATGCCGCCTTTGATCGCGTGCACGGTGCCCGGTTCGATCCGGATAAAGTCGCCCTTTTTCACAGGAATCTCCCGGATCAGTTCCTGCCAGCGCCCCTGGCGGATCATCTCCACAAGCTCGGCCCTGTCTTTTGCATTATGGCCGATGATCAGGCGGGAATCCTCGTCACAGGCCAGCACATACCAGCATTCACTCTTCCCCAGGGAACCGTTCTCATGAATGCCGGCATAGACATCGTCGGGGTGCACCTGAATGCTCAGGTCTGCTCTGGCGTCAATGATCTTCACCAGCAGCGGGAACCTGTCCAGCCCGGTGTTGCCAAAAAGCTCCGGGTGCTTCTCCCACAGTGCTGAAAGGGCTTCTCCTGCATAACGTCCTTCCCGGACCGTACAGTCGCCGTTGGGGTGAGCGCTGACGCCCCAGCACTCCCCCGTATTGCTGTCCGGAATCTCATAGTGCCATTCCCGGCCCAGCCTGTCTCCGCCCCATACCATCTGTCTGAATACCGGCTTTAAAAATATGATCTCTTTGTTTGTCTGTTCTGCTAATACCATACGTTCTTTTGTCTCCATTATCGTATCATACCAGAAGAACGGACATTTAGCAATTCCCTTCTTCCAGTAATCTTCCGTAAACGACAGTGGAATTTTTGATAAGGCCCGCGTGTTACTGTTTTGCCTCCGGCAGCCGCAGACGCAGAAGCCGCTTGGCCAGCTGGCGGAAATTAAAGGGTATGAGCGGATAGATATAGCTTTTATCCGACAGCGTCTTGTTGCAGACGATCGCCAGCAGAAAGAACAGGATCGCCCCGATATAGCCGTAGAGACCAAACAGCGCCGTCAGGATCAGATTCAGGATCCGCATGAATTTCAGCGCATATCCCAGCTCATAGTTCTGCTGGGTGTAATTGGCGATGGCCACGAACGCCATATACAACATTACCTCACTGTTGAACCAGCCGCTGTTGACCGAGAACTCTCCCAGCACCAGACCGGCCATCACGCTTAAGGGTGTGCTGAGCATATTTGGGGTGTTAACTGCCGCCAGCTTCAAACCGTCGATCGCCAGCTCCAGGATCAAAAACTGCGCCAACAGAGGGATATTCGGATCCTCCTGCAGCATGATAAAGTCAAAGGACTGCGGCACCCATTCGGGATTGTTCATCAGAAGCAGAAAAGTCGGCGTCATGATGTAAGTCAGAATCGAGATCACAAATCTCGACAGCCGCAGGTAGGTTCCCGTGATCGGCGGAAAATAATAGTCGTCCGCCTCCTCCACGATATCAAAGATGGAAGTCGGCACAATCATGGCCGAAGGCGAATTGTCCACCAGAATGACAATATCCCCTTCCAGCACCTGCGCCGCCGCCACATCAGGCCGCTCCGTGAATTTAAATTTCGGGAAAGGATTGAACCATTTACGCTGATACAGACATTCGGCAAGGCTCTCCTGATTCATGGTCAGGGCATCTACCTTAATGCTTTCAATCCGCTTTCTGACTTTTTCCAGAAAGCCGTGATCCACCCGGTTGTCCATATAGCACAGGACAATATCCGTGCGGGAGCTTTTTCCGGCATTCATCATCTCCATGCGAAGCTCTGTGCTCCGGATTCTGCGCCTGATCAGCGCCGTATTGAAGACAACCGTTTCCACGAAACCGTCCTTGGAACCGCGCAGCGTCTTATCCTTATCCGGTTCCTCCACCCCTCTGGCAGGATAGGTTCGGGAATCGAGCAGAATACATCTGTCGTAACCGTCGATAAACAGCGCAAAGACACCTGACAGGATATTGTAGAAAATATCCTCCCACTTGTCCTTTAGATCCACCTCCACATAGGGGGTGGCCCTTTTGGCCATCTCATAGGCATTCTGCGGCATATCCTCCGCTTTCAGGCCGATAAAGTACTGCAGGATCTTCATCATCAGCTCATCCTTGCAGAACCCGTCTATAAAATAAATACACGCCTGCCTTCCTCCTACCTCGATCACGCGGTAGACCACGTCAAAGCTGGAGTCCGGCGCCATCCTCTCCTTCATATACACCATGGTCTGCTGCAGGGAGGTTGTCATTCTCTCGTTCGCTTCTTCTCTTTTCTGCACTGTCAAAAACTCCTTCCAAGACATTCCTTATTGCTGCTAGTATGTCTTGAAAGGAGTTTTCTTATTCATATCATCCGGCAGATTACTGTTTCCCTGTGCTGCCATGTCCGCCGCGGTCTTCATGTTCCAGATGCGCCACCTCGTCAAAGACGATCTTCGGCTGATTCTCCATAATGCGGAACTGACAGATTCTGTCGTTGATATGGATCTGTGTATCCCGCAGGGCGTAAACCGGCATAAACCACTGGTCATTGTCTCCGCAGTAAGAGCTGTCAATCACACCCTGATGATTCGTCTGGATAATGCCGAAATTCTTAAAGGTCGAACTTCTTGGCACCACGTGCGCCTCATAGCCTTTGGGCAGTTCCATCCCCACACCAAGCGGGATCAGCTTGAATTCCCCCTGCTGCAGCGTCACATCTTCCGCCGCCCGCAGATCGATCCAGTCAGACTTGCCGTCTATATAGGTCAGTTTCTCAATTTTATCCGAAAAATATTTGATCTTGATCGTTTTCACTCTCTTCTGTTAACCCTTTCCCGCTGTAGCCGTTACTCGCTGTTGCCTGTTTCCGGCCGGTTTTCCTTCTGTATCTTTCTTTTTCCGGTGTCTTTATTACCGGTCATTCACTGCAGTGCAGCACCGGCACGGAGGGATCTTCTTTCTGCAGGCTGGCCTGCACATCGATCACCCGCTGGTTGGCGCTTCCCCGCCAGCGCAGCTTCGTGTCTTTTAAGTCCTGTACAAACTCCCCGTCCACCAGTACATCCACAAACTCAAGCAGGGTATAATGCCGGATATCTTCCCACTTATCCCCGGTGTAGAGCCAGATGGTCTTGTCCGGGTATCGCTCCCTGATCTCCTCCATCAGCTCCCGCACCGCCAGCCGGTTGGCCGCGTGCAGCGGATCTCCGCCGGAAAAGGTGATCCCGGAGATGTAGGGCTTCTCCAGCTGACCAAACAGCTCCTGCCTGGCCTGCTCGTCAAACAATACGCCGCCGTCCGGATCCCACGTGATCGGATTATGGCAATCCTTACAGCAGTGGGAACAGCCGGCCACCCAGAGCACCACACGCAGGCCGTCGCCGTTCAGCATATCATCCCTGGTTATATTGTGATATCTCATTACATACTTTTCCTTTCTGCGATCTCCGCCATCTTCGCCTCACTCAATCTGGTATCCCCGTGCACACGGGAATATGCCAGATAACCGTTCATACGGTCGATCTTCGTCAGATTACGGCTGCCGCATACAGGACAGACATCCATCTCCAGCTCCTGATGACCGCAGTCATCGCAGTACGCCAGCGACAGATTGACACCTTCATAGAATCCCATCTCCATGGCGCGACGGATCAGGGTTTTGATGGCGTCGATATTATAGTCGATCGGATATTTTACATACTGGATCTTGCCGCCGTTGGCCAGTTCCCAGAAACGATATTCCAGATCCTGCTTCTCGATGGGCGTGATATCCTCCGTCACATGACAGTGGAAGCTGTTGGAGACATACTCCCTGTCGGATACGCCTTCGATAATGCCGTATTTCGCCCGGAACTGCTTCACCTGCAGGCCGCAGAGGTTCTCCGCCGGCGTGCCGTAGATCGCGTACAGATTGCCGTCTGCTTCCTTATATTCTGCTATCTTCTCATTGATATGTTCCAAAACCTCCAGCGCAAAAGCGCCGTCCTCCACCAGAGACTTGCCGTTGTACAGCTCCTGCAGCTCATTAAACGCCGTAATGCCGAAACTGGCCGTTGCCGTCTTCAGGATCGGCTTGATCTTGTCGTGCAGCTGCAGGTGTCCGCCCAGGAAACCGCCCTCGCAGTACGCCAGCGGATTTGTGGACGCGCGCATCTCTCCCAGATACGCATAGGTCCGGATGTGCAGCTGTCTGATCAGATTCAGATAATAGTCCAGCACCTCATAGAAATCCCTGCTCTCCTGACGGGACTTCGCCAGGATCATCGGCAGATGCAGGGAAACCACGCCGATATTAAATCTGCCCACGAATACAGGGCTGTCCTCGTCATCCGCCGGATGCATACCGCCCCGCTCATACCAGGGAGACAGAAAGGCCCTGCACCCCATAGGAGAGATCACCTTGCCGTACTGCTTGTACATGCTGGCGATATAACCCTTGCCGGTCAGGCTCAGCCAGTCCGGATACATGGTCTTGGCCGAACACTCCACCCCTGCGTCAAATACCTCTTCCAGCTCCTTCCCCGGCCCGTGCAGGTTCTCGTCATACAGAAAAACGATCTTCGGGAACAACACCGGCTTCCTGCATTCCTTCTTGCCCTGTCCGTTGCGGCGCACATTGAGCATGACGATGGTCGCCATCCTCGCAAATCTTCCCGTACCGATGCCCGCTGTCACGGTGATAAAAGGATAATCTCCGCGGCTGCTGGCCACGGTATTGAATTTATATTCCCAGCCCTGAAAGCCCTGTTCAAATTCTTTCTTCACATCTGCCAGCGCTTCCGCTTTGGCAGTCTCTTCGTCAATCCCCAGCCGCATATACTTCTCGATATCCCGCTTATAGGATTTCTCCGCATAGGGCTCCAGGATCTTGTCCACCTCCGGCACGGTAAAACCGCCGTACTGCTGGCTGGCAGCGCTCAACACGATATCGCCGATCACGTCGAAGGCCACATCCAGCGTCTTGGGCTCGTTATACCAGATATTGCCCATCTCGAAGCCGCCGCTTAAAACCTCCGCCACGTTGAACAGACAGCAGTTCATCGTATCTCTTCTGGCGGACATGTCATGCACATACAGATACCCGTCCCGGCACGCCTGAATCTCTTCCGTGGTCATGAAAAACTTCTGGTACAGCTCCTTGTTAAACTGATTGAAGATCAGGCTTCTCTTGGTGGAGACGAGCGCGCTGTCCGTATTAGCGTTCTCCTTGTCTCCTATATACATGATGGACTGGCTCTTCTTATACACATCGTCCATCATCCGCACAAAATCCTGCTTATAGTTGCGATAGTCCCGATAACTCTTGGCAACGATGGGTTTCACATCCTCCAGCGCACTCTCCACCACATTGTGCATGATCTGGATCGGAATCTGCTCCTCCCCCAGCTCGTTAACCTTATCGATCACAGTCTGGCATATATGGCGCTTCTCTTCATCCGTGAATTTGGTCAGCGCACGATAAGCACTCTTCCCTACGGCGTCGATGACCTTCTGGACATTGAAATCTTCCAGACTCCCATCCTTCTTGATCACCTTCACGATCTTATCCGGCTGGTACTCCATCCTGAAATTCTCTTCTGCCGTAGCGTCTGTTCCAAACTTACTGCTCATTAACTCCCCTCCATGGTATTTACTGCTTCGTTCTTGTTACTATAGTAAACTTACATCATGCTCAACCTGCCGCCTGGCGGGCCGCATGGCCATCCATGCTGTGAAAGTCGAAGACTTTCATAATAAACTTCCATCATGCTCTGCCTGCCGCCTGGCAGGCCGCATGGCCATCCATGCTGTGAAAGTCGAAGACTTTCATAGTAAACGAATTTCTAACATCGTTAACTATAAATACGCCGCTTGCGCATACAAACCTGTACAGGCACTTTCTACTCTCCGAATCCCCTTTAGTTTACATAACATATCACGCCAATCATCCAAAAGACACATTTCCATATAAAACGGCCATGCGTTCGAACACGATTCCCCTTCACAATATTCAGACAATGATTTGACGTTTTCTTATTGCCCGTACCTGACAGTATTGAATCTGCCACAAAACACAACTGATGCGCAACAGAATAACAAATACAAAATATAGAATTGGTTGACATAAAATTCCCATATTTTGTGGCGTACATTCAGTATATGCCAACCCACATACTCTGTCAATGACCCCCTCAATAGAAAAAATACTAAAAAAGGATATGCCTTTTTGTGACATATCCCAAAAAATATTTTTCCATGAAAATGCTATTGACAATCCCACCTTACCACTTATCCGCGTATCATACCGGAAGCCGCGATCGCCTCCACCGCTTCCTTTATCTTCTCCACCGGCATCGTCAGGGCAAACCGCACATGCCCTTTTCCAAGAGAGCCGAAGCTGCTGCCCGGCGTACACAGCACGCCGCTCTTCTCCACCAGCTCCATGACAAACGCCACGTCATCCGTATAGCCTGCCGGAATCTTCGCCCAGGCGAACATCGTCCCTTCGCTGTCCTCCATCGGCCAGCCGATCCTGCGCAGGCCACCGCAGAGCGTATCTCTTCTTCTCTGGTACTCCGCACACTGATCCTTCACCATCTGGTCGGAACCGGTGAGCGCCGCCACCGCGCCGTACTGTACCGGCAGGTAAGTGCCGTAATCGATCTGGGAACGGAGCCTTTTGAAGCAGGCCACCACGTCCTTATTTCCCGTCAGGAAACTGACTCTTGCACCGGTATAATTAAAGGATTTGGACAGGGAATAGAACTCCACCGCCGTCTCTTTGGCCCCGGGAATGCGCAGGATCGACCTGCCCTCCCTGCCGTCATAGATGATATCCGAATAGGCATTGTCATGAATGATCAGGATCTCGTGGGCCGCCGCCCAGGGAATCAGTTTCTCGTAGAATTCATCCGGCGCCGCCTTGCAGACAGGATTCAGCGGATAGGAAACGATCATGCATTTTGCCCGTGCAAGCACCTCTTCCGCCATCCCGTTCAGATCCGGCAGATAGTGGTCTTCCTCCTTCAGATCGTAGGTGACCACCTCGGCCCCCGCCAACGACGGCCCGATGCCGAAGATCGGATATCCCGGATTGGGCACCAGCACCACGTCCCCCGGATCACACAGCGACAGGCAGATATGGGCGATCCCTTCCTGGGAACCGTAGACGGACATGATCTCGTCCTTTTGAAGCGTCACGCCGTAGCGCTTCTTATAGCGCGTCTGCACGGCTTCGATCAGCTCCGGAATATCGATCAGCGCGTACTTATAGTTCTCCGGCTTCGCAGAAGCCTTCACCACCGCTTCCACCACATGCGCCGCGGGCGGAAAATCCGGCGTCCCCACAGACAGGTTATAGATCATCCTGCCCTGCCGCTCCGCCTCGTCCTTCTTCTCGTTCAGCACCTGAAAAATACCGGCTTCATAGTCTTTCATCCTGTGTGCAAATTGTATGCTCATGTCTGTTTCCTCATTTCTGTCTGTTTTGTTACCTGTCAATATACTGCCCCAGCACCTTTGTAAGATGTGCCTGGTACTCCTCCGCCACTTCCGCGGGGGCCAGGATCCTGGCCCCTGTGCCAAGCCCCGTCAGCCACCCGTAGAACTGTCCGCTGAGGGCTACCTGCACCCGCACGGAGAAGCATTCTTCCTCCCGTCTCCTCACAGGCACTTCCTTCCCGAAGCGGTCCATAACGACACCGATAAACCGGTTCTCAAATTCCAGCGTGACGACCTCCTCCCGGCCGCCGAACATGCCGAAGGTCTTGTTGGCGTAGGCGGCAATGTCAAACCGCTCAAAAAGCGCCGCCCCCTGCCGTCCCACACCGGCCAGCACACGGATCTGTCCCATCTTATCGACCCGAAAATGCTTGATCGTGTCACTCTCCCCGTCATGACCGATCAGGTAATAGTTCTCGTCCTTGCAGGTCAGCGCCCAGGGACTGATCTGATAGAGCTTACCGTCCTTGCGCGGCACCAGCTCCTTCTCCAGATTCCACTCCAGATACTGAAACGAGATCTGCTCATTGTCCTGAATCGCCCGGTGGATATCATCCACTATGTAATAGATACTTTCATTGGCCGTCTTGACCCGGTTGGCCACATAGACCTGCCGCTGCAGCTGTCCGGCCTCCGCTTTCGACGCCAGCTTCTCGATCTTGCCGATCAGCTCCCTCGACTTCTTCACCGTAAGGAACCGGGAAGCCTGTACCGTCTCCACCAGCAGCTTTAACTCCGCCAGCTCAAATTCCCGTCCGGCCAGGTAATAACCGCCGCCCGTCTTCGCTTTGACCAGCACGATGTCATACCCGAACTCGATCAGCTGCGCGATATCGTCATAGATGCTCTTGCGCTCCGCCCTGATACCGTATTCCGCCAGACCGTCGATCAGCGCCTGCGCTCCCAGACAGTGCTCCTCATCGGACTGCTCCGTCAGTATTTTTACCAGATATAATAATTTCAACTTCTGATTACCGCTTTTTGCCATGCAAAACTCCTGTATGTTCATTACGGACTTTGCCAAATAACGTCCCGGGCTGAACTTTTACCCTGTGTACCGCTTCTGCCTGACGCCGTTACCCTGCCGGGTCCTCTGCCACGCCCAGAATGGCCGGCAATTCCCTCAGATGCCGTATCTCATAGTCGATTTGCACCGCGACATCCTTTTTACGCCCTTTCGGGTTAAACCAGCAGGCGGTAATGCCCGCATTGTTGGCTCCCTGCATATCGCTGGTCAGCGAATCTCCCACCAGAATGCTTCGCTCCCTCGTCCCCTCCGGCAGCACCGCAAAACAGGCGTCGAAATAGCCCTTCATCGGTTTCGGATATCCCATCAGCTCCGACACGAAAACCCCGTCCATCAGCCTGTCAAATCCCGACAGCTTCATCTTACTGCTCTGGGTCGTATTAACTCCATTGGTCACTACATACTGGTGAAACCCAAGATCCCGCAGCCTGGTGACCACCTCCACGGCGCCGTCTATATAATAGTAGACACTGCCCAGCACATCCTGATAATCGGCCGCGATCTTTGCCGGATCGATGTGCCCGATCGACAGCTCCGCAAGCAGCACCCGGAATCTGCCCACCTTCACTTCTTCCTTCGTGATCTCGCCGCGCTCCAGCCTGTTCCAGTGATCCCGGTTGATGACTTCATACCGGGCGGCGATCTTCTCATCCATATACAGATCATACCGGGCGAAGACCTCTCTGATCGCATAGTCCATCGAACGGTCAAAGTCCAACAGCGTCTGATCCAGATCCCACAGGATCGTCGTATAATTTCCCATTCTTACCTCCGTCCTCCTCCCATCCGCAGCCTGATCTCCCGCCGCCGTGCCGCCTGCTGCACCGCAGACCGGCTCCGGACCAGAAGACTAAATACGGAAAAAGCCAGACCCGCCGGCCTGACTTTCAAACCATCTCCATTCAGAGACATCATACGGCTGTCTTCCCGCCGACGCCTTCTGCCTGTGCGCTCATGCCCGTCTGTACAGCAGCTTTGGCATCTTTGCTCTTTCTCCATTTCACACCGATCACACATGCTACGACCACCACTGCCACAATAAATACAAACACCAATAAGTAAGATAAAAAAGCGTTTACAAACAAGATCAAATTCGTCATCTGTTATCCCCTTCCCATCATGTTACGTAATAAAATGTCTTTCTTCAAAAACCATATCTATGATACCACCAATCAGAAGGTATCGTCAAGTAAGTCTGTGCCATCCGCCGCAGTTGTGGCCAATTTGTCGCAGCGTTCGTTCTCCGGATGGCCGTCGTGCCCCTTTACCCAGCGAAATGTCACCTGATGCGGCTTTTTCGCCTGCAGAAGCCGTTCCCACAGATCAATATTCTTGACCGGCTTGTTGCCCGCCGTCTTCCAGTTCTTCCGGATCCATCCGTCGATCCAGTGCTGGTTGAAGGCATCCGTCACATATTTGGAATCCGAGACCAGTGTGACCTCGCAGGGCTTCGTCAACGCTTCCAGCCCCACGATCGCCGCCATCAGCTCCATGCGGTTGTTGGTGGTCTTCTTATACCCCGCCGAGTACTCCCGCTCATGCAGCGTCCCCTTCGGGTCAATATACTGCAGCACCGTCCCGTAACCGCCCGGCCCCTCCGGGTTGCCGCGGGCCGAGCCGTCAGTGTAGATCGTTACTTTCATTCAGGTCTGTGTCCTCCTCTTTACTTCTCATTCCGGTTCCAGTTTCCTTCCGCCAGAAAATGTCCCGCCATGGCTTCCGCTTCCGTAATGATCCCGTCATCATATCCCAGCACCCTGAGCAGTGCAATGGCATTCCGCGTGGTGGCCGGTCCCGGCATCAGCGTGTACGGGAAGAACACATCGTCCTCCTCGATCCGCTCCTCGAAATGATAGTTTTCGTATTCCTCTGCCAAAAGCCTGGTCAGTTCCACATCATGGGTCGCCGCAAAGCAGATCACATGTCCCGCCGAGAGCATCTTCATGATCTGTGTGGAGGCCGCGATCCTTTCCACCGTATTGGTGCCCCGCAGCACCTCATCCACAAAACAGAGCACGCAGCCGTGCTCTTCCCCGGCCAGTCTCACCTGGTCAAGGATCCGTTTGACCGCTCTGATCTCTACCATATAATAACTCTGTCCGCTGATCAGATCGTCCTTTAAGGACATGGACGAATAGATCCGGAACACCGGCGCCTCATAGCGCCTCGCCGGACAGGTGAGAATAGTCTGCGCCAGCACGGCGCTTAACGCCACGGCACGCAGAAAAGTGGATTTACCGGAGGCATTGGAACCGGTCAGCAGAACCCCTTTTCGCGTATCAATGGAATTCTTCACCGGATCTGACAGTAAGGGATGGTAGAGCTGTTCGATCACCATACGCCGTTCCGCATCCTCCTCAAAACGAAGCGTTGGCAGGCAGTATTCCGGCAGACTGTTCCTGTAGGAACCGATCACCACTGCCGTCTCAATCTTACCCAGCAGCGTCACCATCTCGTCGATCTCCTCCAGATGCCCCCGCACCGCATGCAGCGCATTGTTAAACTGGATCAGATCCAGATAAAAAACCATACGCACATAGTCCAGAATAAGACTGAGCGGATCGCCGTTCCCCTTCTCCACATAGACCAACAGATAGGCATTGCGGATAAAGCTCTTCATCTTCTCATGGCAGGCAAGCAGGCGCTCCGATTCCCCGGCAATCCCTGTGATCTTCATGTGTCCCATCTTCTCCGCCGCATCCAGCATCCTCTTGATATAGCGGAAGCTGGTGATATACGGCTCGATCTGTTTGTACTCCCTGAAATAGCCGATCAGGTTGTGGCACACCACCAAAAGCAGCGCGCCGATTCCCAGCGGCGGCGACGCAAACATGCTCCCGATGCACAAAAATAAAGTCACATTGTACAGAATATATTTACCGTTCTTCCGCTCGCCCAGAATATCCAGATTCTCGATATACTCATGCAGCGAATAGCGTCCCATTCTCCCCAGTTGATAGAACAGGCCCTGCACCTGACGCCGCGCTTCCTCATGCTCCATAAAAAAGCCGATCCTGGACTCCCATTGCTCCAGCTCTTCCCGCCTGTCAAGCGGCGTCCGCAGCCTGTAATACAGATATTCGTCCCCCGCAGCGCTGCAGGAGACATTGATCTGCTGATAAAGGCTGTCCATATTCAGATCGTTCCATGTGATATCGTCCAGCTGGTTCTTCCCGGGATGCCTGAGATAATATTGCTGGATATGCTCAAGCTCCCCCGTCTTGTAAACCCGCTCGGAAGGCATACCGTAGCTTTCGAAGATCCTCTGCAGGTTATGCCTGTGAAAAGACCTGCTGTTGATATATTCCTTTCCCATGATGAGCACGATCAAAAACAGGATCATACCCGCCAACACTAAACCATCCATATGCACTTCCTGATTTCAAAGGCAACCTGTCAGGCGGAACCTGTGCTGAATGCACCGGCTTCGCCTGCTGTCACAACTCTGTGATACTATCGCAGACTGTCTATGATCTCGTTTGCCTTTCTATAGATTTCCTCCACATCATAGGCATCCGTGAAAATGCCGTTCTCATACAGGATCCGTCCCTGGATCATGGTCATCTTCACGTTCTGCTTGCTGCCGCTGTAGACCAGATTCTTGGGGATATTGTTGATGGGCTGCATGTTGGGCTGATGCAGGTCGATCATGATGATATCCGCCGCCTTGCCCGGTGCCAGCACATCGGTATCCGGCAGATACATCGCTTTGGCGCCGTTCACCGTGGCCATCTTGAGCACTTCCCAGGCATCTACGGCAGAGGCGTCCTCCTCCCGCAGCTTGGCAAGCCCCGTCACCAGAAACATCTCCCGGAACATATCAAGGCAGTTGTTGCTGGCCGGCCCGTCCGTACCGATGGCTACGTTGATCCCCTTTTTCAGATAAGCAGAGATCGGCGCGATGCCGCTGGCGAGTTTGGTGTTGGAGCCCGGGTTGGTCACCACACTGAGCCCGCGTCTGCGGAAGATCTCCATATCCTCTTCGTCCATCCAGACACAGTGATAACCGCCGCCGCCGTAATCGAACATGCCGATCGTGTCAAGCAGTTTTGCCGGAGACATACTGTGGCGTTCCCGGCAGCCTTCCACCTCCGCCTTCGTCTCCGCCAGATGAGTGTATACCGGAGCCTTATACTTATGTGCGATCTGTGCCACCCGTTCCATCAGCTCTCTGGAACAGGTATACTCCGCATGAAATCCGATAAAATAACTGAGCAGCGGATCGTCATGGTTCAACGCCTGATAGCGCTGCTCCAACAGTTCCAGGGACGGCTCAAAATCCGTCTGCCCGCTCGTTCCGCTGACCTGTACGCAGCGCATTCCCATATCCACGCAGGCCTTTGCCGTCGTCTCCGGCGTCAGATACATATCAAAGATGGATGTGATACCGCTGGTCAGATACTCCAATACCGCCAGCTTCGTCAGGTGATAGATCATCTCCCCGTCCATCTTATCCTCTATGGGAAAGACCTGCTTGAACAGCCAGTCCTGCAGCGGCAGGTCGTCCGCATAAGAACGCAGAAGCGTCATACCGGAATGGGTATGGGCATTCTTGAAACCGGGCATCAGCAGATTACCTTCGCAGTCAATCTCCCTGTCCCATCTGCTCTGACCATCCTCTGCACCCTGGCCGCCGGCACAGACACCGTCCGTATCGCTGCCGTCACCGACATACAGAATCTTTCCGTCCTGCACCCATAATTCGCCTGTGATCAGCCTGTCCGTCTCCATTGTCAGGATACGCGCATTATAAAATCTGTAATTCATCTGTCTTTTCCTCCATTCTGCATAACTGTATACACCGGTTCTTTGTACAAAGACGCCTGAATACTCTCCTTATGCATCATTGTCACCACATACTCCATTCTGCTTCCATGTACACATGCCGCAGGATCTCAAATTAAATCAGTTCCCGAAACTTCGTGATCGACTCCACCAGCAGCTTCTCAAACTTCGGTGCCACCGCGTTGGCCGCCTCCTGTACTTCCTCATGCGTCAAAGGTGCACTGTTCATGCCCGCCGCCAGATTGCTAACACAGGATACGCCACAGATCTTCATGCCCATATGGTTGGCAGCGATCGCCTCCACGACCGTGCTCATGCCCACTGCGCTCACGCCCAGCTTATGCAGCAGCTGGATCTCCGCCGGAGACTCGAAAGAAGGCCCCGTCAGCTGGGCATAGATCCCCTCAAACAACTCGATATCGTTTTCTTTTGCCGTGCTTCTGATGATCTCCTGCAGTTCCTCGTCGTAGACGTGGGACATATCCGGGAATCTCGTTCCCAGCTCCTCGATATTGGCTCCAATCAACGGATTCGGTGCGAAGATGGAGACATGATCTTTCAGCAGCATCAGACTGCCCGCATGGAAAGCAGGGTTGATACCGCCGGAAGCATTGGTCAGGAACAATACCTTCGCCCCCATCATCTTCATCAGACGGGTAGGCAGCACCACATCCGTGATCGGATATCCCTCATAGTAGTGGACACGCCCCTGCATCAGCACCACGGGCACCTCGTTGATATACCCGAAAATAAACTTACCCGCATGTCCCGGCACCGTAGATACCGGAAACCCTTCGATCTCACTGTAGGGAAGCTCCGCCTTCACATCCACGGTCTTTGCGAAATTGCCAAGCCCCGATCCCAGCACTACCGCCACACTGGGTTCAAAGTCAATCTTTGCCTTGTAGCACTCATAGCATTTTAATAATTTTTCGTATACTGGATTCATTTGTTTACCGCCTTTCTTTGCATGTTATTTATTTTTCATTCACTTTGGTGTGAAATCTTTGCTGGTGTTTTGTGCGTAACGACATATTTCTGATTCCGGCTGTTCGGTTTGTCCGGAAGCGTCATTGTGATCTCTCCCGCTTCCAGCAGCGGCTTTAAGTAATTTCTGGTAAAATTTTTCATTCCTTTAAAACCGCAGTATTCTGCGATCTCAGATTTTTTCCTCGGTTCTTCACAATAAAATAATATTTTCTCACGAACAGTAACTTGGCTCTTAACTTGGGTCTTAACTTGGGTCTTAACTTGGGTCTTAACTTGGGTCTTAACTTGGGTCTCTTCTTTCATTATATTTGCCGCATCTGTAACATAATCAAAAGAATAATCATCATTTAACGGCACAATGATACGAAATACATCTCCTTCACAAAACTCAGGTTCCTGTCCGGAATAATATTTGCTGTACTTAAACAGATTTCTGACACCAGATCCCAAACGGTCTGCTCTTCCGATTGTCCTGAAAAAAGAAGCGATGATCGGATTCTTCGGGTTTGGCTCCAGATTGTCCGGCGTGATAATCCCTTCCCTTGCCGCACGATTTCCATTCTCCACATACATCTGATCCTGCCTGATCACAAATTTGGCAGCGTAGCTGCTTGTAAATTCCCGATGCATCAAAGTATTGCCCGCCATCTCCCTGACAAGGATATTACGCAGACTTATCCTGTCGGTATCCTCCAGAAAAAACTTGTCCGGCAGATGCTTCCTGCCAAATTCCATAAGCAGATCAAAGCTCTCAATCAAATTAGTCCTGATTACTTCACGGTCATCATATCTGTCTACGTTCACTTTCCGGACAAGAGCGTCCGTCTCGTAAGCCGGACACGCATTTAAGATCACTTCGTCTTTCCCCAGCAGCAAAACAGCCGCCAGATTAAAACCTCTCTCACCAGTAACCAGATCCACTCCGTACAGACCTGCACTTTTAAAAAAATCGTCATCAGAAAGACTCTCCCACGGATGTTTCCCACCTGCATGATTTACAGCCATCTGCCTGATCTTCGGCAGCATATCCATCCGCAGATCCTCTTTTGTAACATAGGGATAAATCTTTTTCTCTGTATAGACAGTCTGTTTGCGAATGTACAGCTGGGCAATCTGCGCCGTACCCGTCAGCTTTACGTCCGCATCCTCTATACGATCGTAAACGATCTTCTTATAGCTGTGAACCTCTGCACCAGGCGGTACATGGATATGAATCACCGTCCTGCCTTCGTACACCAGCAGTTCCGGCACAAGATAGACTGTCGGTGTAAAACAGGCCGGATTACTGATCACGCTGATAAAATTCTTCACCAGATCCTGTGCTGCACCGGCTGGAACTCCGCTCACCGTTCCATCATCCAACACACCCAGAAACAGATCTCCGCCAAAACGGTTCAAAAAAGAACAGACACTTTCATAGGTATCCGATTCTATTCCACTTCCACATCGTTTAAATTCTATGGCTACATTTTCACCGATCTGCAGTAATGTCTGAAATGTCCCGATATCCAAAAGCATTTCTCCTTCAAAGCGCTTCCTGTCTGTTCTGATGTTTTATATTTTAACACTATTGCGTGCCGCCGTAAATACTGTATCTGTTTTTATCCGCATAAAATAAGAGCAGGATACAGTCTCCTGTCCCGCTCTCATAACAGATCGATTCCTTCCCTCTTCCGGCCTTTCAACCGTCCCACAGGAAAATCTTCATCAAATGATAATACACACCATCCCGCCGTTGCAGTCATTCACGATCTTCTGCATGGTCTCCTGCAGTTTCACCTGGCTTTCCTCATTGATCATGGAGATTTTGCCCGTGATACCGTCATTTACCAGCTGTTCTACCGTTTTGCCGAAGATATTCGTCTCCCAGATGCCTTCTTCGCTGGTCTCCGTATCCGAGATAAACTGGATCAGATCCCTGGCCTGTTCTTCCGTACCCACAATAGGGGATATCTCCGTCTCGATGCTGGCCTTGATCATATGGATGCTGGGACTCTCCGCCTTGATCTTCACGCCGAACTTATTGCCCTGTCTGATCAGCTCCGGCCGCTCCAGCATGATCTCCTCGCGGTCCGGCATCACGACGCCGTATCCCTTATAGCGCACCGATTCCAGCGCATGGAGCACCTTCACATACTCCCGCTTCATCTTCGCCATCTCTTTTAACATGGCAAGCATCTGATATTCGCTCCCAACCGTCTCTCCCACCAGGTCGCTGATCATCTCATAGTAATAGGAATCGTCCACATCCAACAGGATCTTCACGCTGCCGTCGGACATATTGATGCCGTCCAGCTTACACTTCTTGATATATTCACTCTCCGGCATAAAGCTCCCCGAAGTGATATCCCGGATATTGCTCAGGCTGCTCATCAGGTTCTTGATCCGGGCGATGATATCCTGTTTCATCTTGTGGTCATAAGGCAGCATTTCCACCCACTTGGGCATGTAGAATTCGATCATCGTAAGCGGAAACTCATAGAGAATATTTTCCATGATATGGTTGATATCCTCCCGCTTTAACTGCTCACAGTTGACCGGCATCACGGTCACCTGATACTTCTCGCTGATCTCATCTGCCAGCATCCTGGTATCCTCCGCATAAGGCTTCGCGGAATTGAGCAGCACGATGAAAGGTTTCCCAAGCGCCTGCAGTTCTGTGATCGTGCGCGCCTCAGCCTCCAGAAAACTGTCCCTCCCAAGGTCGCCAAAAGAACCGTCGCAGGTCACCACTATACCAATCGTGGAATGATCTTTGATCACCTTGCGGGTGCCGATCTCCGCCGCCCTCGTAAAGGGAATTTCCTCCGCAGACCAGGGCGTCTTCACCATACGCTCCACATCCTCTTCCATATGGCCGGTGGCCCCTTCCACCATATAGCCCACACAGTCAATCAGCCGGATATCCACATCAATATCCGTGCCCAGCCTGATATGCGCCGCCTCCTTGGGAATAAATTTCGGTTCTGTCGTGGTGACCGTCCTGCCGCCCGCACTCTGGGGCATCTCATCCTGGGCCCGCTCTTTCTCATTCTCATCCTCCATAAATGGCAGCACCAGCAGATTCATAAACCGCTTGATGAATGTCGATTTTCCCGTTCTCACCGGTCCTACCACGCCCAGATAGATTTCTCCTCCTGTGCGGAGCTGTATATCTTTATACAGGTCATATGTATTATTCTGTAAGAAATCCATATAAAAAATCCTCCTGCTTATACTGGTAAATGTATATGCAGGAGGAAGCTCATCTATTCGGTTCCTTCTTCAATTTTGTGGAAAATAATGCAGTTGGGCTGATTCACCTGCACCTCTCTGCCGTTCATGATAAGCAGTCCGTTCTCCAGATCCACCGTAAAGAAAGTCATCGTATCCGACTCATGATTCAGGGATACCAGATGCCTGTTGTCCGGGAAAAGGTTCGCATCCTTCGGATAATCGCCGCTGATCGGCAGACAAAGAAGCTTCGAGAGCATTCCTGTCTCCGGATCGATCCGATAAACTATCGTACTGTTATCCCCGGCGTTGGAACTTACCAGATACTGAAAATCTTCCGAAATATTCAACGCACTGGCGGCAGAACCTCCGGCATGATAATCATTCAGCGTGGAAATCGTCTGAATCTTCTCAAACTCAGGATTGCCATCCACCTCTTCATACGTATAAACTTCAATATAGTTCTTCAGCTCATGCACGATATACATATACCGGCCGTCCTTGGAAAACTTCAGATGGCGCGGAGCCGACTCCTGCTCACTTCTCACCATATCGATAGGACGCAGCTTACCATTCTTATGGTCAAGACGATATACATTAACATGATCCAGCCCTAAATCAGCCGCACACAGGTAATGATTATCTCTTGTCATCTTCACACAGTTGACATGAGGTCTGAAATTCCGCTCTGCTATGCTGCCAAGGCCCTTGTGATAGATCTCATCCGTAATATCTCCGACGCCGCCGTCCTCCCTCAGTCTGAGCACAGTGATCTTCCCGTCATGATACCCTCCCACAAACAGGAATCTATCCTCATAATCCGTAGACAGATAGCAGCCACGCATTCCATTAATGCTGCTGGCATTCAGAACTTCCAGATCACCGCTGGGCAGGATCCTGTATGCCTCTACACCAAAATCGGTAATGGAATACAGAAATTTCTTGTTGTGGGAAATGGTGATATAGGAAGAATTGGTGATCCTGACCTGATTTTTCTCTGTCAGCCTCCCCCTTTCCATATCCACATCATAAATCTTAATGCCGTATTTCTCCACCTTACCCACGGTGTAAGTGGAAACGTATGCCACATATTTCTCCTGACTCATATTCAAACCATGCCTTTCTTTGAGTATCGTTCTCTTACACTTCCTGCCTGAATTCCGAGGCACATGCGTAGTATGACCCACGGTAATCAGCGTGACTCATACCAGTAGTCCTTAAAGTTCTGCCTGAGAAGTTTTCATGCTACTAAATTTTATCACAAATCTCAGGCTATGTTAATCATTTTCACAAAAAATGATTTTATTTTTGAAAACCCATTGACATGGCACTTCTTTTTTGTATAATGAGATTCAGCGTCTGTTTAGTTTTAGTAAACTTTGAGTTTATTATGACTGAGCAAAAGGCCGCTGGCCGGCAGACGCTGCAGCCTGGAAACCCTGTCCTCTGCACAATCCGCAAAGTGGCAGGCATACACAGAAAGAGACAGAAAAGAGAAAGATATCATTATGGATAACAATTCCGGCCGAATGGAGATCGGCAATAAGATCAGAGAACTGCGAAACCAGAAGGGACTGACTCAGGAGGAACTGGCGGACCGCTGCGAACTGTCCAAGGGCTTTATCAGCCAGCTGGAAAACGACCTGACCTCTCCTTCCATCGCCACCCTGGTCGATATTTTACAGTGCCTCGGCACAAACCTGAAAAATTTCTTCAGCGACGACGACGATGAGCAGATCGTCTTCCACAACGAGGACTTCTTCGAAAAGACCGACACGGAACTTCACAACAAGGTGGAATGGATCATTCCCAACGCACAGAAGAACATGATGGAACCCATCCGCGTGACGTTGGATCCCGGCGGTTCCACCTATCCCGACCAACCCCACGAAGGGGAGGAATTCGGCTATGTGCTGTCCGGCACGATCACCATCGTCATCGGGAACCGCAGCATGAAGGCGAAGAAGGGGGAAGCCTTTTACTACACGGCCAACTCGGAGCACTACATCAAAGCCGGCGGCAGGAGCGGCGCCGTCTTCCTCTGGATCAGCACGCCACCGAATTTTTAGAGCCGTTCGATCCGGTCCGCTCACTGATTCCCGACCTGCACAGATAAGTCAGGAAACGCTGCCGGAACACGCAGCAAAAGCACCAATCGGAGAACAGCGAATAGAGTAGAGAATACAAAATACGAAACAGAAAATACGGAGGATTCGTCCATGTCCAAAGAATTGATCCACTTAAACAGCATTTCCAAATCCTTTGACGGACAGATGGTCTTAGACGAACTGAATCTGACCATCCACGAGAATGAATTCGTCACCCTGCTTGGGCCCAGCGGCTGCGGCAAGACCACTACCCTGCGCATTCTGGGCGGGTTCGCCACCCCGGACACCGGCAGTGTCATTTTCGACGGACGAGACATTACGAAACTTCCGCCGAACCTGCGGCCTCTAAACACCGTATTTCAGAAGTACGCCCTTTTTACCCATATGAACATCGCCGAGAACATAGCTTTCGGCTTAAAGATCAGGAAGAAGTCCAAAGACTACATAGCAGATAAGATACGTTACGCCCTGAAACTGGTCAATCTGGAGGGCTACGAGAACCGGATGCCGGATTCCTTAAGCGGCGGCCAGCAACAGCGAATCGCCATCGCCCGCGCCATTGTCAATGAACCACGCGTCCTGCTTCTGGACGAGCCTCTGGGCGCGCTTGACCTGAAACTGCGCCAGGAAATGCAGTACGAACTGATCCGCATGAAAAACGAGCTGGGCATCACCTTCGTCTATGTCACCCACGATCAGGAAGAAGCGCTGACCATGTCCGACACCATCGTCGTCATGAACCAGGGCTACATCCAGCAGATCGGTTCCCCGGAATCCATCTACAATGAGCCGGAGAATGCCTTCGTGGCGGACTTTATCGGAGACAGCAATATCATTCCCGCGACCATGATCGAGGATAAGCTGGTCAGCATTCTCGGCACCCGTTTCGCCTGCGTGGATACGGGATTCGGACATAACAAGCCGGTGGATGTGGTGATCCGGCCGGAAGATGTGGAGCTTGTCGCTCCCGCACAGGGTACGCTGACAGGCGAGGTGACCCATCTGATCTTCAAGGGCGTGCACTATGAAATGGAAGTCATGGCGGGCGGCTTTGAGTGGCTGGTACATTCCACGGCACTGCACCCGGTAGGGGAAAAGGTCGGCATCCGGGTCGATCCCTACAACATCCAGATCATGAACAAACCGGAATCTGAAGACGAGGAGGCGGTGATAATTGACATCTAAGAACAAATGGCTCTCTGCGCCCTACACACTCTGGTCGGTGGTCTTTATCATCATTCCGCTCTGCATGATCTTCTACTACGGACTGACGGATAAGACCGGCGCCTTCACGCTGGAAAACATCACGGCCATCGCGACGGCGGAACATGCCAAGGCACTGCGCCTTTCCATCCTGCTGTCTTTGATCAGCACGCTGCTCTGTTTCCTGCTGGCCTACCCGCTGGCCATGATCCTGGCAAATATGAAAGTGAGCCAGCACAGTTTTATCATATTGATATTCATACTGCCGATGTGGATGAACTTTCTGCTGCGCACCCTTGCCTGGCAGACCTTACTGGAAAAAAACGGGGTGATCAACAATATCCTCACCTTCCTTCACCTGCCGAATATCAATATCATCAATACGCCTTACGCCATTATCCTGGGCATGGTCTATAACTTCCTGCCCTTTATGGTACTGCCTTTATACAACGCACTGTCCAAGATCGACGAGAATGTGATCAACGCCGCCAGGGATCTGGGCGCAGACAACGTACATACTTTTTTCCGTATTATACTGCCCCTCTCCGTGCCCGGTATCATCAGCGGTATTTCCATGGTCTTTGTTCCGGCGCTGACTACCTTCGTCATCAGTTCCCTGCTGGGCGGCAGTAAAATCCTGCTGATCGGCAACGTCATCGACCAGGAATTTACACAGGCCTCCAACTGGCATCTGGGCAGCGGCCTTTCCATCGTGCTGATGCTCTTCATTATCTTAAATATGATCGCATCCGCCGTATTTGACAAAGACGGGGAGGGATCGATGTTATGAAAAATACTGCAAAAAAAATATATATCGCCCTGATCTTCCTCTTCCTGTACGCTCCCATCGCCACGCTGATGGTGCTGTCCTTTAACGCCAGTAAGACCAGGGCCAAATGGGGCGGCTTTACCTTCAAATGGTATGCCCGGCTGATACACAATGATGATATTTTAAAAGCGCTGGGGAACACGCTGCTGATCGCACTGCTCTCCTCCGTGATCGCCACGGTGATCGGCACCGTCGCCTGTATCGCCATGAATCATATGAAGAAACGGACACGCACTGTTATGATGGGTATCACCAATATTCCGATGCTGAATGCGGATATCGTGACGGGTATCTCCCTGATGCTGCTTTTTATCAGCTTCGGCTTACGGTTCGGGTTTGGGACGATCCTGCTTGCGCATATCACTTTCAACATTCCTTACGTGATCCTCAGTGTGATGCCGCGCATGAAGCAGCTCAATCCCAGTATCTATGAGGCAGCGCTGGATCTGGGGGCTTCCCCGTTTAACGCTTTTCGCAGGGTGGTATTCCCGGATCTTCTGCCCGGTATCCTGTCCGGCTTCCTGATGGCCTTTACCATGTCGCTGGATGACTTTATCATCACCCACTTTACGAAAGGAGCCGGCGTGGACACCCTGTCTACCAAGATCTATACGGAAGTGCGAAAAGGGATCAAGCCGGAGATGTATGCGCTGTCTACGATCATCTTCCTGTCTGTGCTGGTACTGCTGCTGCTTGTAAATGCAGCGCCGGACAAACAGTCCCCCGGGACAGATAAAAAACAGGCCGTGCGGTTCTGATCATCATTTACTTCTGCTATCGTTAACGACATAACAAGTATAATAAACGAAATTTCTAATATCGTTAACCATAGCAACACCAAACAACACAATGTAAAAGGAGAATAAAAGACATGAGACATAGAAATGTGAGAACCAGAAACAAAGCGCTGCTTGGCGGTATCATGCTGCTGGCAGCAGCCGGAATGGCTGGTTGCGGTTCCTCCGGCGGCGGAAAAAGCGGCCAGGTGATCGTCTATAACTGGGGAGAATATATCGACCCGGAGACTATCGAAATGTTTGAGGAAGAGACCGGGATCGAAGTTGTCTACGACGAATTCGAAACCAACGAGATCATGTATCCGAAGGTGGAGTCCGGCGCGTCTTCCTATGATGTGGTATGCCCCTCCGACTATATGATCAGCAAGATGATCGCCAATGATATGCTGGCCGAAATCAACTTTGACAACATTCCCAATGCGAAAAAGAACATCGGCGCACAATATTATGAGCAGTCCAAAGGATTCGATCCGGAAAATAAATATGCAGTGCCCTACTGCTGGGGTACGGTGGGCATCCTCTACAACAAGACCATGGTGGAGGAACCGATCACAAGCTGGGCGCAGCTGTGGGATGAAAAATATGCCGACAACATCCTGATGCAGGATTCCGTGCGGGATGCTTTCATGGTGGCTGAGAAATTAAACGGCTTTTCCATGAATACCACCGATCCGCAGGAACTGGAGACGGCAAAAAATTCCCTGATCGAACAAAAACCGTTGGTACAGGCCTACGTGATCGACCAGGTGCGCGACAAGATGATCGGAAACGAAGCCGCGATCGGCGTGATCTATTCCGGTGAGGCCATCTATACCCAGCGCGAAAATCCTGATCTGGAGTACGTTATCCCCGAGGAAGGCACCAATGTGTGGATCGATTCCTGGGTCATTTTGAAAGATGCCCCCAACAAGGAAAATGCCGAGAAATTTATCGACTTTATGTGCCGCGGCGATATCGCTGTCAAGAATTTCGAGTACATCACCTACTCTACGCCCAACGATGCCGCAAGAGAGCTGATCGAAGATGAAGAAATCCGCAACTCCGAGATCGCCTTCCCCGACCTGTCCAAATACAATAACCTGGAAACATTCGTATATCTGGGTGAAGACGGAGACGCCCTCTACAATGAGCTGTGGAAGGAAGTTAAGTCGAATTAGAAATGGAATTGATGATGTTCTCCATGAAGAAGATAACAACCTGAAAAAGTGCCCGGTTCCTTTCCTGGGTTTGTCAAGTTAAATGTGTAAGTTTTTTTATTTTTTATCAGCGGTTGTATAC